>NZ_JBKBQV010000045.1:0-23218 GCF_046292425.1 Sphingorhabdus sp.
CTTGTCATTCTTGTCGGAGACCACGGTCCCTGTGAGAATACGTTTTGGCATGGGTAGCTCCTTATGCCGTCTTTGCGGCGGTGCGCTGGCGCTCACCCTGCAATGTTTTGATGCGGGCGATATCGCGACGCACTTCACGGACGCGGGCCGGCTTTTCCATCTGGCCAGTGGCCGATTGGAAACGCAGGTTGAACGCTTCGCGCTTCAGTTCGCCGAGCTGAACAGCAAGCTGGTCATCACTCTTGACGCGGAGATCTTCGGTTTTGCTCATCTTATGATGCTCCCAGATGCGAGGTGTCGCCGAGACGCGCCACAACCTTGGTCTTGATTGGCAGTTTCATGGCTGCACGCTGGAAAGCGACAGCTGCGATTGGACCAGGAACACCGTCGAGTTCAAACATGATGCGGCCCGGCTTAACCTTGGCTGCCCAATATTCGACCGAACCCTTGCCCTTACCCTGACGGACTTCAGCAGGCTTCTTCGTTACTGGCACGTCCGGGAAGATGCGGATCCACAAACGTCCCTGACGCTTGATGTGACGCGTAATCGCGCGACGAGCCGCTTCGATCTGACGTGCAGTAATCCGCTCTGGTTCAAGCGCCTTCAGGCCGTATGAACCGAAGTTCAGGTCAGACCCGCCCTTGGCTTCGCCCTTGATGCGTCCCTTGAACTGCTTGCGGAACTTTGTTTTCTTTGGTTGCAACATGTCTAGTTCCTAACCTTTAGCGGCGGTCAGACTGCGGACGGACGCCGGAAGTCTGCGCTTCCATCATCAGTCGGTCAGTTGCCATTGGGTCATGACCCAGGATTTCGCCTTTGAAGATCCAGCATTTGATACCGATGATGCCATAAGCAGTCAGTGCTTCGGCTTCGGCATAGTCAATGTTGGCACGAAGGGTATGCGCAGGCACGCGGCCTTCACGGTACGATTCAACGCGTGCAATTTCTGCGCCGCCCAAACGACCACCGCAGGTAATCTTGATGCCTTCTGCACCCAAACGCATAGCTGACTGCATCGCGCGCTTCATGGCACGACGGAAAGCGATACGGCGGATAAGCTGGTCAGCAATACCTTGCGCTACGAGCTTCGCGTCGACTTCCGGCTTGCGGATTTCAACGATGTTCAACGACACTTCAGCGGTGGTGAACTTGTTGATCAGCTTCTTCAGCTTCTCAATGTCCGCACCCTTCTTGCCGATGATCACGCCAGGACGTGCTGCGTAGATTGAAACGCGGCAATTCTTGGCAGGACGCTCGATAACAACCTTCGAAATCGCTGCTTGTGGCAGTGTTTCAAAGATGAACTTGCGGATCTTGATATCTTCCAGAAGCATGCGGCCATATTCCGCACCTTCGGCGTACCAACGGCTATCCCAAGTCCGGTTGATTTGCAGGCGAAGCCCGATTGGATTTGATTTCTGACCCATGACTTATGCCTCTTCTTGCTGTTCGCGCACAACGATACGCAGACGGCTGAATGGTTTAACGATCCGGCTCGATTTGCCGCGGCCCCGGGCCATGAAACGCTTCATGGTCAGTGCCTTGCCAACACTAGCCTCGGCAACGACAAGGCTGTCGACGTCAAGGTTATGGTTGTTTTCGGCGTTGGCGATGGCAGAAGCCAGAACCTTGCGGACATCTTCTGCCATTCCCTTGGTAGAGAATTTCAGAATGTTGAGCGCGTCTTCGGCCTTCTTGCCACGGATCAGCGCGGCAACGAGGCCAAGCTTCTGAGCGGAACCGCGGATGGTTGTGCCCACTGCCAGTGCTTCGTTGTCGGCGACGCGACGGGGTGCGGATGCCTTACCCATTAGCGTTTGCCCTTCTTATCTGCGCCATGGCCATGATAAGTACGCGTAGGTGCGAACTCACCAAGCTTATGGCCGACCATGTCCTCATTCACCGAAACGGGAATGAACTTGTGGCCGTTATAGACGCTGAACGTCAGGCCAACGAACTGAGGCAGGATTGTCGAGCGACGCGACCAAGTCTTGATTGGCGCAGCCTTCGATGCTTCCTGAGCGGTTTCTGCTTTTTTCAGCAGATAGAGGTCAACAAACGGACCTTTCCAGACGGAACGAGACATGAGTTACCTCTTCTTCTTAGCATGCCGCGAACGGATGATCATCCGGTCGGTCGACTTGTTGCTGCGGGTACGAGCACCCTTTGTTGGCTTACCCCAAGGTGTAACCGGATGACGGCCACCTGATGTACGACCTTCACCACCACCATGCGGGTGATCGACAGGGTTCTTAGCAACACCACGCGTTAGCGGGCGAATGCCGCGCCAGCGATTGCGGCCTGCCTTGGCAAGTGTCGTGTTCGAGTTGTCAGGGTTCGAAACCGCGCCAACTGTACCCATGCACGTACCGAGAATGTAGCGCTGCTCACCCGAGTTCAGGCGAACGATAACGCGGCCACCGTCACGACCGACCAGCTGCACATAGGTGCCTGCCGAACGTGCGATCTGACCACCTTTGCCGGGCTTCATTTCGATATTGTGGCAGATGGTACCGACGGGCATCTGGCTCAGCAACATGGCGTTGCCAGGCTTAACGTCCGTCTTTTCACCAGCAACAATCGAATCGCCAACGGCAAGACGCTGCGGTGCAATGATGTAAGCCAGTTCGCCGTCTTCGTACTTTACAAGCGCGATGAAAGCGGAACGGTTGGGGTCATACTCCAGACGCTCGACCGTTGCAGGCATATCCCATTTGCGACGTTTGAAGTCGATCAGACGATATTTTTGCTTGTGACCGCCGCCGATGCCGCGCGAAGTCACGTGGCCCTTGTTGTTACGGCCGCCGGTCTTGCTCTTGCCTTCGGTCAATCCCTTGACAGGACCGCCTTTGTACAAGCTCGACCGGTCAACCAGCACAAGGCCGCGACGGGCGGGGCTAGTTGGTTTGTAGCTTTTGAGTGCCATTATCCTGCCCTTAAATACCGGTGGTCACGTCGATGCTCTGGCCTTCGGCCAAAGTGACGATCGCTTTTTTGACATCCGAGCGCTTGTAGGGCTTGCCCTTCCAACGCTTGGTCTTGCCCTTTTGCACGAGGGTGTTCACGTTTGTGACCTTCACATCGAACAAGGCTTCAACAGCTGCCTTGATCTGTGGCTTGGTCGAGTCACCCGTGACCTTGAACACAACAGCATTGTGTTCCGACAACAGGGTCGCTTTTTCCGTGATGTGCGGGGCAACGATGACGTCATAATGACGCACGTCGATTGCTTTATCCTTAGCCATTAGTTGGCACCTCCCGTAAGGGCGAAGCGTGCTTCAAGCTTCTCAACCGCAGCGCGGGTCAGAACCAGAGTGTCATGCTTCAGGATGTCATAAACATTCGCGCCAACAGCTGGCATCACGTTGATGCCGACAAGGTTGGCAGATGCCAGACGGAAATTGTCACTGACGGTGTCGCCATCAATAACAAGTGTCGACTTGCCAAAACCGAGCTTGCCAACCTGACCCTTAAGCGCAGCAGTCTTTGCAGCAGCCAGGTCTAGATTTTCAAGGACGATCAACGAACCGTCCTTTGCCTTGCTCGACAATGCCATCTTCAGACCCAAAGAGCGGATCTTCTTGTTCAGCGACGGGTTAAAGTCACGCAAACGGGCACCATGGGCCTTACCACCACCGATGAAGATCGGAGCAGCGCGGTCACCGTGACGGGCAGTACCGCCACCCTTCTGGTTACCAAATTTCTTGCCGGTGCGTGCAACGTCCGAACGCTCGCGGGTCGGACGAGCCGTACCGCGGGCCTTCTCACGCTGCCAAGTAACAACACGGTGTAGAATGTCAGCGCGTGGCTCAATGCCAAATACGTCGTCATTCAGATCAATGTCGCCCTTAGCCTTGGCGTCGAGGGTTTGAACCTTGAGTTTCATGGCTTAAGCTCCCTCGCCTTCAGGCTTCTTGTCTGCAGTCGCGTCTTCAGCGGCATCCGCAGCCATATCAGCATCCTGCTCGGCGATCTTCACATCAGCTTCAGCGATCATCGCTGCAGCTTCTTCGGTGGTTGGGCCGGTATCGGTTTCAACGATTGCCGCTTCTTCGACCATGCCAGCTGGCGCGTCATCAGATGCGGTTTCGTCGGCATTACGACGCATGGCACCGGGGAAAGGAACACCTTCAGGCAATGGCAACTTGACGGCATCGCGGATCAGCAGCCAACCGTTCTTCGCACCGGGGACTGAGCCGCGCACGAATATCAGGCCGCGACCTGCATCGGTACGAACAACCATCAAATTTTGCTGGGTGCGCTGACGGTCGCCCATGTGGCCGGCCATCTTCTTGTTTTTGAAAACCTTGCCAGGATCCTGGCGCTGGCCAGTCGACCCGTGGGCACGGTGGGTAATTGAAACACCATGCGATGCACGCATACCGCCGAAGCCCCAACGCTTCATGGCGCCGGCAAAGCCCTTACCTTGCGTGTGACCAGTGATGTCAACCATCTGACCAGCAATGAAGTGATCAGCCGTAATGGTCGCGCCAACTGGCAACAGACCATCTTCGTTATCAACGCGGAATTCAGCAACACGAGCCTTGGGCTCAACCTGTGCCTTGGCAAATTCTCCACGTTGCGGTTTGTTTACATTTTTCGCTTTGCGGGCTCCTGCACCAAGACGAACAGCAAAATAGCCATCCTTTTCTTGATTGCGAGCACCGACCACTTGGCAGCCTTCCAGCGCCAATACGGTAACGGGCACATGACGGCCATCCTCTTGGAAGAGGCGCATCATGCCCATCTTTTTCGCGATCACGCCAGTGCGCATGATCCATACTCCAACTAATGTCAGAGGCCCGGCTGGCACGATTGCCAGGAGGGCGTGACGCCTAAATCCAGCCCTGAATTTTTAAGCATTGCCCCGTCCGGGCTAGGCACCAGTTGCGCACCTTGATGCGCAATTTGGTAAGACGGGGAACGCAGCCCGAGTGAACTCGGCGGTATTCCTATTGTCTCACTCCGCTTTCGCAGAGGTATCGGCTTACGCCAATTTGATTTCGACATTCACACCGGCAGCAAGATCGAGCTTCATCAGCGCGTCTACGGTCTGCGGCGTGGGCTGCACAATGTCGAGCAACCTTTTGTATGTCCGAACTTCAAACTGCTCGCGCGACTTTTTGTCGACGTGCGGTCCGCGGTTCACTGTGAACTTTTCGATACGGGTAGGAAGTGGAATGGGTCCACGAATGAGTGCGCCAGTGCGGCGCGCTGTGTCGGCAATATCGCCAGTCGCCTGATCGAGGACGCGATGGTCAAATGCTTTCAGGCGGATGCGAATATTTTGCGTTTCCATGGTGTTACCAATTTCCAAATTCTATCAATATCAAAGAGCCGAAAAACAGCCATTCCGACTTGCGCTTTCGAAGCCGGAACAACTGTTCTGAATGTCTTAAAACCGCCCCGCCCGAATCAAAGAGTCGGGCGGGATGCGCGGCCTATATTACTTCGTGATGGTGCTGACAACCCCAGAACCGACAGTTCGTCCACCTTCGCGAATTGCGAAGCGGAGACCTGGGTCCATGGCGATTGGTGCAATCAACTTAACAGCGATTGTTACGTTGTCGCCTGGCATAACCATTTCAGTGCCTTCTGGAAGGATTACTTCGCCGGTTACGTCAGTCGTACGGAAGTAGAACTGTGGGCGATAGTTAGCGAAGAATGGCGTGTGACGGCCGCCTTCGTCCTTCGAAAGGACGTAGATTTCTGCCGAGAACTCAGTGTGCGGCGTAACCGAACCTGGCTTGCAGAGAACCTGACCACGCTCAACTTCTTCACGGCCAACGCCACGAACAAGCGCACCGATGTTATCGCCTGCACGACCTTCGTCGAGCAGCTTGCGGAACATTTCAACGCCGGTAACGGTCGTTTTCTTCGTGTCCTTGATACCAACGATTTCAACTTCTTCGCCAACCTTGACGATACCGGTTTCAACGCGGCCCGTAACAACCGTACCACGACCCGAGATCGAGAATACGTCTTCAACTGGCATCAGGAATGGCTTGTCGATTGGACGCTCTGGCTGAGGAATGGCTTCGTCAACAGCAGCCATCAGTGCAAGGACAGATTCCTTGCCGATGTTGTCGTCACGGCCTTCAAGTGCGGCAAGCGCCGAACCACGAACGATTGGAATATCGTCGCCTGGGAAATCATACTTCGAGAGAAGCTCACGGATTTCCATTTCAACCAGCTCGAGAATTTCTTCATCGTCAACCTGGTCAACCTTGTTCATGTAAACAACAAGTGCAGGCACGCCAACCTGACGTGCGAGCAGGATGTGCTCGCGGGTCTGTGGCATCGGGCCGTCAGCGGCGTTCACAACGAGGATCGCGCCGTCCATCTGGGCAGCACCGGTGATCATGTTCTTAACATAGTCAGCGTGACCTGGGCAATCGACGTGCGCATAGTGACGGTTTGCGGTTTCATATTCGACGTGCGCTGTCGAAATGGTGATGCCGCGCTCACGCTCTTCAGGCGCCTTATCGATGTTGGCGAAATCAACAGCGGTACCGCCGTAGGTTTCCGCCATGATCTTGGTGATTGCTGCAGTCAGCGTGGTCTTACCGTGGTCGACGTGACCGATGGTACCAATGTTGCAATGCGGTTTCGTCCGCTCAAATTTAGCTTTTGCCATTTTTTCAAACCTTCTTTCGATTAGGTAATATTTATTCAGGTGGGACGTCGCCTGCTGAATCAGGCGCCGCCATTAATCGGCTTTTGCCTATCAGGCAAGCTTCTCCTTGATTTCGGCCGCAACGTTCGATGGAACTTCATCATAATGATTAAAGAACATCGAGTAGTTTGCACGTCCCTGCGTGAACGAGCGGAGCTGGTTCACATAGCCGAACATATTGGCCAAAGGCACCATAGCTTCGACAACCTGCGCATTCCCGCGGCTGTCAGTGCCCTGGATTTGACCACGACGTGAGTTCATGTCGCCGATCACATCACCCAGATATTCTTCCGGAGATACAACTTCGACCTTCATGATTGGTTCGAGCAGCTTGATGCCGGCCTTTTGCGCAGCTTCGCGCATACCGGCACGACCGGCGATTTCGAAAGCCAGAGCCGACGAATCGACATCATGGTACGCGCCGTCATACAGGGTGATTTCAAAATCGATGATCGGGAAACCAATGAGCGACCCGGACTCAGCCGTTTCGCGCATGCCCTTTTCTACCGAGGGGATATATTCCTTAGGAATGTTCCCGCCTTTGACTTCATCCTTGAAGATGATGCCGGTGCCACGCTCACCGGGTTTCACCGTGAACTTGATACGGCCAAACTGACCCGAACCACCCGATTGCTTCTTGTGGGTGTAATCGACATCAACTTCACGTGCGAGATATTCGCGGTAAGCAACCTGCGGCGCACCGACATTGGCTTCAACCTTGAATTCGCGACGCATACGATCGACGATGATGTCGAGGTGAAGCTCGCCCATGCCCTTGATGATCGTCTGGCCCGATTCATGGTCCGTAGATACGCGGAACGACGGATCTTCAGCCGAAAGACGATTGAGCGCGATGCCCATCTTTTCTTGGTCAGCCTTGGTCTTCGGCTCCACCGACAGTTCGATAACTGGGTCTGGGAATTCCATACGCTCAAGAATGATTGGGAAACGTTCGGCACACAGCGTATCGCCAGTGGTTGTTTCCTTCATGCCCGCAAGCGCGATGATGTCACCTGCAAACGCCTCGTCAACGTCCTTACGTTCGTTGGCGTGCATTTCGAGCATGCGTCCGACCTTTTCCTTCTTGTCCTTCACTGAGTTCAGGTAGGTGCCCTTAACGAGGCTACCTGAATAGATACGGATGAAGGTAAGCGAACCCACGAACGGATCGTTCATGACCTTGAATGCGAGCGCGGAGAACGGCGCATCGTCTGCTGCTGGACGGCTATCCGGCTCAAGCGTGTCCATGTGGACACCCTGAACGTCTTCAATGTCGAGCGGTGAAGGGAGATAATCAACTACGGCATCGAGCAGAGGCTGAACGCCCTTGTTCTTGAACGCCGACCCACAGCAAACAGGAACGAATGACTGGTTAAGCGTGCCCTTGCGGATCAGCGCCTTCAACGTCGCAACGTCAGGCTCATTGCCCTCCAGATATGCTTCCATCGCGTCATCGTCTTGCTCAACAGCAAGCTCGATCAGATCACTACGATATTTGGCTGCTTCAGCGGCCAAATCGGCGGGGATGTCTTCATAGAAAAAGTCCGCACCAAGCGATTCATCTTTCCAAATGATTGCACGATTATGCACAAGATCGACCAGACCCTTGAGATCAGCTTCGATACCGATCGGAATGTACAGCACAGCAGGACGCGCGCCCAGACGATCAATGATCGACTGTACGCAATATTTGAAGTTCGCGCCGGTACGGTCAAGCTTGTTGATGAAGCACATGCGCGGAACGCCGTATTTGTCAGCCTGACGCCATACGGTTTCGGATTGCGGTTCAACGCCCGCAACGCCGTCAAAACACGCAACTGCGCCGTCGAGAACGCGCAGCGAACGCTCAACTTCAATGGTGAAGTCGACGTGGCCAGGCGTATCAATGATGTTGATGCGGTGGTCGTTCCAGAAACAGGTCGTAGCAGCCGAAGTGATCGTGATGCCACGCTCTTGCTCTTGCTCCATCCAGTCCATGGTGGCAGCGCCATCATGGACTTCGCCGATTTTATACGACTTGCCGGTGTAAAAAAGAATTCGCTCGGTGGTCGTGGTTTTACCGGCGTCGATATGCGCCATGATACCGATGTTGCGATACATATTGAGTGGATGGCTGCGTGCCATATTCGTTACTCCGAAGTGTGAGCCACCGAAGTGGCTCGAAGGGGATTACCAGCGGTAGTGAGCAAACGCGCGGTTGGCTTCTGCCATACGGTGCGTATCTTCACGTTTTTTGACAGCGTTACCGCGGTTCGATGCGGCATCCATCAACTCACCCGACAAACGGGCAGCCATGGTGGTTTCGCTGCGGTTACGTGCAGCGCCAATCAACCAGCGGATGGCAAGTGCCTGCGCGCGTTCTGGACGCACTTCGCAAGGAACCTGATAGGTCGCACCACCAACGCGGCGGCTGCGGACTTCGATGCCTGGCTTTACGTTATCAAGCGCTTCATGGAAGGTCTGGATCGGATCTTTCTTGGCGCGCGCTTCAACAGTCTCCAAAGCACCATAAACGATACGTTCTGCAGCTGATTTCTTACCATCAAGCATCAGGTTGTTCATGAACTTCGACAGCACGATATCACCGAATTTGGGATCGGGAAGAATGATGCGCTTTTCGGGACGACGACGACGTGACATAATATATTTCCTTTATCTCATGGGACCAGTGGCAGCGTGAGAACGCGCCAATCGGGCCAGCCAATGGTACGTTCGAATTACTTCGGACGCTTTGCACCATATTTGGAACGCGATTGCTTGCGGTCCTTGACACCCTGCGTATCGAGTACGCCGCGAAGCACGTGGTAACGCACACCGGGGAGATCGCGTACGCGTCCACCACGGATAAGCACAACGCTATGCTCCTGAAGGTTGTGGCCTTCACCGGGGATATAGGAAATAACTTCACGCTGGTTGGTCAGACGGATCTTCGCAACTTTACGCAAAGCTGAGTTCGGCTTTTTCGGGGTCGTTGTATAAACGCGCGTGCAAACGCCGCGCTTCTGTGGGTTTTGGTCCATCGCAGGGACCTTGGACTTGACCTTCTGCGGGGTCCGGCCCTTGCGGACCAGCTGGTTGATCGTTGGCATGTCTTCACCTTGTTTAAAGCGGTTACTTTGGGTGGGCAGCCGTATTTTGCGGTGGAGGCTCAGCCTTTGGCCCACCCGGCCGATCACACAATGTGCTGCTATTCTGAGTACTTCCCATTGGACCAAAGAGAATCATACCTCCGGCCTTGGGAATGCGCGCCTTTAGCGCCCGTCTGCTACCGGGTCAAGGGGTGCCAATGCGCTCCGCGAGCACTTCATTTTCAATCCTGATCCGCCACCATAATAATGCTGCATTCAATATCGAAAAAGTTATGGCCATGGCAGGCGCGCCCAAAAGCAGGGGTAAAACCGCAATTTCGACAACGACCAAAGCGTAATTCGGGTGCTTTATAAAGCGGTACGGCCCGCGCTTTACCCGCGGGAAGTGGGGGGCACTAATGATCCGTGTGGTCCACCAGCGGCCAATGCTGGCCAAAGTCCAGAAGCGGAACGTCTGGCTGGCAATAAACAGGTTAAGCAAAAACAGGTCGGGGGCGGCAGTAGGAACAGCAAACAAAAGAATCGCAATCAACCAACCGCTGTGGAGTATGATGAACAAAGGATAATGCTTGGCCCCATGCTCGCAACCACCCTCGGCGAGCAGGCGATTGGTGTTGGCGTTGGCGTAAGAGAGTTCGGCCAGCCGCTGGATGATGACATATGCAAAAACAGCAAGCGCCCAAAAGGGCCAATCAAACAAAGTCACGGCGTAAGCACTCCCATTGCGCCGACAAACCCTGGTCCAAGCGCGGTCAGTAAGGTCGGCTTTGCGATGGACCCCGCCGCAAGCAGCGCTTCCAATACAAATAGAACGGTAGGCGAGCTCATATTGCCGTTTTCACGCAAGACTGTCCGGGTCATTGACAAGTCGTGCGCTAGATATTCGCCCAAGGCATCCACTACACGCCCGCCGCCGGGGTGGCAGGCAGGCTCCGACATATCCGATTTACGCAGACCTTGCTGTGTGATGAAACTGTCGCAGACCGGCGCAAAATGGCTGTTTACAAAAACCGGTATGTTGCGCGCCAAGACCAGATCAAAGCCGGTATCGCCAATTTCCCAGCCCATCATGTCGAGCGTATCGGGCCAAACATGGCTCGCAAAGGAAGATAGCGCTGGCCCGGGTCCTTCGCCGATGACCGCTGCAGCGCAGCCGTCGGCGAACAAAGCAAGCGCCACCATATCCTTTTTATCCATGCGCGCATGGTCATAGGCCAGGCTACAAAGCTCGAGGCTCACCAGCAAAACAGGCTTCCCCGGACTGGCGCGATACAAATCTGCCGCAACCCCAAGTCCAATGACCCCGCCAGCACAGCCATAGCCGAACAACGGAACGCAGCGTGTGTCAGGCGCAAAACCCATATGGGCAATCATGCGGCTTGGCAGACTTGGTGTCATGGTACCGGTCGTTGAAACAAAAACGATCTGTCCGATTTCGGCTATGTCGACGTTTGCCCGCTCTAAGGCTTGCGCAGCGGCGGCTTCAAATATGTGCGTTGCTGCGTCTTCATAAACCTGCGCCCGGCCTGCCCAGCTTCTTGGACCAAAATAATATTCCGGCGGTGCAGCAATGTGGCGTTGGGTTATACCAGTGTTGCTCAGGATCTCAGCCATGCGCGGGGGCAGTGCCTGTCCTTTGGCCTGCGCCAGGATTGACAGCACATCAGCTTGCGTAATGCAGTGCCGCGGCACCGCAGTACCAAGCGATATTAGCCGGGGGTGGTTTTGTAACATGGACGGTAACGGCTACGCCAGTTGTAAAGTTTCCGCTAGGCAGACTTTACCCCTACCCCAATTCGGAGATAGCAGCGCAAAGATGACAAGCGGCGCACGGCTTGTTAGAGGGCCGCGAAACCGACACTGAAAGAAGCACCAAATCATGAATGCCATCACCCGTCCTGTCCGCACCAGGGTAGCGCCGTCGCCAACAGGTGACCCGCACGTCGGCACAGCCTATATCGCGCTCATCAATTATTGCTTTGCCAAGAAACATGGTGGCGAATTTCTGCTGCGGATCGAAGACACCGATCAGGCGCGATCGACACCTCAATCAGAGAAGATGATTCTGGAATCATTGCGCTGGCTCGGCCTAAGCTGGGACGAAGGTCCTGATGTCGGCGGGCCGCATGGTCCCTATCGCCAGTCTGAGCGCAGCGCGATTTATACCGCGCATTGCGATCAGCTGTTAGCAGACGGCCATGCGTTCAAATGTTACTGCACGCCTGAACAGCTTTCCGCCTCGCGCGTTGCCCAAATCGCTGCGAAACAACCACCGAAGTACGATGGCAGGTGCCTTTCGCTGACAGCCGACGATTGCGCGAAACTCGATAGCGAGGGCGCGCCGCATGTTGTCCGCATGAAAATTCCGACAACCGGCAAATGCATTGTGCAAGACACGCTTCGTGGCGAAATTGAGTTCGAATATGCGGTCGTCGACATGCAGGTGCTGATGAAATCCGACGGCCTGCCCACTTACCATCTCGCCAATGTCGTCGACGACCACCTCATGGGCATCACCCATGTCATGCGCGGTGAAGAATGGATTTCATCTGCGCCAAAGCATCTGTTGCTATATCAATATTTCGGTTGGGAACCGCCAGTGCTTACGCATTTGCCCCTGCTGCGCAATGCCGACAAATCGAAGCTGTCGAAGCGCAAGAATCCGACCAGCATCCTATATTATCAGCGTGCCGGCTATTTGCCGCAGGCGATGCAAAACTTCCTTGGCCTCTTTATCAAATCGGCCAGCGAGGAAGACGAAAAAACCTCGCTACAAACGCTGATCGACGAATTCGACGTCCATAACATTTCGTTGGGCGGTCCGGTGTTCGACACATCGAAACTGGATTGGCTAAATGGCCGCTATTTGCGCGAGGAACTTAGCGTTTCTGAATTCCTCGATGCAGTAAAGGCGTGGGCGCTCAACGATAGCTACCTGACGCCAATCGCCGAAATGGCGCAGGCGCGGATCACGAAAATGTCGGACCTAGGTGGCTTGACCGCGATGTTCTTCATGAACCGGATCGAAGGGATGACCGCCGAGCGGCTGCGCGATGGGGTAAAACTTGAACTGGATAGCCAGCGCGCGGCATATACCATTGCGCTGCAGCAGTTCGACGGCATGATCGAGTGGAACAAAGAGGGCGTCGAGGCCACGCTGCGCCGCACCGCCGAGGTTCTGGACGCTAAGTTGAAGGACGTCATCCGTCCCTTCTATCTCGCCATCACTGGCAGCGCACAGGGAGTGCCTTTGTTCGATGCGATCACCCATCTGGGCCGCGATATCATTCGGGAGCGTTTGCGCCATGCGATGGAATTGCTTGGCCCAGCAACGTCCAAAGAGGTGAAGTCCTGGACTGACTTATTGGCTGCGCCACCAAAAGCAGAATGACTGCTTTCGCGCTACCGCAAGACTGGCAAGCGGCGCTGAAAGGCGCGCTTGTGGCGAAGGACACTTTGGCGCTGCGAAACTTTCTCGATGCCGAGTTGGCCGCAGGCAAGACGATTTATCCGCCGCAAGCCTGTTGGTTTCGCGCGCTTGAATTAACGCCTTTGGACCAGGTGCGGGTCGTTATTTTGGGACAAGACCCTTATCATGGACCGGGGCAAGCGCATGGCCTGAGTTTCAGCGTTCCGCCCGGTGTTCGTCCGCCGCCAAGCCTTGTTAACATTTACAAGGAGTTACAAAGCGATTTGGGCCTCTCGCGCCCGCGCCACGGCTTTTTGGAGCATTGGGCGAAACAGGGCGTGCTCTTGCTCAACAGCGTCCTCACGGTAGAAATGGCCAAAGCGGGCGCACATAGCAAACAGGGTTGGGAACTGTTTACGGACGCGATTGTCCAGTTGGTTAGTGACAAGCCGGAGCCAGTCGTGTTCATGCTGTGGGGCGCTTATGCCCACAAAAAGGCCGCTAATGTCGATACCAGTCGTCATCTCGTCTTGAAGGCAGCGCATCCATCGCCTTTGTCGGCGCATAACGGGTTTTTTGGCTGCAAACATTTCTCGCAATGCAACGCCTTTCTGGTTAGCAATGGGTTCCCCCCGATCGATTGGACTCTGCCAGATGCCGTTCAGTGACCAGCCCCATCGCCGCTTTAATCCTTTAAGGAACGAATGGATTTTGGTGTCTCCGCACCGGGCAAAGCGCCCATGGCAGGGGCAGCAGGACAAGCCTGACAACGCCGTGCGGCCGATGCATGATCCGAACTGTTATCTGTGCGCTGGCAACGAACGGGCGGGCGGTATTCACAATCCCGATTACAAACATGTGTTTATTTTCGACAATGACTTTGCCGCATTGATGCCCGGCGAAGGGTGCGAAGTAGCTGAAGACAAACCCTTGTTTCGTGCGGCTTCCGCCAATGGTACCTGCAGAGTCATCTGCTTCTCGCCAGATCATGGCAAGACGCTGCCCGAAATGCCGGTGGCCGACATACGCATGGTCGTCGACAATTGGGCGGCGCAGGAAGCCGAGCTTTCTGGCAGTCACGCTTATGTCCAGATATTCGAGAATAAGGGCGCGATGATGGGATGTTCCAGCCCGCATCCGCACGGACAGATTTGGGCAACGGATTATGTCCCCGCCGAACCCGCCCGTGAAGACGAAACGCAAGCCAGCTGGTTCGGGCAGCACAAGTCAGCGATGCTGCTGACCTATGCGCTACAAGAGGCACAAGACGGCGCGCGTACCGTCGCAAGCAACGACCACTGGATCGCGGTCGTTCCCTACTGGGCAAGCTGGCCGTATGAGATTCTGCTGCTACCGTTATTTGCCGTCCAGCGTCTGGGCGCACTGACGCCGGAACAGCGTGACAAGCTGGCAGCCATTTTGAAGTCGGTCACGACAGCCTATGACAATCTGTTCCAAACCAGCTTCCCTTATTCCATGGGCTGGCATGGCGCGCCAAGTGCGACACCCGATGCGCCGCATTGGCAATTGCATGCCCATTTTTATCCGCCATTGCTGCGTTCAGCGAGCGTTCGCAAGTTCATGGTCGGCTATGAGATGCTTGCCGAGGCGCAGCGCGACCTGACGCCGGAAACCGCCGCTGGAAATCTGCGCGCCACGACCAAAATTCATTACCGGAGCAAGCCATGAATCCCTTCGACCAAGCGCTTTATGACCGCGTCACCGCCACTTTTGCAGCGCAATTTGGTTATTCCCCCGATTTGGTTGTTCGTGCGCCGGGCCGAGTCAACCTGATCGGCGAGCACACCGATTATAATGACGGATTTGTGCTTCCCTGCGCTATTGGCCCGTCGACTATGGTCGCGGTTAGCAAGCGCGATGATGACAGAGTTGAAGTGATCGCAGCCGACTTCGGAGATGCAAAGGACCATTTCAATCTCCAGCCCCCCCTAGAACGCAATATAGAGCAACCCTGGGCCGATTATGTCCGCGGGGTGATCTCGGCCCTCCAAAACGAAGGGCATGCCCTCAGCGGCGCTCAAATCGCTATTGCGGGCAATCTTCCCAAAGGCGCTGGCCTGTCCTCGTCCGCCTCGCTTGAGGTCGCCGTCGGTAAAGCCATGTTGGCACTTACCGGCACCGACATCGACAATACCCGCCTCGCGCAAATCGCGCAGATCGCAGAGTGCGATTTTGTCGGCACCAAATGCGGGATCATGGACCAGCTGATTTCGGCCCAAGGCAAGGCTGGCCACGCGCTGTTGATCGATTGCCGCAGCTTGGAACTCATTGACGCACCTATCCCGGACGATGTCGCAATTATGATTGTGCACTCCGGGGTCACACGCGGGCTGGTCGATGGCCATTACAACGAACGGCGCCGGCAATGCGAAGCGGCAGCCGCCGCAATGGGTGTGCCCGCATTGCGAGACGCGAATCTGGATATGCTTGCCGCGGCAAGTCTCGATGCTGTGACCACAGCACGCGCACGCCATGTCATTACCGAAAATCAGCGCACGCTGAATGCAGCCGATGCGTTGGGGAAAAGCGACCTCGCCGCGCTTGGCGTGCTCATGGCGCAAAGCCATGCGTCGATGCGCGACGATTTTGAAATCACTGTTCCTGCAATCGATGATTTGGTAGCGCATTTACAGAATGCGATTGGTCATCAGGGGGGTGCGCGTATGACAGGTGGAGGCTTTGGCGGCGCATGTGTGGCGATCATGCCGCTGGCCATGGTTGCGGAGGTGCAAACCGCCATACAAAAGCACTACAAAACGCCGAACGGCGATGCCCCGCTGATCATGGTTGAACGCCCGGGACCCGGTGTCGCCATATTATGATGCGTGATTGGGTTCAGCAAGCACTTCGCGAACCGCTGGTCCATTTCCTCGCCGCCGGTTCCGCCTTGTTCCTTTTAATGGGGCAGTTCAGTGCGGAAGACAGTCTCGATCGTACTATTACGATCGATGAAGCTCAGGTCGCACGCCTCGCGTCGCAATGGGAACAGACATGGCGCCGTCCGCCGAGCGCCGAGGAACTCGACAATCTCGTCCGCGATTATATCAAGGAAGAAGTCTATTTCCGGGAGGCGATGCGCCTTGGCCTTGATGCCGACGACCCCATTATCCGCCGTCGATTACGCGCCAAGATGGAGTTTCTTTCGACAGCCGAAATCCAGAATATGGAGCCGACGGACGCAGCACTCGAGCGTTATTTTGAGACCAATAAAATCCGCTATGCGCAAAGGCCAGCTTTCAGTTTTGACCAGCAATTTCTGGGCGACGACCAGGATATTGCCACGAAAGCCATCGTCGCCCTGAACGCCGGAAAGCCCGTTCAGGCAGAGCCGCTCAGCGTATCAGCCAGCATGGACAAGGCTTCGTCAGACAGCATATCTCGAGAGTTCGGCGATGCATTTGCCGACAGCCTCCGCGCCCTGCCCCAGGGTCGGTGGAGCGGACCCGTGCAGTCTGGGTTTGGCTGGCATGCGGTGCGCGTGCGCGAGGTCGTTGCATCGGGCACGCCGCCTTTGGCCGATATCCGCCAACGCGTTTCCAACGACTGGCAAGTCAAAACCCAGGCCACGCGCGAAGCCGCCGCCTATCAGGCGTTGCTCGACGGGTATGACATACGCATCGCCAAGCCGTGATGTTTCGACTCTTCCTTGTGCTATTGCTCGCATCAGGCCTTAATTCCGTTGCGCGCGCCGATGATCTGCGCCCAGGCTATCTGGAAATTCGTGAGGTTGCGGTTGAAAAGGGGGCGGCAGCACATCAATACAATATCACATGGAAGGCCCCCATCCGCCCCGGTCTTGCGGCGCGGGTCGTGCCGGTCTTCCCGTCCGACTGCACGGCGACAGAACCTGTGCGAAGCGTAGATGCAACAGCCCTTCTTGCGCGCTGGAATATTGACTGCGGCGAGACGCTCGCTGGTCGCTCTGTCCGCCTCGGCGGCATGGAGGATACAGCAGCGGACGCCTTGCTACGATATCAGTCTGCTGGGGGCATCACGCAAGCCGCGCGGTTGACGCCAGCCAATCCGGTGGCCGAGATTGCGCAACAACCGGACAGGTGGCAAGTCGCGCGCACCTATTTCATTACTGGCGTCGAACATATTCTGATGGGTTATGACCATCTGCTGTTCGTTCTGTGCCTCGTGCTTCTGCTCAACGGTGCATGGCGTGTTGCCGCAACGGTCACGGCCTTCACGGTCGCACATTCGTTGACCTTAGTGGCCACCACGCTTGAATGGGTAACTATCCCGGGCCCTCCCGTCGAGGCCGCCATTGCATTGTCGATTGTATTTCTTGCAGTTGAAATCGTGAAACGCAAGCCCGGAGAACTGCGACTGTCCGAACGGCTTCCATGGGTTGTCGCTTTTCTGTTTGGCTTGCTTCACGGGTTCGGCTTTGCTGGTGCGCTTGCAGAAATCGGGTTGCCGCAAGGGGAAGTGCCGATGGCATTGCTGACATTTAACTTGGGGGTTGAAGCCGGCCAGCTTGTCATCGTTGGCCTCGCCATGTTGGCTTTATGGGCCATGCGTCATACGTATCCGCTCCATGCCGCCCGCTTCCAAACCCTCAGCGCTTACGTCATAGGCAGCATTGCCGCCATGTGGTTGCTGCAGCGCGTCTGGACAGGTTAGACGGCAAACTCATCGGCCCTGAACTAACTCCAGCAATATAAGGGCAGTGGGCAAGCGAACCTTAGGCCAACGTCCAATATGTCGCACCACCGATGATTATCCACAAGGACGAAGCAAGTCCGATAATGATCCACAACTTTGCGCCGAGTGAAAGTTCGCCCGTGAGGGCAATGCTGGGTTGTGCGTGTTGTGTGTTGTTTGCCGGTGCAGCAACCGTCGGCATCTCAACCACATTATCGGATTTGGAGATAGTGAAGCGACCGCCCAATCGCGCGGCGCTTATGGCTGCAGGGGTAATTTCCCTGACAAATCTACAACCATAGATTTGTCCGCCGATCCAGACGATTTCGGCTTCCATCAGCCCAGCTTGCGGCAAATTGACTTCGATCATTTCCCCAACTTTGAGTTTGGAGTCTGTTTCGATTAATAAACCGGTATCCGAGATGTCATGTACAATGACGACGTCTGTTACAGACGCCGGCCCCCGCGCCTGCACTTCGAGAAACAACTTATGCCGACGGCGCCGCCGATTGTCGACGGATGTCTCTATCTGGGCTTTTCTTTGGTGCAATGCCACGGCGTAATTCCTTCCATTATCCGTGGTGTGGGAATATCGTTAAGAATTATTAAACATGCGGGCAAATGGGTGTGCGAACCTTGCCAAAATACGATGAGTTGAGGATGTTATCTCCGGCACCGTCATCTCCAGTCTGCGCTGAAGAATACAGGGCAACAAGCAATGTCGTTTGCGACAGCTTTATAGCTCCCGAGTTTCAATACGCTTTCGGTCGAAGTGTGACGCAGGCTGCTTAATACTGAAAAGCCCTGCGCGATGCTTTCAGTGTGACTGGGGGAACCGAAGCAAAGGCAAAACCGATGGGAGCTCGATACGTCATGCTGACATCCACATAGGCAACGCCATCACTGACACCGCGAGTAACCGTTGGACCCTCGATAAAATTGCTTTGTAACCCAAAGGTGGTTTGCAAGATTCTCGTCCTGATCTGGTTGTCTGTGGGCGTTGGAAAAATGGTCGCGTAACGGGCCCCCTCGTTAATGCCTTGCTGCAGACCGGCGTTTGCATAAAACAGTATTCCAACCTGAAATATGCCAAAAATTAGCGTGAAAACAATGGGTGCCACCACTGCGAATTCGACGGCAGTGGCGCCTTGAATGTCTCGTAACAGACCTGGTTTGAATATTTTCATTGTACACGGACCGAAGATGTTGAGGTTAACGGCCAAGTGCCGTTTGGCGAGGATTGCCAGTTCATAACTGAAAAAGTGGGGGTATATGTGCGGGTGATAGTTACAGAGATGTAACGACCAACTTGCTCACCATCGGGACACACACCGTCAAAAAGCAATTGTCTTACACCATTGCATTCAAGCCATTTATCGACTGCAACCTGATCTATCGCCACGCCAGCAGCGGCCGCTCCTTCAGCTTGCAGAAGCTGGAACGCGGCACTGTTCAAGCCGCCGGCCGTCGCTTTTTCTATAGTTCTGGCAGTTGCTTGTTGCAGCGCAATCTTTGCACCATAACCCAAAGCAATGTCTGTGACTGCCGTTACGAGCAAAATGATTACCGGTAGAACCAAGGCGAGTTCAATCACGCTGATCCCATGTTCATCGCGCAGCATGGAAGCTAGTTTCGACATCTTCATGTTACCCGACTAATCTAACGCGAGTGCCAACGAACGATTGAGCGCCGGAACCTGAAGGACATTGATTGGCAATAGTGCTGTTGCCAGAGAACACAATTCGCCGGGCGACGATCTGGATACATTCCGTATTCATGCCAGCCGTACCGTTAAATTGGACAGTTTGACGAGGCATGTAGATGGCGCCCTGATATTTCGAAGTGGAATTACCGTTAACTATGTTGGACTTCGTGTTGGTTGCCCTTGGGTCCTGATAAAACAGGATACCTGCGAAGGGGCCACTTGTTGAAGCCGTGAGGTTGACCGTCGCGCCACCATTGATATTTAGAGCACCGATCAAGCTCGGATTGGTTGCTGCGTTCGAACTGGTAAGAACAAAAGTTACATTGTCACCCGTGACCACTGCTTGAGAACCGAAGTCGAGCGACCCACCATCAATATAATAAATCCCCGGGTTCAGAGTGACCGTTCCCTTAAGGTCCATCCCGCTAAAGCACCCCGGATTCAGAGTGCGGGTGCTATTCGGACCCACGTTAACGTTTCCACCGCATCCCGATACTGCAGGAACCGGGACGTGGGCAAATGGATCATCCTGCGGCGCAGAATAAGGGAGAAGAGTAGTCGGGGAGGCATAATTACTGCTCGCTTGCAATCCTCCCACTGCTGATACCGGCGTTGCAGTTATGACGCTGCTGCCCCCGGCTTCCACGGCGTTGCTGCCTTTGGAATTGCTGGCCATCCCACAGCCCATATTTACGGTGGCGTTGCCCTGCATTGTTATGGCTGCAACGGCATTGGTCTCCAAAGCGATCATGCAATAATTGCCTTGAGACACGGCAGCAGCAGTGGCTACGGCCACGATAACCGGAGGCGCCTTCAGGAATATGCTCGAAAATGGCAGACTTTGCTGTGTTTGTAACACAACGCGGACGGCTCTTGCGTTTCCAGCATATGAACCTCTGGTTGGCGCGTTTTCGATAACTGGCGGCGCGGAAAACGGGACGGTCATGTTCCGAGCAATATCCGCTGTCGCTGTTGACTGGACGTTGCTGACTTGAGTTCGTGCAAAGGCGCCGGCCATGGCGGCAGAGTCAGCCTGTCGTTGGAGTTGCCTTTTCCAAAGCGTCCATTGCACAGTGTCGACGGCGAGCCCTGCAGCCCCCAGCAAGAGCGGCATAGTTAATGCTGCAAACATAAGCACTGTGCCCTTTTGGTCTTTAATAATTCCGCTCATAGTTTTTCCACAAAGATGATGCCTGCGAAAATCGCAAAGTTTTCTACTTTAATTGATGGGATTTTGTGTGCCACTTTACTTGGAAACGCCTTTGTAGATCTATAAATAGACTTTCCGTTTCCTACAGAGCCTCCATCAGCGCTTTCCAGATTATTGCTTGAGCCTGTAAAGGCATTGAATGCATTGATCAGCGACATGATGGCATTTGCACGCCCAGTTCCCGCCTGAAGCGTCGCATCGGCATGGTTTAGCGCCGGGAAACTGGCCATCTGACGGGGTTGTTGCGCAAGCTGGGTGATTTGATTCGTGCCCACACCAAGGCGAGCCAACCGGACAAACAGGGGCGACGAAAGACCCATATGGATCAATATGTTACCCCGTTCATTGGTGCATAGATTGTGCACGAAGTTTGTTAACTTACGCATGTTTCCCACCCACAATCACCGAAAATCCCTGCATTTCGTCGGCAGACTATCCCGTAATTTAGTTAACGAGTGCTAAGTGAAGTGGGTAATTAATTAGTTAAAGGCCAATGCAATAGAATTAAGGTGCCGAAATAACAAGAAAAACTATAATATTCAAAGTGAAAGCAAAATATTAAATTTGGGCTCCAATTCCGAAAATCCAAACTTTAGTTATAGCTTCTCCCATGTCCTTTCCGCCCTGCCACGGTGCGTCTGGCAGGGCCCCCGCGTCAAATGGCCAAGCTGCCTTCGGCAACATACGCGTTGACAACATGCATTCCAATCTGGCTCAGCAATGCCGTCGGTTTGGAAATTTTCGGGGGCTTGATGGCAATTTTGCAGCAGGGACAAGGCCTCATCGGCATAATGTTAGTGCTGATGCTGGCTTGGGCGATATCCGAAGACCGGGCCGCACGACCGTCGTGGCGATGGATATTCGGGGCTTTGACCCTGCAAATTGCTCTTGCGCTTGCGGTAACACGGGTGCCGTTCATCTGGACATTGGTCGCCTATGCCAATGACGCAGTTGCTGCGGTTGAGAAAGCGACATTGGTCGGATCAATCTATATGTTCGGCTATACAGGCGGAGCTCCAATCCCGTTTTTGCTGAAGCCCGGTGCTGAGACACCCGTCATCATAGCATTTCAGATTTTGCCTTTAATCATTGTCTTTTCCGCGCTTTCGGCCCTGTTGTGGCATTGGGGCATATTGCGCGCAGCCGTAAGAGGTCTGTCCTGGGCACTGCGGAAGACCTTGGGGGTCAGTGGCGTCGTAGGATTAGGGGGCGGGGCAACAATGTTTCTGGGGGTCGTTGAATCCCCGCTGGTGCTTCGCGCATGGTTTGAACGGATGAGCAGGTCTGAACTGTTCATGATCATGGTCCTCATCATGGCAACCATTTCGGGCGCCATTCTTGTCCTTTATGCCACCACGCTGTCCAAGACGGTGCCGAACGCCGTCGGGCACATGATCGTGGCCTCCCTCATTTCGTTGCCCGCAGCAGTCCTGATAGCAAGGCTGATGGTACCCGGGGACGGAACGGTCAGCGCCGATGATGCAGATGCGGATCTGAAATATGATAGCAGCATGGACGCCATTATCCGCGGCACTATGGAGGGCATCAACCTGGTGCTGGCCGTGATCGCTATCATTATCGTCGTGTTTGCGCTGGTCAATTTGACTGACCAGTTGCTGGCACTGCTGCCATATGTCGATGGACAGCCCCTAACCCTTAAACGCTCCTTTGGCTGGCTTTTCGCGCCTCTTATGTGGAGTATCGGAATTCCATGGGATCAAGCACCGGCGGCTGGCGCTTTGATGGGAACGAAAACCATTCTCAACGAATATGTCGCCTATCTCGACCTGGCTACGCTACCGGCGGACACGTTCGATGCGCGTAGCAAGCTGATCGTTACTTATGCTTTGTGCGGCGTGGCTAATCTGGCAAGTGTTGGCCTGCTGGTGTCCACCATCGCCACCCTGGCACCGACACGGCGCGCCGAAGTATCTGCGCTTGGCATGAAAAGCTGGGTCGCGGGCAATATGACTTCTGCAATGACAGGTGCTGTCATTGGCCTTGTAACTTGGCTCTGAAGGCATTTGCGCATTTGCCCCTGGCACATAAACTTTGGTTATATTGACATCGTATAGCTTTGGTCGTTTCCTGTAGAAGGATTGGGAACGGTCAATCTGAGCTAACATCCTCGGTCGCTTTTCTAATTGGAGAGGGATTTACGTATGAGAAAGCTTATTGTTGCAGCGGCGCTGGCTGCGTTTCTAACGCCGATAACAACCGTGTCCGTCATGGCGCAATCTACCCCGCCAGAGCTGTCCAAGGTCGATTGGTACCGCGTGGAAATGATCAAATGGAAACCCGGCAAAGGCGGGCGTGCACACGAAATAATCGAAATGTTTGAAAAAACAGATGCTGAACTTGGCTTTAAGGACATACTCGATTTCCACATGTCGACCGGCGAGTGGGACTCGATCGTCGCCATGCCAATGCGCGGAGGTATCGCGCAAATGGGTTGGG
>NZ_JBKBQV010000046.1:0-22933 GCF_046292425.1 Sphingorhabdus sp.
CGTTACGCGTAGCAATAGCTGCGCGTCTATAGCGGACGTCGCATAACGCTAAGTGACAAGGGGGCGTAAATGGTCGACGACGATGTGGACGCCGGTGGGGAAGGCGAGCGTCTAAAGCCAGACGACGTTGATTATCTGCAGGAGCGTCTTCGGTTAAGCGAAGGGCATTTGCAGGCGGTACTCGAGAGCGTTGATGAATGTTTTTACGCCTTAAATACCGATTGGCGGTTCACGCTGTTCAACCGGGCGAGTGAAGAATATTTCGGTATTTCCCGCGACAAGATATTAGGGCGCAAACTTTGGGACGTATTTCCGCAGGGGCTTGGGTCCGAATATGAGCGCTGTTGCAGAGCTGCCATGGAGCATGGCGTCGGTGCCAGTATTGAGACATCTTCATTACTTCGGCCAGGACGTTTCGGGGATTTGCGGATAACGCCGCTGACCGGAGGCGGAATAGCGATCTCCATCACCGACATTACTAAAAGAAAACTCGCCCAAGACCGTGCGCTTAATACCGAGCGCGAGCTTCAAATCCTCACAGACGCATTGCCTGTCCTTATTTCGTATGTCGACAAGGATGAGCGCTACCGATTTGTGAACAGAGAATATGAAAGGTGGTTTGGTGTTAAGCGCGAAGATTTGCTGGGTCGGCACGTCCGTGAGGTGATTGGCGACGATGCGTACAATATTGCAAAGCCTCAAATTCAACGCGCAATGTCAGGCGAGCGGTTCCGGAATGAACAATTCATGCCTTACAAAGACGCTGGTGCTCGTGAGGTAAGTATAGATTTTGTGCCCAGGATAGGCGGAGATGGGACTCCGGAGGGCTATTATGTACTTGTGCAGGATATCGCTGAACGCAAGCATACCGAACGTGAACTTAATTCGTTAACCGTCAGCCTGAAACAGCGTGTTGAAGAGACAGTTTCCGAGCGCGATCGGATATGGAACAACTCCCGTGACCTTCTGCTTGTGATTGAGCCCGAAGGCACATTGCGGTCGGTAAATCCAGCTTGGCTGGCGACCCTTGGTTGGACAAGTGAGGAACTTGTCGGGAGAAACTATTTGGAGTTCATCCATCCCGACGACCAACTGGCGAGCGTCCAAGCCTTGAAAATTGCGTCTCAGGGAGAGCTTCCACCTTTTGAGGTCCGGCTACGTACGAAAGATGGCGGATATCGGTCGATAGCATGGGTGGCGGTTCCCGAAGGCGGGCTTGTTTATGGTTCGGGGAGGGACGTCACAGCTTTTAACGCTTATCAGGCGGAGTTGGAGCAGGCACGTGCGCAACTTAGCGAAATTCAGAAGATGGATACTTTGGGTCAGCTCAGCGGGGGCATTGCTCACGACTTCAACAATCTGCTTACACCCATCGTAGGGGCGCTCGATATGTTGAGGCGCAAATACAAAGATGATGAACGCTCGGCTCGTTGGCTTTCCGGTGCGTTACAAGCGTCTGAACGCGCCCGAATATTGGTCAGCCGGCTACTTATATTCGCGCGTAGGCACCATTTGGAGGCCCGACCCGTTGATGTTGCTATCCTGGTCCGCGACATGCTTGACCTTGTCCGGCGTACCCTCGGTCCGCAGTTTCAAATACATGTCGAAATGGCAGAAAATATGCCAGCCGCATTGGTCGACCCGCATCAACTCGAGCTCGCATTGCTCAATCTATGCGTAAACGGACGTGATGCGATGCCCGACGGAGGCATGATCATGATAACAGGAGACCATGTTTGTCAGCCGGCGTCTGACCCTACCATGTTGCCCGGAGGAAATTTTATTAGACTGAGCGTCGAAGACTGCGGTCACGGCATGGAACCAGATGTTGCACGGCGCGCCGTTGAGCCGTTTTTTACGACAAAGGAAGTGGGGAAGGGTACTGGCCTTGGACTTTCGATGGTTCATGGGCTCGCCATGCAGTCGGGCGGTTACTTTCACCTGGAGAGCGAAGCTGGGGAAGGGACTAAAGTGACCATTACCTTTCCGGTCGCCGAAGCGTTGGCAGGGCAGGCTTTAGTGCAATCCGATTTTGAGCCGATAACACGTGCGCCCACCTTGTCGGTTTTGCTAGTGGATGATGAAGATTTGGTGCTTGAGGCTAACGCCGAGATGCTCCGGGCCTTGGGCCATAGGGTAAAATCCGTGCTATCAGGCTCAGCGGCATTGGCGGAGCTATTAACCGACACACATTATGATTTGCTGCTTACCGATTATATGATGCCCAACATGTCAGGCCTTCAGTTGATTGACGAGGCGCGACGGCTTCGCAAAGATTTGAGCGTCGCTCTGGTAACCGGCTTTATGGGCAATAGAAATCTGGGCGACGGTATTCCACGATTGGCCAAGCCCTTTCGCATGACGGATCTGGCGCAGTTTCTTGCGCATTTTGCCCCTAGAAGTGGCTCGACGGGTGGTGGGTTGTCAAAGGAGCATTGAAGCGATCTCAGGTCAACGAGCAAACAACCGTTGCAAAACGCTACTGGTTTGACAGATAGCTAACGGACCGATTTCCGTTCTGTTCTGGAGACCAACAAATGATTCTGTATGGCGCACCCGTTTCCCCCTTTGTCCGTAAGGTCTTGGCCTTCGCAGCGGAAAAAGGGGTAGCCTTGGAACTGGTTCCTATCGGTCTAGGCGACCAGAACCCGGACTTTCTGGCCTGCAGCCCTTTCCGCAAAATGCCTGGCTTCAGTGACGGCGATTTTCGCATCTCGGATTCGACCGCAATCGTAACCTACATCGACGCAAAGCACCCGGAAACTCCACTGATTCCCTCTTGCCCGGCAGATCGCGCCCGAACGATATGGTTTGACGAATTTGCAGATACCATGCTCACGGCAGCGGCGGGCCCGATATTCTTTAACCGCATTGTGTCACCCAAATTTGTAGGAAAGCCCGGCGACGATGCCGCGGCGGCCAAAGGCGAAGCGGATATGACGCCCTTATGTGATTATCTCGAAAGCATCATTGATCCCGCGGGTTATCTCGTCGGCGACACCATTACCTTAGCAGACATTTCAATCGCCAGCCCCTTTGTCAACGCGGCGCATGCGGGCTATATCCCGGACGCTGGCGCATATCCGAAACTGACCAGCTATCTGGCCGCCATGCATGCACGGCCAAGCTTTGCTGACTGGATCAGGCGTGAGCGTAAAATGCTGGGTTTAAGCTAACCGGAGGTCTGTTAATTCAAACCTCATTATTGTCTCCTAGTGTCCGTTTGTCAGGAGATATCGATCATGAAGTTTATCGCACTACACTCCCGCGGCGGGAACTACCTCGTCGTCGCATCAAACGTAGCCTGGTTGCGATCGGCGGAGAATGGTCAGACTCAAATTGGCATCGTAGGGGGGCAGCCTTTGTTAGTGGCTGGTACCATGGAAGAGATCGCCGCCCAACTGGTCGCCAAGGAATGAGGGACCTGTGAAATAGCTTAGTTGACCGGGCAGTCGCGAGCCGGGGGGTTTCTAACTCGTATGGAGGGGACTGCCGACAGCGGTTGGAACATTGTGTCCCATATGTGCTTAATCATTGGGCGCGTTATCTCACGCATTCCAAAAGGCAAAATCCCGATGAAAATTCTGATCGTTCTAACGTCACATGATACCTTGGGGGACAGCGGAAAAAAGACGGGTTTTTGGCTCGAGGAGTTCGCCGCGCCCTATTATGTATTCAAAGATGCAGGCGCTGAAGTTACACTTGCGTCGCCAAAAGGGGGACAACCGCCTCTCGATCCGAGTAGCGAAGCCAAGGATGCACTGACAGACGCCACTGAACGCTTCAACAGTGACAAAGATGCCCAGAAAGCACTGGCTAATACCGTCATGTTATCAACAGTGGCCCCCGATGACTTCGATGCGATCTTCTTTCCCGGCGGCCACGGGCCGTTATGGGACTTGGCGGAGGATCCCGACAGCATAAGGCTGATCGAGACTTTCGCATCAAGCGACCGGCCCATTGGAGCAGTCTGTCATGCACCGGCCGTGTTTAAGCATCCCAAAGGACCAGATGGAAACCCATTCGTTTCGGGCCGAAACGTGACTGGTTTCACCAACAGCGAAGAGGAGGCAGTTGGATTGACCGACGTCGTGCCTTTCCTCGTGGAGGATATATTGTTGGCCAATGCTGGTAACTATCAAAAGGGTGCCGACTGGGCCTCTTTCGTGGTAACAGATGGCCAGCTTGTAACGGGTCAAAATCCCGCTTCGTCAGAGGAGGCTGCACGTAAGTTGTTGGAATTGATTTGAATTGTGCCGCGGTGCGGTTTGGAACGGCGGCCGGATTGTCTGGAACCTCAGGTGCCGAAATTTGACCTAGCCCGTTTCGAACATGCCCAGCGCGAAATATATGATGTCGCGCTGAAAGAAATTCAGTCAGGCAAAAAGCGTACCCATTGGATATGGTTTATTTTCCCACAAGTGGTCGGTTTGGGCTTGTCGCAAACGTCGGTCCATTTTGCAATTACTAGCTTGGAAGAGGCACAAGCCTATCTCGCTCACCCGCTATTGGGGGCGCGGCTTCGCGAGATGACCGGGGCAATGAACGCCAGTCCGCAAAGCAACGCTGAACCAATCCTGGGCGCAACCGATGCTGCGAAATTCCGCTCTAGTATGACGCTCTTTCACGAAATTGCCCCTTATCAGCATTGTTTCCGGTTCGCTCTCGACAAATTTTTCGGCGGCAGCGTCGACCAACAGACGGTTCAACGCGTCGCAGCTTGGCGGCGTCTACCACGCGTGCGCGATAATTAGTGACCGGGTGCTAACAACATCCAGAGCGCCATGGATACCATCATCAGGTTTTCTGTGAGCGATACAAAGCCAAGAGGCACATTGCTGTCGCCGCCTACACAGGCGCATTTGAGCTCGCGCTTATCAATATAAACGGCTTTAAAGACCGAAACTGCGCCAATCGTACCGATGAAGAGGGCAACAGGTATGGACAGCCAATTCAGGGCACCGGATATCATCAACACGCCAGCGAGTCCTTCAGCAAAAGGATAGATGCGTCCGTACGGTACCCAGCGACGGGCGAGCAGATCATAATTCAGGAACATAGTCGAAAATTTGTCAACGTTCTGAAGTTTCAGCATGGCTAGGATGGACATACTGAAGGCGATAAACCACTCGACTGCCCTAATTGTTACGGGCGAGCCATAGACAGCGTAGCTCGTCGCGGCCGCCATGAGCGCTGTTATTGCAAACAGCGCAATGACTGGCTGATAGGTCGTGGCCTTTGGATCCGGGACGTTCAGGCCCAAAAAGCGCCGCAGATCGTCGTGGCCGCCAATTCGGGTCCCTTCAATAAAAATTTGAGGGGTCGTCTGGACATCGTACTTCGCTTTGAACGCGTCCACCTCTGCGCGCGTCGTCAGCAAGTGGTCATCGACAGAGAAGCCTTTCCGCTTAAGCAGGTCGCGGGCTTTGAGGCCGTAAGGGCATATATGGTCCTTGAGCACCATGCGATACAGCACCGCCGCTTTCGATGTTGAAGATGTAAAGGGAGAGGAATAAGCTGGGGCGTCTGTCATGGGCAATCGTCCTTGAAAATCGTGCTACCCGGCGTATATAACATCCGTACCATAGTACGGAGTCAAGCAATGAATGCAATGTCCATCGGTAAGCTTGCCAAATCCGCAGATGTAGGTGTCGAGACGGTGCGCTATTATCAACGGCGTGGCCTGTTAGGGGTTCCATCGCGCAACGGCGGAATGCGGCGTTACGACGGCGAAGACTTGAGTCGACTTCGTTTTGTCCGACAGGCCCAGTCGGCGGGTTTCACGCTTAATGAAATTGGGGAGCTGCTAGCACTTGATGCGTCGGATGATCGCGAACGTGCACGCGCACTGGCGATGGAGAGGTTAGGGCAAATTGACCAAAGGATTGCAGAATTGCAGACCGCCCGGGCAGCGCTGGCACAACTTGCGCAGTCATGCGCTGACGAAAGCGCAGGGCCTTGCCCGATAATTCAGGCCTTTGACCGGGGCGTTGTTGCGTAGTAGGCAGTCAGGTCTGTCGAGACGCTGCTTTGAGGGTACGTTTGGACAATCCCGGTGGTACACACTGAACTGGAGGAATCTAATGTCCCTTACGCAGATAGTTTATGCCTCCAGACCATTCGGGTTCGACGCCTCGGTGCTCCACGATATCCTTACGATATCACGCAGACGGAACAGTGAAGCCGATATCACCGGCACGCTAATATGCCGGAACGATCTTTATCTGCAACTGATCGAAGGACCAGATGCGGCAATTCAAGACACGTATCGAAGAATTACAGTCGATGACCGCCACGTGGAATTAAGCTTGCTCGTTTCACGCACCGTCAGTGATCGACTTTTCCCGAAATGGGCGATGCGTGACGACCCCGTGCGCAGCTGGATGTGGAGCCCGCAAGAGATATCCGATGGCTTATTTTTGCAGGCAACGACTGACGATGTCATTGCCATATTCGAACGGCTGGCAAAAGAAGCGGCGTGAACTTGTTCTAGTCAATCTTCACCTATTCCACGAATAGGGTTGAAGTGATTTAGATGCTGAATGTAATGTTTCTGTAAAATCAGATTGATACAAGCCTAGAATGGGAAAAAAATCGCAATTGCGCCCAGCCCGACTGCCCATGTGATGACATTCAACGGTAGCCCGAACCGGACGAAATCTGTATAAGAATAACCGCCGATTTGGTAAACGAGGACGTTGGTCTGATAGCCGAACGGTGTGGCAAAGGCAGCGCTGGCTGCCATCATTACTGCAACCAGAAAAGGCCTTGGGCTAACCCCCAAGCTTTCAGCAAGGGCGATTGCGATAGGCGCAAAAAGTACCGCTACCGTGGCATTCGATAGAATTTCGGTCAGAAACAAGGTCACACCATAAAAGACTGCTAAAGCGAGGAGTGGGCCGAAAGGCTGAACGGTGTCGACCAGACCTGATGTCGCTTTTGTTGCCAACCCACTCTCCTCCATCGCAATGCCCACCACGACCATCCCGGCGATTAGCAGCAATATCTGTGGTCGCAGACCGCTATATGCCTCGTCTGCGCTAATGACCTTCAAGAGGATCAGGAGTACCGCTCCGGTAAACGCGGTTGCACCGATTGGTGCCACGCCAAATGTTGCTCCAATTATTACGCCGCCAAATACTATGACCGAAATTGCTGCTTGCCGAATATTCAACGGTCGCTGAGCTACGAACAAGCGTGCGTCCCCGACTTGCAAATCAGCACTGGTCACAAGACCTTCCATGTCCATCTCGGTATCGCGTGCACGCCCTTTGCCAATCCAGGGGCTTACAAGCATGAGATAAACGCCACCGGCAAATGCAATACACAGACCAACCGGACTTATTTCGAACAAGCCAAAACTTGGCTGGCCCCCAAGACGCGCCATGTCAGCTACCAGAAGATTCGTTGATGTGCCGATTAAGGTACAACAGCCGCCCAAGATCGCCATGTACGATAAGGGCAGCAGAAATCGTCGTGGGTCCAGGCCAAGTGTATTTGCAGTGTCCCGCACAATTGGCGCGGCGAGAACTACGATAGGTGTATTATTCAAAAAGGCAGACGCGGCACCGCACATTGCAATCGTCAACCAGAGTCCAACAGCTCCGATTGCCCGGCAAAGGGCTACTGCTTTGCCAATCAGCCAATCCAGCAGGCCGGAAAGTTCAATGGCGTAAACGATGACGAAAAGAGAGGCGAGCGCAATGAGGGCAGGGCTCGCAAAAGCGCCTTGCACTTCACTGGGTCGAACAACACCAGTCAGCAAGAGGACCGCTGCGCCAGAAAGGGCAACGACATCTGATCGCACCCTGTCCCAAATCAACGCAGCCACTACCCCTGCGAGCACCACGAGGGTTATCAACTGGTCAATAGTCATGTGTGCAAAGTCTTTGCCATTGGCATCTACCTACTGCATCATGCCGTGAGGTCAAACGCACGAACTCAGCTTCCTTTCGATATGTGGTCCGGCAATGCAAGATAAACGTTTTCCTAAATGGCGAAGCTGGGCAGCCGTAGCTTTGCTGCTCTTTGTTGCGGCATTTATTGCTATTGTGTGGCCGCGTGCGCAAAACGAGAAGCCTGCGCCAATCGTAGAAGCGCCTGAATCGACGCCGTTGGCGCCCCCGCCACCTCTTCGGTTGCTTGACAGGGCTGCGTTAATAGAGGCCGCGGTCAAGGCTGCTTCGGCCTATGCATCCGGAAGATCACTTGACGATGCAGTAGCAGACTTGGCGGGTAGGCGTTTTGAGCTGGTGATGCCATTGGGTTGCGCCGGCCCGTTAAAAATTGACGCGACGGCAGGAAACGGTTGGCGCTATGACGCGGAAAGCGGCATTTTACAGGTGGCATTTCCTTCCTACTTGATTGGGCTACCAGAAAATTTCTTTGGAGACGGCTCGGAGGGTGACGCCGTTGTGGGGCTTGGCAAAGGTTTCTGGATTGAACGCGAGTGGCTGCGTGACGCAGTATGCCCTAAGGAACCCAAATTTGCAGCCGAAGATCTGGTGCCCGATGCGCCTTCACTTGCAATAGCGGAAACTGGAGCGATGCAGGCACCCCGTGCCACAGTGCGAGACCGGTCGGATTACCGTGTATCGAAGCGTGTTTCGTCAGAGCAAGCGCCTGATCAAGAAGGGCTGCGCATCGCAATAGTCGGACGGCTTGCGACCAATCGTCCGATGCCGATCTATTGCCGATCGGCTGATCAGAACAAACGTCCAATTTGTGTCATTCTCGCTCGATTTGACCGTGTCTCGGTTACTAATGCCACGGGTTCGGAAATATTCGGCGAGTGGCAGTATTGAGCGCGTAGCAACTCTGTGAAGCGGTCTGCGGCACCCAATTAATTGTCGGGTTGTTCGTCACGCAGCTACCGGTAGTTTCTCGTCTTCACGCATCCTGAAAAATATTGCTCGCGCTTTGCCGCCTAATTTCGCTTTGTACAGGGCAGAATCGGCTTGATCCAAAAGCTGTTCAAGGGCAAGGTCGTGGCTTGGCGCCATGGCAATTCCGACGCTGGCGGACACATTCATTGTAGACCCATTGATGAAGTAAGGGTCGCTTAAACGCCGTATGACTCGTCCCGCGAGTAATTTTGACTCATCCTCGTGATTCAAGTGACTCTGCAAGATGACAAATTCGTCCCCACCCAATCGCGCGACAGTGTCGCTATCACGCACAATTGCTTCGAGACGATGTGCTACCTGTTCGAGCACGGCATCGCCCGCTGGATGTCCGTGCTGATCGTTAATGGCTTTAAAGCCGTCCAAATCAAGAAAATGCAAGGCAACCGACTTGTTGGTGCGCCTCGAGGCTGCAACCGAAACCTTATAGCGCTCGCGTAATAAAAGCCGATTAGCCAGACCGGTCAGGATGTCATATTTTGCCAACTGGGCAAGGTCGTGCCGCGTGATATGCTGCTCCACCGCAGAGCGATAAAGATAGGCAACGCTTTGCAAGCCCAGGCAGGTAATAAGTGCAACAAGGGCGGCTTCAAATAAAAACATCTCCGTATGTAACGCGTCAAAATGGTCCCTGAGCGAATGAAGAGCAAGTGCGGCCGATGTAGGCACAGTGGCAATCATTAAACTTATTATGCAGATTTTCGGCCGGACCGAGATCCGGGCTACAATCCCTGCGCCAAAGCTGAAAACGAGGCTGACGGTGATAAGGTGCAGAATGGGATTATGGCTTTGGAGCGCCAGCACGTTAAGCGCTCCAAGAAGGCCTGCCGACACATAGTTTCCAGTTGCGTAACGTTTCTCCCACTGCCTAAGATTTTCTAGATTGGTTACAGGCGAGGCGCGCGAATACGCCCGTAAGTCATTGGCTCTACAATATGTTACGATTGCAAAAAGGCCGCCCAACCCAGCGTAGGCAGGGTCATTTAGCTTGAACATCGCGAGGATCGATACGCCAACGAAGACAATACCCAGCCCAAATATCGGAAGCCACATACTATAAATCATATCGATGAGCTCGCGGTAAACCGAGAGTGGAAGGGATGTTGAGTCGGAGAAAATTTTAGTACGGAGGAATTTGAAAAGCCGGGTATGTAAGGACACACGGTTTGTTAAATTCATCGAAGTGGAATCCTGAAGGGGACGCAAATGTACCTCCTTGATTGTGATCTCAAGAAAGAAACCGGCTCGGTTGTCGCGGACTGGTTTCGGGCTATTGGTCCCCGATTTGGGTCCTAGGGAAACTGGCCTAACAAAGTGATAACGGCGCCTATTAATGCGACAGGGTGATTGGTGAATCTTATCACATTTATTCGCAGATGGTTGGCCAAGGGCCCAAGGGGTCGGACAGGAACGCGCCTAACTCAAAGATGCGGCGGCGCACCCGTTTCATGGAGCAACCTGCGCAACTCTTCCTCGCTGCGTTCGAGAGCAAACAAATGGGTACGCAGCAGGGTTTCGGTGTCACCAGTATGCTGGTCTATTGCAGCTACGAAAACGGAGCGAAGTTTGGCTTCATTTTTAACGACGCTGTCGATGACGGAAGCGTTAGCGTCCAACGTGCGATTCATCGAGGTTGCGAACCCATGAGGATCGTCGGTTTCTGCTTCCGTTACTCCGCCTAGCGCAAGTATTCTTGCATGAAGTTCATTGACCATTTCCTTCCGCTCTTTTGACCGGGTGAGAAAAATTGGTCGGTACAGTTCCTCACCTTCACGAGCCGCGCGTTCATAAGCTGGAACGCTATCCGCAACCGCTGCTGCGAGGCTGCGTAATGCAGAGATTTCGGAAGGCCCATCTTGATCCAGCAAAGCCCGGTCGTTCTGCATGTAATATTCCTTCTCTTTGTCAGATAAGCAACCAATGGGATGAGGGAGAGTTCCGTTACCTGCCCCCAGATAAAAAGCATCGTAGCTTCGGCGGAGCAAAGGTGGTGTTTACATCATTGCTTCAATAGCGGCTGACACTTGGTCGACCGCGACATGATGTACCATATGACCGGTCTCTGCCAAGGGCAGCGCGCGGACGCCGGGCAGTAAAGAGGCAAGTCGTGCGGATTGCTTGGATTGGTCAACAAGTTTGTCACCCTTTCCCCAGATGACAGTAATCGGCAGATTGAGCATGTCATATTGAGTTTCAAGTCGAGCGGCCGCCGCGGGCATCATGGCGCTGTCGGCGGCAGTTGCCTGCAGCTGGCTTGGCCGCACCATCAGACCGAAGGGCATTTCATCCAAGAATCGCTCGGGCGTTTTGTTTGGGGAGAAAATCATCCTAAATCCGGCAAACCCAGTAATCCGGGTCTGCAGCGGAGCAATGGTGTAGGCCAGAAGATCACCGATCACCGGTGAAGCAAGGAATGCGGTAAACAGTGCGTCGGGACGAGCAGTCGGGAAGTAATATCCGGAGGCGAGCGCTAACCCCCTTACGCCACCGGGCCGGGCAAGTGCCCAGGCAACCGCTGGAAGAGTACCCCAGCTATGCCCTACCACCAAAGGTTGCTGGGCATCTAAAAAGTCGGCTGCCGCTGCGAACAAGGCTGCCTGCGCTTCAGGTGACCAATCACGCCCCGCGGGGCGGCCTGACCACCCATATCCAGGGCGATCGAAGACTATGACCCGGTGGCGCTTGGCAAGTCGGTCCACGAGGCCGCTAACTGTCATGTCCTGAATCAGTGAACCATTCCCGTGAAGCAACACGATGGGTGGTCCTGCGCCCTTTTCAAAAACGTGCAAATCTACGCCATCAATTTCGATAATCCGTCCTATCGCCGGGTAACGCGCCTCCGCGCGCGCAGCGGCCCAACGATTGTAAAGCGCCGATGCGCCTAACGCTCCGCCTGCGATGGCGAAGCTGCGAAGAAGTGAGTGCCTGTCCATGGGCCTTTTAACCGAGTTCATCGCGTTTAGCCTTTAGATAAATAACGCAAAATTTTGAGATATTTAAACCTTATATCGTCACTCGTTCCTGCGAACGACTAAGAGGCCTTGTATCGAAACATGGTGGACACACCGAACCTTTCGGGAGGGTAGCAGGCGGTGTGTCCGTTAAGCGAACTGACATTATATGTCGTTGTTCCATTCGCAGCGTAAGCCTGCTTTCCCTCTGTCGCTTGCACCGTCAGCAACCCCGCTTTGCGACTTGGCGTCCGGCAGCAGATGGGTTCAAAGTCGGCTGGAACCGACAGCGTCATGGCCAAAGAACGGTCCCTTAAAAGTCATTGATTGGTACCAGATACGGGCATAATGAACCCCTGGGCATTAGTGAAGGCTTCAGCGATTGCCTTCGTTTTTTGCGTATTTCTGCGCTGAACCGTTCATTGTCTTGGGTTCTTTTTTCCGACTTCTGCGTTAGCGATTGATGCAGACCAAAGAGCCTAGCGGACAATCAGCCAGTCACCCCATTGAGATGCCCGTAAAAGGGTGGTGGTCAATTGCAAAGCGCACCTACTGGCAAGCGTCCGAGGATAACCTTGGATTAATTGCCGCAGGCGTAGCGTTTTACGGCTTTCTTGCGTTGGTGCCGATGCTTGGTGCATTGGTTCTTATTTTTGGTCTTGCTTTCGATCCTGTCGAGATCGTGCGTCAGTTTGGGAGCATCGCACCCTCTCTTCCAAAAGAGGTGGCTGCGCTAATCGGTGAACAGCTGGACAGCCTAATCGCGACTTCGTCGGGCAAAAAAGGTCTCGGCCTGCTTGTTGCGCTTAGCCTCGCGCTGTTTGGCGCAATGAAGGGCGCAGGCGCCGTTATAATCGCTCTGAATATCGCGTATGAAGAGGATGAAAAACGCGGTTTCATCACACGCAACGTAACAACCGCCTTGGTTACAATCGGAGCCGTTTTTTTAATGCTTATGCTTGTCGCTGCGACTTCGATTAGTCATGCGCTCGAAACGATTCTTGGATCGTTTTCTACAGTTGCCGCATCTCTTATCAAAATGGGAGGATGGGCCGTAGCAGCCATGGTTACAATAGCAGGCTTGGCCGCACTCTACAGATACGGGCCATCTCGGGCGGACGCACAATGGCGTTGGCTAACACCAGGGTCCTTATTTGCCACAGCCGGGCTACTAGCTGCGTCTTCATTGTTTGGATGGTATGCAGCCAATTTTGGAAACTATAACGCCACGTACGGATCTCTTGGCGCAGTTGTCGTTTTGCTCATGTGGCTATATTTGTCAGCCTATGTATTGGTGCTCGGTGCTGAGTTTAACGCAGAGATCGAGCATCAAACGGCGGTCGACACCACCACCGGCACCGCCCGCCCGTTAGGCGCCAGAGAAGCCGCGATGGCGGATCAGGTCGCAGAATGAGAATCGTCGGTTCCTCGCATGTCAATCGACGTCGCAAGGTGTCGCAGGCATGAAAGGGCGCGCGTCGATCACCGTCCCCTGAAAAAGCCCTGCAGATTTTGTTTGCGACCAAGCATTGGATATTGAGGTGCTCGATGACGAGGGAAATCTCGACTGTGAGAGTCGTCGCGGAAGTCTCCCGGGTCAGCACCCGACGCAAGAAGTAGATGCGCACGGGCAAGTAAATTGGGTCGTCGATTGATGTGTATTAGCTACGGTCAAAACCCCCAGGGCAGCATTGTGGCCGCCTTATGTTCAATTGCAGCGGTTGATCGATTCTTTGCATTCACTTGATGGTGGTTTTTGGCTAGGCCTCGCAGATTGTTGCCTCAGTTCGTGCCGGTGGCGCATCCAAATTAACCCGCGCTACACGTCATCCGCGCTGATCAATTCGGCGCGGTTAAGCTCTCCTGTCAGGCTCGCCACAGTTACTGCCACGGCTGCATCACCGGTGATGTTAGTGGTTGTGCGCATCATGTCCATAATCCGATCTACCCCTGCAACAAATGCAATAGTTTCCAGGGGTACGCCCACGGCGCTGAACACCAGCGCCATCATGATGAGACCGGCTCCGGGAATACCCGCCGCGCCCACCGCGCCTAGGGTGCCAAGCAGCGCGATCATGCCATAATCTCCCCACGACAAATTCACCCCGAAAATTTGCGCGCCGAACAAAGTCGCCATCCCCAAATACATTGCTGTACCGTTCATGTTGATGGTCGCGCCCAAGCTGATAACGAAACTCGCCACCGATTTCGAGACGCCAAGATTACGCTCGGCACAGCGCAGGGTCACAGGCAGCGTCGCATTGGAACTGGCGGTGGAATAGCTCACCGCGATCGCATCCACCATGCCGCGGAAAAATCCGATTACCGGAACTCGCGCGACCAGTTTCAGTAACCCCCCGTAAACCACTGCGATGATCAGAAAACACCCTAGATAATTGAGGAAAACCAGCTTGCCGAGTGCAGCTAGCGCATCAAAGCCTAAGGTGCCGGCCACCCACGCCATCAGCGCAAACACTCCAAATGGCGTCAGCTCCATTACGACTGCGGTGACCTTCTGCATCACAATGCTACCGCTCTCAAATATTTTGAGCACTGGTTCGCCATCTTCTTTTGCCATTAGAATGCCAATTCCCAGCAGCAGTGAAAAGATTATCAGCGGCAACACGTTCACTTCCGCCATCACTTGCACAGGGCTTTGCGGCACCATGCTGAGCAGCATTTCACGCCAGCTGGCTTGAGTAGCCTCGGGTACTGCACCCAATGTCAGCGCTGAGGTATCCACGCCCGCGCCGGGCTCGACCAATGTACCGAGCAAAAGGCCCAGCCACACCGAGACCTGCCCCGTAACGACAAAGATTAGCATGGCACGCCAGCCAACGCTGCCCAGCTTGCGTAGATCACCTATGCTGGCGACGCCTGCCACCAGACTGAAGAAAATTAGTGGCACCACTAGCATCTTGATGAAGGCGACGAATACGTCACCGATGATCTTGATGTTTTCAGCCCCCGGCCCCCATAGTCGGCCAACAATGATACCCAGAACCAGCGCAGCGATGACGCGCTGCCACAAGGGAATGCTAAGCCAACGGTTCAATTTCTACCCCATCATGCAGTGTCGGCGCCACAAGGGCGATCCGTAAATATATATGCGCGAGCATATCCGAACTGACTAGAAAAGATATGACATTTCAACTCATAACATTTTCGGTTTGCGGCTTGCATCACGAACGGGTGCGGGACGACACCCTCAAAAGTGTCCTATCAGTCTGTTTCAACGACATAGAATCCTAAAGTATGCTTATCCCCGTCACCTTTTTACCAACTGAGCAACAAATTAACTGAGTGAAGACTCAATTAATTTATTGCTCAGCAATGACGGTATCGATCTGGTGGTGTTCGGAGGGATACTGTCGTAGTGCTGACGAATACCGCCTAAAGCTTGGTCTGTTTAGGGATGCCAGCGGATGCGTCGCATTCTGCTGGCCTTAGCAGTAGGTCAATGGTTCCCCGGTAAGGATTCGAACCTCAATAGACGGAGTCAGAGTCCTTTTTTGACGTTACGGAACGTGAGCTTTAGAAATATTTTGCTGCATTTCTGTTGCGTCTCCATAGATGGCCCGTTCGATTGCTGCAGACGTATCCGCATCACGCTCATTCTGGGCAAACAGATGACCGTAGGTATCGAAAGTCACAGCGATGTTGCTGTGTCCCATCAGTGATTGAATACGCTTGGCGTCAAGCCGCTGCTCAATCTATAAGGAAGCGGCTGCGTGCCGAAAACTATGCATACTCCAATGCGGTATACTGGCCCCGTCAGATGTCATCCTGCATTCGCCGGCTTCTACTTGCACAGGCGCGACCACGCGGGTCAACAGATAGTTCCATGTCATGGCTTTCCCCGTTAGTGAAGGAAACACAAAATCACTCTCTGACGGAGGGCAAGCCAACTTCCAAACCTTAAGCGCTTTGAGTGCCAGATGGGGCAGCGGAATAGTTCTCTCTCCAGCTTTGGTTTTTGGTGCTCCCAAAATACCCCTCGAGTTCGCCCGTTGCCACACATTGACATGGCCTTTTTCAAAGTGAATGCTTGCCCAGGATAATCCGCGGATCTCCGAAGCACGCAACCCTCCAAATACAAGGAGGCAATAACAGGGCAGAGCCATAGGATTTGTTGATCCTTCTGCAGCCTTGAGCAGTCGCTTGAGTGCTGCCTTGCAAGGAATAGTCAGCTTTGACTTTGTCCGCGGGGTTCGTTTAACTCTAACTGGCAGCGCAACATTATGCGCTGCGTGCCCCAATCGGACTGCTTCAGAAATTAGAGCCTTAAATGTCCGCAGCACCCGCACAGCCATAGGGCGAGATAAAGACGAAACAAGTTCATCCTTGAACCTTTCAACCATAGGTGTCGTCAGTTGCGAAATCTTGATCGTCCCCCACCGAGGAACAATGTGAAGGCGCAGGTGCTGTTCATATGCAGCAATAGTGGTATCCTCGAGACGATCTGCGCGTCTTGCTTCAAGCCAAAGATGGCTGGCTTGCGCGATTGTGATCGACTTGCTGTCGGATGTGTGGGTCCCCTGACTGACATGCCAAGCTGCACGGGTATTCCAGTCTTCGGCATCTTTCTTACGAGGAAACTGCTTAGTTTTGCGCTGACCATACTGGTCCTTAAAGTCGACGATCCACACACTGGTCTCACCCTTAGCTGTTTGCCAAGTACGTTTACGAATGCTCATGGTAGCTCATCATTATGGGCGGCTGGTTCGAAATTTGACGCTCTTGCACTGAAATAAATATCAAGCTCGCTCCGTCGAAAAAATATCCTGATGCCAATACGCCCATGTGGAATCTTTTTTTGCTCTACCATGTGGTAGATCGAGCGTTCTGTTAGTCCAATGTAATCTGCGGCTGCCTTAGCGCCAAATATTAAGTCATTTTTGAGCATCATTTTTCCTTTCATGTAATGCGTGTTATTAAACATGCATTGCGTGTTAGTATATGTCAAGAGATTGAACCGTGGAAAAATGGGTGCTACGGTGTCGGAATGACAGTTCCTTCTCCGACGGCGGTTAAAGAAACGCCCTTTCCTTATGCCGATACCGAGGCTGCGTTGATGTTTCGATCAATGTTGGATCAACATGTCCAGCGCCACCACACAAGTCTTCGCCGGCTGGCCACTGAGCTGGGATATAAGCAGTCGACGGTCCTAAGTCATATGGCGAGTGGGCGGGTTCCTATCCCGATCGATAGAGCGGCTGAATTCGCGGATTACCTTAATGTTCCTCGGGCAATGTTTATTCCTGCTGTTCTGAAACAGCGTCATCCAGACGTTCTTGACGCCGTTGCAGGGGATAGCGACGAGCCTCGTTTGCGGGTTCAATTGGGTAATCTTTCGGGTTTTGAAAGTTCCAAGATGACAAAAGCGCAGCAGAAGATTGTCCAAGAAGTGCTTCGGGACTCCCGTCCAGAAGAGCGCTGGCTTACCCCAGCTGAGGTGCCTATGGTAGGCTTTCTGAGAGAAGCTTGTCCCAACATATTTGAGTCAGGACTCACAGTTATACAACGCCGTGCTCTTAAAGAGGCGATTGAGGCGATCTTACCTTGACGCACCATTAGTCAAACCTTATGCGTAATAAAATACACGCAAAATTGGTTTGGTATTACGCAAAAAATGCAAGTCGCTGGCAGAAAACTTTCAAGACCCCCGGGAGGTAGTGGTAATCGTCAAGTGGTAGGATATCCGCTGAAGACGAGGCCGTTAGGCAAGGGCGTTTACGATCAAAAATTTGGCAGAAATGCTGGCGTTGCAAGGCGCAACGCTGCCGTGCGGAGCGCTATTGCTAATGACCTGAATTTGTTTCGATCACTTGCGCGGTTCGCAACTGCAAATAAAGCTATAGTGCCCGTCATTCCCCATCAACCTGGTCTATTTTCAGTCTGGGGTAAAACAGGACAACAATATCTCCAGAGATATCCAGGACAGAAGCTTGGTAAATGGAGAGCGCAAACAGAGTTCTTGAAGTTACTGCTATGTTCGCAAGTAGTGTTGGAATACAAAGGCTATTCGTTCACGGTGAAGGTGAATGAAGCATTAGAGGAAATGTGGAAAGCCGACGAGGCACATATCTACAACTGCATCAAACGGCGGATCAGGGCGGAGTTAGTATCCCATGGGTTCTGTGACGTCGGAATGGCTTATGTCTTGGAAGGCAAAGGAAGGAAGGGAAGCCGAACCCGCTTGCACTTGCACGGAATGGTGTGTGGCATCGATCAATGCCACCTTCGGGCTTTCAAATTAGCGATGGAGTCAGCTTTAGAGGTAGGTTTCCGACGACGCGGGAAAGGGTCGGGGTTGGATTTCCACTGCGTTCTTTATTACGATGAAATTGTGCAGGGGGTCGCTAACGAGGCGGCGAACTGGCCAAATTATTGTGCCAAGTCACTAATGATCAAGGACGCGCGACTACCGGGTCAACGTATGTTCATTAACCACCGTCTGCGTGAGATGACGAAAAGGCTTTGGGGTGTAATCACCGATGCACCATTGGGTAAAGAATAGAAGTGTGGTTACAGACCGGTTTGCGACGAGGCGACGGCTCGGTCGATTGTCTTCTATATATCAGGGATAGATCGGCCGGGGGTTGCCGGAAGTTAACTCTAAGTTACACCCTTTTGGCGTTTTTGCTCCTACACTCACGACTCGATATCATTTGTTTTTCAGTCATTTGCACGCATCTCGCAGTTTCTGGGCGGTGTTAGGGTGTAACCTTACGGTCCCAGCCTTATTGCTCATACAGTCCCTTCTGGAACCCGGTGAATGTGCTTCGAATATCTGACACACTACCAAGTTCCCGGACAGCATCAGACGGCGATCCATATTTGAGGTCGAGAAGATCGGGAAGCTTGTCTGTTCCCAGCTCATCCTCACCTTCCGCGACATACTGGGAGAGCACAAACTCAAGGAATGCTTGCTGCTTTGCATTATACCGCGACATAATATTTACCCTGTGCGTCTCAGCGCGCTGGATACGCTTCAACGGTGTCTTCGTATGTGCGATGTAATTTAGCACATCGAACAGATCGCAATCATCGGCATCGACCAGCTGACGGACTGACTTCAATGCTTCTCCATCGAAACCGCGCTCAGCCAAGCCTGCTACAAGCCCCGCACGCGTGTCAGGCTGGCCCCAGATGCGTCTGAGGTCATCTTCGTCGCGAAAGAGCTCTGGCAGCTTCCCAAAGAGGTTCTGGACGAACTGGGTTGCAGAGATAGGTCGGCCAGAGGCATCCCAGAACGTTGTTGCGCTCATATGTTGGAAGGTGCGTTCTTTTCCGTCGGCGAGCCGGATGACCAACCGCTCCTTGGGTGGATCAGGTTCGTCGCCTCCAGTGCTTGTTTCGCCACCCTCGGTTCCGTCACCCTTTTTCTTCCCTCGCGGGTCGACCGGGGGGGCAGGCACTTGCGGCTCGCCATCCCAGTCAGGGTCGTTGAATAGCTGATATGCCTTCACGAAATCATAGATCGTGAAGTAATTTTTCCCATCATAAAGGCGAGTGCCGCGGCCAATGATCTGTTTGAACTCGATCATCGATGTTACAGGTCGCATCAGAACGATGTTACGGACGTTACGGGCGTCGACACCGGTCGAAAGCTTCTGCGATGTCGTGAGGATCGTCGGAATGGTCTTGTCGTTGTCCTGGAACACACGCAGCCATTGCTCTCCCATCGCACCATCATTTGCGGTCACGCGAACGCAGTAATTTGGGTCGGTGCTTGTTTTGGCCTGATTGATCAGGTCACGGACCTTGGCGGCATGGTCTTGGGTAGCACAGAATACCAATGTTTTTTCACGCTGGTTTATCCGCTCCATGAATATCTTGACCCGGTAGCGCTCACGCGCTTCCATTTCGATTGTGCGGTTGAAATCGCTTTCCGTATAGCGCTTGCCGTCCGCAACTTCACCTGACTCAACTACGTCGTCGGCGGTGTAGACATAGTCATCGATTGTTGTGCCAAGCTCGACGACTTTGAACGGAGTCAGATAGCCGTCGTTGATGCCCTCTTTCAGTGAGTAGGTGTAAACTGGCTCACCGAAGTACGCGTAGGTATCGACATTGTCCTTACGTTTGGGCGTCGCGGTAAGACCGATCTGCACGGCTGGTGCGAAGTAATCCAGAATACCGCGCCATTCGCTTCCATCTTTGGCACCAGCACGGTGGCATTCGTCGATAATGATGCAGTCGAAGAAGTCCGGCGGGTAATCCTGATAGTTGAATGCCGGTTCTTCCTCACCCGAAACTTCGGCGCCTCCGTCGGTCATGACCGATTGGAAGATGGTGAAGAACACGCTGCCATTTTTCGGCACGCGGCCTTTTTTGCGGATTTCAGCTGGTGTAATGCGGACGAGCGCATCGGGTTCGAATGCGGAGAAGCTGTTATAGGCTTGGTCAGCCAATATGTTGCGGTCGGCAAGAAACAATATGCGTGGACGTCGAGCAGGCTCAGCACTCGATTTCCAATCCTGCAAGTTCCAACGCGCATTAAACAGCTTCCATGAAATCTGAAATGCTACGCATGTTTTGCCAGTGCCAGTGGCGAGGGTCAGCAAGATGCGGTCTTTGCCTGACGTTATCGCCGCGAGCGCTTTCTCAATCGCGTTATACTGGTAATACCGCGGTTCAAATTTGCCGCCGGTTTCATAAGGCACTGCCGCTAAACGGTCGCGCCAGATATTGGCCTCGGCAAAGGTTGCATCCCACAATTCCTGCGGCGTGGGCCAGCAGACAACCAGCCCCTCTTCGCCGGTCGTCATGTCGATGCGGTAAATCTGCTTTCCGTTGGTGGCAAAGCCAAAACGGGTTTGCAGGCGATCTGCATAATCCTTTGCTTGTGCGACGCCCTCCGCATAGCTTTTGGTCGCGGCCTTCGCCTCAACGCTCGCAAGCTTCGTGTTGCGATAAACCAACACATAGTCTGCAGACTTGGCCTCAGCGCGCTTGCCAGAGCCGGTGAGCCGCCCCGGTGCAATCATTTCACGCCGAGTTCTGCTGCCGTCCACAACGCCCCAACCAGCCGCAGCAAGTGCGGGGTCGATCAGTTCGGCGCGGGTTTCGGCTTCATTCATCGCCTAGGTCAATTCCCCGGCAAATGCTTTTTGGAGGAGAGATTGTTTGAGTTCGGATAGGGCGGTGAGCTTATCCGCGGCAACAACTGCAAGTTTTGAAACATATTTGGACATCTCGTCCAGCTTTTTTAAAAATTGGTTCTGGCGTTCCATTTTTGGCAATACAATTTCAAGTTCGCTCAATGCTGTGTTGCTTAAGTTGAGCATAGTTGCACCAGATGCGGCGGCTTCCAAGGCTTTTCTGTAGGGATTCGAGCGCAGCAAGTGAGCCAAAAAATGCGGGTTCGCCGATTTTTTTGGTCGGATAAAGAAACAGCCTGTTCCGCATAGCCAGCCGTTTTCCAATTCGGTAACGACCGCGCAGCGGCCAATATCGCCGCGCCGTCCGATAACGATATCATCTTTATTGAGAACGTAGGCAGACAAGGTGGAAAGTTTCTTTGCCGAAACGGACTTACGGTTATCCGGTTCGATACGCTCACCGATAATGTGTGCAGGGTTCACTAACGGTATGCCGTTTTCGACATAGTCGGACTTATGTAAAAGTGAACCAAATGGGCCAGTTGACACGCTGCCTCCGATATCCTCGAGCTTGCCCACGTCCCAAGTTTCGTCCTGTGTCGTAACGATGGTGTCGAGATAACTCTCGAAAAGCAAACGGGCATTGGTTAGGTTTGTCTGAGCGTTTGCGGCAGCGGTGCTGATGCCTGCAAACGCGTTGTCCAACACCGCAACAATTCGCTGCTGCTCGTCGAGGGATGGCACTATAATCGGGATTTCCCGCATCTTGGCTTGGTTTAACTTAGGCACCGTTAGGCCAGTGATAAATTCCGAGAGGTCAGCTTGGTTCAGCTGGTAGATAATCCATGCATCGAGAATTTTGTGACGATGCGGACGTATAACATGGGCGTGATTGTTCACCCAAAAACGCCCTTCGGCACTGAATGCCGTATTTTCACCAACGCCCCATTTTGCGCCGTCTTCGCCAATCAACACCAGTGGCTCGTCAAAAATATAGCCTTCAACGTAACCGAGTATTCCGGTCGCGCCGTAGTAAGGAAACTCACCTTCAACACGGTCTCGTTTCGTTATCGGGCGACGTTTACTGTCCAGCACGTCGCACAACTCTCCGAGTGGAACTAACGGATATGCCGCCTTCACAGCATAGCCCTGATTTCAGCTAAAATGCCTGCGCTCTGCGCATCCAGTGCGGCAATCTCTGCCAATATCGCTTCTGGGCTGCGCAGTATAACTTTCTCACCCACATTAGGGTTCTTCACCGACAGGTCAAAGCTGGTCTGGTCAATGGTCGTGGCGTCAATGCTCCAGCTCTTTGCGCTGGTCGCAAATCCGGCCTGCAATTCCGCAAATTCCGCCAGATCATTATCGTTCAGCGGATTGGTTTTGCCCATGTTGCGACCCGGATCGAGCTGATAGTACCAGATGCTCCGTGTCGGTGCGCCTTTTTCAAAAAACAACGTCACTGTCTTCACGCCAGCCCCTTGAAACGTGCCGCTGGGCATATCGAGGATGGTGTGCAGATTGCAGCTTTCAAGCAGTTCCTTACGGAGCGCGACGCTGGCGTTGTCGCTGTTGGAAAGGAATGTGTTCTTGATAACGATGGCGGCACTTCCACCGGCGCGCAGCGACTTAATGAAATGCTGCAAAAACAGGAAAGCAGTCTCACCGGTCTTGATCGGGAAGTTCTGCTGTATCTCCGGCCGTTCCTTGCCACCGAAGGGCGGGTTGGCAAGAATAATGTCGAAGCGGTCCTTTTCCTGAATATCATTGATATTCTCACCCAGTGTATTGGTGTGCAGGATATTGGGTGCCTCAATACCGTGCAGGATCATGTTCATGATCGCGATAACGTAAGCGAGGCTCTTCTTCTCCTTGCCGTAAAAGGTGCGGCGTTGGAGCGTGTCATTGTCACCAGTCGATTTGGCGAGCGGTTTCAAATAGTCATAGGCTTCGCACATGAACCCAGCCGAAC
>NZ_JBKBQV010000047.1:0-21137 GCF_046292425.1 Sphingorhabdus sp.
GCCGGGTATCCGGCGGGCCCTTTCGCTTGTGCGGTGCAGCGCCGATGCTGCAATGCGTTAACGCCATGGAATCCCGCGATTCGCGCTGCCCTGCCTGTGGATAGGTATAAATAACTAAGGCAAAACAGTCACTTGATGGGGCATTCGCGGATTCCCCGCGGTCCTGCTGAGTCAAGGGCATTTATTTCAGTTTTTTTACCATGCGCGCCTTGCTCTCTGCAGCGATACGGTCAGCAGTCGCCTCGGCTAATTCGTTATTCAGTGCTTCGAGATCGGTAGCGGCCAAAGTTCGCTCGATTTGCGTTTTGCCATCGGGTCCAACAGTGCGCGCCAGTGAAACGATACCTTTGCTTGACGCGTAGTTTACAAGGTCGCGTTGAGATTGCTCAAGCCTTGCCCTCAAATCAGCCAAACGGCCTTCAAGAAATTTGCGCGCATCTGCGGTTGACGCAAATCTCCGGTCCATGCTCGCGGCGATAAACTGCTGCGTCCAAGCATTCGAGATTCGAGCAGAAAGTTGCGGTGACGCGCTTGTGTAACTCACGTCAATTAAAGCCGAACCACGGACGGGCACAATTTCAACGTGACCAATCAAAAGATCGACGGCCGTAGCTTCGCGCCTTGCATATTCTGCACTGGATACTGGCCCGGTTTTTGTGGCGAACATGCCACTTGTGCCGTTAACATCTATACCATGTGCTTCGAAAAAGCCGTCGGCAGTTGCAAGTTTCAGTTCGCGCGCGACTCGTTCAGCAAGCGACCGTGCTTCAAGCAAAGAGTATTGCGTCTGGTAGAATTCAAGATCCTGTCCGACATCCCGCGATTCTAGGCTATCCACATTGGTAATGTTTTTTTGCTCGCGGTTTATCTCTATGCGAGATTTCGCTGTATATTGCGGCGTCATAAGCAACGTTACAGTCAACCCCACGACCAAAGCTGCTATTAAGATGCCAGCTATCAACCACTTCCAGCGCAGAACAACCTGCCAATACTGCAATATTATTGGGGGTGCCAATTGACGGACGGCCTGACTTCCGTTGGGGTTGGCATCATATTCTGCATTACCCGTCATTGGCGGTGTCACCTGAAGCATAAATGGTCTCAACAAAATCTCATGATACGCACGATGAGCGCCGACCTAGACAAACCAGCTAATTAGTGCCAGCCTTTTCCTTGGTTCGGCGCTGAATTCCGAACAGCCATAACAAGCTGATCGACATAAAGGCCGAAAGACTGGGAACCCGAAGGGGATAATCGGTCATGCTGGCCGCCGCCAGTATCGTAAAAATGGCCAGGCCAGTTTTGGCCAGTTCCTTCGACTGACTGTCTATTCGCAGTCCGCTGAAAGCGTTGAATCCGGCTTTTGCTACCACAACCAACGACAGTAGAACGATGATTATGCCTGGAATTCCCGCAGTCAGAAAAACATCGATAAAATCGTTATGAACTTGATTGACGTGGCTGGCCATCAAAAGACGTTCTGGTTCATAGACTTGATATGTCATGGCAAAGGACCCCCCGCCAGATCCAAAAGGTAGATAGTCGGCAGCAAATTTTGTTATTGGTCCCCAAATCTGGAACCGAAGCTCATCTGCAGGGGCGCGGGATGTGAAACGGCTAAGCGCCTGTGCTCTTGACAAGATAAGAGTAATTGCCCCGAGAGAGGTCACTGCCAGACCGACAGCCGCATATAGCGGCCAGGGATTTCTGATCTTTCGTTTCGAAGCTTGGCTGGGTTGCGGCTTTCTATAAATCACTGCAGCAAAAGCGATGCCTATAATTGAGAGTATGACCCCTGTTCTAGAGCCAGTCACGAGAATTAGCGGCACAAGAAAGATGGCGACTGCAGCAGCAGCCCAACCTTTCACTTTCAGTTTTTCCGCGGTTCCTTCCCCCATCGTTGCATAAGCGGCCAACATCGGGAACATGCATGCCAATAATGTTGCCTGGTGATTACGATTGGCAAACAACCCAACGGCAGCACCGTCGTTGGTTAGAGCGTAGAGGTACAAGGAATTTTGACTGCCACCAGTCACTTGCAATAAGCCCCACACGCCCGAAAAAAAACCAATTATCAACATAATAGGCAGTAAGAGCGCTCGCTCGCTTCGCGTTAGTTGGCAGCCAAGCAGAAGCGCTGCGAAAGGTACCGCCAACGAAAAAATCGCATTCATCGTCGAGTCCGGAACCAATGCAAGTGGGCGTAAACCCGAACTAACGCCAAGCTCCAGATTGACCGCCGACATAATCTGTTCCGTCGGCGTATCAGTTGAAAACATTGAGGAAAAAGGAGAAATATGAAATAGCTGCAGGGCAAGGGCGGCGAACATTAAGGAAATTGGCATCCTATATTGCAGCAGATGCTCCCGACTTATTGTCCATAAGGCGAATCCGCAGACGACCAAGGCCGTGGGCCGCACGATCGCCAGCGATTGCGCATCTGCCCGCGAACTTCCTCCCGTAAAGACGATGAAGAAAACAAATAAAATGAAAAGCCAAAAACGAAAGCTGACTTCACGCGATCCAATATTTGTTAGCGCTCGCAAATGGACCCACCATCAACTCTGCGCAGACCTAAACAGCAGCGCGTTTACCAGTTAGGGCGCGATAGCATGACAGTTGGGCAAGTCAACGTTGTAGCCGGAGCGCGTAGCTTCCATCGGCGCGTAATGCCAAGAACATGAAATATTACGTTCATATCAAGTGAGGAATACAGGTTATGACCGGCATGGAGCCTTACCGTTCGCCCGGCAAAGTCGACAGCGATTTAACGCAAAGTGTAGAAGAATGATGTTGGGAATAAACAAAAACAAAAGCAGCCGAAGGCTTTTACGCTGCGCTTCAATCGCGCTCGCGCTTATATGGGGCGTGCATTTTTTCGGCGGCGAAGCGGTGATGGGTGCGCCAACTGAAAACCTGCAACCTGTTCAGACTGCACCGCGCGACACGCTCTATTACCACTCAGCGCAAAAAGTCCGCATCACTCGAAGACACGCCGTCATGGGGGGCTTTAGATTTGGAGGTCAATACAGCCGGGGTTACGCGCCGACCTTCCCCGTCGTTAATCAGGTTGCCGATCTTACTACCATGAAGGGCGCTGAAACCGAAACCAAAGATGAGGCATGGTATGCGGTTTTTGCTTGTGCCAATGATGGTGACGCAACAGCAGTTCTCCGGCTGATGCCCTATCTTCGGGTTGGCTTGCCATCGGGGGGCATTTTTCCGACTGTGAAGGGTGGTGAAGGGTTCAATTACACGGGCGATGCGGATTATCGCAAAGCTGTAGATCATAGCTGGGTGTCCGCAAATAACCTTGTAGGCACCGAGGCATTGCTGATATCCGAGGGCGGTGGTTGGTCGGGCCGGATCACCAGAGTTGCGTTTAACAATAAGAATGAAATTTCATTCAAAGATCCCGGAGCGCTCACCAAAGGCGATTTTGTCTTGGTGGCGCCCCCCAATTGTACGCATTTTGTTTGGTTAGCTGATTTCTATCGAGATACTGGAGAGGTCCGCAACATTTACGACAGCGGGTTCATCGTCAAATCCAAAATGATCGACATCCAGAAAACTCAGGACGGGACCGATGTGTCGTCAGGTCATTACGCCCCAGGCGTGAAGGCCAAGATAGTTGACATGCGGGGGTATGTTTCGCCGCTGGCTACGATGGGTATCATGGACACATCGCTAGTTCTTAATACAGCTTCGACAGGGAGTTATGCCGAATATTATGACGGCGACGGATCAGCGCATATAATCGACACGCGTGCCGCAACGAAGGCGATATCTGGCAGGGCCCAAACTGTAGTGTTTTCAAATATTCAGGTTCCATTTCTCTACCATCAGTCGTTCGTTTGGTCGAACGCAGGCGGACTTGCGAACGCCAGGACAAATGGTCAGTTTAATGTGACGGGTTGGGCCGTGCCTTGAACGCCCTAAGCCATTCAATTTTGGTAATTTACAGACTAATGTGGGCGGAGGTGTCATTAACATATTGCCCTATCGGGGCAGTCAATTATAGCCCAAGTTCTAGTACCATGGATGGATGAAAAATATGCTGTTGCTGCCCGAAAGTTGGACGTCGTTCATTGTCCGTGATCCCGCAGGGAACAGCATGCTATCTGGGGCTGGCAGCCGGCAGGCCGACCTTTCAAATTTGGCACCTGGGCGTTATTCTTTGACGTCCTCCGAAAGCAATAAACGATACGAAATTATCCGTTCAAATAATATCCCGGGAGGGGTCCTGCTAGCAAATCCCGGGACGAGCAGCACACAATTTACTTTTGGCACATCAACGGACGGGGGGCCGTATTTTGTACGCGTCAAAGATACGGCGGGTGTCGTTCAACAAAGTTTTTACGTTTACTCCCCTGACACGACGTTAAGACTTCCCGCTGGTAGTTGGAGCGTTACCATCGCTCAGCCCGGCGAAAATGGCTTTGATTTTGTGGCTCAGGTTGGCGCGGCAGGTGAGCTAGAAAAACTTAACGGCATTGAGCTTGTCAACAGAGCCGACTGGTTTCTGGATTCTTTAACCTATGGAACGAAAATTAATGACGTTGCCAACTACACCGGCACGAGACTGTTTGAATTCGAAGACACAAATCCACAACATGTGATCCAAATACGCGATCCTCAAACGAGATCAATTTCAACATATTTCAGCCAAAACAATAGTTTGTCCCTTCAGCTGGGACTGGGCGCATTCGAGTGGCGGGTTTTGGGTATCGCCCAGTCATCCATAATGTATCCGGCGCTAATTGAAGGGCTTGGTAATGTCCAAGGAGGATGGACGCCCTTTACACACAGGTTTGAGAGCGCCCGGACACGGGTTGGTCTGACCGTACCTGCGGACGTGTCGAATTATGTTATCCGCACGCCCGAAGGAAATAGCGTTGTTAGTGATAACTACGGAACGTGGATTGATTTGTCTTCCTTGGAGCCGGGTAGATATTCATTGACCGGAAATGGACTGAGCGGATTTTTTCGAGAAGATTTGGTTATTGCAAGCGAGATATACGGCGGCGCACTTGCAGTTCGGGATTTAGATGGCGGCAGAATAAAAATAACTTTTCAAGATGAAACGCCGGCGCCGTTTTATTATGTATCAGTAAGCAAGCTTGATGGGTCTAATGTGACGGCCTTTTATAATTATTCGTCATCCATTGAATTGCAACTGGAAGATGGAAAATATTTAGTTTCAATTGCTGAGTCAGGTAGTAGGGGCTTTTCGTTTAGCGCTTATGTGCTGGCCGGAAAGCTGTCTTTCGTGGAGGGCATTGCCACGCGAGACAAAATAGATTGGTATATGGATGCACTTGTAAAAAGTGACCCTTTCAGTCCGATTAGTCTTAGCAGCGGCTTGACGAATTTTTCGTTTAACGCGCCGCCGTCAGGAAATTTTCTAATTCAAATACGTGATCCTTGGACCAAGAGCGTTGGGACCTACTTCTCCCAAAAGCCGCAGTTGGACATTGAATTAGGGCTAGGTCAATTTCAATGGCGGGCTTTTTTGCTTCCAGATCAAGTCAACATCACTGGGGATGTCATATCCAATATAACGGCGGTAGTTGGCGGTTGGGCATCATTTGAGCGGTTTTCAAAGCCCTTTGCCACTGACTATATTCTCGGACGCGAGCCGGATAAGGTGTTCAGCGCCGATGAACTAACATTCAACTATCCATCCGATGCTACCCGGCTATCAGATGGATCAATTGTTGTTACAAATACCTATGCTTCGACGATCGAGCGAATATATTCCGATGGGCAGGTCGAGCGTCTCGCGGGAGGTAATAGCGTTGGCTACACTGAACAAGGAATTGGTAGAGAGGTTCTGATCAATCGGCCTGGACAGATATTGAACAACAAAAATGGAACAATCTACTTTGTGGATTCGTCAAATCTTGTCGTTCGAGAGATCAACCTCGAGACGGGTATCGTTAAGACTATTTTGGGTAGTCCAAACAATTTGCGGCCCACAATAGTGGATGGCCAAATCGTTGGCTTAGGAGACATTTATGCCCTTGGTCGAGATAATCGTGGGCAGCCGTTTATTACCGCAGCAGAAGCAACTATTGTGGGCGATCGCTTGCAAAGCGGCGAAACCAAAGTGTTGCGGCACAGTGACATCGGGCGCTGGTATTTCTGGGAATATGACCGCAGCACCCTTACACCCGGAACGCAGTTCATTGACATATTATTTCATGATGATGTAATCTCAGTTCTGGCAGCTGACGGAGGAACCAAGCGTTACCTGCAGTTCAACGAGCAAGGCCTGTTGCTTGCAAACCTCGAAATTGGCGGGGCCTTTGGAGCAGGGTTAGTAAAAGACCCCATAACGGGTGATCTGCTGATTGGTAATCATACTGCAATCACGCGATTAAACCACCGGACACTGGTGCAAAGCCCATTTCCCTTTCCGGAACCGTTTGCCAATGTGAGCTATATGGAGATTGACGGTACAAATCTTGTTATCACCGACTCTGACCGTGGCCGCGTATATAGCTATGATCTAATGGCCCGCAGCCTGACGGCAGTATATGGTCAGCGCTCTTCGACTTCAAATGTTATTGTCGACCTGGAATCGGTCAATGGTTCATTGCTAATGCTGGATAATTTGACCCCTCGGGTTCTCGAATATGACCAAGGAAGAATTAGGTCAATATCTGGAAATGGGACACAAGCGCGGAGCAATCAAAGCGGGTACGCTGTAGACAACACATTATTTTACCCGAATGCCATAGCGGCAGGTCCTGATGGTTCAGTCTATTTTGTTGATGCAAATCATCGAATATCGCGAATAGCGCCTGACCAGTCTGTGTCACCCTTTGCCGGGTTAATAACGTCAGGCTACTCAGGGGATGGCGGCTTGGGTATCAACGCTCGCTTTCAATCCATCTATGGCTTGGACGTAGCTGCCGATGGCAGTATTTATGTCGCTGATTCGTTTAATCATGCCATTCGAAAAATTTCCGCGGACGGCATAGTTTCCACCCTCGTCGGTAACGGATTGGCAAGCTTGGCATCGACTGCGGTTGCAGGCCAATCGGCCTTAAATGTTCCAAACCGAGTCTTGGTAACGGACGCCGGCCGAATATTCATTGCCGATTCCTGGAACAACCGTGTTGTCGAGTTGACTCCTGACGGAAGATTAGTCGCAACGGCGGGCGTCGGTAAATTTACGACCTACCAGGGCGGTGGCAGTTTTTCAGGTGACGGTGGCGATGCTGCTTTGGCGGGACTCAATACACCAACGGGGCTCGCATATTACGAGTCTGACGGCACATTGTTCATTGCCGATAGTTTTAACAACCGAATCCGCTATGTTGATAGCGCTGGCAATATCCACACCCTTGTGGGGGCCGACAGAGGTTACGAATTCGGGAAGCTACTGAACCTTCCTAATGACGTTGCCCTGGTTGGCGACGACCTATTTATTGCCGACACCGGCAATGCGCTGGTGCTAAAACTGGTGGGCGTAGACCGCACCGGGAATGATTTTGCGAGTTCACTGGATGTTGGCAAGGCCATAACCCGCTCACGCTTTGCTAGCCGGTCTGAATATGTTAGCTCTGACGATGCAGATTTTTATAATCTGACCGGGTACAATAACGGTCTGGTAACGATCACGGCAGCTCAATCGGGGTTAACGATTAAATTTTCTAGCGGTGTCGGAGGATATTATGGTGAACGCATTCTGACCGCTGGCCAGTCGGTTGATATCGATGCGGATGAACACAATTATGTCATCGTCTCGGCAAGCGAAAAGCAAAAGTATACAATGGTGTTCGGCCAGTCGTCGCAAATGATTTCAAATAATGCCGTCGTTGCGATGTTGGAATCGCGGGAACTTGAAGTAAGTGCATTTGACCCGCGGCTTTCGCTGATGGTGCAAGCTATGGCTTCATTTGCAGATGGCAGCGGCATTTCGTCGAACAGATTGCAAGAGTCCGATCCGATATTTGATTATTTTGCATGATGTCGCAACGCTGGTTAACCTTCAGGGCGCAAGCGAGTTCGGATTGCAAAAATTATCACGCAGGATATCTAACGAATAAAAAAGAAGTCTTGCTATATCACGGGGTTGAGGCAGGGCTGGAAGCGAGCGCCGACAATTTCCAAACCAGAATTCGACAAGGATGTAGCCATCTCTGAACCGATCAGACACGACGCTGTTAATAATTCCTTGGCGTCTTTTGTTTTACTAGCGAAATTTTTTGGCATTCCGGCAGATGCAGATCAAATCGCGCATGCCCGAGGCAAGGGCAATGAACCATATAGTCTTGAAGACCTTGCGCGGATTTCCAAGCAACTGAATCTTATCGCGCGCATTAAGAATTCGACGTTGAATGAGATTCACAAGGTTCCGCTTCCCGGGCTTTTAGAAACTGTGGGCGGTGACGCAGTGATCTTGCTTAAAATCGACAGCCAAAGTCCGCACCCGCTTTACCTGATCCAGCGTGGCGATTCTGATCGGCCAGAGGTGTGGACCCAGGAGCAAGCAGCTGAGCTATTTGCGGGACGGCTATTACTTATGACGAGCCGCGAAGCGATGGTTGGCGACAGACGCCCGTTCGACATTAGCTGGTTTATCCCGGCCTTGGTCAAATACCGCAGGTCTCTCCGTGACGTTCTCATTGGCTCTTTCTTCCTTCAGCTGATGGGACTGGTCTCACCGATCTTCTTTCAACTGGTGATTGACAAGGTGCTGGTTCACCAATCCATGGCCACGCTTGAGGTTCTCGCTTTTGGCTTGGCAGTTGTCTTAATTTTTGAAACTTTGATGTCGGGTCTCCGGAATTGGTTGTTCGCGCACACCACGAACCGCATCGATAGTGAGCTTTCATCAAAAATGTTTAGGCACCTGTTAAACCTCCCCATCTCCTACTTCGAGGCGCGCCGGGTGGGCGACAGCATCGCGCGGGTGCGGGAGCTCGAAAGTATCAGGGAGTTTCTCACTTCTAACGCTGTAACGGTGGTCATCGACCTGTTCTTTTCCGTTGTGTTTTTTGCAGTGATGTACCTGTACTCTCCGATGTTGACACTGATTGTGCTGCTCTCGATCCCACTGTATGTTGCGATTTCGGTGTTCATCTCTCCCCATTTGCGTAATTTGCTCGAAGAGAAATTTCGGCGTGGAGCGGAAAACCAATCCTTCCTCGTAGAGAGCGTGACGGGTATTGGGACACTCAAAGCCATGGCGGTCGAACCGCAAATGCGCGATCGGTGGGAGAAACTTTTTTCAGGCTATACCAATGTCGGTTTTGATGTCGCCAAGCTTGCCAATTGGGGCAGTCACCTAATTCAGATTGTGTCGAAGCTCACCACTGTTGCTATCCTTTATTTTGGCGCCATGGCGGTCATTGAAGGTGACCTTTCGGTAGGCTCTCTGGTGGCGTTTAACATGCTCGCAGGTCGAGTCGCAGCTCCAATTCTGCGGCTGTCCCAGCTCTGGCAGGATTTTCAGCAAGTACGTATATCGGTAGAACGTCTGGGCGATGTATTGAACGCGCCCGGTGAACCGGAATACAGCCCGGCTCGTGCCAGCCTGCCGCCGATTGCGGGTGCCATCCGGTTCGACAAAGTGCGTTTCCGTTATCGCCCTGATGCGCCAGAAGCGTTGCGTGGCGTGAGCCTCGACGTGCGGGCGGGCGAGATGCTCGGCATTGTCGGGCCATCCGGTTCGGGAAAATCAACACTGACGAAGTTGGTCCAGCGCCTCTACACGCCTGAACAGGGAAGGGTATCGGTCGATGGAGTTGATCTTGCATTGGTGGACCCTCCTTGGCTGCGGCGACAGATCGGGGTTGTTTTGCAAGAAAGCATATTGTTCAATCGTTCCGTGCGCGAAAATATTGCTTTGGGTGACCCAACCTGTCCTATGGAGGACGTGATTAAAGCCGCAACGTTAGCAGGTGCACATGATTTCATTTTGTCGCTCAACCACGGCTATGACACGATCATCGACGAGCGCGGGGCGAATCTGTCCGGCGGCCAGCGGCAGCGCATCGCGATTGCCCGCGCGCTCGTCAACAATCCGCGTATTTTGATCTTCGACGAGGCCACCTCAGCGCTCGATGCCGAGAGTGAAGAGATTATCCAGGACAATCTAGCGGGTATCGCGCAAGGCCGAACAGTGATTATCATCGCACACCGTCTATCAGCAGTCCGCCAGTGCAACCGTATAATCACTGTCGAGGGCGGTGAAGTTACCGAAACGGGGACGCACAGTGAACTGCTTGCAGCAAACGGGCGCTATGCCATGCTGTATAACAAGCAAATGGGCATCAAGCCATGATCGAGCGTTGGTTCCCCAACTTTGTGCGCCATTGGGCTGTGTTCAAGGAAAGCTGGAAACAGCATAATCGGAGTGAAGCCGACGCGAAGCCAATGTCGGACCATGAATTTTTGCCAGCGGCGCTGGAAATCATGGAAAAGCCGCCCAGTCCCGGTTTGCGCTGGCTTCTGCTATCGGTTTGCGGGTTATTCACCCTCGCACTTGTGTGGTCGATAATAGGACGCGTTGACGTGGTCGCCACCGCGAATGGCAAGGTCATTCCATCAGGAAATGTAAAGATCATCCAGCCGATCGAAATCGGCTATGTCCGTAAGATACACGTGCATAACGGGCAGCATGTCGAGGCAGGGCAGTTACTTGTTGAACTGGACCCAACACTTGCCGGTGCCGATGCCGCTCAAGCCAACCAGAAATTGTTAACATCGCAGGTAATAGCTGCTCGCAATATGGCACTGCTCGACCATTTGAATAAGGGTGGCTCGCGATTCACAGCTCCGGCTGGCGCATCGGCAGAAACGGCATCAACGCAGACAGATTTTGTCCAGTCGTCGATAGTGGAATATGAAGCTGAGCGGACCAGCCTTATCCAGCAGCGTGCCGAACGGGCGGCAGATCTGGCCGGATCGGAAGCTGAAATAAGCAAGCTAAAACAAACACTTCCTTTAATGGAAATGCAGCTTGTGGCGCGAAAAGAACTTGCTGAAAAGGGATATTTTTCCAAAATCCGTCTGCTTGAATTTGAACAACAGAAGGTGGAGCATATTCAAAACATCGCCGTGCAAGTGGCGAATGCGTCAAAAGCCCGTGCCGCCATGGCAAATATTGACGCGCAACTTTTGCGACTAAAAGGTAGCTTTCGCAAAAATGCGGTCGCCGAATTATCGGGCGCACAAGAAACCATAGCCTTGTCACGCGAAGATGTGACTAAGTCCGCACGACGGCAAGAATTCCAGCAACTTCGGGCGCCCGTTTCAGGCACAGTGCAGCAACTTGCGATTTCGACAATAGGCGGCGTGGTTCAACCGGCACAAACTTTGATGATAATCGTCCCAGACGATGCCGCAGTTGTGGTTGAGGCGAGCATCATGAACAAGGACATCGGGTTCGTCCGCGAAGGACAGCCGGTGCGGGTAAAACTCGAAGCCTTCAACTTCACTGACTATGGCATAATACCTGGTGTCGTCGATAGTATTAGCCGAGATGCCATTGAAACGAGCCAGCAAAATCTGGATCGCCCGCAAATTGAAGCCGGCCGCCCGCCATCTGGTCAAGGCCCGGTATATGCCGCCAGAATACGTCTGCTAAAACGTACGATAAGCGTTCGAGGAGATGACCGGGTCATCGGCCCTGGACTCGCGGCGCAGATCGAAATCAAAACGGGGGAAAGGCGTATTATCCAATATCTGTTGTCGCCTTTGTCCCAAACAATAGATGAGGCAGGACGGGAGCGCTAAATTCTAGATGTACCCAAAATAAACGGTGCGTGACGCAGTGCCAGAAAATCTCGAAGCTCACGCATCAGCAACATCATGAACACCACCATTTTGTTTCCCAAGGAATATCAGAATGGATGGTGACCCCTACGGGAATCGAACCCGTGTTTCAGCCGTGAAAGGGCCGCGTCCTAACCGCTAGACGAAGGGGCCAATCGCTTGGCGAGCCGCGCCTTTACGGATTCGTTCCGGACACGTCAAGGGCAAGTTCATGCAAATTCAATCGGCGAATGCGATGTCGTCGACATGCAGCTCCGCTTTTGGTGTCGCGCCCCAGTCATCGGTCTTTGCGCGGCCTGCAAACCAATATCGGCGGCCGCGATCTGCGTGGAGCATTGTCTGGCCAAGAATGGTCTCGCCCTGGCGGAATGCCATAGCTTTAAACGACTGGCCATCATCGCCGGCTACAATCGCGCGAACATGGTCCTTTCCGACGATATCGCATTTGATAATGCGCAGCGGCCCCGTCACAACGCGGGGGCCGGGCCAACCCATGCCATACGGGCCAGCGGACTCCATTGCATCGACGAATAACGGGTTAAGACCCCGCGGCGCGACAATCGCGTCTATCAATAGCGCCTTTACCCCCGAAGCGTTGGCGACGTCAGTTGCTAACCGTTCGTCAAGCCAATCGGCCAGAGCTTCAATCTTGTCATACGCGACGGTGAGCCCAGCGGCCATCGCGTGGCCCCCGCCTGACACGAGCAATCCAGCTTCACGCGCTGAAATGATGGCCGCGCCCAGATCGACACCAGCAATCGAACGGCCGGAGCCTTTACCGACGCCATGTTCATCAACCGCAATGACGATGGATGGCTTGCCCGTCTTTTCCTTGATCCTGCCAGCGACAATGCCAATGACACCGGGGTGCCAGCCGTTGCCCGATAACAATGCCACTGCGCGGTTATGCTGGCCGGCAAGCATGGCTTCGGCTTCTTCTTGCACAACTGATTCAATTGCGCGGCGTTCTTCGTTGAGGCGATCCAGTTCTATCGCGATGTCTTGTGCCTCAACTGCATCTTCAGTGATCAACAAACGCACGCCAAGGTCGGATTTTCCGACCCGGCCGCCAGCGTTGATGCGTGGGCCCAGGGCAAAGCCCAAGTCGGAGCATATCGGCGCGCGTGTTAGGCGGCTGGCTTGTATGAGCGCCGAAAGGCCAATATTGCGGCGGGCACCCATGACCTTAAGCCCTTGCGCCACAAACGCGCGGTTTAGCCCGCGAAGTTGCGCGACATCGGCCACCGTGCCTAAAGCGACAAGATCAAGCAGGTCCATGATCCGGGGTTCGGGCCGAGCGGCAAAATAGCCACGCCCGCGCAAAGTGCGTATCAACGCCGCGCCGAGAAGGAATGCCACACCAACTGCTGCCAGATGCCCGTGGGAGGCTGCATCGTCGGTTTCGTCCAGCCGGTTAGGGTTGACCAGCGCAAACGCCTCAGGAAGCTCTGCGGCGCATTTATGATGGTCTACGACAATGACCTCAAGCCCAGCGGCCTTTGCCTGCGACAGGGCATCATAAGCCATAGCACCGCAATCGACGGTGACGATCAAGCGGCTTCCGCCATCGCCGATGCGGACGAGCGCTTCACCCGACGGACCGTAGCCCTCCATCAGGCGATCCGGAATGTAATAGCCTGCGTTCAACCCCAACATGCGTAGCAAACGGATTAGCAAAGCCGCGCTAGTCGCGCCGTCAACGTCATAGTCGCCATAGACGGTGATTTGCTCTCCCGCCTCAACGGCTTGCGCCAGTCTCAGCGCGGCATGGTCCATGTCCTGGAATATTGACGGGTCTGGCATGAAATTGCGAATGGTCGGGCTGCGGTGACGTTCAATATCGTCGCGTAGAACGCCACGCGCCATCAACAACTGAGTAACGAGATCATCCGGTTGAAAGTCGGGGTCGCGGCCATCAGTCCCGCTGCCGCGCCAGTGCCAGGCTTGGTCGAGGATCGAGTGTTGAATATTGAGGACGGGCTTCATGTTGCTTCCCTATGGCGCGCTGCTGGTGCTAGCAAGTGGGGATGAAGCAAGTGGCAATAATCTGGCACAGTATGACTGGTGGTTCTGAAAGCCTAGCGCAGGCGGCGCATGATGGTGCGGCCCGGGTGCAGGATGTCGATGTGCTTATTTTGAACGCCGCAGAGGCAAGCGCTGAACATATGTTGCGGGCGGACGGCTATCTATTCGTTTTCCCCGAAAATCTGGCGGCGATTAGCGGCGGCATGAAAAGCTTTTTTGACCGATCTTATTACCCTTGCCTCGGCGCACTGAACGGGCGGCCTTATGTAATGATCGTCTGCGCGGGTTCCGACGGACGCAATGCAGTAGCGCAGGCCGAGCGTATCGCCACTGGCTGGCGACTGCGGCAGATTGCCCCGAGCGTCATTGTTTGCACCCTTGCGCAGACCAAAGACGAAATACTGGCGCCCAAGATCATCGATACTGCCGACTTGTCCTCTGCTGCGGACCTCGGCGAACAGCTTGCCACGGGTCTGCAAATGGGAATTTATTAAACGGCCAGCAGCGCCTTGACGCGTTCCTGCAGGATGGGAATGACTTCGCCAATGAACCACGGATTACGCTTCAGCCAGCGGTTATTGCGTGGGGAGGGATGCGGCAACGGAAGGTTTTCTGGCCAATAGCTGCGCCAATTCTCCACTGTCTGAGTCAACGTTGCGGTTTTGTCCATGCCAAGGTGCCATTCGAGGGCGTGTCGGCCAAGCAATATGGAGAGTTCTACTTGCGGCATCGCGTCGAGCAGTGGCCGCCGCCAATGCCGTGCGCATTCCGGGCGAGGAGCGGCGTCTCCGCCAGATCCGGTTCCCGGAAAGCAAAATCCCATGGGGACAATGGCGATTTTGCTGGGGTCGTAAAAGACATCGTCTGTGACGCCCAGCCAAGCCCGCAACCGCTTACCGCTGGCATCATCAAACGGGCGACCTTTGGCATGTGTAATCCGGCCGGGCGCTTGCCCCACAATCAATATGCGCGCAGATGCAGACGCCTGAACGATTGGTTTTGGTCCAAGGGGCAGATTATCGCAAAGTGTGCATTTGCGAATTTGCTGGACCAGTTGGTCAACTAGATTAACCGAGATGGTCAGCTTTGCGGTGCTCGCTTTTGACCCAGCGAACCGTTCCCGAAGAGGCGCGCATAACGACGCTTTCGGTGGTGACGCGGCCATCGCGCAAGGTTTTCACGCCCTCAAGCAACGATCCATGCGTAACGCCAGTTGCGGCAAAGATGCAATCGCCCTTGGCAAGCTCTTCAAGGTCGTAAATTTTGTCCAGATCCTCAATGCCCCATTTGCGCGCACGCAACCGTTCATCGTCGTTGCGGAAAAGCAAGCGGCCCTTGAACTGGCCGCCGACACAACGTAACGCTGCTGCCGCCAGAACGCCCTCAGGTGCTCCACCGCTGCCCATGTAGATGTCGACGGTGGTATCGGGGTCAGTGGTTGCGATGACGCCAGCAACATCGCCATCTGGGATAAGCATGACGCCGCACCCAATGGCACGCAGTTCGGCTATCAGCTTTTCATGGCGCGGACGGTCAAGTACGCAGACGATAAGCTCATGGGACGACACGCCTTTTTCCGCTGCGACGGCTGCGACATTTTCAGAAACCGATTTGTCGAGGTTGACGATATTCGGAGAATAACCTGGGCCAACAGCAATTTTATCCATATAGACATCAGGCGCGTTGAGCAGATTGCCTTCTTCCGCCACCGCCAGCACCGCAAGCGCATTTGGTCCAGCCTTTGCTGTTATGGTGGTACCCTCCAACGGATCAAGCGCAATATCGATTTTTGGGCCAGTGCCAATGGCAGAACCCACCTTTTCGCCAATGAACAGCATTGGGGCTTCGTCGCGCTCACCTTCGCCAATGACCACGGTGCCATCCATGTACAATTCGTTCAGCGCAGCGCGCATCGCCTCGACAGCGGCGGCATCCGCAGCTTTCTCATCGCCTCGACCAATCAGCTTCGCCGCTGCTATGGCTGCAGCCTCCGTCACCCGCACCATTTCCAGAACAAGGACACGGTCGAGGATTTGGCTTGGTGCAGTCATTTGTATTTCCTAGCTATCTGAGATCAGGGGCGCGCAAACGATGCGACCCATGCGGAACGGTATTTGGAAGCTTAGGTTCCGATAGTGAAGGCAAAGGCTGTTGTCGAGATTGCTTGTCGTGGTTTGCTTATGTCAGCCCTCGACGTCGCTCTCATCGCGATCAATATGTAGGACAAAGGCTATGCCCCCAAAATGTGCATAACCATTGGCTCGCCAAGCAAGCTATCGGACGTTGAGAGCGCAGCAATGGTGTCGTTTATCGCTTGCTCCGGCCCGGCATGCGTAACCATCGCGATCAGCGCCGACCCGTCGTCGCTCGCTTCGGTCTGGATCAGGCTTTCAATCGATAAGCCTGCGTCGCGCATCGCGGCAGTGATCTCGGCGAGTACGCCAACCCGGTCAGCCACCAGCATTCGCAAATACGTCTTGCTGATCCTGTGCGCAGCCGATGCCCGTGGAAACTTTTCCAGTTCAGCCGATGGCATAGAAAATGCAGGACCTGTCTCCTTGCGCGCAATGTCGACGAGATCGGCCACCACTGCTGATGCTGTGGGCTTGTCGCCGGCACCAGCGCCCTGAAATAACAGGCGCCCGGAAAAATTGCCCTCTGCTACCACGGCATTGGTTGCACCAGTCACATGCGCCAAGGGATGGCTTAACGGGACAAGGCACGGTTCGACGCGTTGGAAGATATTGGCCGACCCGTTGTCGCCGTCAATTTCGGCAAGACCAATCAAGCGAATGCGATAGCCCAAGGTTTTGGCCTGTGCGATGTCTGCAGCAAGAATTTTACGGACACCGCGCGCTTCGACACCGCCAAAGTCGATGACCGATCCAAAACTCAGCGATGCGAGTATGGAAAGCTTATGCGCAGCATCAACCCCGTCAATGTCGAACGACGGGTCGGACTCTGCAAATCCCTTGGCCTGCGCATCCGCAAGGACTTGGGCAAAGTCCAACCCGTCGCGCTCCATGGTCGACAAAATGAAATTGCAGGTGCCGTTCAGGATGCCATAGACGCGGTCAATGCGATTGGCCGCCGCCCCATCGCGCAGCCCCTGGATGACAGGAATGCCGCCAGCGACAGCAGCTTCGAATTTGAGCGCCGCCTGTTTGCCTTCGGCAAGTGCCGCAAGTTCAGCCCCGTGATGTGCGATCATTGCCTTGTTCGCAGTTACCAATGCGCGACCAACTGACAAAGTTTCGCGCGCAAGGGTAAGCGCCGGGCCATCGGATCCGCCGACAAGTTCCACTACTACGTCAATATCATCAGCGGTGGCCAGTTCACCCATGTCATCGACCCAGCGGTACGTCGACAGGTCAACGCCACGGTCTTTCGTCCGGTCCCGCGCCGTTACAGCAACGATCTTTATCTCGCGGCCAGCCCTGCGGGCGATGAGCACAGCATTTTCTTCGATTAACCGGATGACGCCACTACCCACGGTTCCAAGACCAGCTAGCCCCACTCTCAATGGGGCATTACGAACAGGGGTGGCCATGGTTAAACGACTTTCTGCCTAAAGGATGCGCACTGCCGCCGCGCTTAAGGAGAATTTGTAGAAATTGCCAGCCCAAGCTTAAGGAGTAAGTCTGACTTCAGCGCGCCAGGTCGGTATCCAATCCGAAGATCCGCGGCATTCGCCCATAAAGCTGGCGGAGATCATGCGAAACATTTGTCCATCCCACACATAGCTGGCCGAAGAGCCACAATCACCAAGACCGCGCGCCTTATTATAAGTGCTGATCGTCTGCGCCGCCGGGTCCCAGCGGGTGTTCACAAGAATGGGTATCCCGCTCTCGGCGGTAAAGCCGGTTGCACCATAATCGAATTTTGTAGGTTCGAACGTCCATGCGCCTTTTTTGTCGCGCCGGGCGGTGTAAATACCTGACGAAACGTTATAAGCGCCCCTGCCACAGGTCACGAGAACCAAAGCCTGGGGTCCGGAGCCGCCAATGCCGAGGCTAAATGCGGTATCTTCGCTCGACTCGAACCGCTCCGCGCCGCAAGGATTGCTGTCAGACAAAGCGATTAACGACGCCGTGTCAGGAAGAACATTGTCGGGCCTGATCCTGCGCGCCGTGATGACAGGGAGGGCGGGCCGCCTGCCTGTCTTTGGTTTGCCAGATATGGCGACAATAGCATTTCTGACACCAGCGCGGCTTTGCTGGGCGTCGATATAGCGGAACGCTGCCGATGCCCCGGCTAGCGACGCTTTGCCAAGTTCGTTACCTGTGTCGTCTAGTAACCTTACAGTGTTCCCGCGCGCCATTGCGCGCGCCAGGTTCAGGGCGGCGGCGTCCGTCACCTGAATTGGTTGACCGAGGACTTTCGTAACGTCGCGCGTCAGCGTTTTGTTGTCAACGCGTACCAAATATCGGCCGGGCTCGAGAGAATTTGATGAAATGCTGATGATCAGTGAAGTGCTTGCACCTGCAGTCCGGGTTACGACAACCGACAGATGCTGCTCAACCAGTTTGTCATCCTGCAAAGCTACCGCTTGGCAATCAAGCCCATTGTCGCAGCCGACCGCCCAGTCCTTGTAAATTTGTACCTTGCCCGGTGTAACTGCCGCCGCTGCGTGGAATGCCGGCAATATTGTTGCTGCCAAAAATGCCAGCCAAATAAACGTCTTGTGCATATTTCCGAAGCTAGCGCTTTTGTATGACCTCCGCTAGGGCCAAAGCATCGTCGTAAGCCGGAGCGAAAAAATGCGTGCAGTGGGAGTCATTGGAGCAGGTCAAATGGGTGCCGGGATCGCGCAGGTGAGCGCCGCTGCGGGATATTATGTGTATTTGTCCGACCTTGATCTTGCCAAGGCAGAGGACGGTAAGGCGACTATTGGGAAAGCGTTAGACCGCCTGATTGCTAAAGATAAAATGGGGCAGGATGCAGCTGACACATTGTTATCGCGCATTGTACCAGTAGGTAGCTACGAGCCGATGGCTGATGCGGGTTTGATTATCGAGGCCGCGACCGAGCGCGAAGAGATCAAGCGCAAGATATTTGAGGCGGTGGGCAGGGTGCTGGGTCATCAGGCAATTCTGGCATCGAACACATCATCAATACCCATTACCCGGCTGGCGCAATCATCGCCTGACCCAAAACGGTTCATTGGTGTGCATTTTTTCAACCCGGTACCTGTCATGGGCCTTATCGAAGTCATTCGCGGGCTTGCGACGACCGATGCGGCTGTCGACGTCGTGCGCAAATATGGGGAAGCGCTCGGCAAGCAATTGGTGTTTGCCAATGATGCGCCCGGTTTCATCGTGAATCGCGTTCTGATGCCGATGATTAACGAAGCATGCTTTGCCTTGGGCGAGGGTGTTGCCAGCATTCGCGATATCGACACTGCCTGCCAACTGGGCCTTAATCATCCCATGGGACCACTAACCTTGGCGGATTTTATCGGGCTTGATACATGTCTTGAGATCACCAAAGTGCTGTTCCAATCCACCGGCGATCCAAAATTCCGGCCAGCACCTTTGCTGCAGAAATATGTCGAGGCCGGATGGTATGGCCGAAAGGTGAAGCGCGGATTTTACGATTATTCCGGCGACGTGCCGCAGCCAACTCGTTGAATCTATACGTCGCGTGCCCTCGCAAAGGCTTGGCCGAGATCGGCGACCAAATCGTCAGTGTCTTCAAGCCCGATTTGTAGCCGGATAAGCGTCCCTGCTTTATTCCAGGGTACAACCGAGCGGTACTTTTCGGGATGAACGGGCAACGCAAGGCTTTCGAAGCCCCCCCAGCTGTAGCCGATACCGAACAGTTCAAGCGCATCAACAAAGACAGCAGCGGTAGCTGCGTCACCTTTGTGCACGAATGAAAACAGCCCGGTGGATCCGGTGAAATCGCGTTTCCAAAATGCGTGCCCTGGGCAGTCCGGTAATGCGGGATGAAACACAGCAGCAACGTCAGGCTGCCTTTGTAGCCATTTCGCAATTTGGAGCGCCGATGTCTCATGCGCTTTCATCCGCACGGACAAGGTGCGCAGGCCGCGGCTGGCAAGATATGCGTCGTCGGGCGACACCGTCTGGCCAAGCTGCTGCGCGGTTTGGCGCAGTCTGGTCCAATATTTCTTATGTGTGGTAACGCTGCCCATCATGACGTCACTGTGACCAACAATATATTTGGTGCACGACAGGATCGCCATATCGACGCCCTTTTCGAGCGCCGTATGGAAATAGGATGTGGCCCATGTGTTATCGAGCAACGTAACCACATTGCGCTTTTTGGCGGCTAGGCAAATGGCGGGAATATCCTGAACTTCGAACGTCAGGCTTCCAGGTGATTCAAGCAATATCGCCTTGGTGCGGTCGCAGAATAAAAGATCATAGTCGGTGATCAGAGGATCAAAATAGCGGGTCTCAACGCCAAATCGCTTCAGAAAACCATCAGCCAACGACCGGCTTGGATCATATGCATTATCCGTCATCAACAAGACGTCTCCGGCCTTGAGAACGGACAATAAGGCACAGGCAATTGCTGCCACGCCTGATGGATACAGCATGGTTCCGTCCGCGCCGGGTTCCATTTCTGTAAGCGCTTCGGCCAATGACCATTGCGTTGGTGAACCGCGGCGTCCGTAAAAGAAACGGCCATCGTGGTTGCCTGATTTACCTGCCTCCAACGCGGCAACATTTTCATATAAATGCGTGCTGGCACGCCAGACAGGCACGTTAACGACGGGCCCCGTTAGCGCACCCCTTCGTCCTGCAGTAACTGATTTCGTGGCCGGCTTTTGAGGCTTCTCAGAACTCAAGCCGCACCTTGTGCTTTGGGAGTATCCTTGTCTAATCCCCATTCCGACCAGCTGCCGTCATAAAGCGAGACGTCGGTCTTCCCGGTCATCCGCGCGCCAAACAAGACGACGGCAGCCGTCATGCCTGACCCACATGTGGTGATCATCGGCTTGCTGAGGTCAACGCCAGCGTCGGCAAATGCCTGCGTCAATTCATCGCCGCGCTTCCATGTGCCATCGGCGTTGAACAGGTTGCTGTATGGCAGATTGCGGCTGCCAGGAATATGTCCTGACGCCATTTCCGGACGGGGCTCGGCTTCTTCACCAGTAAAGCGGCCTGCGCCTCGCGCGTCCACCACGCTGGCTTCCTTGCTGTGCAAATTAGCGAGCATGTCCGCCTTGTTCCGTACAGCCTTGTCGTCTTTCCAGACGGTAAAGTGACGGTGACGCAAGGCTGGCTTGCCGGTTTCCAACGGGCGCCCTTCAGCCTTCCACTTGGCGATGCCGCCATCGAGGACGGCCACATCAT
>NZ_JBKBQV010000048.1:0-21013 GCF_046292425.1 Sphingorhabdus sp.
TGTCGTTTATGCCGTTGGTTCAGACCGATTCGGCAGGAGGCGTCATTGTCACCGACTGGTATGTAAATCCGCAAAGCCCTGGCGAGCGCGTCAAGCTGACGATTTCTATCCTTGATCAGGACCTTCGCGCCGACGCCCTGCGCGTTGCCGGCAGCCGCGAAGTTTCGCAAAATGGACAGTGGGTGGCAGCACCGTTGCGCGCAGCCACTGTGCAGAAGCTAGAAGCTGTCATCCTCACCAAGGCACGTGACCTTCGTCGGTCGTCCATCACCGGGTAATTTTGATGTCCAGTACAGAGCGTTTTAACCCGCACGTCGCCGACGCGCGGTGGCAAAAGATTTGGGAAGAACGCCGCAGTTTTGTCGCGGATGACAATTCGTCCAAGCCCCGCGCATATGTCCTTGAAATGTTTCCATATCCGTCGGGCCGGATTCATATTGGTCATGTCCGCAACTACACCATGGGCGACGTCTTGGCGCGCTACAAGCGCATGACGGGGCATGAAGTGCTTCACCCCATGGGCTGGGACGCATTTGGCATGCCTGCCGAAAACGCGGCGATGGAAAAGAATGTCCACCCCGGCGGCTGGACGCGCGACAATATCGCGAACATGAAAGCACAGTTGAAACGGCTTGGTTTCGCGATTGACTGGACGCGTGAACTCGCGACATGCGAACCGGAATATTATGGCCATGAACAAGCGCTTTTTCTAAAGCTATATGCCGCAGGGCTTGTGTACCGCAAGGAATCGGCGGTGAACTGGGACCCCGTTGACATGACCGTGCTCGCCAACGAGCAAGTCATCGATGGCAAGGGGTGGCGTTCCGGCGCGCTGGTCGAGCGCCGCAAACTGAGCCAGTGGTTCCTGAAAATTACCGATTTTGCAGACGAGTTGCTCACTGGGCTGGGCTCGCTTGACCAGTGGCCAGACAAGGTGAGGTTGATGCAGGAAAACTGGATCGGTAAATCGCAGGGTTTGAAATGCACCTTTCGCTTTCCCGGCGGGACCGCTGGCATCGACGTCTTCACGACCCGGCCCGACACGATGTTCGGCGCAAGCTTCGTCGCGATTGCAGCCGATCATCCGGTCGCACAGAAGCTCGCCGCCAATGCCCCCGATTTGCAGGCCTTCATAGAGGAATGCCGCAAGGGTGGAACAACAGCTGCGGACATTGAAACTGCTGAAAAGCGTGGGTTCAACACTGGCCTGACCGTCGAGCACCCGCTTGATGCCAGCTGGCATTTGCCGGTCTATGTCGCCAATTTCGTGTTGATGGACTATGGCACAGGGGCGGTTTTTGGCTGCCCCGCACATGATCAGCGCGATCTCGACTTCGCCCGCAAATATGATTTGCCCGTGACGCGCGTTGTTGCCGATGGCGATTTGACCGACAGCCACTTTAAAGGCGATGTTGCTTTCACTGGTCCCGGCACGATCGTGAATTCGCACTGGATGGATGGCATGACCATCGATCAAGCCAAGGCTGATGTGATCGCCAAGGCGCAGGCCGAAGGCTGGGGAGTTGGCCAGACACAATATCGTCTGCGTGATTGGGGCGTTTCGCGTCAGCGTTATTGGGGTACGCCCATACCCATCATCCATTGCCAGACCTGTGGCGCCGTTCCCGTGCCTGATGACCAGTTGCCGGTAAAGCTACCCGAAGATGTAAGCTTCGACATTCCGGGCAATCCGCTGGACCGTCATCCGACATTCAGCAAGGTTGACTGCCCAAGCTGCGGCCTGCCCGCCCGCCGTGAAACTGATACGCTAGACACCTTTGTCGATTCAAGCTGGTACTTTGTCCGCTTTGCGAGCCAGCCACATGACAAGCCCTTTGATCGGGCGGTTGCCGAAAAATGGCTTCCGGTTGACCAGTATATCGGAGGTGTCGAACACGCGATTTTGCATTTGCTCTATGCGCGTTTCTGGACCCGCGCGCTGAGCCATATCGGTCTGATCGATGTGAAGGAGCCATTCGCTTCTTTGTTCACTCAGGGCATGGTGACGCACCAGACGTATCAGGACGCGAAAGGCACGTGGCTGAGCCCCGAACAGGTTCGCCGCGAGGGCGACATGTGGACCATCATCGACAGCGGTGCGCCTGCCGTCGCTGGCCGCATCGAAAAAATGTCCAAATCCAAAAAGAATGTCGTCGATCCCGATGACATTGTGGACCAATATGGCGCAGACGCCGTTCGCTGGTTCATGCTTTCCGACAGCCCGCCCGAACGCGATCTGGAATGGTCCGAAGCGGGTATTGAGGGCTGCTGGCGCTTTGTGCAGCGTTTATGGCGTCTGACATCACAAGTGAGCGGCACGGAAGGTTCGGACAAGGCTCTGGACCGCAAAACGCATCAGGTAATTGCGGGCGTGGGCGCGGATATCGAAGCGCTTGCCTTTAACAAGGCAGTTGCCAAGATATACGACCTTGCCAACGCCATCGAGAAAGCCGCACCATCGGCCAGCCGTGATGCCGCCATTCGGACAATCGTCTTGTTGTCATCACCTATGGTGCCGCATTTGGCGGAAGAGGCCTGGACGCAGCTTGGCCCGCAACTGGGCGGCGGACTTATCGCTGACGCTGCATGGCCAGAGGTTGACCCAGCGTTGCTTGATGAAGACGAGGTTACCATTGCCATTCAGGTCCGAGGCAAGCTGCGCGATACACTCACTGTCGCCAAGGGCCTGGCTCAAGCGGAGATGGAGGCACTTGCACTCGCTAGCCAAAAGGTTCAGCATGCCGTTGACGGGGCAGAAATTAAAAAAATCATCGTCGTACCCGACAGGCTGGTTAACATCGTCCTATGAACCGTTTCATCGCCCCGGCCCTTTTCGTTTTAATGTTGTCCGCTTGCGGTCTGCAGCCATTGTACAGTGGCGGATCAAAAGGTGCGGTTGCAAGCACCCTTGGAACGATCAGCGTCGCACCCATTGAGGGTAAAAGCGGATGGCTAATGCGCAACGCGTTGAATGACCGCTTGGGCGGTCAAGAGAGCAGCAATGCGCAATTCAGACTCATTGTCGCGCTCGACGATCAGATCGAGGGCTTTGGCGTACGGGCTGATGACACTGTCACGCGCGAGCGGCGGACCTTGCGTGCCCGTTATCAGCTTGTCTCCATCGCCACCGGGGAAACTGTGCTTGATGCGACTGCAGGATCAGACGCCGGTATTGACGTCGTCAGTTCGGAATATGCCACGATCGCCGGGGAAAACAGCGCGCTTGAAAATCTAACGCAGAAGGTCGCGGACCAGATTGTCACGCGACTTTCCATCTACGCCCGCGGCGAATGAGCAGCGCAAAAGAACGCAGCTTTGTAAGTGCCATCAACGCACGGCCCGATGTCCGGCTATTTTTCATATTCGGGCAGGATGAATCGGCGGTAGCCGATATTGCCGCGCAAATGACCGCGCAGCTGGCTGGATCGGAACGCATCGACATCGACAGTGATCGAATCCGCAATGACCCGGCCTTATTAGCCGATGAAGCATCTGCACTTTCGTTATTTGGCGACAAACGGCATATCCGTTTGAATTTCCGCCGCGAGGAAGGGCTGGCGGCAGTCGAGAATTTGCTCGCGCTTGAAGGCGACGTAAACCCCGTCATCGCAACTGCTGGCAACCTGACCAAAGCCAGCAAATTACGCAAACTGGCGGAAGCCCATCCGCGCGCGATGGCGCATATCTGTTATTTGCCGGAAGAGGGTGATGCCGCCGCTTCGGTTATCGCTTATGCGGCGACGGCGGGTCTAAAAATCGATAGACCGCTGGCCGCGCGTATTGCGCGCTATACTGGGCAAGACCGAAAGCTGGCGCAGGCCGAAATCGAAAAACTGTCGTTGTATTATGACGCGTCACCGCAGCGCCCCGCGACGGTCAAAATACCCGTATTCGAGGCCCTGTCCGCCGAAACCGGAGAAGAAAATGTGAACGGACTGGTGCATCTGGTCATGGGCGGCGACTTGCGTGGCACTGGCCGCGAGTTGGCCGCCGCGCGTGACATGGGGGTTGACGCCATCCGCATCATTCGAGCGATGCAACGCCGTGTAACCATGCTTGCTGCCATGCGCGCGAAGGTCGACAATGGCGCAAATCCTGGCGCCGTCGTCAAGGCAACGCGCTCCATTTTCTGGAAAGATGCCGACAGCTATGCGCAACAACTGGCCCGCTGGCCATCTGTGCGCCTTTCGGGTCTGAACAGCCATTTGCTTGAGGTCGAATCAAAATTGATGCAGGTCCGCGAAGGCCTTGCCATCACCATATTGGAAGAGGAGCTCGTGCGCATTGCGCGGGCCGCAGCACGGCGCGGGTAATCACTGATACTGGGCAGTAATAGGTATTCGAGCACGAAACGTGCCTGAGACGTGCCCTTGAACGACCAATGTGCCGCCAAATGAAAAGTTAAGACGTCCCGTGGAGTCTAGGCGCGAGCCGCCCACCAGATTTGTGCGTAACCCAGTGATAGTGACGACGCCACCAGTTGGCGAAGTCATGCGTGCGCTGCTTGGTATCTCGATACGTATCGCCCGTCCGGGCTCACCTTTAACGATAGCAGTTCCCGCCAGCGCGGCGCCGCCAAGATCAACAACGCCGCCATGAACCCTTTTATTCCCGCTTTGGGGGTCAAGGTCAATCCGGCCGCCGCCCGATGCCGGCAAGGCAGCACGGCTAAAATCAAGTTTGGTCGTTATTTCGATAGACAAGGGTATGCTGCGTTCGGCCACTGATGTCATTTGGGTTTCGTCGCTGGCGCACAAAAGGCAAGCACCTTCTCCCGCGGCCAATAGCAACGGCAATAGCCCCAACGCTCCCACAGCGCGTAGCTTATGACCTGGTCCTGTCATAGCCTGCGCGGTATATCGGAATCGTGGTAAAATAACTGTTAAGCCCCGCCCTTGAACCGCTTTGCCAGCAACACCACATTCCACATACGAAAGGTGCTTTCGATGGAAAAAGTAATCAAGTCCGATGCCGAATGGCGTGCAGAGTTAGACCCGGTGCAATATCATGTCCTGCGCGAGGCTGGCACAGAGCGCGCCTTTGCTGGTCAACTGACCGACGAAAAGCGCGATGGCGAATTCCGCTGCGCCGGGTGCGGAACAACATTATTTGCCTCCGATACGAAATTCGACAGCGGTTCAGGCTGGCCCAGCTTCACCGCGCCTGCCGACAGCCAGGTTGTCGAGGAACATACGGACGTGTCGCACGGCATGGTGCGTACCGAAGTACGCTGTGCCGCCTGTGAGGGGCATTTGGGCCATGTCTTTCCTGACGGGCCCGGACCAACCGGACTTAGATACTGCATTAACAGCGCCGCGCTTGCATTCGACCCCGACTAAGAACGCGCTTGTCGGCGAGTCCGGGACCGATTAACACCGCCGCCATGGCACGCACACGCAAGATCTCGAAAGAACGTGGCCCAATGGGAACGTGGTTTTTACGCATCGCCAAAGCGGGCGTTGTCGCAGTGTTACTGGGCGTGATGGTGCTTGGTATTTTTGTTGCCATCGCCCGCGGGGAAATTGACAGCTTTGAAGATTTGAAGGCATCGCCCAATGGGCAGATGATCCGGGTTCGAGCAGCCGACGGCACTGTTATTCAGTCGCTCGGTCCGAGTTTCGGGCGTTGGTTGACGATAAACCAGCTGCCGTCCGAAATGAAAGACGCGATGGTCGCGGTAGAAGATCGCCGTTATTATTTGCATCCCGGTGTCGACCCCATTGGTATTACCCGTTCGTTCTATGTGCGCGCGGCAGAAGGGCGATGGACTCAGGGCGGCTCGACCATCACGCAACAGCTTGCACGTAACATCTATCTTAACAACAATAAGGAATTTGGCCGCAAGATACGTGAAATCATTCTTGCGCTGGCTATGGAGACCAAATTTTCCAAAGACCAGATTCTGGAGCTTTATCTGAACAAGGTGTATTTTGGCGGCGGCGCATATGGCGTCGATGCTGCGAGCCGCCGGTTCTTTGACCATGGCGCGGAGAATATCAGCCTTGCGGAAGCAGCCATCATTGCAGGCTTGGTTAAGGCACCATCCCGTTATTCGCCAACAGCCGATGCACAGGCGGCATTGGACCGGGCCACTGTCGTCGTCAAGGTCATGCAGGACGCCGGCATGATTACAGCTGCCGAGGCAGCGAGCGTTGAGCCGGCCGAAGTGAAGCTGGCAGATGAATCACCGCAGGATAGCGTCCGTTATTTCACCGACTGGGTTTTGCCGCAGCTGGATGGCCTCATCGACGAGACCGAAAAACCGATCGATGTGTGGACGACGCTTGATCTCAAGATGCAGCGTGCAGCAACCACTGCGATTGCCTCAAACGTCCCACGCGGGGCGCAGGGCGCATTGGTGGCTATTGACCGGGATGGGGCTGTCAAAGCAATGGTCGGGGGCACCGATTATGTCACCAGCAATTACAACCGCGCGGTCACTGCGGTCCGGCAACCGGGTTCTGCGTGGAAATTGTTCGTCTATTTAACGGCGTTGGAAGCAGGGTTTCGACCTGAAGACATCGTCGAAGACAAGCCCGTAGAAATCGATGGTTGGCAACCGAAAAATAGTGGTGGCAATTATGCTGGTTCGATTTCCTTGCGAACAGCCTTTGCGTATTCGAAAAACACTATTGCCGCTCAAATCGGGCAGGAAGTCGGCACCAGCAGCATTGCAAACATGGCGCGCAGATTCGGGATCACCACGCCCGTCAATACCTTGCCTTCCATGGTGCTTGGCACATCAGAAACGCGCGTTATCGACATGACACAGGCTTTTGCTGCGGTCGCGGCGAATGGTCGTAACGTGACCCCTTACGGCATTTCCAAGGTCACCACGATTGATGGCGAGCTTCTGTACGCGGCGAAGCCTTCAAGTTCGGTGCAGTTGGTGGATGATTGGGTCGCAGGCGCCATGACCGATTTGATGCAGACGGCAGTTGCCACAGGCACTGGTCGTGCGGCCAATATCGGTCGACCGGTCGCCGGCAAAACCGGCACCACGTCAAGCAACAAGGACGGGTGGTTTCTTGGCTTTTCAAGTGGTCTCACAACGGGTGTATGGATGGGCCGTGACGACGCGCGGTCAATTGGCGGGCTTGAAGGTGGCCGTGCTCCGGCACAGGCTTGGGCAGCGTTTATGCGCGTTGCCGTAGCAGGACGTCCGATGGAGAAATTCGCCACTGAGGTTACCTTCCCTGAAAGACTTGAAGGCGAAGAGCCCTTGCTTGGTGAGGAAGAGGAATTTCTGCTGTTCGATGAAAACGGCATGCCCATTGAGGGCGATCCCGTGATCAGAGACCCGGGCCTCGTTCCCACGTCGGAGCCCGAACTGCTGGATGAAGGGTTTATTGAAAGGGCAACAGGTGGCCGCCGCGAGCAGCGGCCTGCGCCGGGGGTAGAAGACCCGCGCGGGTTGCCGCGTCCTTTCCGCTAATTTGCTTAAATCATGTCAGCCTACAGCGCGTGACCCGTCCTGCTTTTCTTCGTTTCCAGATAATGCGCGTTGTGGGGATTGGCCGTTATTTTAAGTGGTAGCCGCTCATCGACTTTGATGCCTGCCTTTTGCAATCCGTCCACTTTTTCCGGATTGTTGGTCAGCAGCCGCACTCCTTCGACACCAAGTAATTCAAGCATCCGCGCCGCGACCGAAAAATCGCGGGCATCAATAGCAAAGCCCAGACGGGTATTCGCATCAACGGTGTCAAACCCCTGATCCTGAAGCGCGTAAGCGCGCAGCTTGTTGATCAAACCGATTCCCCGCCCCTCTTGCCGCAGATATAATAATATCCCCCAGCGCGCGTCCGATATTTGCTGCAGTGCCTCATGCAATTGCGGCCCGCAGTCGCATTTCAGGCTGCCAAGAACATCGCCTGTCAGGCACTCGCTATGCAACCGGACGACTGGCGGCGAAGAATCGCGTGTGCCGATCACCAGCGCCACATGGTCAGACGCGTCGACTGCAGTGCGGAACGCCACAATTTCGGCATCGGCATTTGCAGCAACGGGTAATTTGGCCCTCGCCGCGATCCGCAACGCCCCGCTGTCGTCGAACGCAGCGACATCTTGCGGGCTGACATAAACAGGTTCATCATCCGAACCGTCCAAAACCAGAAATGCCGGGAGCAAACCCGCCAACCGCGCCAGCTCAATGGCCGCTGTCGCTGATGGACCGTCATCTGGCGCAAGTGCGACAAAAGGCCCTTTCATCGGATATGCGAGATCAAGACTTGGGTCAGCGACTGCCAATGCAAGACGGAGGTCCAGATCAGGCGGTGCTTTAATCAGTACGGCCTGCTGCCCATCCGCCGCCGCGCGCTGGTTGGTAAGCTTCAGGGTTGCGGCGCGACTTTCCGAAAGCAACAATGCGCGAGCGCCAGAAATATCCTGGGCATTTTCGATAGCCAATACAGTCAGCTGCTTGTCCATGTGCCGGATAGTTACTGGCCAACCTCGACGCAGCGCATCAATCGCCAACGCTGCACGGCGCGGATTGCCCAATTCTGTCATGGCACCGATCAAAAGGCGAATTCCGTCACTATGGGAGCATGATCGGATGGCTTGCCCCAGCCGCGCACATGCTTGTGCACGATATGCGCCTTCGCCTTTTCCTTTAAATCGGGTGTCACCCACATATGGTCAAGCCTACGTCCCCGGTCAGATGTTTCCCAATCCTGTGCGCGGTAACTCCACCAAGTATACAGCTTCTTGGACGGGTCAACAAAGTGCCGCGCGACATCAACCCAGTTCGCTGCTGCCTGAATCTCTGCCAGATGCTCGCACTCGATTCGCGTGTGGCTCACGACATTGACCAATTGCTTATGGCTCCAGACATCCTGTTCCAAGGGGGCAACGTTGAAGTCTCCGGTCAGGATTGTCGGCTGCGTCACGTTTCGCGACCATTCAGCCATACGTTTCAGAAAGCTCAATTTCTGTCCGAACTTGGAATTGACCTCGCTATCCGGCACTTCGCCCCCTGCAGGGATGTAGACATTGTCAATCCGGACGCCTTTGGCAGCATCAACGTTAAGCTCGGCGCCAATATGCCGCGCTTCGCCATTAGCTTGCCAGTCTTCCACCCGGCGGTTGATCAACGGCAATTTGCTGACGATGGCGACCCCATGATGCATCGGCATCCCGTTTACGACAAAATGACGGTAGCCTAGCTGACGGAACAAACCCTCGGGAAAAAGGCTGTCGATGACTTTGGTTTCCTGCAGACACAAAACGTCCGGCGCTTCTTCTTTCAAAAACCGTTCGACAATGTCGATACGGGCGCGGACCGAGTTGATATTCCACGAAGCGATACGGATGGTCTGGGACATAGAATCATGGCCCTAGATGGCGGAAGCCTTTGGAGCAAGTCGATGAAGTTAACTCAGTCCCAAAAAAGCAAAGCCCTCATCCCGGGGGCATTTGGGATGAGGGCTAAGCTTGCGTTCGTCACGCGGGTATCAACGGCGACATGTTGTCGTGGGCAACAGGGGGAAAACCACACGAGCTATCAGCCGCTAACAAGCATTTTATACTATGGCATTCCTGTCGTTCAGATGAACGAACTAGTCAGGCCATGCGACTTGTCGGTGCTCAGCATCCGTTCATCGACGTATTTTACGATTTTCGTCTGACGGGTCGCGGGTCTTTCCATGTAAAGGCGTTTTTGGCGATCGGGCCGTTGTAATCAATGTTGCTGAGTCGGATACTCGTGCGGTTGTTTTTCGAATCGAGCGCGACCCATCCATTTAGCGTCAGTCCACCAGGAGCGCCCGGTTTATTAACGAATATCATAGTGATCGTGCCAAACTCCGGTCGCTTTGCATCGCGCACTTCAACGCTAACAACGTCATCTGTGGAGGTCGGAAGAATCTTGCCAAAGCGGGCAAGATCCTGACCTGGATCAAGCAAAGCAGCAAGTGGGCTGTTCCGGATCGGCCAACGTTGTACCTGCTTCACCTCATAATCAACCATCGTCAGCGCACGACCATCCGCCACAATCAACATCGGCACGTCTTTTTGATATTCAAACCGGACGTGGCCCGGGCGCTTCAAAAGCAATTTGCCCGTCAACATTCCGCCATTCCGGTCCGTTTGCGTAAAATTCGCTGACATTGTGCCCACGGCCTTCATATGCTGCACCACACGCGCCATCTGCATGGATGAGGACTGAGCCGTGGTAGGCACTGTTGCCACAAGCGCTACTGGCGCAAACAACAGGGCATATTTTGAAAATGACATCTTTGTTTCCTTGGAGAGGTTACAACAACCAATATTGCAATGGCCTTGAACCGCGTCTTAACGTCTAAATCGGGTCGCCGTTACGGTCACGCAGCACTTCACGGCGGCCGATATGGTTGGGCGCACTGATAAAACCGTCTTCTTCCATCCGGTCGATCAGGCGGGCCGCGCTATTATAGCCGATCCGTAATTGCCGCTGAATCCAGCTGGTTGACGCCTTTTGGCTTTCGAACACGATTTGGCATGCCTTGCGATATTGCGCATCCTCTTCGCTATCGTCGCCGCCCATCCCACCAAAGTCGAAACTGCCGTCCTCGGGTTCTTCGGTTACCGCCTGAATATATTCAGGCTGCCCCTGGCCTCGCCAATGGTCGGCAACACGGCGCACTTCATCATCGGACACAAAGGGTCCGTGAATTCGCGTCAATCCCCGGCCACCAGCCATATAGAGCATATCGCCCTTACCCAGCAGTTGCTCTGCACCCTGTTCGCCCAGAATCGTCCGGCTGTCGATCTTGGAGGTCACATGGAAAGATATCCGGGTGGGCAAGTTCGCTTTTATGACGCCGGTGATGACGTCTACCGACGGACGCTGTGTAGCCATGATCAAGTGAATACCGGCTGCACGCGCCTTTTGCGCCAGACGTTGGATCAGGAATTCGACTTCCTTGCCAGCGGTCATCATGAGATCTGCCAACTCGTCGACGATGATGACGATCTGCGGCATCGGCTCGTAAGCTAGGCTCTCTTCCTCATATTGCGGCTGGCCAGTCATTGGGTCATAGCCGATTTGTACCTTGCGGCCCAATGGCGCACCCTTTGCTTTGGCAGCGCGCACTTTCTCATTGAAGTTTGCAAGGTTGCGCACGCCCAGTGAGGACATCATCCGGTAACGTTCTTCCATCTGCTCGACTGCCCATTTGAGCGCGCGAATGGCCTTGGCAGGCTCTGTCACAACAGGCGACAGGAGATGTGGGATGTCATCATAGCTGCTCAGTTCAAGCATCTTGGGGTCGATCATGATCATCCGGCACTGGTCAGGTGTCAGCCGATAAAGCAGTGACAGGATCATGCAATTGAGACCAACCGATTTGCCGGATCCGGTCGTCCCTGCCACCAGAAGATGGGGCATTGGAGCAAGGTCGGCAATGACCGGGTCACCCGAGATATTCTTGCCCAATATTATCGGTAACGCGCCCTTTTGTTCCGCAAAAGCGTCGGAGCCGACCATTTCCTGAAAGACGACAGCCTCCCGGTGGGCATTGGGAAGCTCAATACCCATGACCGTCCGTCCGGGGATCGTCGAAACACGCGCAGAAAGCGCGGACATGTTGCGTGCAATGTCTTCAGCCAGTTGAATGACACGGCTTGATTTGATTCCCGCTGCAGGCTCCAATTCGTACATTGTCACCACAGGGCCGGGACGGACAGCGACGATCTGCCCCTTCACATGGAAATCGTCGAGAACAGATTCCAGCAAGCGCGCATTGGCCTCAAGCGCAGTCTTGTCGAGCTTTGGCACAGAAACCGACGGTGGTGGATCGAGCAGATCAAGTGAAGGCAACGTAAAGCTGCCGAAGAAATCGCCTTGCCTTGCCCCTGTCGAAAAGGCCGCCTTTTTGGGCGCAAGCGTGCGATCCTCGATGACGGGTGGCTTTCGCTGGTCAGGTTCTACCGCTTTACGTGGCGGCTTTGGTTCGACGATCTGCCTCACTGCTGCATCATCGCCAACGAGGGCGCGGGTTTCGCCTTTTGCAGCAGCAAATTTCGGCATGGCGAGGGTTGGTATCCGCAAAAGCGGACGTTCGAGCTGCAGCGAGCGGATAACCAGCGCCAAGCCGCCTGCCAGCGCGCCAAATATAAGAAGAACACGCAGGAACGTACCCAAAATACCTTTGACCTGCCCCACGAGCGCGACTGCGGCATTGTCCAAGAGCAAGGCAATCGCACCGCCCCAACCTGCAGGAAGTCCGATATCGCTACCGTGCTGCCAATAGGCCATGCCAAAGCCAGTCAGCAGCATCCCTATCAAGCATAAAACCAACTGCCGTTTCCACTGGGGCTGCGGAACATCGCGCCATAAACGTCGCGCAAAAACCAGTAACAGGGGCGACAGAAAAATGGCAGGAACACCGAACACAAACAGCATCGCGTCCGACAGATACGCGCCGCTTTGTCCCATCCAGTTATGCTGCACATCGGCTGCTGCGCTGTTATATGCAGCATCTGCGGACGAGTAGCTTAGCACAGCTAGCCCGTAAAAGATCGCAAAGACGCCCAACGCGGCGGCACCAAACAACGCGCCACTGCGAATCAGAGACGCACGCATCACTTGACGCCAATTGGCCATATTTGATTTCGACGTAAATTTAGAGACGCGCGAGGCCATATCACAATGCCAGTGTTAAATGAGGTCGCCAATGACCAGATGCGCCCTTTTCGCCTTCGCTGGACTCCCCGTCAAGTATTACAGGGCAAAAGGAGAACGGCAGCCCGAAAGCTACGGTCAAAATCCTCCTTTGAATCCCGCGCCTCCTTGCGGCATAAGTGCATCATGGAAAACAAGGCAGACGTAATCATCATCGGCGGTGGGCTTATCGGTCTCACCCAGGCATTGGCTTTGGCATCGCAGGGCATCAGCAGCCACGTCATCGACCGCGCAGATCAAGCCAATATGCTCGAAGCCGGCTTCGATGGCCGCACTTTCGCGATATCGAGCTCAAGCTATAAATTGTTTCAGGCTATGGGCCTGGGCGAAGCTTTGGCTGGCAAAGGCTGCCCAATTGAGAAAATCTGGGTTAGCGATGGCCTAAAACCCGGATCGCTTGATTTTGCCCCAGCCGAAGACGACGGATTTTTGGGCCAGATGTTCGAAAGCCGTTATTTGCGCGGAGTGCTTTACAAGGCAGCGCAAGAACATCCGGCTATCCATCTGCACATGCCTGCCCAAATCATCGACAAGTCACGCGATAGTATCGGAGCGAAGGTCACACTAGAAAGCGGACAAATGCTTTCCGCAGATTTGATAATAGTCGCCGAGGGCCGCAAGAGCGAGACCCGCGAAGCGGCGGGGATAAATATTGCCCATTGGCAATATGACCATCACGCCATCGTAGGCGCGATCTATCACGAGCGACCACATAACAATATCGCCTACGAAATATTTTACCCTACGGGGCCATTTGCAGTACTGCCCATGCTGGATTCCGACGAGGGCCGCCATCGTTCAGCAATCGTCTGGTCAGTAGACTCCAAGGATGCTGCCGGTTACCTAAAGCTGTCGCCCCGCGCCTATGCTGCAGAACTCGAAAAGGGCATGGGCGGCATATTGGGCAAGGTCGAATTGTCCGCGCCTTTGTCATCGTACAAATTGGGCTTTCACCATGCCGCGTCGATCACTGCTGAACGGCTAATATTGATTGGTGACAGTGCCCACGGCATTCACCCGATCGCGGGTCAGGGTCTCAATCTGGGCCTGCGTGATGTGGCGGCCCTAACCGAGGTTCTGGTTGACGGGATGCGCCTTGGTCTCGATTTTGGTGATGCGCAGTTGCTTGACCGTTATGGCCGGTGGCGCAGTATTGATACATTGCTAGTGGCAGCGTCAACTGACGGACTAAACCGTCTGTTCTCCATACCGGGAAAGACAGCGTCCGCAGTTCGGCGTTTCGGAATGGCAATGGTGCAGCGCGCAACTCCGGCCAAGGCCTTTTTCATGGCCGAGGCACGGGGCGAAAGTGGCGCGCTGCCCAAATTGTTACAGGGTGTCCCGGTCTAAACCGATTATCCCTGCGTTACGGGAACAAGACGGATTTCAACGCGGCGGTTTGCAGAACGCCCTGCTGCGTCAAGGTTGCTCGCCTTTGGCTGGCTCTCGCCATAACCACGTGTTGCCAGACGCGCAGATTGGACCCCGCGCGACGTCAGATAATTCGCAACTGCTGACGCACGACGTTCTGACAGTGCCTGATTATAGGCGTTCGATCCCGTCGAATCCGTATGGCCCATAACATCGACATAGGTTTTTTCATACTGAGTCAGCGTCGCTGCGACCTGGTCGAGGGTGCTGCGGAAGCCTGCATCAATGTTTGAGCTATCCACCGCAAACGTTACCTCCGACGGCATGTCGAGCACAAGATTGTCGCCGTCACGAATGACATTCACACCTGTGCCTGCGGTTTGCTGACGAAGCTTTCTTTCCTGCTCGTCCATGTAATATCCGACGCCAGCGCCAGCGACGGCACCAATGCCCGCACCCACGATTTTTTCTGTGCGGTCACGGCGCCCGCCTATCAAGTCACCAAGCAGATAACCGCCAAGTGCCCCGCCGACACCGCCAATTGCGGTTTTCGAAATCGTGCGGTTCCCTGTCTCAGGATCAGTGACGCAAGCGGACAGTGGAAGCATGGCTGCAACCAGCGTCAGCGTTATCATTTGGTTCTTTTTCATTATTATCCCTTTCAACTGGGCGTCGCTTAAACGCCATCTATGATGAACCGGCGATTATTATTTCAATCGGTTGCATCATTTCACCATAACGCTTTTTACTTCATTTTGTTGCCAAATCCCCTTTTTTGGCTCTATGGCGCGAATGTCCTCATGGAACCTCTCGAACCTTTCCCGTGGCTTGATGCCGCAACCATATTGGCACTTATCGCCCTCAACGGCGTCTTTGCCATGTCTGAGCTCGCCATCGTGTCCGCACGTACGGCAAAGCTTAAGGCGATGGCGGAAGACGGCAAGCGCGGCGCTTCGGCTGCACTTCGGCTTGGACGCGACCCGGGAAAATTTTTGTCGACAGTGCAAATTGGCATTACGCTCATCGGCATTATTGCCGGGGCCTATTCAGGGTCTACCTTGGGCGGGCCAGTTGCCGACCGCATAGCATTATGGGGCGTGGACCGCGACTGGTCTGAGACTTTGGGTTTTAGCATTGTCATTAGCATTACAACCTATGCGTCCTTGGTTGTCGGCGAGCTGGTGCCCAAGCAATTTGCGCTGATCGCCCCGGAGAGGATCGCAGTCATCATGGCTGGCCCAATGGAGTTGCTTGCGCGGATAACTGCTCCAATCGTATGGACTCTCGACAAATCCAGCGCGACCATATTCCGCGCACTTGGGCTTCGCAGGGATACCCGCGACGCATTAAGCGCCGAAGAATTGCGCATGGTATTTGCGGAAGCCACTCATGCAGGCATCATCGAAGAGCACGAGCACAAGGTTATTGCTGGCGTTGTCCGTCTGGCTGACCGACCGGTGCGGGAAGTAATGACGCCCCGAACGGATGTCGACCGTATATCGTCAGATGCTTCGGAAGAGGCCGTGCGCGATTCGCTGTTGAATTCGCTCCACACGCGCTTGCCGGTCACAGGTGAAGACGGCGACGACATTATCGGCGTTGTGCAATCGCGCGATATAGTCGCGGCACAGATTCGCGGTGAAGTGCTCGATATTCGCAAACTGATGCGCCGCGCCGAGATTATTCCCGATCAGCTCGATGCTATGGACGCGCTGGAAATCCTGCGTTCATCGGACGTGCCCATGCTGCTTGTCCATGACGAATATGGACATTTCGAAGGGATCGTGACTCCGAACGACCTGTTGTCGGCCATTGCAGGCGAATTTGCCTCTGATCAGGCGCAGGGTAGTGCGCCGAACATCATTACGTTAGATGACGGCTCAATGCTCGTTTCCGGCTCCATGTCCGCCGATGCGATGGCAGAGGCGCTATGCATCGACCTGCCGGAAGATCGTGACTACGCAACCGCAGCGGGACATGTGCTGCATATATTGCGGCATTTGCCTGAAGAGGGCGAGGCGTTCACCGATCAAGGCTGGCGCTTTGAGGTTGTCGACATGGACGGGCGCAAGATAGACAAGCTTCGAGTCCGACTTGCAGAAAAGGCAACCAGAGAAGACGCAGTTGAGGGCTTGTGATTGCTTAATCGCTTGGTTAGGGCGTTGTCAGACACGGAATTGCAAGACGTTAAAGTCCACAGGATATTGATATGGCCGATTTCTTCCTCCCAAAGAACAGCAAGGTCCAAAAGGGCACTGTTCACGCTGCCAAAACTGGCGGTAAGACCAAAAAATTCAAGGTGTATCGCTACGATCCCGATAGCGGGGAAAACCCACGTTACGACACGTTCGAGGTTGATACCGACAATTGCGGCCCAATGGTGCTCGACGCGCTGATCAAGATGAAAGGCGAGCAAGATTCGTCGTTGACATTCCGCCGCTCGTGCCGCGAAGGCATTTGTGGGTCTTGCTCAATGAATATCGACGGCAAGAATGGGCTTGCGTGCACCACGGCCATTGAAGATTGCAAAAGCGAAGTCACGATCACCCCACTGCCGCATATGGAAGTCATCAAGGACCTCGTCCCCGATTTCACACATTTCTATGCGCAATATGCATCGATCAAGCCTTGGCTTCAGACCGTCACACCGGAGCCGTCGGGCAAAGAGCGCCTGCAATCACCCGAAGATCGCGCCAAACTTGACGGCCTGTATGAGTGCATCTTGTGCGCATGCTGCTCGACAAGCTGCCCGTCTTATTGGTGGAATAGCGACAAGTTCCTTGGACCAGCTATCTTGCTTCAAGCCTATCGCTGGCTGGCGGACAGCCGCGATGAAATGACGGGTGAGCGCCTGGATGAGCTGGAGGATCCATTTCGTCTCTATCGCTGCCACACGATCATGAATTGTGCCAACGCATGTCCCAAGGGCTTGAACCCTGCAAAGGCCATTGCGGAAACAAAGAAGATGATTGCCGAGCGCCACCTTTAAGCGTCAGGACGTTCATTGGATACACCCGCATTTGACAGCAGTCCGGACCCGGACAATCCCGGTTGGCTGAACTGGCAGATGACTGACGCCAGCCGCTATAATGGTACGGTGCTTGGCAAAATGCTGGTGCGCAGCGATGGCGATAACAAGGCCCGTTTGCGCATGTATCCGGAACACCGGCACAGCAATTTGCGCAACGCGGTACATGGCGGGGTAACGCTGGGCTTCATTGATGTAGCTATGTTCGGGGCATCGCGCATGTTCGGCCTCATCGAGGCAGGTGCGGCAGTCACTTTGGACCTGTCCGTGCAGTTTATTGGCGCTGGTGTGATCGGCGAACCTCTTGAGGCTGAAGTCGAATTGTTGAAAGAAACAGGCCGACTTCTGTTCATGCGCGGTATCGTGTCGCAAGGCGAAGCGCGCGTGGCTGCTTTTTCCGGCACGATCCGCAAGCCGACAAAGAGATGAACCTCGCGCGCAGAAACGCACGGAACGCCATGATTGGGAACAGCCTCTCTTACCCGGCGTTCTCTAACCCCCTGCGTGAGAATAATGATTGAAACTGCTGATGGTTAGCGTGGCCCAAAATTATCAGGCATTGGTCTCCGGAGGCGAATTGAAGGCGGACCACGATCAAGCCATCGCGGTGGCTGCGCTGTCCCGGGTGCAGTCCGAGCTTGAGGCTGTACCGCCACGTGGTAGCACAATTTGGCGTTTTCTGGGGCGCAAACCTGACCCCGCACGCGGTCTTTATTTGTGGGGCGGTGTGGGGCGCGGCAAATCCATGCTGATGGACCTGTTTTATGATAGCGTTCATATCAAGCGCAAGCGCCGTGCGCATTTCCATGAGTTCATGCTCGACATCCATGCCCGGCTAAAGGCCGAGCGCGTTAAGGAAGAAGGCGACCCGATCCCCCCGATTGTCGCGGCGTTGGCCGATGAGGCGCGCGTGCTTTGCTTTGACGAGATGGTGGTCAACAACATGGCGGATGCAGCGATCATGTCACGGCTGTTTTCGGGTCTCATCGCCGCTGGCGTTACTGTCGTCACAACCTCGAACCGGCATCCGGACGATCTGTACAAGAATGGTTTGAACCGGCAGTTGTTTCTGCCCTTCATTGCGCTGGTAAAGGACAGCCTCGATATCGTGGCCCTTGACGGGCCAACTGATTACCGGCGGGATCGTTTGGGCAGCGCCAAAATCTGGCTTGTGCCTAACGGTCCCGATGCAACTGCCGCCTTGTCAGAAACGTTCTTCCGAATGACCGATTATCCGCCCGAGGATCGCGCACACGTGCCGACGTTGGAAATGGATGTTGGTGGCGGGCGTGTGTTACATGTGCCCAAGGCATTGAAGGGCGTCGCCGTATTCTCCTTCAAACGCTTATGTGCCGAGGCACGCGGCGCTGCGGATTATCTCGCGATTGCTCGGCGCTTTCACACTGTGATCATGGTCGGCATCCCGGTATTGGGGCCACATAATCGTAACGAGGCGGCGCGCTTTGTGACATTGATTGACGCGCTGTACGAATATCGGGTGAAGTTTCTGGCAAGCGCTGATGCCGAGCCTGATCACCTATATCCGGCAGGTGACGGGCGGTTTGAATTCGACCGGACAGTTTCTCGATTGATGGAAATGCAATCAGAAGATTATCTGGCGGAGGGGCATGGCGCGCGCTAGCATCGCGAAAAGGGGAGAGAGACATGATGGTGCGGAACAGTTTTCTACTAGCTGGGCTTTTGGCGCTGGCAAGCGGCGCGCATGCGCAAGCGCCCAGTCCGAGACATGCATCTGAGCGGGATCTTTTTGCAAAGGTCGTCGAGATTCCAACGGTAGAGGGACAGCCAGCGGAATTCAAAAAGCTTACTTCATTGTTGACAGCGGAGTTTCGCAAAGCCGGCATCACGAACGTGGTCGTCAAGGACCATGACAACACCCAAACTCTGATTGCGCGCTGGCCAGCTGCCAAGCCGTCGGGAAAAAAGCTGATATTGCTGATGGCGCATATGGATGTGGTTGCTGCCAATGCGAGTGACTGGAAATATCCGCCATTCAAGTTCCGTGAGGAAGGCGGCTATTATCTCGGCCGTGGCTCGAACGATAATAAGGCCGCTTTGACGGGAATTGTCCTTGCTCTTCAATATCTGCGTACGGAAAAATTCGAACCGACGCGAGATATCATTGTGCTGTTCACCGGGGACGAAGAAACTACCGGTAATGGCGCGCGGCGCGCCGCAAGTGAATGGCGCGATTTGATTGACGCCGAATATGCGCTTAACGGTGATGCCGGCGGCGGCTCCGTTTTTCCGGACGGGCGAGTCGAAGGCTTTGGCATTCAGATTGCCGAGAAAACATATGCTGATTTTCGCCTGACTGCCGTAAACCGCGGCGGTCACAGTAGTGCGCCGCGTCCTGACAATGCCATATATGCGCTGGCCAGTGCACTCACTGCAATTGAACGGCATCGATTCCCTGCGATGATCAACGATGCCACGCGCGCAAGTTATGAAATGCTCGCAAAGGGAGACAGCGGCCAATATGGAGAGCTGGTGCGCCGATTTCTTGCCGACCCCAAGGACCGCGAGACCGCCGACCTGTTAGAAGCCATGGACCCTGGAAGCACGCGCACGCGCTGTGTGGCGACCATGCTCTCGGGCGGGCATGCGCCTAACGCCTTGCCACAGAAAGCCGAGGCCAATGTGAATTGCCGGATTTTTCCCAGCGTGAAGATCGAGGACGTTCGGCAGCAATTGCAGTCGCTGTCAGGCCCGGACGTGGCCGTAATTCCGGTCGAAGGATCACAGACCCCTGAAACAGCGCCCTCGCCGATGCGCGACGATATCACCAAAGCTTATGAGGCGGCAGTCGCCACCCGCTTTCCCAATGCGCCGGTTTTACCCTTTCAATCCGCCGGTGCGACCGATGGGGCGTTTTTGCGGTCGGCCGGTATACCTGTTTATGGATTTGGTGGTCTTTGGGGTATCGTAGGTCAGAAGGAAGGCGCGCATGGCCTAGATGAACGCGTCTGGGCCGAAGGGTTTCATGGTCAGATCCCTATTTGGATGGAGATGTTACGAAGGGTCGCAGGGACCTAACGGCCCCATATTCTCCGTTAATGCTATTGCGAACTGTTATCATAAAAACCGTTAACTTTGGACCTTTATTGGGTTGTTATCCACAGCGATTCGGCGTAACGCCGCGATAATTCCGCTATAAAGCCCTAAGGGAAGGACAGTTTTTCATGGCTCGCAAGAAAATTGCACTCATTGGTGCCGGTAACATCGGTGGCACCCTCGCCCATCTCGCAGCATTAAAGCGCCTTGGCGACATCGTCCTTTTCGACGTTGTCGAAGGCGTTCCGCAGGGCAAGGCGCTTGACCTTTCACAATGCAGCCCTGTCGAGGGCTTTGATGCGAAGATCACGGGCACCAATGATTATGCTGATATCGCTGGCGCAGACGTAATCATCGTCACCGCCGGCGTCGCGCGTAAGCCCGGCATGAGCCGTGATGATTTGCTCGGCATCAACCTGAAGGTCATGAAGGCGGTGGGCGAAGGCATTGCTGCCAACGCGCCTAACGCCTTCGTCATCTGTATCACCAACCCGCTGGATGCGATGGTGTGGGCGTTGCGTGAATTTTCCGGCCTGCCGCACAATATGGTTGTGGGCATGGCAGGCGTGCTGGATTCAAGCCGCTTCAGCCATTTCCTGGCCGATGAATTTAACGTGTCGGTAAAGGACGTGACTAGTTTTGTGCTTGGCGGCCATGGCGACACGATGGTTCCCGTCATTCAATACTCAACCGTTTCCGGGATTCCCGTCCCTGACCTCATTGCCATGGGTATGTCGACTCAAGAGCGCATTGACGCCATTGTCCAACGGACCCGCAGTGGTGGCGGCGAAATCGTGGCGTTGCTGAAAACCGGCTCGGCTTATTACGCGCCAGCGACCAGCGGCATCGCAATGGCCGAAGCCTATTTGTACGACCAG
>NZ_JBKBQV010000049.1:0-19166 GCF_046292425.1 Sphingorhabdus sp.
GTATTGCTAATTTAGCAAGTGCGAATATATTGCGGCTCATGATCGACCTTCACACCATCGGACTTGAGCGTTTCCAGGCCAGCGCGGGCGAGGCGGCGGCGATGCTGCGCGCCCTGTCCAACGAGAAACGGCTGATGATCCTGTGCCAACTTGTTGATGGCGAAATGTCGGTGGGCGAAATCCAATCGCGCGTTGGCCTGTCCCAATCTGCGCTGTCGCAGCATTTGGCCCTGTTGCGCGAAGACGGCGTCGTCACGACCCGGCGGGAAAGCCAGACGATCTATTATTGCGTCACGGACCAAGCCGCGCTGCGCATCATCGAAACGCTAGCTGAACTATTCTGTCCACCTGAAATGAGGAAGCAACCATGACTGCTGTATTACATAAGCTCTCGCCGCAATTGGTGCGCGAACGGCTCAACGCCGGGCGGGCTGTCCTCGTTGATATCCGTGAGGCGGATGAATTTGCACGAAGCCATATTGAAGGAGCGCAGTCACAGCCCCTGTCGACTTGGGAAAAGGCGCATCTGTCGATTGAACCTGATGCCGATGTGATATTCACCTGCAGGTCGGGCATGCGGACGGCAGGGGCGTGTGATCGCCTTGCCGCGCGCGTGCATGGCGATGCTTTTGTCCTTGATGGTGGGCTCGACGCGTGGGCAAAGGCGGGGTTGCCCGTTGCCACCAATGCCGACGCGCCAATGGAAATCATGCGCCAGGTACAAATCGCTGCAGGAACGCTTGTGCTCGTCGGCGTAATCCTTGGTTTTCTTGTCGGGCCTGCATGGTTCGGCCTTGCAGGTTTTGTTGGCGCAGGGCTCACCTTTGCCGGAATAAGCGGTTTCTGCGGCATGGCGCGTTTGTTGATGCTTGCCCCGTGGAATCGCGTGAAGGCTGCCTGAGATGGCATATGAGACTTTGCTGCTCGCCGGCCTTGGCGGTGCCTTGATCGGACTGCTTCTGACGTTATTTGGTGGCGGCGGGTCAGTATTGGCAACGCCATGGTTGATTTACGTCGTGGGCCTGACAGATACACACGCCGCGATTGGCACATCGGCAGCAGCGGTTGCAGTCAACGCGTCCATTGGTCTCGCGGCACAGGCGCGGGCAGGGCGAGTCAAATGGCCCTGCGCCATCACATTCGGGATAGCCGGCCTCGCAGGCGCGTTACTCGGCGCGCAACTGGCTAAGCAAGTGGACGGCGACGCATTGCTGATGTGGTTTGCGGTCGCGATGATCGCCATCGCAGGCTCAATGCTCATTCCAAAGAAAAGCGAGGGGGACCCTACCGTCCGCCTGACTGGCCCAATGGTGCTTAAACTGGCACCGGTTGGCCTAATCGCTGGGCTTGCCGCAGGTTTCTTTGGCATTGGCGGCGGCTTCCTGATTGCGCCAGGACTGATGGCCTCGACAGGCATGACGCTTGCCAACGCCAGTGCATCCTCTTTGGTATCGGTCAGCCTGTTTGGCGGCGCGACCAGCCTTTCTTACGCCGCGTCCGGGCAGCTGATCTGGCCATTGTTCGGCGCGCTTGTCGCTGGCGGCGCGGGCGGGACATTGGCCGCTTTGCCACTTGCCAAGCTGCTTGAAAGCCGCACTGCCATTGCGCGCACAATATTTGCCTTGATGGTCATTGCCGTCGCCATATTCATCCTGCTGGACTGATCTCACCAACTGGCCTATCACTTGTTCATCCCCGGGGAGTCGAACGACTGAGAGGCGGTGCTGAAATGCCCGCGACCCGCTGAACCTGATCCCGTTTGCACGGGCGTAGGGAGGGAGCGGCACATGAACCCCGCGCTCTCCTTGTAAAATTTTGGAGAGATAACATGGCAGACGTTCCAGCACGCACCGAAATAGGCGTCACAACTGGCCCCATTCGCGGCAGCAAGAAAATCCATGTCGGCCCATTGAACGTCGCGATGCGCGAAATCTATCTGGAGCCATCGTCGGGCGAGCCGCCCGTCCGCGTCTACGACACCAGCGGCCCTTATACCGACGCCACTGCCCATATCGACATCGCGGCTGGCCTGCCCGAAATCCGCCGCCCGTGGATCATCGCGCGCGGAGATGTGACCGAGGTTACCCAGCGCGAGGTAAAGCCCGAGGACAATGGCCAGCTTGGCCCTGACCGCAGCGGCGGCGTCGCGCCATTCCCCAATGTCCGCAAGCAAGTGCTTCGCGCCAAGCCCGGCATGAATGTCAGCCAGATGCACTACGCGCGTAAGGGCATCATCACGCCTGAAATGGAATATGTCGCCGAACGCGAAAATCTGGGCCGCGCACGCCTTGCCGAATATAAGCGAGACGGCGAAAGCTTTGGCGCGTCGATCCCCGATTATGTCACCCCCGAATTTGTCCGCGACGAAATCGCCCGCGGGCGCGCGATCATTCCAAACAACATCAACCACCCAGAATCCGAACCGATGGCGATTGGCCGCAATTTCCTCGTCAAGATCAACGCCAATATCGGCAACAGCGCGGTTGCGTCGGACGTGGCAAGCGAAGTCGACAAGATGGTCTGGTCAATCCGCTGGGGCGCGGACACGGTCATGGACCTCAGCACGGGCCGCAATATCCACGACACGCGCGAGTGGATCATCCGCAATTCGCCCGTCCCCATCGGCACCGTGCCAATCTATCAGGCGCTGGAAAAGGTCGGCGGCGTTGCCGAAGACCTGACATGGGAAATCTTTGCCGATACGCTCGTCGAGCAGGCCGAACAGGGCGTCGATTACTTCACCATCCACGCGGGCGTCCGCCTGCCTTATGTGCCGCTCGCAGCCAAGCGCATGACCGGCATCGTGTCACGCGGCGGCAGCATCATGGCGAAATGGTGCCTTGCGCATCACAAGGAAAGCTTCCTCTACGAACGCTTCGACGAAATTACCGAGATTATGAAGGCCTATGACGTCGCCTATTCGCTGGGCGATGGCCTTCGCCCCGGCAGCATTTACGACGCGAATGACGAGGCACAATTTGCCGAGCTCTACACGCTGGGCGAGCTGACCAAACGCGCATGGGCGCAGGATGTGCAGGTCATGATCGAAGGGCCCGGCCATGTGCCGATGCACAAGATCAAGGAGAATATGGAAAAGCAGCTCGAGGCGTGCGGCGAGGCACCTTTCTACACGCTTGGACCGCTCACCACCGATATTGCGCCGGGATATGACCATATCACCAGCGGTATCGGCGCAGCGCAGATCGGCTGGTACGGCACCGCGATGCTTTGCTACGTCACGCCAAAGGAGCATTTGGGCCTGCCCGACCGTGACGACGTGAAGGTCGGCGTTGTCACCTACAAGCTCGCCGCACATGCCGCCGACCTTGCGAAAGGCCACCCCGCCGCACAGGTCCGCGACGATGCGCTTTCAAAGGCACGCTTCGAATTCCGCTGGCGCGACCAGTTCAACTTGAGCCTCGACCCCGACACCGCCGAGCAATATCACGATCAGACGCTGCCGGCCGAAGGCGCAAAGTCCGCGCATTTCTGTTCGATGTGCGGGCCAAAATTCTGCTCAATGAAGATCAGCCAGGAAGTGCGCGAGTTCGCCAAGCTGCAAAACCAGCCCGCCGAAGCGTTCATCGCAACCGAAGAGGCAGAGGCCGGCATGGCACAAATGAGCAAGGTCTATGACGAAACCGGCCGCGAGCTATATATGGGCGCTGGTGATCGGGAGCATGATTGACCGCAGAACGCTTTGTGCAGCATTGGCCATATGTACCTTAGCGGTAATACCCCTCCAAGCGAGTGCGGAGACGAAAGTGCCGTTTGATTTCAGCAAGGTTACTACCGTTGCAAAAGCCAAAGAGCTGGAGGCCAAGGGCGAGCTTGTAAAAATATTGCTGTTCCCGGCGGAATTCGGTGGCGAGGACATTCCGGCCAATGTGGTTTATGTCCCCGCCATCACGGCGGAAGCCAAAAATATGATTACGGGAACATTGGTCAAATTTGTGAAAGACGATCTTATCGACAATCTGTCCGTCGAGCCTGAATATAAGGGCAAAAGCATCGTTCCCAGCCGCATAGTCATGAAGGCTACTCACCAGACCAAGGAAGGTCAGTTTGTGCCCACAATCGAGATTTGGTAAGCACGCTAAGGCCAGTTTAATAAATGCTCTCTGCCTTGATCCGTGTCCAGATTAGTAGATGGCATTGATCGTAAGATCACTCGCATCCGCTCTTTTCCAACACCAATTTCTCCACCCGCCTCCGCAGCTCTCCCGCCGTCCTGTGTCCGGCCACCACCTCATTATAGCCGATGTATGCCTTGCGCAGCGCGTGCCTTTCACCGCGTCCCTGAAATTCCGCGGACAGCAAGCGAATTACAAACTCACCCCAACCTTACCAACGCCTCATCCAGCGCCTGCAAAAACCTTGACCGATCCGCCTTCGCAAAGGGCGCCGGTCCCCCACCAACCCCGTCCATTCCGGCGCGCAGGTCGGCCATGATCGCGCGCGTCGCAATCGCGCCGCCGATGGAGGCGCTGGTGAACGGCTTGCCATTATTGCCGATGACGACGGCGCCTGCCTTCAGGCACCGGTCCGCAAGCAATATGTCGGCAGTGATCACGACGCTGCGTTGCCCCGCTTGCTCCGCGATCCAGTCATCCGCCGCGTCGAAACTGTCCGACACAACGACCCGTGTGATCAGCGGATGGTCGGGGATGCGAAAGCGCGCATTACTGACCAGTATCACCGGCACATTGCGGCGATAGGCGACCTTGTAAATCTCGTCCTTGACCGGGCACGCATCGGCATCGACCAATATGCGCGGCGGTGCGAGGCTGGGCAGGGGGTCGGGGCTGTCGGAAGTCATATCCCTATGGGCTTTATACCACTTCAGCCGCGCTGCTAACGTCCAATCGCTTCCTCGATCCACAAACGTGCATCGGGGAAGCTGCGCTCCACCTCCGGCAGGTCGTTGACGCACAACAGCTTGATCGCGTCACGCGCTGGCCCGCGTAAATAACCGCTGACATCCTCCGCCGAATATTGCGCCGTGTCGCCGACCGCCACATGCAGATAATCGCGCGTATCCAATATCGCTGCATTATTATCGGATAGGCAGGCATGGTTATGCAGGCTTTGCGGCAGGAACTGGCCTGCATCGCGAAAGCGGAAACTGGCGTTGCGCGCAAACTCCGCGCCAAAGCTTTCAAACAGCTCCGCCATCACCGAACGCAGCATGGGGTGCACGACATGCGCGCTTTCGAACACATGGTCGGCGGTATAGCCAATCATCTGCGCGGCGTTGATCTGGTTATAATGGTTCAGCAGGCTTGCCTCATCCCGGCTCGCCCCGCACGCTGCAAGGTCTTTATGGTCGGTCCATTTGCCGCGCAGCACGGGGCCATCGGCGGCAAAAAAGTCCGACGGGCTCACTGGCGCGGTCAGGAAGACATCATCGTTGAAATAGAGGAAATGTTCGGCCAACCCCGGAATGCGCCACAGCATCGTCTCTATGGAAAGTGAGTTGAACGTCGGCAACGCGTCCTCATGCCCGGCGAAGATTTCGCGATGGTCAACGATACTGATCCTCGCGGAAAATTCGGGCGAGATTCGTTCGATTACGGGCGTCTGGTCATCGGTCACGATCCAGATCCGCCGCACCCAAGGCGCATTGTTGGCGATAGAGCGGACGCAAAAATTCAGCTCGTCACTGCACACCCAGCGATGCGGGTTGGTGCCATTGTCGTGGAGAGGTGCGCGCGCCTGCGCCGCTACATCAGCTTGCGCCTGCGCCAAATGCCGCTCACGCTTCGCCCGGTGCAACGGATCCGCCCCGTCCACCCAGGTAATGACTGCATCAACTTCAAACATGCCGCGCGCTTTGCAAACGTTATCGTGCGCGCGCTGTACGAGTGTGCAAACGTTTTGGGAAATGGAAAGTATAAGTGAAGTTTGAGGATGAAGACGAACTAAACCTCCGGCACCAACTTCTCCACCAACCGCTTCAACTCGCCAGCTGTGGTGTGCCCTGCGACGACTTCATGATAGCCGATGCCTGCCTTGCGCAGCGCTTCCTTTTTGACCGCGTCGCGGGCGGCGGCTGCGCCGCCTTCCAGATGGTGGCCGCTGCCTTGATACTCGATGGCGTGGACCACGTGCGCATGTGGGTCCATCAGAGCGAAATCGACGCGTTTTGAATTGACGCAGCCATAGGCGTCCTTGTCGGCGCTGCTAATGAATTCACCCAAGGATACTTGGGCCATGACTTGCCAGCCGGGGTTACGCGCGATCACGGCGGCGTCGAGCGCCTTGAACAGATTTGCCTCAGCAACGGGCGCGATGAAAACTTTGCGCCCATGACGCAGGCGAGCTGCTCAGCGGCCGAGGTTGCCTTTGCACCAGTGCCAGCATCTTTTGCCGCGCCAAACATATCGGCAAGCTTTGCATCCGTTCCCTTGCGAATGGGCGTTACGCTTCCATTGCGCTTGGCCTCATTGCGCCCCTTCCAGTAAGCACGACGCTCGGCTCGCTTCTGCCCCTCGACGAGGCGCTCGAGCGCGATCCCGAGAACCGCGCCCAAAGCGAGCACGGCCATCAGTAAAAGTGGATTGTCTATTAAGGCGATAATTTCTTGAGGCATATGGCAGTATGCAAAAAGAGGGGCAGGCGGTCAATCTCGCCCGTCTGTCGCATTTCCCCCTCAACGTCGCCCACAAAAAAAGGCCGCGCAGCGGATATGCTGCACGGCCTTTTTGCGGAACTCGTTGGGAGTTAACGCAAGACAGCGCTGATCGCTTTTTCAATCAGCATCGTCTTGGGATCGACCTGATAAATATAGCCCTGATTATAATAATAACGGTCGTCATTGTTCAGGCTATATCGCGTCCGCAGCTCGTTGGGGATCTGGTCATAGGTCCACGCGCTGCCAAAATTCTGGTTATACCGCTGACCCACATTATACAGCTTCTTGGCTTGGCCAGGAGGGGTGCAGCCATTGTTCTTTTTCGCAAGGCCGGGGGGACAATTGCCGCGAGCGTCCAGGGCAAACAAACGGCCAATGCTGCCGTCGTGGTCGGAACGCGTGTTGCGCACACTGCCGTTGCGGTTGCCGTCCCGGTTTGCGGTGGAACTGGCCTTTTTGCCATTCTGCATGGTCGACTGACCGGCATTGCCTTTACCCTTGGCATTGTTTTTGCCGGGGTCAGCGGCGAGCGGGCCAGCGATTGCAAGCGTCAGGGCGCCTGCCCATAATATTGCGGTTTTCATAATCTTCTCTCCATTCTTTGCTGTCGGCGCAAAATTGTGCCAACTCGAAAGAAACACAGCTGGTCATCATGTTTCTTTTTCAGTAATCTGCAAACCATTGGTAACCGATAACGTTCCGTTGAGCAGGCACTTGCAGAAACAACTATCCTGCCTTGCTGATGTTATTCGCCGTTGCTTTTTGCCGCGTGACATTTCGGTATTGAGGCTTAGGATAACAGGGATGACGACGACAACAAAATCGCCCAACTGGTTCAATATCAGCATGGATGCCTGGGCGCTCGCCGCTGAATCCAACATGGTAATCGCGATGCGGCTGGGAAGTCTGGCGTTTGGCGGACCGACCGCAGCGCGCGAGGCGGAGCGGATGGTGTCGGAAAAGGTCGCAGCAAACATGGCGCTGGGGCTTGACCTGATGACCGGTAAGCTTGGCACCAGCCCCGAGGCGATCATGAGCGGCAGTATCGCCCATTATTCCAAAAGCGTGGTTGCCAACCGGAAACGGCTGGCGAAGTAAGGATCGTGCGGCGCTATGCGTGATTAACCGCGCGCCGGTAAAGATGCCATGTCGCATGACCAAGCACGGGCAGGACGACAAGTAATCCGGCAAAAAAGGGCAGCATTGCAAGCGTCAGCGTCACCGCGACCAGCAAAGCCCAACCCATCATCACGCGTTTGTTCGACCGGACCACGCCAAGGCTGACAATGATCGCGGTGATGAAATCCACCTCCCGATCGACCAGCATCGGCAGGCTGACGACGGTAATCGCAAACAGGCCAAGCGCGAAAATGCCGCCAACCGCGCTACCGACGAGCAACATCATGATGGCATCAGGGGATAGCAAAAGCCCGCCGGTCTGCCCGCCAATGCCGGACTCACCGAGGAAAATGGCGAATATTCCATGCGCCAATATCATCCAGAAGCTAAAGGCAACGAAGACAATGGCTCCCATCAGGATCAGCTGCTCATCGCCCTTGCCGCCAAGCGCGCCAAGCACGCCGCGCCAGCCAATGGGCAGGCCAGCCTCTCGTCTGCGGCTCACCTCGTACAATCCGACTGCGCTGAACGGTGCGAGCAGTGGGAAGCCAGCCATGATCGGGATCAGCCACCAGCCCTGGCCCATGCGCGACAATCCATAGACCAGCCCAAGCCCGCCTACGACATAGAATGCGGCAAAAAATAGGCCGTAAACCGGGCATGCGGCAAAGTCCTGCCACCCCGCTTTAAGGGCGTTTCGCACGTCCTTCACTGTCAATTGCTGCGCCAAGGTCACCGGCGCGATCGCGCTTTGGGCCATCATGGTCGTTCCTCCCCCATTTGAGTCGACTATAATAAGCAGATGCTGCAGCAAATCTCAGGTTTCGGCAAGAAATGTAATGGGGTCGCTAGTTTCCTGCGTCGGCATCGCGCCGCATATGCTCGCCCTGTCCGCTGTCCCGGCGCTGGCTGCGGCCCTTTTTTTGCGAAAGCTTGATGAAGCCGAAAATGGCAAGCACCACCATGGTAAAGATGAGCGAATACGCGACGATAAGTCTGGTTTCCATTTCGGCTCCGATATGCGGCAATTATCCGAATGGCTTTCCGGTGCGACGGGCGCTGAATACAGATTTGACTGCAGAAATCCCACCAAATTTCATCGGCTCAACGCAATTGCGCGATGGAGTGGTTTGGACGACGTCGGTGGGAACGAACGACGCGGCACGGGGTTAGCTTCCGGATACGAAAGCGGAGGCACAAATGACTGATATATTTTCCATCCTGAAATCTGACCACGATTTGCATCGGGAGATGCTTTCGAAGATTGCAGCAATCAAAAGCGATTCGCCTGAGCGCCGCGATTTGTTTGAGGCTTTCCGGATTGAAGTAACCGCCCACGCTGCTGCTGAAGAACAATCCTTATACGCAACGATGCTGGGCGACCCTGATCTTCAAGAAGATGGTCGCCACTCGGTTGCTGAACATAAAGAGATTGATGATCTGCTTGGCGCGCTGCAAAAAATGGACACGGACAATGCATCGTGGAATGCGCAGTTCCAAGAACTTCGTCACCGTTATCAACATCATATCGACGAAGAAGAGGAAGAAATGTTTCCGGCTGCGGAGAAAGAGTTCAACAAGGCGAAGGCCAAGGAACTGGGCGCTATATTTGACCGCCGTAAGCCGGTTGAACTGGAGGAAGCCGAGGCGGCTGAGAATGGAAGCGACAAAGAATAACGCGCAAATTTCGGTTGGTGTTTGCACATTAAGGAATTCGGGGGTATACAGGTCAAACGCTATCGTCGACCGCGACGGAATTTGAGGCACGTCTCGGGTCAGATGATCGGAACGTGCAACGTCTTTCCTACCACGACTTGGCTACCCACTTGGCGCTGTTGTCAGGTGGTCACCTGTTTCGTGAAAGGAACATCATTATGCCAGTAGGCACCGTAAAATTCTTCAATGCAGACAAAGGCTATGGCTTTATCGCGCCTGATGGCGGCGGTGACGACAGCTTCGTTCACATCTCGGCCGTTCAGGCAGCCGGCATGCACTCGCTTGATAAAGAACAGCGCGTGAATTTTGAAGTCGAAATCGGCCGCAACGGTAAGGCTTCGGCCATCAACCTGTCTTCAGCTGATTAATCAGCCGATACGCGAAAAAAAAGGGCTGCCGAAAGGCGGCCCTTTTTTTGTCTGCAATCGCGGTAGAACTTAATCGAACAGTTCTTCCAGAAACGACTTCTTTCGTTTTTTGTACGGGTAGCCATGGCCATAACCCTGAGGGTGCATGCCATAGCCTTGGGGCGCGAAGCCACCTTGCGGTGGCGGTGGAGCTTGCGGCGCGGACGGGGGCTGGGGCGGTAATTCTGCAGCGGCGCTGCGCTCGATAATCTTGTCTAGTTCACCGCGATCCAGCCAAACACCGCGGCATTGCGGACAGTAATCGATCTCGACACCTTGGCGATCGCTCATCACAAGCGGCACCTTACATACGGGGCAGGGCATTCCAACGGCTGGGTTCATAATTCGGACTCCTCTTCGTATCATTGAAGCGGTCCGACATCGCCGTCTTGTGACGACCAGAGGGGCCCGGCCCGCAATATGCAGTTGGGAACGGCCGGGCCACTTTTCAAGAACTATAGTGCTAATTCAACGCGGCGCCGGTCATCCACATGGCCGATAACACGATAATCGCCAGTAAAAGCGATATTGCCAGTACGTAACGAACGCCATGGTTTTTGACACCGCCGCTTGCTTCCTCTTCGGTTACATCGATATCGTCGCCGTTCTTATGCATGTTCGTACTCCTATCTATTTTGCGGGGCTGGCAGGATAGGGAGACAGGATACCAGAAGTTGGCAAGAACCGTTAATGCGATTTACGAAAAGGCCAGTCCGTTACATGCCCCACCCAAAGCGCAAGCCAGATCAACACGGGCTGAAACGCTAATCTTGGTCCATGATACCACCAGCCAAGGGCTTCTTCGCCCAGCGCAAGGCCGTAAATGGCGTGTTGAAAATTGGCCGGCCATACGCAAAGGGCGTATAGCGCCAACCCGGTGGCGGCCCACTTTCGTAACTGCGGAATCATCAATCCAATGGCGCCTGCAATCTCGGCCACTCCAGTGATTGCGACCACCGCCTCCGGGAAAGGCACCCAATAAGGCGTAATGGCCAGAAACGCCCGCGGCGATACCAGATGCATGATACCCGCGCCGAGGTAGAAAAGCGCAAGCAACATCCGCAAACCGGACCGGATCATTAACGCTTCCGAACGAATTCGGCGCGAAGCACGAGACCCTTAATTCCGTCAAAACGGCAGTCGATTTCCTGCGCATCGCCTGTTAAGCGAATGGACTTGATAAGCGTCCCGCGTTTTAAAGTCTGGCCCGCCCCTTTAACGGTCAGATCCTTGATCAGCGTTACTTGATCGCCATCAGCAAGGAGATTGCCAACCGCGTCCCGCACTTCGAGGATGCCATCTTGCGCAGTTGCCGTCTTGGCCTCAGCCGCAGTTATCCATTCTCCGGTCGCCTCGTCATAGACATAATCGTCATTGTTTTCATCGCTCATGATGTGAAAATCCTTAAAGATCGGGCACCGCCGTAGCGCTAATTCGCACCCCGTGAAAGCCAGTTGCAATTTGCAACGATGTCAGTAAGATTTTCCAACAAAATGGAGAGGTATATGGCGCAGGCTCAGACGACAGTAGATGTTTTGATTGTGGGTGCCGGGCTCTCCGGTATTGGTGCAGCGGCGCACCTTACCATGCAATGCCCAAACAAAAGCTATGCGATTGTCGAGCAGCGCGCTGATATGGGCGGCACGTGGGACCTGTTCCGCTATCCCGGTATCCGTTCTGACTCCGACATGCACACCTTGGGCTACCGTTTCAAACCGTGGTTGCATGAAAAGACGATCGCGGACGGCCCGGCCATCCACCAATATGTCCATGAAACCGCCGAAGAATATGGTATTTCGCCACATATCCATTTTGGCCACAAAGTCATATCCGCAAATTGGTCCAGCCCCGATGCCCGATGGCATGTGACGGCAAAGGCCGTGGACGGCGGCGCGGAAAGGCATTTTGCGGCGCGTTTCCTGTTTATGTGTGCCGGCTATTATGATTATGATCAGGGTTACAAACCCGACTTTCCTGGCGAAGCCGATTTTGGCGGGAAAATAGTCCATCCCCAACATTGGCCGAAGGATTTGGACTATAAGGGCAAGAAGGTGACGGTGATCGGTTCGGGTGCGACTGCCGTTACGATCGTCCCTGTAATGGCGCAGCAGGGCGCGCAGGTCACAATGCTTCAGCGATCGCCAACCTACATGGTTTCGCGGCCGGCCATTGATCCGTTCTCAAAGTTTGTCCGCAAGATCATGCCGGAAAAGCTGGCTTACGCGCTTACGCGCTGGCGTAACATCAACATGCAGCGTTTCACTTATTGGTATGCACGGCGCAATCCGGCGAAGCTGGGTGAAAAGCTCATCAACATGGCCCGTGAAGCACTTCCTGCGTCGGTTGATGTCGATACCCATTTCGTACCGAAATATGGCCCTTGGGAACAACGCCTGTGCCTTATCCCCGACAGCGACATGTTTAATGCCATTACCGAGGGGAAGGCAGAGGTTGTCACTGACCATATTGACCATTTCACCAAAACAGGAATTCAGCTGAAATCGGGCAGGCATATCGAATCCGATATCATCATCACGGCGACGGGCTTGAATCTCGTGACGATGGGCAAAACAGCCATTAGCGTTGATGGTGAAGCGGTCAATTTCGGTGAGCATTTCAATTACAAGGGCGTGATGTTCAACGACATCCCCAATTTCGCCAGCGTGTTTGGTTATATCAACGCGTCATGGACGCTGAAGACAGACATTGTTGCCGATTATGTCTGCCGCTTGTTGTGGAAAATGGACGACAAAAACGCACTTGTGGCGACACCGCATCTCGACGATCCAAATATGCCAATGTTGCCATTTGTGACGGATTTCAGCTCAGGCTATTTTGCACGCAGTTTCGACAAGCTGCCCAAAAACGGCGACCGCCACCCATGGCGCGTTCTGCAAAATTATGCGGCGGAGAAGAAAATTCTGACTGAAGATCCTGTCGATGACGGTGTGATGGTGTTTTCGGCTCCGCATTTTGCGACAGGACATAATGAAAACACCGAAACACTGATCGCGGCGGAATGAATTTGAACTGGCGGGCTACAGCGCCCGTCAGCTTTCGTCATTGCGGACGGTGGCAGCCACGCGGCGCGTTTCGTTGACTGGCTCGGACGTAACCAGATGCGTACGGTTGCGTATGATCCATATCAAGGCAAGGAGCCCGGCCAGCGCGCACATCGCGACTGCAATCATCCCATAATTCATGAGATTTTTCATGGTTTGCACATGGCCCACCAATTCGGGCGGCTTTGTCGCTGCATTGACGTCCCAATATTCAATCATCGGTTTATTGCCGTATCTGACGACGCGTACCTCGGAAGAGATCCATAGAGCACCATCTTCACCGGCAAAGGTCACATAAGCACCAGTCCCCTGACGTTGCTGGATCACCGGGTCCAATCGCGGGGCAGTGTTCAGTATTGCGGACATCTCTGCAAATTGGACCTTACTGTCTTTAAGGAAGCTGGGTGCGACATAGCGTTCGGCCGCTTTTTGGTCTCCACGTCTAACAGCTTCGAAAAATGGCTGGATAACGGCAATGATGTCTCTGGGAAGTGGCGAACGTGCCTGCGCCGACGGGTCGCATGCTGATAAGCCGACGGTTGAAACGAACAGAACGACCACCCAAAAAATACGAGACATTTCTAAAACTTCTCCCGTTCTCGTGCCTTTGCGGCTATCGCTGCGTGTATGCGTTATGACAATCTAATTCAGCCCGACAATGGGCAAGCCGCCACACTTATTCATCTGACTGACAAAGGCAGACTTGCAGCCTGGCTTGCGCTTCAGTCTGATGCTGTCCGCACCGCCGTCGCCGCACAGAAATTTGAAGGTGGGAACAACGATATTGCAATCCTGCCGGGCGATAAACCCGGGGAATGGTCTGTAGTGGCTGGGGTTACCAATGTTGAGGGGGCAGGAATTTGGCATCTGGCCAAGGCGGCGGAAAGCCTGCCGGAGGGCACATATCGAATCGCTGATTACGACGTTAGCGACGCCATGCTTGGCTGGATGCTCGGGCAATATCGTTACCACGAATATCTGAGTGAACCGAAGCTAACCGGGCCGAGGATTCTGCTGGTGAAGGAAGCGGGCCGAATTCCAATGGCGGCGTTACAAGCCTCTGCGACCGCTTTGGTGCGCGACCTGGTCAATCGCCCCGCGGCCGATTTTGGGCCAAATGCGCTGGAGGCCGAAGCAAAGCGCATTTCCAAGGTTCATAAGGCAGAAGTCAATGTCGTGGCTGGCGAGCCGTTGGAACTGGGCTATCCGCTTATCCACGCCGTCGGCAAGGCTGCGTCGCGCGAACATGCACCGCGCCTCATTGAGCTGGAATGGGGCGACCCGCGCCACCCGAGCATAGCAATCGTCGGCAAGGGCATCACCTTCGACACGGGCGGGCTGGATATTAAGCCTGCCTCTGGCATGCGATTAATGAAAAAAGACATGGGCGGAGCCGCGCATGCTCTGGCGCTGGCGGAGCTTATCATGGCGGCGCATCTGCCCGTGCGGTTGCACATGCTCGTGGCGGCGGCAGAAAATAGCATAGCGGGCAACGCCATGCGGCCCGGCGATATTATCAAGAGTCGCAAGGGCATTACCGTCGAGATTGACAATACCGACGCCGAGGGGCGCCTGGTGCTGGCCGACACACTGACCAAGGCGGTGGAGGATAAGGCAGAACTGATCATTGACTTCGCTACATTGACCGGCGCGGCCCGCGTAGCGCTTGGACCTGACCTGCCTGCGATGTTCAGCAATGATGATAGCATTGCAAACGCCTTGCTTGCTGCATCGACAGCAACCGCCGACCCTTTGTGGCGGATGCCATTGTGGGGCCCCTATATGGAGATGCTCGACAGCGACATTGCCGACTTGAGCAACAGCGGCGGGGCATTTGCCGGCGCAGTCACGGCTGCCTTGTTCCTGCAGAAATTTGTGCCCGATACGGTGCCTTGGATTCACCTGGATACCTTTGCCTGGCGGCCCACCAGCAAACCAGGCAGGCCGAAAGGCGGCGAAGCGCTTGGATTGCGTGCGGTCTTCGGCTATCTGGCGGACAAATATTCTGCGCGTTAGGGGCAGTTTAACACAGTTGGTCGCACCAGCGTCGGCTGGTGTCTATCTCGTCATGCGCCGTTAGGCGGAACGACATGATGGGTCCTGGCATTTGTTGGGATGACATGAATAAGTTAGGGGTAAATTAGTTGGCAGACGGTGAGATGAAGGCGCAGGCGCGGCCTATCTATACATTGAGCGGGCATAGCCTTGTCGGTGACAAGCGTACGACCCCCATTCGCGGTGACCTTGCCGACATCAGTCTGGCTGGAAAATTGTTCGCCCCGCATTACGCGGTGCCGATGCTCCGCACTGGCATCGCGCCTGTAACTGGCATCCATGCCGAAGCGCATGCGACATCCATGCCTGTAAGCGCGTTAATGCATGGCGAGGAATTTGCTGTACTGGATGTCGCGGGCGAATGGGCGTGGGGATATTGCCTGCACGATAATTATCTTGGTTATGTGCGTTTCGCGCAGTTAGGCGATGATTTTGATGCAACCCATATCGTGAGTGCGCCCGCAACTCTGTTGGTGGCTGCTCCTTCCACAAAGGCGCCGGTGCTCGCGCGATACCCGATGGGTGCACAGTTGCTCTGCGGAGCGCCGAGCGAATGTGGCAAATATCTTGCGTGCGAAAACGGGTTTGTGCCGTTGGCGCATTTGTCCGAGATTGGATCTGTGGAGGCATCGCCCGCTGATCTTGCCGAGCAATTGATCGGGACGCCATACAGCTGGGGTGGACGCAGCGGGGACGCAATTGATTGTTCCGGCCTCGTGCAATTGGTCTTTGGCTTAAGGGGTATCCTGGCCCCCCGTGATGCGGATATGCAGATGGCCGATTTCGGCGAGGACTTGCCCGAAGGTGAGGGGCTGGAGCGCGGCGATCTGGTGTTTTTCCCCGGACATGTGGGGATCATGGCGGACGGGGAACACATCATCCACGCGAACGGCACGGCCATGGCGGTAAGTGTTGAACTTCTGGCGGATGCAGTGGCAAGGTTCGCGGAACATGACGAGCCGATTTTGGCTCGGAAGCGGGTGAGCATATGACTCTCATCCCTACGTTCGTGTCTAGCGAATACCAGACACCCATAAGGCACGCACAATCGCACGGTGTCTTGTCTACGCTAGATACGAACGGGCATGGGAAAGCGTTATGACCAAAACAGTCTTCATCGATGGCGCTTCCGGCACCACTGGCCTTGAAATCGCCGACCGGCTCACAGGACGCCCTGAGTTTCGCCTCATCATTCTGGACGATGTCAAACGTAAGGACCCCGCCGCCAAGCGCGAGGCATTGAACGACGCGGATTTTGTCATCCTTTGCTTGCCAGATGATGCGGCAAAAGAAGCCGTCGCGATGACTAGGTCGGCCAGCACGCGCATCATCGACGCATCGACCGCCTTTCGCGTAGACCCCGAATGGGCCTATGGCTTTGCTGAATACCGCAAGGGCCAGCGAGACCGGATCGCGTCCGCACGACTGGTTAGTAATCCCGGTTGCTATCCGACGGGCTTTTTGGGCCTTGTCGCGCCTTTGGTGGCGGCCGGTCTGCTTCCCGCAGACTGGCCATATAGCGTCAATGCGGTGTCAGGTTATTCCGGCGGCGGCAAAGCGTTGATCGAACGGTTTGAAGGCGAGGGGGCCGATATTGGCTATCGGACTTACGGCCTTGATCTGGCGCACAAGCATGTCCCCGAAATGCAGGTTCATGCTGGCCTTACCCATGCGCCCATATTCTCACCCGCGGTGGTCAGAGCTTTTCGCGGCATGGTCGTCGAGGTTCCTTTGCCGCTATCGGCAATGACGGGAGCAGCCAGCGCAGATGCTTTACGCGATACGCTCGCCGCACATTATGCAGGTTCGAAGGTGGTTACTGTGCACACCGAAGCCGCGCCTAGCGAGCTACTGATGCATGCGGATCAAGCACCTTCCGACCGCCTTGATCTCTATCTGCTGGCATCACCCGACGGGTCGCAGGCGCGGTTGCTGGCGATGCTCGACAATCTCGGCAAAGGCGCGAGCGGCGCAGCGGTGCAGAACCTGAACATCATGGCCGGGTTGGAAGAGACGAGCGGGTTGCGGTTGTAAACCGATCTAAGTTCAGCCGTCACCCTGAACCGTTTTGGCCGGCAGAGCCAAAACGGGTTCAGCAGGACAGTGTATTGTAAGATTCTCAATAAGGCGGCTTATCAAACCCCTTTGGGCTGCTCGTAAAGATCTCGCAACCATCCTCGGTGATGCCGATGCTATGCTCGAACTGCGCCGATAGGCTCCGGTCGCGGGTCACCGCCGTCCAGCCATCGTCAAGAACTTTGCCTGCTGCCTTGCCGATGTTGATCATGGGTTCAATGGTGAAAATCATGCCGGGGCGCAGTTCCGGGCCAGTGCCGGGGCGTCCGACATGGACAATTTCGGGGGCGTCATGGAATAATTGGCCGAGGCCATGACCGCAAAAGTCGCGGACGACTCCGTAACGGTGCTTTTCTGCATGGGTCTGGATCGCATAGCCGATGTCGCCGACATGATTGCCGGGCTTTGCGGCTTCGATACCGAGCATCAGGCATTCATAGGTCACATCAACCAGGCGCTTGGCTTTTACCGGCACATCGCCGACCAAAAACATGCGGCTGGTGTCGCCATGCCAGCCATTTAACTGCGGCGTGACGTCGATGTTGACGATGTCGCCGTCTTTCAGTCTCTTTTCCGACGGGATTCCATGACAGATAACGTGGTTGATCGAAATGCAGCAGCTATGTGTATACCCACGATAGCCAAGCGTCGCCGGCACAGCGCCGCCGCGCATCGTCATCTCGCGAACAATGTCGTCAAGTTCTTCGGTGCTTACGCCGGGCACGACATGCGGCACCAATGCGTCAAGGATTTCTGCGGCAAGGCGACCAGCCTTTCGCATGCCCTCAAAGCCTTCCGGCCCGTGCAATTTGATGACCCCATCGCGGGCCTGCATCGCCTCTTCGGGCGTAACGCTGACATATTGTTCCATAGGGACGATATAAGGCAATAATCGGCACTTTGCGAGGGGGTGATTTATGCTATCGCGTCCGGATGACAGAATCCCGCATCTACACTGCCGCGCTCGTAATTATTGGCGATGAAATCCTCTCTGGCCGCACACAGGACAAAAATGTCAGCCAGATTGCTCTCTGGCTAAATATTCAGGGCATTCGCCTGCGTGAGGTGCGTGTGGTGGCTGACGATATGGACGCTATCGTTGAGGCGGTGAACATCTTGCGCGCGCGCAATGATTATCTGTTTACCACTGGCGGCATCGGGCCGACGCATGACGACATTACTGTTGACGCGATTGCAGCTGCGCTCGGTGTTGAAGTTGTCATCCATCCCGAAGCTAGCGCAACGCTGCATGCCTATTATGAATCACGCGGCGGTATTAATCCGGGCCGTCTTCGCATGGCGCGGGTGCCTGAAGGCGCCGACCTCATTCCCAACAAGATGTCGGGCGCGCCGGGCATTCGCCACGGCAATATCTTCATCATGGCTGGCGTCCCGCACATCACTGCCGGAATGCTCGATGCATTGACGGGGTCGCTTGAAGGCGGCGCGCCATTATTGTCGCAGCAGATCGGCTGCTGGGTGGCGGAAAGCGAAGTCGCCAAACTTCTCGGCGATACCGAGAAAACGCATGAGGGCTGCCAGATCGGTAGCTACCCATTTTTCCGCGAAGGAAAAGTCGGGGCCAATTTCGTCGTTCGTACCACTGACGCCCATAAACTTGCCAGATGCATCGAAGCGCTGAAGCTTGGTTTACATGGTTTGGGCTATGATACCGTCGATGGTGGAATTTAAACGGGCGTTCGTCGCCTCGTTCATGTGCGGTCAAGCTGCACCGCCCTTATGAGGACTGACATGCGCACACTTTCCAATGCTCTCGCTTTAGCAGCCCTCCTGCTTTCCACATCAGCTTATGCCCAAACCGCGCCTGCTGCGAGTTCGGCCACAAAACCTATGGTTCAGCCGTGGCTGTACGAAGGAAGCGATGTCCCGGTTGATGACAGCTGGACGTTCGGCGTCCTGCCAAACGGTCTTCGCTACGCCGTCAAGAAAAACGACGTTCCGGCGGGACAGGTGTCCATCCGTGTGCGGATTGATGCGGGCGCATTGCACGAGAATAACGATGAACAAGGCTTCGCCCATCTCATTGAACATTTGTCCTTCCGGGGTTCCACTTTTGTGCCTGATGGTGAGGCGAAA
>NZ_JBKBQV010000050.1:0-18771 GCF_046292425.1 Sphingorhabdus sp.
GTCGATGATCCAGTCTGCGGTCTTGATCACGTCGAGATTATGTTCGATCACCACCACGCTGTTGCCCTGTTCGACGAGGCGGTGGAGGACTTCCAATAATTTGCGGACGTCTTCGAAATGGAGGCCGGTTGTTGGCTCGTCGAGGATGTAGAGCGTCTGGCCGGTGGAACGGCGGCTGAGTTCCTTGGCGAGTTTTACGCGTTGCGCTTCGCCGCCGGACAGGGTCGTTGCCTGTTGCCCGACCTTGACATAGCCAAGCCCGACCTCGGCCAGCATCGCCATTTTGTCCCGGATCGGGGGGACGGCCTTGAACACCTCGACCGCGTCTTCGACGGTCATGTCGAGGACGTCAGCGATGCTCATGCCCTTCCATTTGACCTCAAGCGTTTCGCGGTTGTAGCGTTTGCCGTTGCATTCCTCGCACGTCACATAGACGTCGGGCAGGAAGTGCATTTCGATCTTGATCAGGCCATCGCCGCTGCAGGTTTCGCAGCGTCCGCCCTTGACGTTGAACGAGAAACGCCCCGGCTTGTACCCGCGCGCGGCGCTTTCGGGCAATTGCGCGAACCAGTCGCGGATGTTGGTGAACGCGCCGGTGTAGGTCGCGGGGTTCGAACGCGGGGTGCGGCCAATGGGGGACTGGTCGATGTCGATGACCTTGTCGCAATGTTCAAGACCCGTCACCTTGTCATGCGCGCCCGCAATGACGCGCGCACCGTTCAAGCTGCGTGCCGCCGAGGCGTAAAGCGTGTCGATGGTGAAGCTGGACTTGCCCGAACCCGATACGCCGGTGATGCAGGTGAACGTGCCCAACGGAATGCTAGCGGTCACATTCTTCAAATTGTTGGCGCGGGCGTTGTGGACGGTCAGCTTCTTCTTGTTGCCCTTGCGCCGGGTCTTGGGGACCGCGATTTCGCGGGTGCCGTTGAGATAGGCGGCGGTCAGGCTGTCCTTCGATTTCAGGATCTGCTTCAACGTGCCTTCGGCCATGACGGTGCCGCCATGGACGCCAGCGCCGGGGCCAAGGTCAACGACCCAGTCAGCGGTGCGGATCGCGTCTTCGTCATGTTCGACAACGATGACGGTGTTGCCAAGATCGCGCAGGCGGCGGAGCGTGGCGAGCAGGCGGTCATTGTCTTTCTGGTGCAGGCCGATGCTGGGTTCGTCGAGCACATAGAGCACGCCAGACAGGCCGGAGCCGATTTGCGACGCGAGGCGGATTCGCTGGCTCTCGCCGCCGGACAAGGTGCCGCTGGTCCGGTCAAGGTTGAGATAATCCAGCCCGACATTGTTGAGGAAGCCAAGGCGTTCGTTGATTTCCTTGAGGATGGCCTTGGCAATCTGCTGCTGCTGGTTGGTGAGGGTCTGGTCGACGCTGCCGAACCAGTCGAGTGCGTCGCCGACGCTCATGCGTGTGGGCGTGGCGATGTCGACGCCGGCTATCTTGACCGACAAGGCTTCGGGCTTGAGGCGCGCGCCGTGGCAGGTCTCACATGGTTGTGACGTCTGATATTTGGACAGCTCCTCGCGCATCCACGCGCTGTCGGTTTGCAGCAGGCGGCGGTTGAGGTTGCCAATGACGCCCTCAAACGCCTTGCGCACGGTATATTCCTTGCGCCCGTCCTTGAAGGTCAGCTCAACGGGCATGCCGCCGGTGCCGTGGAGGATGATGAGCTTTTGCTCAGGCGCCAGATCTTCCCAAGTGGAATCGAGGCTGAAGCCATATGCCTTCGCAAGGCTGGACAGCACTTGCATATAATATGGGCTTGGCGGGTTGGACTTCGCCCAAGGCACGATCGCGCCTTTTTTCAGCGACAGATGTTCGTTGGGCACCACAAGCTGCGGGTCAAATTCCTGCCGCTCGCCAAGGCCGTCGCAATCGGGACACGCGCCTTGCGGGGCGTTGAAGGAGAACAGCCGCGGCGCGATTTCGGCGATGGTGAAGCCGGAGACGGGGCAGGCGAACTTTTCGGAGAACACGATGCGGTTGGCGGGCAGGCCAGTGCCCTTCATCGCGCCGCCGGTGACGTTTTTCCCAGCCTTATCCTTACCGTTCGCCTCGAGCGAAGACGAGAGGCCTTGCAGTTCCGCGCTACCGAGGGGTGTCTCGTCTTCGCTCGACACGAACGGAGTGCGGGTTTCGGCTACCCCACCACCAGCCTGCGGCTGGTCCCCATCCCCGTAACGGGGAGGTATTGCGTTGGCACCTTCCAGTACCTCCCCGGACCGGGGAGGGGGACCGCCAGCAAAGCTGGTGGTGGAGGGGTTGTTCGCCGCCAACTCCGCGACCGTGGTATCCGCCAGATCGACAAAGGCCAAGCCATCGGCGAGCTTCAACGCAGCCTCAAAGCTTTCGGCGAGGCGTTGCTGGATGCCGTCCTTGACGACGATGCGATCCACCACGACCTCAATGTCATGCTTGTATTTCTTGTCGAGGGCGGGTGCTTCTTCGATGGCGTAGAGTTCGCCGTCGATACGGACGCGGGTGTAGCCCGAGCGCTGCCATTCGGCGAGTTCCTTGCGATATTCGCCCTTGCGGCCTTGCACGACTGGCGCGAGAAGGAAGGCGCGGGTGCCTTCGGGCAGGGCCATCACGCGGTCGACCATCTGGCTGACGGTCTGCGCGGTGATCGGCAGGCCAGTTGCGGGCGAATATGGCACGCCGACGCGCGCCCAGAGCAGGCGCATATAGTCATAGATTTCGGTAACGGTCGCCACAGTGGAGCGCGGGTTGCGGCTGGTCGTCTTCTGCTCGATGGAGATTGCGGGAGACAGCCCCTCGATATGCTCGACATCGGGCTTTTGCATCATTTCCAGAAACTGGCGTGCATAGGCGCTCAGCGATTCGACATAGCGGCGCTGCCCCTCTGCGTAGATCGTGTCGAAGGCGAGGCTTGATTTGCCGGAACCCGACAGGCCAGTGATAACGATGAGCTTGTCGCGCGGCAGGTCGATATCGACGCCCTTGAGATTATGCTCGCGCGCACCGCGCACCTTGATGTGGGTGAGTGACATTGTTCAGCTTGTTCCAGATTTGTTCTAAGAGCGCAAGTGGGTGCGTCGCTTCCGAAATGGGCCGAAGCCTTGCGAATTTCAAGGCAGGTTTTTGCCTCATCTTGCCTTTGTTCGCATTTGCAGCATAATGGAGCAAATAGGCGTTCGTTTCGTTAGGCTTTTGGGAATCGTCAGACGGAAGAAATATATGTTGGTCCGAAATCACTTCATCTTTGGCCTGTTATTGGCTGGTGCCCCCGCTGTCGCGCAAGACATGATGCCGGCATCGCCGCCTGCCGTCATTTTTCAGCCGGGTACGGGCAGCGTCAACGGCCAGTCCCCTTTTGTGGCGGCGCCGACACGCCCGATGCTTGACTGTTCGGTTTTGGATTCGTCCGAAAGCGCCATTAACAGCAATTATTACGCGCCAGACGTCGATGCCCCCTCGCGGAGGCTTGAAAGCCCGATACTGGCATCAGCCCTGACAAAATATCGCCGGCATTTCTGTGCCTTTGGCCGAACGAGCGGGCCTGCCGTCATCATTGTGGTCGATTTCGCCAAACACAGCAGTGAACCGCGACTTTACCGCGTTGACCTGCGCACGGGCGATGGGTTGGATTCGCCGATACGCGTTGCGCATGGCATCGGGTCCGACCCTGATGATGATGGCTATGCCAGTTTCTTCAGCAATGTGGAGGAAAGTTACACGTCCTCGCTGGGGGCGGCATTGGGTGCCGAACGTTATGTTGGCATCAACGGCCTATCGTTGCGGCTGGACGGGTTGGAGCCGTCAAATAGCCAGATGCGGACGCGCGATATTGTCGTACACAGCTATGCGCCCGAGCGCCGCCGCTATTTCAACGCGCAACATATGGCGATGCGCGGTCGGCCCGGTTCAAGCGAGGGCTGCTTTGTCGTGGAGCCGGACAAGCGCGAATGGATACTCCAGACGCTGGAGAATGGCGGTTTTCTTTACGCCGGGTTCGGCAGCACGCGACCAGCACCGAAGCCAACGGTAGACAAGGTCATTTTTGCCGCAGGCACAGGGGCGCTTACTCCAGAGGGTCACCCGTATGGGACGGAAATTGCGGCGGTTTCGGAAACATCCGCCGGAACGCCCGATAGCCTGCCCACAGCCCCCATATTGCAAGAGCAAGCAGACCAAGCGCAATAATGAGTGCCGCCACGGGGTTTGCAAATGCAAGCACCAATAAGCCGCCAGTTGCTACATCCTCGACCGTCGAGACGACTACGTTGCTGAATGGTTCGGGGCTGGTGTTCACTGCGGCACGCGCGCTCGCCTTGGTCGCATGACTGGCAAAGGCTGCGCCTCCCCCGAGCAGGAATGCGATCACCTGCCAAGCCGGATCCGCACTATCGACGACCGCCAGCGCAAGCATGGCCCCGCCCACTGGCCGGACGAGCGTGTGCAGACCGTCCCAGATGGAATCGAGCCAAGCAATCTTGTCGGCGAAAAACTCTGCGACAGCTCCAAGCGCGCTGATGCCAAGCACCCATGGATTGGCAAGGACATCAAGCATTTGCAGATGTTCGGGCAGCGGTATGATGTTGAAATGCATAGCCAAGCCGGTCGCGAATATGGTCAGATAAAACCGCCAGCCCGACAGCAGACTTAAGCTTCCGGCCAGACCCAGTATTTCGATGACGCCCATGTCGCCTCCATTTCAAGCATGCAGGCTGACACGGATCACAGTGCGATGCAACGACGCCGCGAAGGTGGCATGCCATTTTGCGCTTCTAACGTTACCCAAAGCATGCTTGAGTGATGATATGGATACTGAACTGCGCAACCACCCGATAAGCGGCGAACCACTTCCCGTCGCAACCCCAGCGGCGACTATGGTGATTTTCCGGGAAAATCCGGATGGCGGCGCACCCTTGTTGTTAATGGTCGAACGTATCAAGGCGATGGCCTTTGCTGGCGGCGCGGCCGTTTTTCCCGGTGGCAAGGTTGACCCGGCTGATTTCGATTATGCTGAAATGCTGCACGCGCCATTGCCGCTGGATGAGGCCGCCGCCCGGCTGGCTGCGATCCGCGAGACAATTGAGGAAGCCGGGCTGGCTCTTGGCCTGTCGGGTGTTTCGGACGCGGCCAACTGTATACAAGCTCGCGAGGCGCTGCATAGCGGCGAAAGCCTTCAGGCTGTCTGCAATCGCTTTGGCTGGGAACCTGAATTCGAACAGCTCGTGCCTTGGTCACGCTGGCGCCCACCAGCGTTCGAGCGCGCTTCCCGGGTGTTCGATACTCGATTTTACCTGGTCAATGCAGGCAACACGACGCCGCTGGCGACTGTTGATCAAACCGAAAACCGGATGCTGTTTTGGGCGACTGCGGGCGACGTTCTTGAAAAAGCGGGCCGGGGCGAGGTGAAGATCATCTTCCCGACGCGGCGAAACCTGGAGCGGCTTGCGATGTTCGGCGATTTCGATGCTGCGGCCGCTCATGCGGCGGAACATCCGGTATCGACGGTGCTGACATATGTCGACAAACGGGAAGACGGGAGCTGGCTCTGCATCCCCGATGGACATGGTTATCCTGTGATTGAGGAGTCGTTGGACAGCGCCATGCGGGGGTAATGGGCCTGTGCGTTGTCCCCAGCCATGGTTTTCATCATGCCCTCCCCCGACCCCTCCCGCAAGCGGGAGGGGAGTAGAATAAATTCTGTAAATGCAATGTATTGTAGAAGTGCTTGTCAATCCCCCTCCCGCTTGCGGGAGGGGTTAGGGGAGGGCAGCTGATTTGGAAAAACCGGTCTACCGAAAACGAAACATTATGCGGTCGCGGGAATTGCGTCGGTCGGCTTCGCCAGCAGAGCGATTGCTATGGTCAAAGCTGTGCCGAAGCCAGTTGAATGGATACAAATTCACGAGACAGTTTCAGATCGGCGCCTATTATGCTGACATAATTTGCCGAAGCGAATATTTGGTGATCGAAGTGGACGGGGCTTCGCACGAAGTACGGCAGGATTACGATACCCGTCGGGATGAGTTCATGACATTACTGGGATACCGCATCTTGCGCTTCACCAACGACGACGTGTTGAAAAATTTAGAAGGCGTAGTGTCCGTTATTGCTCATGCTTTGGAAGATTCACCCTCCCCCGACCCCTCCCGCAAGCGGGAGGGGAGTTAAGTAAGCGCCTGTATTTCCGGCTTATCAATCCTCGGGCGCGATGGTCACGATCAAGCCGTCAAGCGCGTCGCTGACGGGGATTTGGCATGACAGGCGAGACGTTTCATTGCGGTGGTCGGTGCTGTCGAGAAGGTCGTTTTCGTCTTCGCCCATCTTGGGCAGACGGTCGGCGAAAGCAGGATCGATATGTACATGGCACGTGGCGCACGAACAGCATCCGCCGCACAAGGCGAGCAGTTCGTCAAAACCGTTGTCGCGGATGACTTCCATCAGCGACAGGCCATTTTCGGCCTCGACTTCGCGGCCTTCGCCATTGCGTGAAATTACCGTGACCTTGGCCATGACATGCTCCCATATTCCTGAATGTTGTCGGTCTGATAGGTTGCGGCTTTCCACATGTGAAGCCCTAATTTGATGGGGATAAGTCCGTCGCCGTACTTGGCCAGCGACGGCAGAATGCTTATGTCGCGCCTAACAGAATCAGAAAGACCGAATATGACCGAAAATCGCCACGCACCTGTCGTTATCATTGGCTCCGGCCCGGCAGGCTATACCGCCGCTGTCTACGCCGCGCGTGCGAACCTGACGCCGATGATGATTACGGGTGTTGAAATTGGCGGGCAGTTGATGACCACGACTGAGGTCGACAATTGGCCCGGCGATGATGCGGGCGTCATGGGCCCTGAGCTGATGGAGCGGATGCGCAAGCATGCCGAACGTTTCGGCACGCGTATTGAAAATGACTATATAGAAAAGGTCGATTTTTCGAAGCGGCCGTTCGTGCTGACGGGCGGTGCAGGCGACTATACTGCCGATTCTGTGATCATCGCGACGGGTGCCAGCGCCCAATATCTTGGCCTTCCGAGCGAAACCGCATTCATGGGCAAGGGCGTATCGGCCTGTGCGACATGCGACGGATTTTTCTACCGGAATAAACCCGTCGCCGTGATCGGGGGTGGTAACACGGCTGTCGAAGAAGCTTTGTACCTTGCCAATATCGCAAGCCATGTGACCCTGGTGCATCGCCGCGACAAGTTGAAGGCGGAGAAAATCCTGCAAGACCGTCTGTTCGCGCGCGAAGCCGAGGGCAAGGTAACCATCAAGTGGAACCACAGGCTGGATGAAGTGCTGGGCGATGCTACGGGCGTGACCGGTATACGGATTGCTGCAACCGACGGTGAGGGTACCGAAGACATCGAACTGCACGGTGTGTTCATCGCCATCGGGCACAAGCCCAACACTGGCATATTTGAAGGGCATCTCGACATGGCCGGCGGCTATATCAAGGTGCGCGGCGGATTTGAGGGACAAGCGACCGAAACCAGCGTGCCCGGGGTTTTTGCCTGCGGCGATGTCATGGACCATATCTACCGTCAGGCATGCACCAGCGCTGGTACAGGATGCATGGCTGCGCTCGACGCAGAAAGGTTTATCGACGCAGTTGCTTGATTAGGTTTTTGCGGGCATGAACCCGGTATTGCGAAGCAATGTTGCCGAGATCACCGGCATGACAAATGCGACAGGCGAAATCTCCATGAGCGTCACGGCCATGCGGCTGAACGGGTTTGCATAAAGCGCCTTATAGCCATCCATTTCCTGCGCAAGCCGGGCAATTTCCGACGCCGATTTGCCAGACTTTTGTGCCTGTTCAAGCGCGATGCGTGTGTAATCATCCATGAAGGTATAATTGGTGAAGTAGAGGTACAATTCCCACGCGGCCACATAAAATAGCGAAGCAATCGCAGCGATACCGAAGCCGACCCCCAGAGCCTGCCAAAAGCGTATCACGCCGCCAAGCTCGACATCACGATAGCGTTTTATCCCGACGAATACAAAACTGAGCGCAATGATCATGGATGAGAATCCGGCGACCATTCCAGCCGTGCCGCCTTCGGGAAAAAGCGTCATTGCAATGCGCATGAGCACTGCGACCGTGACCCCGGCGATGACGCCGTACAGAGATATTATCCTGCCCATATCGTTTCTCCCATTAGGCTAGCAGATAGCAACATGATTAAGGTGACGGACGGGATTAATCTATCGCCCAAAAGGGTGATTTGGGTCTGATTTATATCATGGCAGAATATCGAGCGCGCGGGCCTTGTGAATCGCTTGCGTCCTGCTGGCAACCTCCAGCTTTTCAAAAACGCGCGCAACGTGCGTTTTGACGGTGTTTGGCGAGATTTCCAAACGACGTGCAATGACCTTGTTTGCATGCCCTGCAGCCAATAGCTCCAAAACCTCGAACTCGCGCGCGCTCATGCCCAATGATGCCATGGCCGCGTCATTTCGGACATGATGCTGCCGTGGCCGCGCTGTCAGCCGGTTCCCAACCCATATACCAAGAAGGACGAAAAGAACGGCGATGCAGGCTATGTAAATTTCGGAGGGCCAGTCCTGAACCACATTCTTGTAATCCAGCCATTCGAGCAGGAATACCATTACAGCCAGTAAAATACCGTAGCTGAATATCGTCCTCCACATCGGTTGAATAAACCACGCAAAATGCATGCAGGCAAGATAGGCTGTTGCATGTGATCACTGTATGATTTAGCTAATACAGTTAGGTGGAGGGTATATTCATGGCATTTGATCCAGCGGTCGAAACCGCGCGCTATATCGACAGTCTTGGGCCAGACGCGTTGCAGAAGTCCGCAGCCTATACGACGGCCACCCATTGGATGTTGTTGGGCGGGTTGGTTGTAACCGCCATCGTCACGTGGATTATTGTCCGCTCGGGGTTGCTTGAGCGGCTTTCGGCGAAGCTGCAAAATCGCGGCTGGGCATTGCGGACGTTCCTGATCTGTCTGGCATATTTCATCATAGCGGCTGTCATAAGCCTGCCCTGGGGCATTTATGAGGAATGGGGTTTTGAAAGATCCTATGGACGCACAAGCCAGCCCTTGGCGGACTTTGTTGCGCAAGATGCGATTGGAATATTGCTATCGAGCATATTGGGCGGATTGTTCTTTTTGGGTATCTACGCACTGATCCGTCGCGCAGGGAAACGCTGGTGGCTCTGGTCGGGCGGATTGGCGGCTTTTGCGGCTGCGGCCACGATATTGCTTTCGCCCGTTCTCATCGAACCGATATTCAATGACTATAAGCCAGTCCCCGAGGGACCGGTGCGCACAGCCTTGCTGACGATGGCGGACGAAGCCGGAATTCCGCATGACCGCGTGTTGATGTTTGATGGGTCGCGGCAGTCGAATAATTTTACCGCCAACGTGTCAGGCGTGTTTGGCTCGGCGCGCATCGCGATTTCGGACGTAGCGCTGAAACAGGCGTCGCTGGATGAAGTAAAGGCCGTCACCGGACACGAGATTGGGCATTATGTCCTTGGGCATGTCTGGCGAACGGTGTTCGTGATTATTTTTATCGCGATGCTGGGCTTTTTCCTGGCTGACCGCCTGTTTAATCGTGTGGCGGCGTTGTTCGGCAGCAAGGCCAAGGTTGGCGACCCCGAAGGATTGCCGATCTTGCTGTTGATTGTGTCCGTGTTGGGACTGTTTGCCCAGCCAGTGCTTAATGGCGTTACCAGAACAGGAGAGAGCGACGCCGATGCGTATTCGCTGCGCACGGCAAATCTGCCGGACGCGTTGGCGGGGGCGTTGGTGAAGACCGCAGAATATCGGTATCCGCGGCCCTCAGCTTTGCAGGAGGCGCTATTTTATTCGCACCCGTCGGTTGAAAAGCGCGTCCGCAGGGCAATGGACTGGAAAGCGGAACAGTTGAAGAAAAACGGCGTGCGTTAAGCGGCCGCTTTCTTTTCCTGCCGGAATTTATGTAGCAACGGTTCGGTATAGCCATTGGGCTGCGTGACGCCTTCGAATATCAGTGCGCGGGCGGCTTTGAGCGCAAGGCTGCCTGCGTCCAGCTTTTCATATAAAGGGTCGCCTGCATTCTGCACGTCGACCTTCGCCGCCATCTTCATAAGCGCTGCGTCAACCTGCGCCTCCGTCGCGATGCCGTGCAGCAGCCAGTTGGCGATATGCTGCGATGAAATGCGCAGGGTAGCGCGGTCTTCCATTAGGCCAATATCGTGAATGTCGGGCACCTTGGAGCAGCCGACGCCTTGATCAATCCAGCGCACGACATAGCCCAATATGCCCTGGGCGTTGTTTTCCAGTTCCTGCGTGACGTCCTCGTCCGACCAGTTATGTCCAACGGGCGCGACCGGAATGGTCAGGAGCGAGGCGAGGCCGGGGGTCGATTCCCTGGCCAGTTCCGCCTGACGCGCAAATACGTCGAACTGGTGATAATGCATCGCGTGCAGTGTCGCGGCGGTAGGGGAAGGCACCCACGCCGTGTTCGCGCCTGCCTTGGGATGGCCGATTTTCTGCGCCATCATGTCCGCCATCATGTCGGGTGCGGCCCACATGCCCTTGCCGATTTGTGCCTTGCCACTAAGTCCGCAGGCCAGTCCAATCTGGACGTTGCGGGCTTCATAAGCCTGAATCCAGGATGATGATTTCATGTCGGCTTTTCGGATCATTGGGCCAGCATGCATTGCGGTGTGCATTTCATCGCCGGTCCGGTCAAGAAAGCCGGTATTGATGAACACAATCCGGTCGCGCACCGCGTGAATGCAGGCCGCCAAATTTGCACTCGTGCGGCGTTCTTCGTCCATCACGCCGACCTTGATGGTGTGGCGTGCAAGGCCAAGCACATCTTCGACGGCGTCGAACAGGTCGTTGGTGAACGCGGCTTCTTCCGGGCCATGCATCTTTGGCTTCACGATATAGATGCTGCCAGCACGGCTGTTGCGATGCGTGCCAAGCCCCTTGAGGTCATGCAGCGCGCAGAGCGAGGTGAACAGCGCGTCAAGTATACCTTCGGGTGCTTCGGTGCCGTCGGGGAGGAGAACGGCTGGATTGGTCATTAAATGTCCGACATTGCGGACAAACATCAGGCTGCGTCCGGGCAAGGTCAGCCCGTCATAAACGCGATCAGGTTCAAGCGCGCGGGTGACGGTTTTGCCGCCCTTGTCAAAGCTGGCAACCAGATCCCCGCGCATGAGGCCAAGCCAGTTGGTGTAAGCCGCGACCTTGTCATTGGCATCGACCGCCGCAACCGAATCTTCGAGGTCGATAATCGTCGTCAGCGCGGATTCGAGGATGACATCGGCAATGTGAAGCTCGTCGGTCGCGCCCACGGGATGCTGCGGATTGACCAGCACTTCAATATGCAGGCCATGATGCTTGAAAAGGTAACGCGTTGCCCCGCCCACTTGTGCCTTAGCGATAAGATGCGAGCTTGCGCGACCCGCTAACGCGTCCTGCCAACCGGGTATCGCTTCATCAAGGAAGCCGCGTGCATACGCAACAACCGCTGCCCCACGTTCGGTGTCGTAGCCGCCAGGCCTTGCTGCAGGCGCCGCCAGCACATCAGTGCCGTAAAGCGCATCATAAAGGCTACCCCAACGCGCATTCGCAGCGTTCAGGACGAAGCGGTCATTAAGGCTTGGCACCACAAGCTGCGGGCCGGCCATCGTCGCAATTTCGGGATCGACATTTTGCGTACCAATGCTGAACGGCGCAGGTTCAGGGACAAGATAGCCGATTTCGCGCAGGAACGCCTGATAGGATGCCATATCCGAAATCGGACCAGGATGGGCGCGGTGCCAATCGTCCAGCTGCGCCTGAATCGTGTCGCGCTTAGCCAGCAATTCTTTGTTGTGCGGTTCAAACCGGGAAAGAATGTCAGCAAGGCCCTGCCAAAGCTGATCGGGGGCAATACCAGTGCCGGCAAGCGCACGATGTTCAATAAACTCAACGAGCTGCTCGGCAATCCGAAACCCGGCGCGGGGTACATAATTCGTCATTATCTGGCTCCAGTGGAAAATGGCGCCCTGGGGAGATTATTATTGTTGCGCTTCCCCTAACGGCAGTTGCCGATCGACAAAAGGAAAAAAGGGCACTGGCATTTAATTTGCGGACACGTCATGGATTACGGATGAAGTTGAGCAAGCATCTGGTGGAAAAACCATGGGGGCGGGAAGACGTTCCCCCGGCGTTTGGGGTTGTGGACGCCCGGCGTGTGGGCGAGGTATGGTATGAAGGGTCAGGCACTGAATCGCTTCCCCTGCTCGTCAAATGGCTTTTCACATCCGAAAAATTGTCGATTCAGGTGCATCCGAATGATGCGCAAGCGCACGAGCGCGGGCTGGATTCGGGTAAGGAAGAATGCTGGTTCGTGGTCCATGCCGAACCCGGCGCGGTGCTGGGTATCGGCACGAAGCGACCATTATGCGCTGATGAACTGCGACAAGCAGCGATATCGGGAGAGATTGAATCTCTCATGGATTGGAAGCCAGTGTCGGCCGGCGATTATTATTATATTCCGGCGGGCACCGTGCACGCCATTGGCGCCGGCATCACCTTGGTCGAGGTACAGCAATATGCCGACGTGACCTACCGCTTGTTTGATTATGGTCGCCCGCGCGAATTACATTTGGAGGACGGTGTGGAGGTGTCGGTTGCCGCGCCTTATGTAGACCAGCGATCAGGCCGGGCAGTCAGCGGCCGGCGGCTCGCCGACGGTCCTTATTTTCAACTCTGGTACGCCGATAGACCCGACCAAATCAGATCCTTTGACGTAAACGGGCCGTGTCTTGTCATCCCGTTAGCGGGAGAGGTCATCGCTGGTCAAACCAGCGGCGCAGTGGGAGATTGCCTTTTGATCGAGAATATCAGTCTGCTCACATTATCGGACAACGCGCAATGTTTGCTCGCGTCTCCTTTTGTCTCTTAACTATTTGTTTTTTCTACCGGGATATGGGATGAAATATTATCGAGGGTTGCTCTTCTGAATAAACGGCTCTAACTCTCTTATTATGAACCCTTTGGATATAGTGGACCCAAAACCGGTTTGCAGGATTAGCTAAATCAATGGAAACAAGAGTCATGATTGCCTACGCGCTATGCGCGTTAATGGCATTGCTTCTGGCATTTGCGCTTGGTCGTTACCTGCGCAACCGACGGCAGTTTAAGATCAGGCAAATGGGTCGGGGCAAAAACCTGCCCGAAATCGATCAGACGCCATCTGATCAGTGACCAGCTTGATTCTTTAACTTCGCTAACTTAAAGAGCCGGAAGTCATCTGGGGAGTAGCCAGTCGTTCCATCCGAACGGGATATGCATCAACATATTTGGCCGAGAGGCCATGGTGCATGTGGTGCCGCAAGATCAAAAGCGATCATTGCGGTTCAAGGCGAGACCAATGGCATCGGCAATCCGCACCGGTCGGGCGGGGGGTGGCCGGTGGCATTGCGTCGAAAATCTGCCTGACCCCGGATAAGTCCATGGAAGTCTTTTTTGCGTCAACCTTGCTCGTGGCGATTGCTGAAATCGGCGACAAGACCATGCTGCTTGCGATATTGCTCGCCACCCGTTTCAAAAGACCGGTCCCCGTCATTGCGGGGATTTTCACCGCCACCATCGCCAATCACGCGATTGCCGCATGGGCAGGGAGCACGCTTGCCAGTATTTTTATGAGCGATGCGTTTCGCTTTGCTGTCGCCACGGGTTTCATACTCATGGCCGCGTGGACGCTTATTCCCGACAAGGTCGACGATGATATCAAGGTCGCGTCGCAACGCGGTGCCTTTGCGGCAACCACCATGGCCTTTTTCCTCGTCGAAATGGGCGACAAGACGCAGGTCGCAACGATCGCGCTGGGTGCGCAATATCAGGCCATTTGGGCTGTGGCCGCAGGGACAACATTGGGAATGATGATCACCAATGTCCCAGCTGTGTATCTCGGCGAGCAATTGGTCGCAAAAATCTCGTTGCGCACAGTACATATGATTGCGGCCGGTATGTTTCTGGTTCTTGGCCTATGGCAGTACTGGGAGTTGTCGAAGCCAGCCTAAGCTGTTAGGCGCGCGGCAGATATCATAGCTTCGGACAATATGTGACATGACAAAAGACAGCATCAAGAAAGTCGTTCTGGCCTATTCGGGCGGGCTCGATACCAGCGTCATCCTGAAATGGCTGCAGGTCGAATATGGCTGTGAAGTTGTCACCTTCACTGCTGATTTGGGGCAGGGTGAAGAGCTCGCGCCGGCGCGCGCCAAGGCAGTCCTGATGGGCGTACCCGACCACCATATTTATATCGACGATCTGCGCGAAGAATTTGTCCGCGACTTTGTTTTCCCGATGATGCGCGCCAATGCCCGTTACGAAGGTGACTATTTGTTGGGCACGTCGATTGCCCGTCCGCTGATTTCCAAACGGCTGATCGAGATTGCGGCGGAAACGGGTGCGGACGCCATCGCCCATGGCGCAACGGGCAAGGGCAATGACCAAGTGCGTTTCGAGCTTTCGGCTTATGCGCTTAACCCCGATATCAAGGTGATCGCACCTTGGCGTGAATGGGACCTGACAAGCCGCACGCGCCTGATTGAATGGGCCGAGCAACACCAGATCCCTGTGCCAAAGGACAAACGCGGCGAAAGCCCGTTTTCCACCGACGCGAATCTTTTACACACCTCGTCCGAAGGCAAGGTGCTTGAGGACCCGTGGGACGAAACGCCCGATTATGTCTATTCGCGCACGGTCAATCCGGAGGACGCGCCCGACACGCCGGAATATATCACCATCGATTTTGAAAAAGGCGATGGCGTTGCCCTGAACGGTGAAGCGATGTCGCCAGCCACTCTGCTGGCGGCGTTGAATGAACTTGGCCGCAAGCATGGTATTGGCCGGCTTGATCTCGTCGAGAACCGCTTCGTCGGTATGAAATCGCGCGGCATGTATGAAACGCCCGGCGGCGAAATTTACGCCCGCGCGCATCGCGGCATCGAAAGCATCACGCTGGACCGTGGCGCGGCGCATCTGAAAGACGAACTGATGCCGAAATATGCGGAGCTGATCTATAACGGTTTCTGGTTTTCGCCCGAGCGCGAGATGTTGCAGGCAGCCATTGACCACAGCCAGGAGCATGTGTCCGGAACCGTCCGGTTGAAACTTTACAAGGGCCTTGCGAGCGTCGTTGGCCGCAGATCGCCAAATAGCCTTTACAGCGAAAAGGTCGTCACCTTCGAAGACGATGCCGGGGCGTATGACCAAAAGGATGCAGCGGGCTTTATCAAGTTGAACGCCCTTCGCCTGCGTTTGTTGGCCAAACGTGAAGTTTAAGGAGCCACTGGTCATGTGGGTGTAGCAACCTATTTGCGACACATTGTTTCGGCTGAAATTTAGATCGGGACCACATTGCCGATAAATTTTTCACCGCTTTTTTAACTATTTAGCCCTAATCCGTCGCTGTGCAACAGCGTCGCGACCTTTCAAGCCAAAGACCGCATTCGGCCGTCAGCAGTCTCGTAGGGCTAAGCGGTCTAATGGGTCTCATATTGGCCGTCATGATTGCGCGCAATTTTGGAAACATAGGCGCGGCGGTCGGATTTGACGGCTTACCCGCGGTGGCCGATGGACCCTATTCCGCTCTTGTGGCGCTGCTGTTTTGCGGACTGCCGATGGTGCTCTGGTCAGTATTTGTCGACAAAGTTCACCAGCGGGGTTCAACGGGTATTGATTGGAACCTGAACCGTTCCGTGGCGGATGTCATCGACATCAGTTTTGTAAAAATCGTGGGGATTTGGTCGACTTGGTCGATTATCGCGTTAATTTATGCAATGTGCCGTTTCTATTGGGACGGAAAGTTTCTGTTCGCGATGGAAACGCTGCAAGCGGTGGCTGTCCCCCTGCTGATATTGTCTGTCCCTTATGTCGTATGGCTTGATCGTTATCTTATCAATCCACATGATGGTGCATGGCATTTTGGCGCATGGATATCGAGGCGCGGGGATTGGGACAAGGACGAGATTTGGCACCATTTGCGCGCATGGGCTGTCAAAGGGTTTTTCCTCGCTTTCATGTTGTCGATCGTGCCCGGTGGCTTTCGTGAAGTTGTAAACATAAACTTTGCCGAGGTTGTCACCAACCCCGTCTCGTTCGCCAGTGCGCTGATCACCACGATGTTCCTGATAGATGTGCAGTTTGCGACCGTTGGTTACATGCTGACCATGAAGCCGCTGGATGCGCACATCCGCACAGCTAATCCTTATTTGTCCGGCTGGGTAGCGGCGTTAATTTGCTATCCACCCTTCATCCTGATGAACAATGGCGGCCTGCTGGATTACCACGTGGCCACAAAAGATTGGGCCTATTGGTTTTCCGACTGGCCACTGCTGCTATGGATCTGGGGCGCAATGCTGGTCATGCTGACCTGTGCATATGCATGGGCGACGGTGGCCTTTGGTCTTCGGTTTTCAAACCTGACGCATCGCGGCATCCTGACGCACGGGCCTTATGCCATTTCCAAGCATCCCGCTTATTTGGCCAAGAACATTTATTGGTGGCTAGCCACATTGCCATTTCTCGTAACGACGGGAAGCCTGGCGGACATGATCCGCAACAGTGCGATCCTTGGGTTGGTCAGCGGCATATATTATTGGCGTGCCAAGACCGAGGAAAAGCACCTGATGTCAGACCCAGCCTATGCCGAATATGCTGCATGGATGGGCCGCCGCGCGCTCGTTCCACGCTGTTTTGCAGCGATGCGCAAAGCAGCGGGGATGAGCCTGCGCATGCGCGCCCAGAGCGAGCCCGCCGAGTAAGGAACGATCGGAAGTTCATGGGGTTCATCGCTCTAAGGAGACAGACGATGCCCCAAGGATCGAAAGCAAAATATACCGACAAGCAGGAACGCAAGGCCGAACATATAGCCGAAGGTTATATGGACAAGGGTGTGTCCCACAAGGAAGCCGAAGCCCGCGCATGGGCTACGGTCAACAAGCAGGATGGCGGGGGCAACCGCAAAGGTGGTGGCGGGCAGGCTAAACCATCGTCGGCCAAGTCGAGCAGTCGGTCCGAGGCCGCCAAAAAGGGTTGGGAGACCCGGCGCAAGCGACACGGATAAGCCAGCTTTAATCATGTGATTAAATCTGTTAGCGTTCGCTCCAGGACAGAGGAGAGTCGGCATGCATGATCTGGTTATTCGTGGCGGAACAGTGGTTGATGGAACGGGCGCTCCGCGTTTTACGGCAGATGTCGCCGTGGACGGGGGTATCATTACTGCGGTTGGCCAAATCAGTGCAGCGGGGCGCGAAGAAATAGACGCAACAGGCAAGATCGTTGCCCCCGGCTTTGTCGACATCCACACTCATTATGATGGGCAGGCGACCTGGGACAGCGAGATGGCCCCATCAAGCTGGCACGGCGTTACGACGGTCGTGATGGGCAATTGCGGCGTTGGCTTTGCCCCTGCCAGACAGGACAAGCATGATTGGCTGATTGGCTTGATGGAGGGAGTTGAGGATATTCCCGGCACAGCATTGGCCGAAGGCATGACGTGGGACTGGGAAACTTTCCCCCAATATCTTGACGCGCTTGAGCGGCGCCCGCGCACCATCGATGTTGCAACGCACGTCCCACACGGGGCCGTGCGAGCATATGTTTTGGGCGACCGCGAAACGCCTGGCGCCGTGCCAACTGACGCGGATATTGCCGAAATGTCGCGCATCGTCGAAGAAGGCATAAGGGCAGGCGCGCTTGGCTTTTCAACATCACGCACTGTCTTGCACAAGTCCGTCGACGGCGAACTCGTTCCGGGGACGACGGCCACGAAGGAAGAATTGATCGGCATCGGTCGCGCCATGGGCCGCGTTGGATACGGCGTGTTTGAAATGGCGAGCGACATGAAACGCGACTGGGATGAATTCGGCTGGATGGGCGCGCTGAGCCGCGAAACCGGCTTGCCGGTGACCTTTGCCGCGTTGCAATCCATCGCCAAGGAAATGCCCCTGGAGGAACAGATTTCCTCGATGATTGCGGAAAACGATAATGGCGCAAACATCGTTGCGCAGATCGCCTTGCGCGGCAACGGGATTATCATGGCATGGCAGGGAACCGTGCATCCATTCCGTTTCAAACCGGCGTGGGCGGAAATTGAAATGCTGCCATGGGTGCAGCAGCTCGAGCGGCTGAAAGACCCGGTGTTCAAGGCGCGTATGATATCAGAGGATTCGGTCTTTCCGGAAAGCGATATCATCGATTTCCTACGCATCGTAGCTGGCGGATGGCCAGTGCATTTCGAAATGGGGCCAGAGTTTAATTACGAGCCACGGCAGGATGAAAGCGTGCTGGCGCGCGCGATGGTAGCCGGAATCAGTCCTGCAGAATATGCCTACGATCTGCTTATGCAGGATGAAGGTACGGGGTTCATCTATTTCCCGATCCTCAATTATCGCGACGGCAATTTGAACTTCCTTGAAGAACTTCAAACCCGCGATGATTGCGTCAACAGCCTGTCAGACGGAGGCGCGCATTGCGGCACGATCTGCGATGCCGCCAGCCCGACCTTCATGCTGCAACATTGGGTTCGCGACCGCGCCGGAACGCGCATTACGCTTGAGAATGCGATCAAGCGACAGTGCCATGATACTGCGCGGCTATATGGACTGAACGATCGCGGTGTTTTGAAGCCGGGCTATCTCGCGGATATCAATGTTATCGATATGGAGCGGTTGAAGCTGGGTAAGCCTTGGCTTGCGTTCGACCTGCCCGCCGGTGGCAAGCGCCTATTGCAGAAGGCAGACGGTTATGTGGCCACCATTAAAT
>NZ_JBKBQV010000051.1:0-18623 GCF_046292425.1 Sphingorhabdus sp.
ACTGGCCGGGCCGCAGTTCAAGCCAAACTTTGCGATTCCTCCAAACTACAATCTAAACTAATGAACTTGCGCTATCCGCAAATGCCCTCCATCGGGATGCAAAATGCGGTGTGGGAAAAGGCGCGACGAAATGGACAGTAGTTCAAGGAAAATTGTAGCAATTGTCGCGATCATCACTGTCGTGATTTTAGCGGTCATGGCTGGCAACATCTTTGCAGAATACCAGCAATCCGAAATCACCGCGGCAGTAGAACCGCCAAAATCTTTGACTGACAGAGATGAAGCAGCGATTGCTCAGGACAAGGGCCCTGAGATCGAGTCAGGTTTTTCGACCGAGATTCCACAAGTCGAAGATATCCCGGCGATTGACGGCAAACCTTCAATGGTTTTTGACAATGACAGCAGCAACAACAATCCTGTTGCTAAAGAGATCACTAAGGGTATCCCCGATCAAACCGACCCGCCGGGTACCGTGACAACGGTTGAATAACCCTTTTCTAGCGTGCGAACAGATTTGCGTCGTCCGCAAAAGCCTTGAACTCGAGCGCATTTCCACTTGGGTCATAAAAAAACATTGTGGCCTGTTCGCCAGCCTGTCCCTTAAAACGGATATGTGGCTCGATCCCGAACTCAACGCCTGCGGCCTTCACTCGTTCGGCCAATAATTCCCACTGCCCCATGGTGAGCACAATTCCGAAATGCGGAACCGGAACGTCATGGCCATCGACAGGGTTGTGGGTCGTAATGCTTCGTGCCGACGCATCCAGATGCGCGACGATCTGGTGCCCGAAAAAATCGAAATCAATCCAATGATCGGATGACCGACCTTCGGAACAGCCCATCATCTCGCCATAAAACTGGCGGGCTTCAGACAGATCATGGACGGGAAAGGCCAAATGGAATGGACGTAAGGTCATTTTGAAGTCACCGGTTTATGCAGGGGTTGGTCGACAAGATCGGCGGTAGCAAGTTCTGTCGTCATTTGCACGACGCACATGTTGATCCGCGCAAGATTGCTTGGTCGCTGAAATTCGGCTTTGGCTGCCTCCGCCATCGCGACTGCAACCAATTCGCGCGGTTGCCCGCTTTGCTCGGTGATCCGGCTACCAACGATGCCCGCCCATCGTTTGCCCTGTTGCCGAACGTCGGGCGCGTCTAACGGAGCGCTGCCAAGCCGCTGCTTTTCGGCCAAGGTCGCCAGCACTGCAACACAGGCAATATCGTCTTGATGCGCGTCTGTGAGCGGGGATGGGGTGGTGGTGGCAAGCGCCATAGCAAGTAACATCATGCACCTGAATTAGCAGCCAATGCCTGAACCGCAAGCAACGACAACGTTTGCCCGATTGCATTTGCCATATTGGACGGGCAAAGGCGGGCCGTGCAGAAAATCTTGGCCCTGCTTCAGAAGTTCGCCCGCTGGACCGCGCTCGGCGCTGGCGCATTGTCGGCTTATGGCTTTGCACCATGGGGCCTTTGGCCGTTCACTTTGCTGTGTTTCGCGCTGCTCATTCACCTTGTTGCGCACGCCCGCGATCCGAAGCACGCGTTCATCCTTGGCTGGCTTTTCGGCGTGGGTCATTTCGCTTTTGGCAATCAATGGATTGCGGTAGCCTTTACCTTTCAGGCCGCCATGCCGATCTGGCTTGGCTATATAGCGGTCGTGGCTTTGTCGCTGTTTCTGGCAATCTATCCGGCCTTGGCATCGGCGGGGGCGTATTGGATCAGCGACTTCACGACGAAAGCCCTCGGTCATACCCGCGAAGGCGGGAACCCAGCACTGGAACTGCCCTCTGAACCGGACGGTCAGGCATTAGACTCCCGCCTACGCAGGAGTGACGAACTTAGAATTGCGGCAAGTCTGCTACCCTTGATCTTTTCCTTTGCCGGGTTGTGGATCATCACAGAATGGCTGCGCAGTTGGGTGTTTACTGGCTATGTCTGGAACCCGCTGAGCGTGATCACCGTTTCGATGCCATTTGTTGCCGAGCCTGCTAGCGCAATCGGCACTTATGGGCTGTCAGGCGTCATCCTTTTGGTTATTGGCGGCTTTTACAAGTTCGCGTCGTTATGGATAAACGGATCCGAAGATGATCGCGCCAGCGGCGGATGGACCAGCTATTTCGTCGGCGGATTTTTGCTCTTTGCTTTGGCCGCGACGGGTATCATTGGCCGGGTTTCGTTACTGGGGGGCTTTTACCGCAGTACGACCCCGAACGAGCAGCCCGTCGCCATCACTGTCGTTCAACCCAACATCTCGCAAGCGGACAAATATGCGCCGGGCTATGACGCGATTAACTTTGCCAAGCTCGCGATGAACAGCCGTCCCTTGCCGAGCCAAGGCCCGCGCCTGCTCCTGTGGCCCGAGGCCGCAATACCGGACTATCTCGAAGAGGGTTACCCCTACCGTTATTATCAAGGCCAGCCGGGCGAAAGCGCAGCCGGAGCGCGGGCGCGGCTGACGACGCTCATGGCCGAGGGCGATGTGCTGGTGACGGGCGCCAACCGTCTTGTTATCGAAAAGGGGCAGCTGGTTGCTGCGCGCAACAGCGTTTCGGCCATGGACGCATTTGGCCGAATACTTGGCCATTATGACAAGGCGCATTTGGTCCCTTATGGCGAATATCTGCCTTTGCCGTGGCTGCTGGAACCTCTTGGACTGGCACGCCTTGTTCCGGGCACCCTAGACTTCTGGCCGGGCCCAGGCGCGCAAACGATGACCGTGAATGTGAACGGCAAGCCCGTCAAAATCGGGATGCAAATTTGCTACGAGATCATTTTCTCCGGTCAAACCGTCGATCGCAAAAACCGGCCGGACTTCATCTTCAACCCGTCCAACGACGCATGGTTTGGCACGATTGGTCCGCCGCAGCATCTGGCGCAGGCACGACTCCGTGCAATTGAGGAAGGCCTGCCCGTCATCCGCGCAACACCTACGGGGATCAGCGCCATTATCGATGCCAACGGCCACATCACGAACAGCCTTCCTTTGGGCAGCGATGGCCGCATTGACACCCAACTGCCGCGCGCAAAGGCACCAACTTTATTCGCGCGATTTGGCAACGTCGTTCCATTGGCATTCGCTGCACTGTTGATCTTGATCGCACTGTTACCGCTTGCCCGCCGACATAGTTCTCGCTAAGGGCGCAACACGATATAAAGAATTCTTTATACGCAGATACAGCCAATAGACTGGAAAAACCATGCGCTCCAATTATCTTTTCACTTCCGAATCCGTATCGGAGGGACACCCCGACAAGGTTTCGGACCAGATATCCGACGCCATCGTCGATCTGTTTTTATCGAAAGACCCCGAGGCGCGCATTGCGTGCGAAACACTCACCACCACCCAGCTTGTTGTGCTCGCTGGTGAAATCCGCTGCAAAGGCGTCTATGAAAATGGTGAATGGGCCGCAGGAGCCAAGGAAGAAATCGAAGCCACTGTCCGCCGCACTGTCAAGGAAATCGGCTATGCGCAAGAAGGCTTTCATTGGGAGACCTTGCGCTTCGAAAACAACCTGCACGGTCAGTCAGCACACATTGCACAGGGCGTAGATGCGACTGGCAACAAGGACGAGGGTGCTGGCGACCAGGGCATCATGTTTGGTTATGCGTCGACAGAAACGCCTGACCTGATGCCGGCGACACTCGACTACAGCCACAAGATTCTTGAGCGCATGGCCGCCGACCGTCATTCGGGTGCTGCGCCATTCCTTGAACCTGACGCAAAAAGCCAGGTCACGCTGCGCTACAACAGCGAAGGCAAGCCGGAAGCAGCCACCGCGATTGTCGTTTCCACGCAGCACGCACCGGGATATGACCAAGGCGAAAACGAAGCCCGGCTTCATGCTTATGTAAAGGGCGTCATCGCTGACCTGCTTCCCGCAAGTTTGCTGACAGAAACCGAATATCACATCAACCCGACCGGCAGCTTTGAAATCGGCGGCCCCGACGGTGATGCCGGGCTGACTGGCCGCAAGATCATTGTCGATACTTATGGCGGCGCAGCCCCGCATGGCGGCGGCGCGTTTTCCGGTAAGGATCCGACAAAGGTTGACCGTTCGGCTGCTTATATCACACGTTACCTCGCCAAAAACATTGTGGCCGCTGGCCTCGCCACGCGCTGCACAATCCAGCTTGCCTACGCCATCGGCGTATCCAAGCCACTGTCGCTTTATGTCGACACGCACCGCACGGGTACCGTGGGCGATGACCGGATTGAAGCTGCCATCATGGGCATCGAAAAGCTTGGTGGCCTTACCCCCCGCGCTATCCGCACACATCTTGGCCTCAATAAGCCCATCTACCGCCGCACCGCGGCTTATGGCCATTTCGGTCGCAAGCCCGAAGGCGACTTCTTCCCGTGGGAACGCACCGATCTGGTTGAAGATTTGAAGGCAGCCCTGGCTTGATCAGAAAACTGGCTTGATTACACTTGCAGGCTGGCGGCTGAAAGTTTAGCCGCCAGCCCATGACTGCTAACAAGCTCGGAGATCCAACGACGCTGAACCGTCTTTATGGCCGTTCAAAGGGTAAAAAGCTGCGTTCTGAGCAGAACGAGCTCGTCGAAAACCTGCTACCTCAAATCGCGGTTCCGGAAGAAGGTCCGCTTGGCAGCAGGAATCTGTTCGGCGACGACCGCGTTATGCACTTTGAAATCGGCTTTGGTGGCGGCGAACATTTGGCGTTCCGTGCGGATCTGTTGCCTGATCATGGCTTTATCGGTTGCGAGCCGTTTCTGAACGGTGTTGCCCAAGCTTTATCCCATATTCGCGAAGGCGGACTGCACAATGTACGGCTGCATATGGGCGATGCCTTGGAAATGCTTCGCCGCGTCCCTGACGGGTCATTATCATTTGTCTATCTGTTGCATCCGGACCCATGGCCAAAGGCGCGGCATGTAAAGCGCCGGATGATGAATGATGGGCCGGTCGATTTGATCGCGTCCAAACTAAAACCCGGCGGCGAATTCCGGTTCGGGACCGACCATCCCGTTTATGTCCGACATGCACTTATGGTGATGCAAAGGCATCGCCATAAATTCGACTGGCTATGCAACACGGCATCCGATTTCCAAAAACGCCCTGGCGGCTGGCCTGAAACCCGATACGAGGCGAAGGCGCGCCGCCTTGGGCACGAAGTCTGGTATTTCCGCTATCAGCGAAAGCCGGATTAATAAGCGCGGCTGCTCCCTGCGTCGACCTTATCGACCCATTCGGGATAGAAGCTTGGCTGGCGTCTTGACCATCCGGTAGCGGTGGCAGCGGCTTCGCTGATCGATTGCAGCAATATCTTACGCTTGCCCGGTGGCAGATGCGGCATCGATGCTGCCGCGCAAAACGCTGCTGGCAGCCAAGGCCGGGCATCGGCGCCAATCAACCGTTCGTAAAGGAAGCGATATGCCGCGAAGCAATCGATGCGGCCCTGTCCCAAATCGAAGGCGGAAACTGTTACCAACTGCGCCAAGAAAGGCTGAGCATCCCAAAGGACAGCCGAATCCGGGATCAAGGCACGAATATCCGGCAAACGTTCGTAAAAACTGTGCTGTGCATCAATTGACGCAACTTCGACGGCGTCGCGCGACCAGACGGCAACTGCATCTTCGCGATCAAATGCCACATCCAGCGACCTGCGAATATACCGCTGCGTCGCTGCGCTAAATCCGGCGAACTCCTTGATCTCGGCCAATGTCAAAAAGCCAGGACCATCATGTGTTGTCTTTGTCATGCCAATATCCCCCTGTTTCCCCAGACCTCCATAATCGCTCGGATGTGGTTAGCGAAGCATTAACAGCGCCCCCCGTAGAAAAACATTCGACCAAATTGGCCAAGCGTTCGACAAGAAGCGACGCGTCTGGTGCAACCGGCGGAAATTCGGTTATAGCGGGGCATGGAAAAATTTCCTTCACGAAATCCGCTCATTGGCCACCAATTGGCATTGCTGACTATTATCGGCTTCTGGGCATTTTACGCATTAATCCTCTCGCTCCGCGCGGCGCTGCTCGATTTTCCGGCTCAGGCCGTGCTCTTTGAACGTCGCCTGATGGTGGCGTTGGTCGGTGTCTTGGTTACCTGGATATTGTATGTCGGTTTGCGGATGGGTGACCGGCAATCGCTTGGTTTCCGTGTCAGCGTGGCATTCATCGGAGCCATCCCATGTGCCATGATTCTGGCGTCGGCCAATTTTTACATCTTCAACCTATATGATCCTATCAGCCTGTTCAAAGACCCGAGCGTCGGACGTACGATTGAGGATTTAAAGGCGCAGCTTGGCTTGTCTTTCTGGCAGGAAATCGCCGACATATCGGTCACGCATTACTTTTTCCTGATCGCATGGAGTTCGCTGTATGTCGCGATTGGCTATGCGAGGGAAGTCAGGGAGGCCGAACGAAAAACGTCGCGGTTTGCCCAGGCTGCGCAGGATGCCGAACTGCGTTCGCTGCGCTATCAGGTCAATCCCCATTTTCTTTTCAACACACTGAATTCGCTTTCAAGCCTCGTCATGACCGGCAAGCCTAAAGAGGCCGAGACGATGATTCAAAACCTGTCCAATTTTTACCGGACCAGCCTGTCGTCCGACCCGTTGGAAGATGTCACGCTTGAGGAAGAAGTTGAGCTTCAACGGCTATATCTTGAAATCGAAAGTGTGCGTTACCCAAAGCGGCTTAAGGTTAGCATCGATATTCCGGACGAATTGATGGGCCAGCACGTGCCTGCATTGATCCTGCAGCCACTTGTCGAAAACGCCATTAAATATGGCGTATCCCGGTCTACCCGTCCCGTGGAAATTATCATCAGTGCTAAACGCGACAATGATGTTCTGATACTCAGCGTCATAGACGACGGCGAAGCAGTCGATTCCGATCAGGTCGGCGGCAACGGCATTGGCCTTGCCAATGTGCGCGACCGATTGGAGGCGCGCTATCGATCTGCGGCCCGCCTTGACACACAGATGGTCCACGGAGGAGGTTTTATTGCAATGCTAACCCTGCCTTTAAGCCGTAGGATTGCCGTATGAAGCGACTCCGTACGCTCATCGTTGACGATGAACCCTTGGCCATAGAACGGCTCGAAATTTTGAGCGGAGAACACCCGGTCATCGAAATCGTGGGAACCGCCAATGACGGCGTAGAAGCGCTGCGCATTGCCCAGCAATTGACGCCCGACCTTATCTTTCTCGACATTGGCATGCCCAAAATGGATGGCATCAACGCCGCGCGCGCGCTGGGACTGATGAACAAAAAACCGGCCATCATTTTGATCACGGCCTATGATAATTTTGCCGTAGAGGCGTTTGATCTCGACGTGGTCGACTATGTTCTTAAACCTGTTTCAAGCGAGCGACTTGGTAGGGCGATTGCGCGGGCAACCGGGATGCCTGATGCAAAACCATTGTCTGCAAATACGCCGTTGAAGTCTGACAGCCGGTACGCACATGAATTTTGGGTATCGCATCGCGCCGAACTGATCCGCATTGCTGCGATCGATATTGAACGGATTGAGGCCGAACGTGATTATATGCGGCTGCACACTGCTGGACGAAGCTATCTTTTGCACCAGACAATTTCGACGCTTGAACAGCGATTGGACCCCGAACAGTTTCAACGAATTCACCGCAGCCATATTGTGCGCAGGGACCTGATAACCGGCTTGCGTCATGAAGGCGGCGGCGTCTGGCACGCCTTGTTGGGGGAAGATCTGTCGATGCGGATCGGGCGGAAATATCTCGCCGATGTCAAACGCCTTGCAGGCAAATAGCAAAACTCCGGCAGTAGTAACGCTGCCGGAGTTTGCGGGTCTTTGAAGCGGTCTTAATTGGTACCGGCGCGGGCATTGTCGCCAAACGCAATACGACGCTTGTCGACATATGCAGCAATGACCCTTTCGCTTTCAGGAGCAACCTTGGCATAAGCCACTTCTTCGCAGTTCTTTTGATCCTGGCGTTCTTCAAGCGTAAGCGCACGCGGCGAACGGCATACTTGTTTCACAGCTTGCTTGATCCGCATCTGCAGGCGCTCACGTCCTGCAGCAGACGACAAATCCAGGTCCGCGTGACGGACTGCCTGGGTCTTCGCGTCTGCCATCGCTGGCGTGGTTGCCAACAGTGTAGAGGCGACAGTTAACGACAATATCAATAGCTTGGGGGTAGCCATACAAAATTCCTTTCAAAATGGCCGCTGCGTTAGGCAGTCAGCCAAGGGGGGAGAGGGTTGCAGGCGAGCCGACGTCCGAAGCTGGGAAGCATGAAGAAAGCCCGGCCTGCGAAAACAGTGATACGCCAGCTGTGTTGGTCATGCATGACAGTTTCGATTAAGCGCACGGGCAATCGATTGTTCGACCAGCGTCATGGCTAACGCACAAAGCTGGTCGACAAACGACCAACATGGCCATTTCGTCAATAGTGAGAGTGAATTCTAGATAAGACCAGCAAGCGGACTTGACGGGTCAGCGTACATTCGCCGCCCCATTCTGCCCGACATATACGCCATTCGGCCCGATTGGACCGCCAGTTTCATTGCTGTTGCCATGGCAACGGGGTTTTTGGCTTCGGCAATCGCGGTGTTCATCAGAACGCCATCGCAGCCCAACTCCATCGCGACAGCAGCATCCGACGCTGTTCCAACACCTGCGTCCACGAGAACCGGAACCTTCGCGCCTTCGACGATCAGGCGGATCGTAACTCGGTTTTGGATACCAAGCCCTGAACCAATGGGTGCCCCCAACGGCATCACAGCGACAGCGCCTGCCTCTTCCAATTGCTTGGCGGCAATGGGATCATCGACACAATAGACCATTGGCAGAAAACCTTCCTTGGCCAAAACCTCGGTTGCCTTCAGCGTTTCGCGCATGTCAGGATATAGCGTCTTCGCCTCGCCCAGCACCTCAAGCTTCACAAGGTCCCAGCCCCCGGCTTCCCGCGCGAGCCGCAATGTGCGTATCGCATCCTCGGCGGTGAAGCATCCGGCGGTGTTTGGAAGATAGGTGTATTTTTTGGGATCAATGTAATCCGTCAACATTGGAGCCTTTGGGTCCGACACATTGACGCGGCGCACAGCTACGGTGATGATCTCTGCGCCCGAAGCTACAAGCGCAGCGGCGTTCTGTTCGAAATCCTTATATTTGCCGGTCCCGACAATCAGGCGCGATTGAAACGTGCGGCCAGCGACTGACCAACTGTCATTTGCAGCATCATCCTGCCCGCCGCCTACAAAGTGAACGATCTCCAGCCTGTCCCCGTCGGCCAGGACAACGTCTTCCAGTGTTGATCGCGACACGATCTCCAGATTTCGCTCCACTGCGACCTTGGCCGGATCAAGGCCGATATCGCGAACTAGATCAGCCACCGTAGCCGAAGCACGGAATCGGCGCGCCTCACCATTGAGCGTGAGAGTGATAGAATCGGGGGAAAGGGAGGAGGTCATTTCATCTCGCAATTTGTACTAAGGGGCATATAGTGCTTGGCAGACAGTCTGCGCAACCGCTGCTTTGACTTTATATGGGGGACGTGCCTTGGCTGATCGGCCGACAATCTTTGTTCTTAATGGGCCAAATCTCAATTTGCTTGGCACAAGAGAACCCGAAATTTACGGCACCGATACGCTTGACGATATCGCAGGCCGATTGGATGATCAAGCGCGCGCCGCAGGTGCCGTCATCGATTTCCGGCAATCAAACCATGAAGGCCATTTGATCGATTGGCTGCATGAGGCGCAGGCCGACGGCGCGAAGGCCGTGCTGCTGAACGCTGCTGGTTTCACGCATACATCCATCGCGATCCTTGACGCGATTAAGGCGATCACTGTCCCGGTTTTCGAAGTGCATCTGTCCGATCCGCACCAAAGGGAAGAATTTCGGCATTTGAGCTATGTCAGCATGGGCGCAAAAGCGGTGTTTGCGGGGCATGGCGCAAAGTCGTACGAACTGGCGCTGGACGTAGCGTTACAACTTTGACATTAGGCGCTGCAATATAATTTCAGGGGCCAAGGAGTTTTACATGGCGGCGAAAACAGGAACTACTGGCAGCATGCAGGTCGATACGGATCTGGTCCGCGAACTGGCGGCGATGCTGAACGACACTGGTCTCAGCGAAATTGAGGTTGAGGACGGCGAGCGCAAAATCCGCGTGTCCCGCACGATGACAGCAGTTGCCGCGCCCATGATGGCAGCGCCTGCTGCCGCACCAGCCGCCGCTCCGGCAGCAGCAGCCGCGCCAAGCGCCCCAGCCATCTCCACCAACGCCATGAGGTCACCCATGGTCGGCACAGCCTATCTAACTCCTGAACCCGAGGCGGCACCTTTGTCAGCGTTGGCCAGCAAGTGAAGGCAGGCGACACCGTTCTGATTATCGAAGCGATGAAGGTCATGAACCCGATTGTCGCCGCCACGTCAGGCACGGTCACCGAAATCTATGTCGAGAGCGGCCAGCCAGTTGAATTTGACCAGCCTCTGTTGGTGATTGCTTAAAAATGGCCATTGAAAAAATCCTTATCGCCAACCGCGGCGAGATTGCGCTTCGCATTCACCGCGCCGCGCATGAAATGGGGATCAAGACGGTAGCGGTCCATTCGACCGCTGACGCAGACGCCATGCATGTGCGCCTCGCCGACGAAGCGATATGCATCGGGCCGCCTTCTGCGACCGACAGTTACCTCAACATTCCGGCGATTATCTCTGCCGCTGAAATCAGCCATGCCGACGCGATTCACCCCGGCTATGGTTTTCTGTCCGAAAACGCGCAGTTCGCGGAAATCGTCGAAAGCCATGACATCAAATGGATTGGCCCCAAGCCTGAACATATCCGCACTATGGGCGACAAGGTTGAGGCAAAGCGCACAGCCGGCGCCTTGGGCTTACCACTCGTTCCCGGTTCCGACGGAGCGATTGAGGATGTGGGTGAAGCAAAGGCGATAGCGCGCGAGATTGGCTATCCCGTGATCATCAAGGCTGCCTCAGGCGGCGGCGGGCGCGGCATGAAAGTCGTGAACAGTGAAGCGGAGCTTGAGACCCAAATGCAGCAGGCGGGGTCCGAAGCGAAAGCCGCCTTTGGCGACGCCACCGTCTATCTTGAAAAATATCTCGGTAACCCGCGCCACATTGAATTCCAGATTTTCGGCGATGGCAATGGAAAAGCCGTGCATTTGGGCGAACGTGACTGTTCGCTTCAGCGACGGCACCAAAAGGTTCTGGAAGAAGCGCCCTCGCCCGTGCTGGCGACTGCAGAGCGTGACCGCATGGGCAACATCTGCGCCAAGGCGATGGCCGACATGGGCTATCGCGGTGCTGGCACCATCGAGTTCCTCTGGGAAAATGGTGAGTTCTATTTCATCGAAATGAACACCCGGTTGCAGGTCGAACATCCTGTCACCGAAATGATCACGGGCATCGACCTTGTGCGCGAACAGATCCGCGTGGCTGAAGGCAAACCACTTTCGTTTAGCCAAGAGGATGTGACCTTCACAGGCCACGCCGTCGAATGCCGGATCAACGCTGAAGACCCGCGCACATTCATGCCCTCGCCAGGTACCGTCACATGGTACCACCCGCCAGGCGGCCTATATGTGCGCGTCGACAGCGGTTTATATCACGGGTACAAAGTCCCGCCTTATTATGACAGCATGATCGCCAAGCTGATTGTCTATGGCCAGACCCGCGAAGGATGCCTGATGCGCTTGCGCCGTGCGCTTGGGGAATTTGTGATTGAGGGCATGAAGACCACAATCCCGCTGCATCAGCGCTTGTTGGAAGAGCCTGATTTCCAGAACGGTAACTACACCATCAAATGGCTTGAAGAATGGTTGGCGAAGGACGGGGAATAATCCTTTCGCGCCGTGAGGTGGCGTTTGGGCTGGCGGCCCTGCCGCTAGTCGGCTGCGCTGCTACGGGGCCCGACCCGGATGTGCTGTTCATTCCAGCCGACAAAGCTGCGGCGCTCAAGCCAGATGACCCCAAACGTCTCGTTGGGCTCACAAAGCTCGATCCCGCGATTCGGCTCGACATGCGCTATGCCACCACGAACAATTTCACTGGCCGCATTTTGTATGATGAAGCACGCGCCTTTTTGGCTGCCCCCGCGGCGCAGGCGGTGGCACGGGCAAGCAAAGCCGCGCAGGCAGACGGCTTTGGCCTCACAATCTACGATGCCTACCGCCCTTGGCGCATCACGAAAAAATTGTGGGATGCCACGCCCGTTGGCCCGAAAAAGGAATATGTCGCCAACCCCAAGCGCGGGTCAAAGCATAATCGTGGCTGCGCTGTCGACCTGACCTTGCATGATCTGCGCACTGGGCAGCTTGTCGAAATGCCAAGCGAGTTTGATGATTTTTCGGAAAAAGCACATCGCAATTATATGGGCGCCTCTGCAACGGCCATTGCCAACCGGGTGCGCTTGGCCAGATATCTGGAGGCCGAAGGTTTTGTTGGCCTGTCCAACGAGTGGTGGCATTTTGACTTTACCGGTTGGGAACAGTTTCCAGTCATGGATATACCCTTTAACAAAATCGTCTGACAAGTCTGTTCATCAAAACACTTCCTTTCATGAACATGTATAAGCAGTTCAGCTTTGCTTCAGCAGACTCGGTGCAGATAGGGCCTACCGCAGAAGCATGGTGCCTCTGCCATGGGAACCTGCCATGAAAAAGTTTATCCTGATGACACTGGTTACTGCGACAGCGCTGTCGCCGATTGCGGCACATGCTGCCGAAATCGCGCCCGTTAACGCGCGCACTTTATTTGACGAATATGCTAGCTTCCAGCGTGAGGACCGGCGCGCCGAACGGCAGGAAGCCCGTGGCAACCGGACGCCGGAGCAGCGTGCCGAACGTCGCGCGGCGCGTCAGCAAAGCATGCCACAGCGCACGCAGTCGGTGCCAGTGCCTGCGCCCGTAGCTCCCGTGGTATACCGTGCCCAACAGCAACGTGATAATGTACGGGTGGAACGCCAGCAAGACGTTCAGCAAGTTTACCAGCAGCGCGACGGCGTCCGCACCGAGCGCCGCGAGGCAAGCCAGGACGGCCGTTATTATGACCGCAACCGCGACGGCAACCTCGACCGCCGGTGGGACCAGAACCGCGATGGTCAGTTGGACCGGAACTGGGATCGTAACCGTGATGGCCGGCTTGACCGCAGCCTCGACCGAAATGACGACGAACGCGTTGACCGTCGTTATGACCAGAACCGGAATGGTGATCTCGACCGCAGGGTCGACCGCAACAACGACTACCGGCTCGACCGTCAACAAGCGGGACGCTGGACCAATAACTGGCGCAACGACAGGCGCTACGACTGGCGTAGCTACCGGGACCAGAATAGAAACTATTACCGCCCTGGCAGATATTACTCGCCATATCGTGACCGCAGCTACAGCCGGATATCGATCGGCTTTTCATTAGGCTCGGGCTACTACGGATCGCGATATTGGATCAACGACCCATGGCAGTACCGCTTGCCAGCCGCTTATGGTCCCTATCGCTGGGTGCGTTATTATGACGATGTCCTTCTTGTGGATTTACGTAACGGACGTGTCGTAGACGTCATTCGAGATTTCTTTTGGTAAGTCTCTAAATTTAGAAGCCCGGACCGACCCGTCCGGGCTTTTTTACTTGTAACATTGGGCCAAGCTGACAAAGCTCCCATGCATAATCATGGGAGAGTTTTTGATGTTCCGTTATCTGTTACTCGCAGGTGCAGCTTTATCGATTGCAGCGCCAGCATCCGCCGCGACACAGGCCATAATCGTCGGCAACCTCATCCCTGATGCCGCAACTGGCCCGACCGGGCCATCCGTCATCCTTGTCGAAGACGGACGTATCAAAGAAATAGCCAAGGGCACAAACAACCCGTTTCAGGCGGATACGGTGGTCGACCTTTCGACCAAAACACTCGTCCCCGGCCTCATTGACCTCCACGTCCATTTAACAGGCGATCCCGGTGACGATTTCCGTGACGAGGCGGTTAATCCCGACGAATGGGGCGTTGTCATGGGCGTCAAGAACGCCGCATTGACCGTCAAGGCTGGTTTCACGACGGTCCGCGAAGCTGGCTCCGCACAGAATACAGGCTTTGTCTTGCGCCGCGGAACCGCGGAAGGTCGCATCGTGGGACCCCGCATCATCGCTGCCGGGCCAGCCCTCTCGATCGTCGGCGGGCATGCTGATGTGACGGGTTTCCGAAATGATGTTCTGACGACGCTCGAGTCAGGCTACACCTGCACAGGTCCGATCGAATGCGCCGAAAAGGTCCGTAAATCGTCACGCTCCGGCGCCGACGTTATCAAGATCACGGCGACGGGCGGCGTATTGTCGCAACAGGGCAGAGGGCTGGAAGCTCATTTCACCAGCGAAGAAATGGTGTCGATCACCAACACTGCGCACTCGCTTGGACTGAAGGTCATGGCGCATGCCCATGGCGCGCGCGGTATTGAAGCAGCATCCGCCGCAGGAATCGATTCCATCGAACATGGGACATTTGCCGATGATGCAGCTTTAAAGGTCATGAAAGCAAAAGGCACAGCCTTGGTGCCGACGTTGATGGCGCTTGAGGGCGTCCGCGCCCGTCTTGGCAAGGGCATTTACACCCCCACGGTTGAAGTTAAGGCAAAGCAAGCCGTTGAGGCCGCTGGACGTCAGGTCCGACGCGCAAAGGCCATGGGCGTTACTGTCGCCTTTGGCACCGACGCCGGGGTTTTTGAACATGGCAACAACGGCGGCGAATTTGCCTTGCTGGTAAACGCAGGCTTGACCCCCACCGAGGCACTGGCAAGCGCAACTACGGTTGCCGCCAAAACACTTGGCCTTGAAAATGAAATCGGCCGGATCGCAGTTGGCTATTCCGCCGATCTGGTTGCGGTGAATGAAAATCCGTTGACCAACATTCGTACACTCGAAAAAGCCGAGTGGGTCATGGTAAGAGGACGCATCGTTCCGTGATTCGGTGATCCTATGCAAGACGTTACGACCGCCAAAGAATTTGATCCTAATAATGATCCCGCCAAGCTTGCGCGGATTGCTGCGCATGTCACAAAGCGTTTGAACGCCAATCCGCTTGTGCAGCAGGTCGAGCATGCAGACGCGCAATTATATCTGTATCAGGGTTTCCTTGGCGCGAAAGATTGCAAAACATTGATCGCCAAAATTGATGCCGATGCCGTCCCGTCGACATTGTACAAGGGCACGGAGCAGGAAGGTTTCCGTACAAGCTATAGCTGCCATCTTAACCGGTGGGACCCGTTCATCGCAAAAGTTGAAGCGCGGATGAGCGACGTTTTGGGCATCGACAACAATTATGCCGAAACGATGCAGGGGCAGCGTTATCAGGTTGGGCAGGAATTCAAGGCGCATCACGATTTCTTCCACCCGAGCCAGAGCTATTGGCAGCAGGAGGGGCCATCGGGGGGTCAGCGCAGCTGGACCGCAATGATCTTCCTGAATGAGCCCGAAGAAGGTGGCGCGACCGAATTCCCGCATCTGGGCCTTGGCGTCCGTCCGCAAGCCGGGATGATGCTGATTTGGAACAATGTTAAGCCCGACGGGACGCTCAACTACAAAACACTTCATACCGGCACGCCAGTCATCCGTGGGGTGAAGCATGTCATCACGAAATGGTACCGGCAAAATGACTGGCTGGAAATCAACACCGCAAAGCCTTCCTAAAGGGCTTGTCGCACCGCCCGCGAGGCGCTGACTGTCGTCTGTCGAAATAATCTTGTGATTGAATAGGATGACGCAGACAGCAGGTGCCAAATACAATTGCACCCTATTGAAATATCTACAGATCCGGAGAGTATTTTCATGAAAAAAAGCACGCACATTCTTCTGCTCGCAAGCGTGGCCTTACTTTCGCCTTTTGCCGCTGTCGCCGCCCAAGCGCAGGCCACATCAACCGTAAGCCCCTCAAATGAAAGCCCCTCAACCGAAAGCCAGAAGCTAGCCGCGTTATTTGCAGCTGACGACGAAGCAAACCTCCAGCGCAACCCGCTGAACGCCATGTTTCGCGGCGATATGCGCTATGCTGACCGATTTGGCGATTTCATCACTGACGCCTATTTTGCGAACGAGCGCAAGGCAGCCGAGGCTAATCTGGAAGGCTTGAAAACCATTGATCGTGACAAGCTGAATGCCACGGACAAAATTGCCTATGACGTGTTCAAACAGAACCAGATAGATGCCTTGAAGGGCTACTCAAAAGAAATCATGGATTTGACCGTCGTTCGGCCGTTGAACCACTTTTTCGGTTTTCATACCTTCTATCCGACCTTCGCCAGCGGCCAGGGTGCAGCTCCGTTCAAGACCGTTCAGGATTATGACAATAACCTGAAACGGCATAAGGAATTTATCGTCCTGATGGATCGGTCGATCGACCGGTTCCGGCAAGGCATGGCATCTGGCGTTTTCGAAACGAAAATGACCATCACCAACGTTGTCGATCAACTTGATACCCAGCTTGCGCTAAAGACCGAAGAGTCGCCATATTATGGCCCGGTCCTGAAATTCCCCGAAGGTTTTAGCGACGCAGACAAGGCGCGTCTGACATCCGAATATCGGGAAATCATCGAAAACGGCCTTTACCCGGCTAACGCTCGTTTGCGCGATTTCCTGCGTGACAGCTATTTGCCCTTGGCGCGCGAACAGGTCGGGCTGTCAGCGATGAAAGGCGGTGAAGGCCTGTATCAATATCTGATTGAACAGACGACGACGCTGCCCCTGAAGGCCGATGATATCCACACTCTTGGACTATCCGAAGTTGCGCGGATTAAGTCGGGCATGGAGGAGGTCCGCAAGGAAGTCGGGTTTAAAGGTACCTTGGCGGAATTCTTCGAGCATTTGCGCACCGATCCAAAGTTCAAACTTGATAGCCGTGACGCATTGACTCAGGGCTATTATGATATTGGCAAGCTGGTGGATGCAAAGATTTCCACGCAGTTCAAATATCTTCCGAAGGCCCCGCTTGAGATCAAGCCTTATGAAGAATTCCGCGAGAAATATGAAGCTGGCGGCAGTTATCAGCAAGGCACACCTGACGGCTCGCGTCCGGGCATATTCTATTTCAATGCCTATGACCTGCCAAGCCGCACAACGTCAGGCATGACGACGCTTTATCTGCACGAAGGCGCACCGGGCCACCATTTCCAGATCAGCATTGCGCAGGAAAATGAAAAGCTGCCTGCCTTCATGCGTTTCGGCGGCAACACTGCTTATGTCGAAGGTTGGGCGCTTTATTCCGAAACATTGGGGTATGAGATGGGCCTGTTCAAGGACCCGTATCAGCGGTTCGGCACATTGTCGGACGAAATGCTCCGCGCCATGCGCCTCGTGGTAGACACGGGAATCCACAGCAAGGGCTGGACGCGCGAACAGGCTATCGAATATATGCTCGCCAACAGCGACATGGGCAAAACCGACGCAACTGCTGAGGTCGAGCGTTATATCGCCATTCCGTCGCAAGCCCTGGCCTATAAAATCGGCGCGCTGACCATCATGCGCCTGAAAGAAAAGTCCAAGAAGGAATTGGGCAAGAAATTCGATGTGCGCGAATTCCACAATCAGGTTCTGAATACCGGCGCGCTGCCGCTTACCGTTCTTGAAAAGAAAATCGACGACTGGATTGCAGCGTCGAAATAAATCCAGGCGCTTCCCGGCCAGCACACTCGCCGGGAAGCGCTTGCTTGGTCTGGCGCGTTGATATAGCTCCCGGTCAGGGGGAATAATTCATGCCAAGTTTTGCTGCCAGCCTTGCTGGATTTGTGCTTCGTACCACAGGCTATTATCGCCGGATGTTTACTGGCGGGCCGCAATTTCAGAAGAACATTGCGAAGGTCCGGGCCGCGCCTTTGCCTTCACCCAAAGCGCATGTTGACCTCGACATCCGGCAAAGCGAATTTCAGGGCCGCCCCGTCTGGCACATCGCACCCAAGGGCCGCAATCCCAGCGCTTATGTCCTGTTCTGGCATGGCGGCGGCTATGTGTATCCCGCGACGCCAATCCACTGGAAATTTCTGTCGCACATGGCGTCACAATTTGGCTGGTCGATAACTGCCCCACTCTATCCATTGGCGCCAGAAAACACGGCGGAGCATGTCACCGCCTGGGCGATGGACTATTATGCAACCTATCAAGCGGAGATGGGCGGGAAACCATTCGTAATGGGCGGCGACTCCGCAGGTGGCGGGCTGACCGCAGCGTTGGCGCAAATGGCGCGCGATTCCGGGCAGGCTTTGCCCGCCGGTCTTTTGCTGATTTGCCCTTGGCTCAACTTGGACCCGGCCCATCCCGACCAGTTGACGACTGAACCACGCGACGGAATCCTGACTATCAGCGGCATTTGCGAAGGTGGCACATTATATGCGGGAGACCTGCAAAGCACTGACCCAAGATGCAGCCCGATCTTCGGCAACTGGGAAGGCTTGCCCCCCATATTGGCTTTTGCCGGCGGCGACGACATATTGGTGACTGACTCCCGCGCGCTGAAGGCCAAGCTGCCATCGGTTGAACTCATTGAGCTTTCGGGCATGATGCATGACTGGCCGATCTTCAGCTTTGCTGAGTCGCGCAAGGCCCAATTAAAAATGGCAAGCTTCGTTACCCCGGCAGTGACGTAACGCATTTGCGTGAGGTTCTACGGCGCGCTATACT
>NZ_JBKBQV010000052.1:0-18391 GCF_046292425.1 Sphingorhabdus sp.
CAGTCAGCGAAGACGAACTGCTTGCGGATCCTGTCGAGAAGGTCATGGCGGTTGGCGGTAGCCGTCACCCGGCGATTGCAGCGCCGTCTGATCTATTCCAACCAGAGCGCATCAATAGCCGGGGAATCGATCTGGACGATTCGGCTATATTAAAGGAAATCGCTGCAGAAATAGCAGTGCCATTGAAATTGGATGATAACACCACAGTGGGGCCAGCAGAAGCCGTGACATCCGCCCTTGCGGCCTATCCCGCTTGGTCAAGCACGCCAATTGACATCCGCGCCGATTGCCTTGTCCGCTTGGCCGATCTTTTGGAAGCCAATCGCAGCCGGTTGATGGCAATCGCGGTCCAAGAAGCGCGCAAAACGATAGCTGACGCGCTTTCCGAAGTCCGCGAGGCAATTGATTTCTGCCGTTATTATGCCGCTCGTGCCCGCGTTGACTTAACACCTATAGAGCTACCTGGTCCAACCGGCGAACGCAACGTACTGCGCCACGAAGGCCGGGGCGTGTGGGTCGCGATTGCACCATGGAACTTCCCGCTAGCAATCTTTCTGGGACAAGTCGCGGCAGCCTTGGTCGCCGGAAATACTGTCGTGGCAAAGCCTGCACCGCAGACGCCGGCTATCGCAAGACTGGCAGTTGCTCTCGCGCATGAGGCAGGCGTCCCGGAGGAGGCGTTGCAAATCGTGACTGGCGCCGGCGATGTCGGCTCTGCGCTTACTGCGGATATGCGCATCTCCGGGGTAGTGTTTACAGGCTCGGTTCCAACCGCCAAGGCCATTGCACGCAATTTGCTCGCCGACGACAGCCGACCACTTGTCCCGCTGATTGCTGAAACCGGTGGCTTGAACGCGATGATCGTTGATTCGACCGCATTGTCCGAACAGGTTGTCCGCGATGTAATAATTTCGGGCTTTCAGTCCGCTGGCCAACGCTGTTCAGCGTTGCGGCTACTGCTTCTGCAAGATGATATCGCAGAGCACACGCTCGAAATGCTTCGCGGCGCTATGGACACCTTGGTTGTGGGCGATCCTGCTAATCCTGCCACTGATATTGGACCGGTTATTGATCAAGCAGCTTATGATGCCTTGATGACTTATCGGACGAGCGTAAAAGACCGTATTGTGCATGAGGTGAACGTGCCTGCTGAAGGTTTGTTCGTGCCACCCACGGTCATTCGCCTTGATGACGCCAATGATTTGAACCGCGAATGGTTTGGCCCGCTTGTTCATGTCGCAACATGGAAAGCCGGAACACTGGAGACGACCGTCGCAAAGTTAAACGCGAAGGGTTTTGGGCTGACAATGGGGCTGCACAGCCGGATTGCCGGCAGCAGTATAATGGTCGAACATTTGGCGCGAGTTGGGAATCTTTATATAAACCGGTCGATGATTGGTGCAGTGGTCGGCAGCCAGCCGTTCGGCGGTGAGGGACTGTCAGGCACTGGACCCAAAGCAGGTGGGCCGCATTATCTTTATCGGTTCTGCGCAGAACGAACGACATGCACCGACACTACCAGCGCCGGCGGAAACGCCTCGTTACTGTCGTTGGATGACGGAACGTGACGGATGAGGGCCAGTTATGCAACCGGCATGCTTGTCAGTGAACAGTGCCCAAGGTTGTCCGTCCGTTCAACACGATAATCAGCCGCTCAATCTGCCGCCAGCGGCAATAATGCAGGTGGTTTCCGACGTTCCGGCTTTTCATCGCCCGTTCGGCAGCTTCCAGTCCTGCTGTTTTGCCAAACTTGTCGATCAGCATTTCGGCTTGTGAAACATCATGTGGTTCGACGTAGATTGGCAGATACATAGATTTTGCGACTTCCCATTATTAAAGTTGTCAGAGAGACATCTAGGAAATGCCTATCTGTGCTCTGCCTTTAGAAATTCTATCTCGCAATTTGGTCAAAGCACTTGGTTAGCGCAAGTTAAGGATACACATCATGCTTGCTAGGGCATTGGTGTTGGTGGCAAGGGGACGATATGTCAGAAACAGAAAATAGTCAGCCCCGCCTTGCCGGCGGCATTTTTATCGCCTTTGGGCTATTGATTGGTGCCATAATCGGCGTTGCGGTGGACCAGCCCTCTGCGGGGACAGTCATCGGCATGGCCATCGGTAGCTGCATCGCACTGGTAATCTGGCTCATCGACCGCAAGCGTCGCTAAAGAAGGTATTGAAATATGTGGAAGCACGTACGCAACATCGTTTTGATTGTCATTGTATTGGCGCTTGCTGGTATCTGGTACATCACCCGGCCCGACGTTGCGAAACTTCCGCTTGATGCTGTCACCGGTCCTTCGCCCGAGATCACCGCTGGCCGCCCCCAGACGTTCCCGACCATCAAAATTGCTGAGGTCGACCGCTGGCAAGACGGTGAAGCACCAATTGTGGCGCCTGGCCTAGTTGTCGAACGCTTTGCCGAAGGCCTCGACCATCCGCGCAACATGTACACGCTGCCGAATGGCGACGTTTTGGTGGCCGAGACGAACTCGCCACCGCGTAAAACCGGTGGTATCGAGGGCTTCGTTATGAAATGGCTGATGGGTAAGGCTGGTGCCGGCGTGCCTTCCGCCAACCGTATCACCCTGCTTCGCGATGCCGATGGCGATGGAAAAGCGGAGCTGAAAACGCCTTTCCTCACAGGGTTGAATTCGCCTTTTGGTATGGTTCTCATCGGCGACACTTTGTACGTTGCCAATACCGATGCTTTGATTGCGTTCCCGTACAGTGAGGGCGATACCAACATTACCGCCAACGGCAAAGAGCTCACGAAGCTCAATGCAGTTGCCCCGAACAACCATTGGACACGCAACCTTGCGGCGTCGCCCGATGGTTCGAAAATTTACATCGCCGTGGGGTCGAACAGCAACATTGGCGAAAACGGCATGGAAACCGAAAATGGCCGCGCCATGGTGTTTGAATATGACATCGCGAAGAACAAGAAAATTCCTTATGCTATTGGCTTACGTAACCCCGTCGGTATGGATTGGGACAAATCTGGCCGCCTTTGGACGGTTGTAAACGAACGCGATATGCTTGGGTCTGATATGGTGCCTGACTATTTGGCGCTCGTTGAATTTGGTGCGGATTATGGCTGGCCACAGCATTATTGGGGTGGCTTTACCGACGCCCGCGTTAAGCCGCCTAAGCCGCAGAAGCGGGAATATGAACGGCGCCCGGATTATGCTTTGGGCGCGCATACGGCGCCGCTTGGGCTGGCCTTTGGCTATAACGGCAAGCTCGGTTCAAGCTTCACTGAAGGCGCGTTTGTGGCGCGGCATGGCTCTTGGAACCGCAAGCCTGTGTCCGGCTATGACGTTATCTTTGTGCCGTTTCCCAAAGGTGAGCCCACGGGTAAGCCTGTCAATGTACTAACCGGTTTCTTGGACAAGGACGGCAATGCGCAGGGTCGCCCGACAATGCTTGCAATGGCAAAGGACGGTTCGCTGTTGGTCAGCGACGATGTGGGCAATATTATTTGGCGCGTGCGGGCGAAGAACTAAATTTTTCGCCCGGCGCGGCCCGCAAGCTCAACGGTATAATGCCACGCGACCCGGCCTGAACGACCGCCGCGTCCTTGCGCAAAGCCAAGTGCACCGGCTTCATCCCAGTCCAGATCAAAATGGCTGGCATAGCTGCCGACCATTTGCAGATAGGCGTCTTGGTCAGGATATTGAAATCCAAGCTTAAGGCCAAAACGGTCGGCCAAGGCCAGGCTGTCGTCGATGGAATCGCGGGCGTTCATGGCCTCGGCCTGATCATTGCTATCGCGTTCAACGATGTTTCTGCGGTTTGAGGTAACGCAAAGCCGGACATTGTTCGGGCGCGCCTCAACGCCGCCTTCTAACAAGGACCGCAACAGCCGGGCATTCTGATCATGCGGCTCGAACGAGATGTCATCGACGAACAAAAGATAGCGCCGACCAGACGCGCCAAGCTCTTCGAATAATGCGGGCAGGCTCGTCAATTGGCTTGAGGCCGCTTCGACCAAGGCGATGAAGAAACCATCCTCCTGAAGCGCAGCAACGACCGATTTTACCAGGGCGGATTTGCCCATGCCGCGTGCGCCCCACAAAAGGACATCATGCGCAGCTGCACCGGAGGCATGTCGCCTGCAATTTTCGTACAAGTCTGACTTTTGCCGGTCGACACCAACGATCAGGTCAAGCGGCAGTGGCTTGAAATCCTGCACCGCTGCCAAGGCGGTCCCGTTCCAATGATAGGCCGGAAAAGACGACAGGTCGGTCGGCGGCGCTGGCGGGGGTGACAGCCGCTCAAGTGCTTCAGCGATGCGTTTAAGCGTCTGCTCGTTCAAGCCGCCAGCTCCTCTGCATCCAACGCGTAGAGTAATTCTGCACCTGCCATGGCACTGCCCTTAAAAGCCAGTGCTTCTGGCACCATCACATCAAGGTAATAGCGGCATGCCGCAACCTTGGCGCGCAAGAACGCGCTAGTGTCACCATTTGCAATTTCGGCTTGGGCGGCGCGCAGTTGCTTCAACATCAGCCTGCCCGACGTTGCTACAGCCATCATGTTGGTATAGGCATAGCTACCCGCCAAGCGGTCATCGACCTCAGCGCCAAGCATATGTTCGGTGACTTCCGCTGTTGCGCGAACCAGCGCGGCTAGGCCAGACTCTTCTGCTGCGTCCGCCAAAATCGCTGCAAGATGATTGCGGATAACGTTGCCGCCCTGCATCGCAAGCTTACGACCAACAAGATCAGCCGCCTGAATGCCGTTGGTACCTTCGTAAATCGCCGCAATGCGGATATCACGATAAAATTGGGCTGCGCCGGTTTCCTCGACAAAACCCATGCCGCCATGAACCTGAATGCCAAGCGACGCAATTTCGCTACCCATGTCGGTGCCATAGGTTTTGGCGAGTGGCGTCAGCAGGTCGACCATTTCCTGAGCGCCAGCATCGCCGAGCGTGGCGCGGTCAACATAGCCTGAGGCGAGATACAATAAGGCGCGGATTGCCTGAGTCCCCGCCTTCATGCGCATCAGCATGCGGCGCACATCGGGATGTTCGATAATCGCGACAGGCTCACGCGAGGGGCCGCTAGCTTTGGCCGACTGAATGCGCTCCTGCGCGAACCAGATAGCTTTTTGCGTGGCGGCTTCAGCGACCTGAACACCTTGCAAGCCTACATTCAGCCGTGCGTTGTTCATCATTGTGAACATCGCGCGCATACCGCCAAACTCTGGACCGATGAGTTCGCCGACGCATTCGCCTTCTTCGCCAAAAGCGAGGACGCAGGTCGGCGAAGCGTTAATACCCATCTTATGTTCGATCGATACAACTTTGATATCATTGGCTTTGCCAATATTGCCGTCCGCGGTGACTTGATATTTCGGCACGAGAAACAGCGAGATACCTTTCGTTCCGGCGGGGCCATCGGGCGTGCGGGCAAGGACCAAATGGACAATGTTTTCGGCCATGTCATGGTCACCAAAGCTGATGTATATCTTCGTACCCTTGATCTGGTACGTGCCATCTCCGCGGGGAGTAGCGGTTGACTTCAACGCGCCGACGTCGGAACCCGCTTGCGGCTCAGTCAGGTTCATTGTGCCTGAATATTTCCCAGTCGAAAGCTTGGGCAGAAACAGCTCCTTCTGCCGGTCGGTGCCATGATGGTTGATCGCCTCAATCGCGCCTACCGACAGGATTGGGCACAGCGCAAAAGCCATGTTGGCCGCGCCCAAAGAATCCAGCGCGACAGTCGCCAAAGAAAAGGGCAAGCCTTGGCCGCCAAACTCCGCCGGCGCGTTGATTGAGCCCCAGCCATTAGCGACATAGGATTTATATGCCGCGACAAAGCCATCGGGCATCACGACTTTGCCATCAACCAAGCGCGCGCCAACGGTATCGCCAATGCGGTTCAACGGAGCAAATTCACCTTCCGCAAATGCGCCAATGCCTTCAACAATGGCCTGTACCATGTCGGGGGTCGCATCGGCAAAGCGTTCATGTTGCGCCAATGCATCGATACCAACGATGTGCTTGAGGACGAAATTTTGTTCTGCGACGGGTGCTGAAAACGCCATGGTTGATAAAAATTCCTGTTAAATCGGATGTGCAACCGCCTATAGCCGCGAAATATGTTTGGCTCAAATACCTTGGGGAATGGCTGGGTTGTGCCCGCTGACGACGCTGCGATTACCGCTGCGGCACAGCTTTTGCGTGCGGGACAGATTGTCGCGATTCCCACCGAGACTGTCTATGGTCTTGCCGCTGACGCGCAGAACGCAGAGGCAGTGGCGCATATTTATGCGGCCAAGGGGCGTCCTGATTTCAATCCATTGATCGTGCATGTACGCGACCGGAAAGCCGCAGAAACGCTCGGGCTGTTCAACGCTACTGCGCAGGCATTATCGGAGGCGTTTTGGCCGGGCCCGTTGACGTTGGTTTTGCCATTGCAACCCGACGCACCTGTCGCGCGTGCCGTCACGGCAGGGCTTCCCACGATTGCCATCCGCTGTCCGGCACATCCGGTGATGCAGGCGCTGCTGCTAAAGAGCGATTTAAGCCTCGCTGCGCCCTCTGCGAACCCGAGCGGGTCAATCAGCCCGACCCGTGCGGATCATGTCCTGAAGGGGCTTGGAGGGGCTGTCCCGATGATTTTAGACGGGGGCCCTTGTTCGGCGGGATTGGAGTCCACGATCGTTGCGGTGCGCGATGATGGCTGGCAGGTCTTAAGGCCGGGGCCGGTGACTTCTGTTGCGGTTGAAAAGTTGCTGGGTTGTCCCCCGCTATCCTCTGACAATGCGTCGATTGAAGCTCCGGGGCAGATGGCCAGCCATTATGCGCCGTCCAAACCTGTCCGACTGAACGTTACTTCAACAGCGCCAGACGAATATCTTATTGGCTTTGGTGCAATTGCGGGTGACGCAAATCTCTCAGCAACGGGCGATTTGGCGCAGGCCGCGGCGAACTTGTTTGAAGCGCTTCACAACGCCGATGCAAGCGCTGCGAGCACTATCACCGTCGCGCCGATTCCCTTTGAGGGCATTGGCATTGCCATTAACGACCGACTTTCGAGAGCAGCAGTCCGGTGAGGATGCTGCTGGCCGCCATCCTGCTCTTGGCGGCTCTGACGACCACGCAAGCGGCATTCGCAGCAGCTCCGGATGTCTCGGGCTACCTAGCATTGGTGAAGCAAGATTTGCGACTGGCAATTGTCGGCCATCGGTTGGCGTCTGCAAATGCGCCCTTTTGTGCGCGCAAGAACCGAAACCCTGGCTGGGTACTTCATGACAAGTCGCAATATCCCGATCACGCCATTGCGCAGGCCGCATTTGGCTTTCGCGCACCAGTTGCGGTGTCAGTGGTCGTTCCCGGAGGCGCAGCGGAAGCATTGGGAATTAAGCCAGGCGACGGAATTATGGCCGTAAACGGGGTTAATCTTTCCGCCTCAAATTTCGTCCAAAACGAGCGAGCCAGCGCGCGATTGGAGAAGCTTCAAGACATGCTGGCAGACGTGCTCGACACAACCGGCACAGCAGACATTATGTTGACTACGGCGAATGGCCCGAAGTGGGTCACACTTGCACCTCCCGCAATCTGCGCTTCTCGCTTTTGGCTGGATACGAAATCCAAGCTGGATGCAGGTGCCGACGGGGCGTCGGTCCGCGTTACCGAGGGGTTGATGGCCTTTACTGCTAACGATGAGTCTCAGTTGGCGGCTGTTGTTGCCCATGAAATGTCTCATAATCTGCTCGGACATCGGCAACGGCTTGCCGCCAATGGTAATAGCAATAAGCTGATATTGGAGACTGAAGTAGAGGCAGATCGGCTAACGGTCTGGTTGATGGCGAACGCAGGCTATGACACCGCCGCAGCGTTGCGGTTTATAGAACGATATGGCCGCAACACGGGCCTTGGTGTTCTCTCCGTCGGCACACATTTGCGTTGGAAAAATCGGCGGCGCGTGATGCAGCAGGAAATTGCCCTGATAGAGCAAGCAGTTGCCAAAAATGGTTTGCGACCTCCACCGTTACTAACAGCGGATAAATTGTAAAATAAGTTGCATATTAAAACGCTATTTCATCCTGTGCAGAATTCACCTATCAATGACGGTGGAGCAGTGCAGGGGAGGGCCGTTTGCCAGTATCTTCAAGATTTTTGACTGGGCTTTTGTTGCTGGCTCCGCTTGCCGGTTGTGGCGATAGTACAACCGAAACCAAGGTCGCGGTTGAGGCTATCATGCCCGTTGAGATTTTTACGGTAGGCAATCAGAGCTTGGAACGTGAAATTAACGCCGTCGGAACAGTGCGCTACCGCCGCGAGACGCCTTTGGGTTTCACCACAGCGGGCAAGGTTGCCGTCGTGCGTTTCGAAGAGGGAGACCTTGTAAAGCGCGGTGCATTGTTGGCTGCGCTTGATACCACGAACGTGGGTGCGGATATGAGCGTTGCGACCGCCGAACGTGACCGTGCGCGGGCAGAATTTGAACGCGTACGCTCGCTTTACGCCGATGGCTGGATAACCAAGGCGCGATATGAGGCAGCGGAGGCGACGTTAAAGGGCGCAGAAGCGCGTGTGCGGCAGGCTGGATTTGCGAGCAGCACTGCGCAGCTTTATGCGCCATCAAGCGGCGTTGTGCTGATGCGCAATGTGCAGGTGGGGCAAGTTATCGCCGCTGGAACCCCAGCGCTCATGTTGGGAGAGGCTGACGACGGCTTTGTGTTTCGCGTTCCAATCGTGGACCGCGATGCTTCCAAATTGCGCGTCGGTATGGCGGCGGACATTTCGATTGAATCAGCAGGGGACGCACCACTGACTGCGACCATTTCGGAAATCGACGGGCGAGCCAATGCGTCGACAGGCGCCTTCTCGGTGCAGTTTCGTCTTCCAAGTCGGCCAACATTGCGGTCGGGGCAAATAGGAACAGCGACCATCCGGCTTCCAGCGTCCGGGGGCGGGGAACAGCTACAGATCCCGGCGAGCGCTTTATTTGGTGTCCGTACTGGAGAAGGCCTCGTCTATGTCCTTGGCGACAAGAACCGCGTTGAGACCCGGAATGTTGCGGTTGATCGGGTTACTGACAAATATGTGACGGTGTCAGGGCAGATTCAGCCGGGCGACAGAATAGTGACATCTGGATTGGAGAAACTGCGGACGGGTTCTGTTGTGCGCATCGTCAAGGGGCAGCCCTAGTCCATGCATTTCGCGGAGTTCGCAATTCGCAGGTGGCAGCTGACACTTGTGCTTTTCACGCTGCTATGTGCTTTGGGCTTCTCTGCGTTCCAACAGGTTCCTCGTGCCGTGGACCCCCATTTTTCGATGCCCGTCGTGTCGATCATTGCATCTCAGCCGGGGGCGGATGCAGCCGAGATCGAGCAGACCATCACCAAGCCAATAGAGGAACTGGTCCAGGGGTTGGAGGATGTGCAAAGCGTCGTGTCCGCTAGCAGCGACGGTAACGCCGTCATTCGTGCGGAGTTCGACTGGTCCGGCGATCCGGACCAATATTTCAACGATACTGTACGTGAAGTCAGTGCAATCCGCAGCCAGCTCCCGTCGAATCTTCAGGGATTGCAGTTCGAGAAAATCCGCACCACCAATACCTCAATTTTGCAAATCGCGCTCCTGAGTGACAGCGCAAGCTGGTATCGCTTGGAGAAATATGCCCGCGATGTCAGCGAAGCCTTGGGGCGGTATAAGGAGGTTCGCCAAGCTGAGATTTACGGGCTCCCGCAGCCGGAAATCAGTGTCGCAATTAATTCAGGCAGATTAGCTGAGTTGCGGCTGCCCGCCAGCGTCGTTGTCGACGCTATCCGGGCGGGCGGTGCGGACGTTCCGGCCGGTGCCGTGACCAGCGGTGCACGCAGGTTTAACGTTGAAACCGGTGGCGCCTTCCGCGACTTGGAAAAGATACGCGGCCTTCCCGTCCGAACAAGCGACGGCTCAATAATTCGCGTCGGAGACGTCGCGGACGTCAACATAAGCGCAGCGGAACAGCGGGTAAAAGTTAGCCACAATGGCAAGCGTGCCGTTTTCATTACGGCCAATCAGAAACAGGGTACCGACGCCACAAAGTTACGCAACCGCCTCGTCGAAGAACTCGAACGGCAACAGAATTTGCTCCCACCCGACATTCAAGCCGTCATTCAGTTCGATCAAAGCAAGGATATCAGGAAACGCCTGAACGAGTTGGCTCGGGATTTTGCCATCGCTTTGTTCTTGGTGCTTATTACGCTTTTGCCGCTCGGATGGCGGGCATCGGTAATCGTCATGATTTCGATACCACTGTCGATCGCCTCCGGGCTGTTGGCAATTTCAGCTTATGGGTTCAACCTTAGCCAATTGGTTGTGGCGGGATTCATCCTGACATTGGGCTTGTTGGTCGACGACTCGATTGTCGTTGTCGAGAATATCGCCCGGCACTTACGAATGGGCAAAAGCCGGAGCGAGGCTGCCATAGAAGGCACAAAAGAAATCACTATGGCTGTTTTGGGCTCCACGGGCGTTTTGGTATTCGCATTTCTGCCCTTGTTCTTTTTGCCGGAGGGTGCCGGCAAATTTATCCAAAGCTTTATCGGCACAATTGTTGCGACAATCACGGCGTCGATGATTGTATCGCTGACCATAGTCCCGTTTCTCGCCAGCCGTCTTCTGAAGGGTGATGAACCCGAGGAAGGCAGTCCGCTTTTACAATGGCTGATGCGCAAAATTGATCGGTTTTATCACCCGGTGCTGCATTGGGCGCTCGATCGGCCACGCAGATCAGTATGGGGCGCGTTGATAGGAACATGCGCTGCATTTCTTCTGGTGCCGCTGCTTGGCTTTAGCCTTTTTCCGAACGCTGACACTTCCTATTTCCGGGTCACGGTTGAGGCAGAACAAGGCGCAAGCATCGCTGAAACTGGCCGGATCGTCGCGCAAGTTTCCGCAATACTGCAAACCGAACCAGCCATCAAAGTGCGTGCCGAAAATGTCGGCGCTTACAACCCGCCGGTTTTCTACAATGTATTCCAGCGCGGAGAGAACCCGACACATGGCGAGGTTTTGGCGATTATGGATAATTGGGAGGGTTCGAAATCACGCGCTATGGTCGACAGGTTGCGCAAGCAATTAGATCAGATATCGGGCGCGCGGATTAAGTTGGTATTATTTCAGAATGGCGCACCAATCAACGCACCAGTTGAATTCCGCGTATATGGACCAGATCAAGAGGAGCTGAAGAGTCTGGCGGGGCAAATGGAGCAGGCACTGCGCGATACCCCCGGCACAAGAGACATCAACAACCCAGTCGCATTCGATAAAGTTGACTTGGACATTCGCGTGGACGATGCGAAAGCAGCGTTGCTTGACGTGCCAGCGGGTTCCGCACGGCGGGCCATCCGGCTTGCATTAAGCGGTGAGCGCGCAGGTACGTATCGCGATAATGAAGGTGACAGCTACCCGGTCGTGGTGCGCCTGCCACTCGCAGAGACACAGCCGGTTTCGGCGTTGGAATCGATCTATGTTTCCAATCAAAGCGGGCAGGCCATTCAATTGGCAGAAATTACTAACCCTATACTGGAATCGACGCCCGCCGCTATTTATCGTTATAATTTGCAACGCTATGTCGGCGTCACCGCCCAGATTTCCGACGGCGTTGTTGTATCCAAGGTGAATATTGATGCGCAGAAGCGGATGGATGAAATTCCGCTCAAACCCGGCTATTCGATAGCGGTCGGCGGGGAAGCCGAAAAAATCAACGATACATTTGCTGGGTTCGGGCCAGTCGTCATGGTGGCCCTGTTCAGCATATTTGCCATATTGGTCGCAGAGTTTGGCCGGTTCAAAGAGGCTTTGGTGGTCGCAGGTGTCATTCCCTTGGGGACATTTGGTGGCCTCATCGCGTTGGTGTTAACGGGCAATAATCTATCATTTCTAGCGATAATTGGTTTTATTGCATTGATCGGGATCGAGATTAAGAATTCTATTTTGCTGGTCGACTTCACGACGCAGTTACGACAGCGCGGCTTTGGCTTGCGCGAAGCTATTGAAAAGGCAGGGGAAGTGCGGTTCCTTCCCGTGCTTCTGACGTCCATAACCGCTATCGGTGGCCTGATGCCCCTCGCCTTATTTGGCGGCAGCCTTTACAGTCCGCTTGCAATCGTACTGATCGGGGGGTTGATTTCCTCCACTTTACTATCACGTATCGTTACGCCAGCCATGTACCTGCTGGTGGTGCGCGGAGATGCGGCGGAGGCCGCAAATTCTGCCCAGGTTCAAGGATAGAATATGTCTCAAGATGAAGCCATTTTTGCCGGAGGTTGTTTCTGGTGCACCGAGGCTGTGTTTGGTCAACTTAACGGCGTCAGCAGCGTTGAAAGCGGCTATATCGGCGGAAGCACGGTAAATCCTACTTATAAAGAGGTGTGCAGTGGCAGCACCGGACATGCAGAAGCAATCCGAATCGCGTTTGACACAGACGTAATAAGTTACGCTGACTTGCTCGAAATATTCTTTGCCACCCACGACCCGACCCAGTTGAACCGGCAGGGTAACGATATTGGTACCCAATATCGGTCAGCCGTCTTCCCCTTGTCTGAACAACAGCGCGCGGAGGCTGAAGCGGGCATTTTAAAAGCCGCAAGCGACTGGCCATCGCCTATTGTCACCACTATCGAAGGCCCGGCGACTTGGTATCCGGCTGAGAATTATCATCAGGAATACTGGGACGGCGAGGGACAGCGTAATCCTTATTGCCTTGCGGTGATCCCTCCGAAATTGGCAAAGCTGAAAAAAATATTTGCAGAACGGCTCGCCGAGTCTGCGTAGACAATGCGGTTTCGTGCGTTAAGCAAGCATGATGACACATATACCTGTACGCAAAGCTGTTTTTCCTGTCGCTGGCCTTGGAACCCGTTTCCTGCCAGCGACAAAGGCAATCCCCAAGGAAATGCTGCCAATCGTTGATAGCCCACTTATTCAATATGCAGTGGACGAAGCACGGGAGGCGGGCATCGAGCAAATGATTTTTGTCACTGGTCGCGGCAAGAGCGCCATCGAAGATCATTTCGACATTGCCTTTGAACTCGAACATACCATGACATCACGCGGCAAGGACGTGTCGGTCTTGGCGAGTACGCGACTTACGCCAGGCAATTGCGTCTATGTCCGGCAGCAAGAGCCATTGGGCCTTGGGCACGCAGTCTGGTGCGCGCGTGACATCATTGGTGACGAACCTTTTGCCATATTCCTTCCCGATGAATTTATGCACGGGTCGCCCGGTTGCATGAAGCAAATGGTTGATGCGTATCAAGAGGTAGGCGGCAACATCATCAGCGTGCTTGAAGTGCCGCACAAGGACGTATCAAGCTATGGCGTCATAGCCCCCGGCGGTGCGAACGGGGCGATAACCGAAGTTTTGGGCCTGGTTGAGAAACCGAAGGTTGAAGATGCACCATCAAACCTTATTGTGTCGGGGCGCTATATCCTTCAGCCAGAGGTTATGCACATTCTAGCAGGACAGGAAAAAGGCGCAGGCGGTGAAATCCAGTTAACCGATGCGATGGCGCAGATGATTGGGAAGCAGCCGTTCAATGCTGTCACATTTGATGGGAACCGATATGATTGCGGATCTAAAGTTGGCTATATAGAGGCGAATTTGGCGTTAGCACTTCAACGACCGGACATGGCAGATCAGGTTCGCGCAATTGCAGTGAACTTGCTTAAATAACTGAATGCGGGAAATAGACATGTCCGGGGGGAATATGCGTTTGATATTGGCTATGATGTCATTGGTGCTGTTGCCGGGATGCGTGGCGTCGGTTGTCGGTGACATCGTGACGGCACCGGTCAAGATTGTTTCCAAGACTGCAGATGTCCTCACGACCAGCCAGTCGGAGTCAGACGAAAAGCGAGGACGCGAACTGCGTAAACGCGAAGAAAATTTGGGGAAGCTCGCCCGACAGCGAGACAAAGCCCGGGAACGATGCGCCGATGGCGACGAAAATGCCTGCAAAAAGGCTTATGAAATTAGCGATCAGATCGAAGACGAACAGAACCGTCCCATCTAAGGCGCTTATCTGCGAACAGGCTAGGTGCATCGACTAACGGCGGTAAACCACGGCATTTATGTAGCTCGTCGATGGAGCGTCTCGTTGGTCGAAGGCAACTAACGGGTAATTATAGGGTACTGCTACACCGTATTCAGACTGCAGCAGAGTAATATGCGCAGGACGTACGGGAGGTTCCATGTTTAATTTAAAAATGGGTCAAGCGTCGCTGGTGACAGCGGCGACTATTATGGCTGTGCCTGGCATTGCTTATGCAAATGACGATAACGCCGACCCGGTCGTTCCGGCTACACAGGCGGGTGAACGCCAATTCCGACCCGATTTTTTTACTAATTACGCCCCGGTGACAGCGCTCGACATGGTAAGACGCATACCCGGCTTTTCCATTGACGCAGGAGAAGGCCGCCGGGGCTTTGGCGAAAATGCCGGGAATGTATTGATTGACGGTGACCGCCCTTCCACGAAATCGGATAATATCCTTACGATCTTGTCGCGCATACCAGCGAGCCAGGTGGAGTTTATTGCGCTGTCAGAACGGGCTGGGGCGGACACCGAAACGCAGGGACAGGGGCAAGTCGTCAATGTCGTGCGCAAACGCACCGCCAGGCTGAACGGTACCTACGAAGGCACCATCGTGGCGGGATCGCGTTACGGCTTCCAGCCTTCTGGCAACGCGTCTGCGACACTCCGCCGCGGAGACACCAGTTATGAATTGAACTTCTCGTCCTATTCGGAGCGGGTCTACGGCTTTGGACCCGAAGACTTCAAAACCGCATCAGCGGCATTGGTCGAACGTCGTTTTTATAATGGTAAAGGCGGCTATGACCAAGCTGCGCTTGGTGGCGCGATCAAGACAAAGCTTGGCGCTGCAAAAGTCAATATAAACGGCCAAATACGCTGGAGCGATGGTTTTGACATCCGCGAAGCCGATTATTTCAATGAAACTGGTGACGATACTGGGGATGAGCTTTTGTTGCGAGGCGGACCAGTTAGTGACCTGAACTATGAATTGGGTGGGGACATTGAACTGACCCTTCTGCCAAAGACGAACACAAAAATTGTGGCGCTTTACCGTTCGGGGCAGGAAAGCAACGACAGCAGCATCGAAATCGCGCGCGTAGGACAGCCCGTTACGCTGTTTGAAACACGAAGCCGGAACAGGCCTGCAGAGGCTGTTGTACGTATGCAGAACGACTGGAGCGGTATTGGAAGCCATGCGATCCAATTTGGTGCCGAGATGGCTTACAATCGCCTGGACGCTCGCTTCAGCGTTGCCAACTCGGTTGCGGGCGCAGTGACAAACTTCCCCGCTTCAAATGTGCTGGTCGAGGAAAGTCGTTTTGAACCCTTTATTAGTGACGTTTGGACGCCAGGTCCGGCGTGGAAAATCGAAGCTGGTGCAATTGCGGAATTTTCAAAGCTGACCTTGTCCGGCGACAGCACCGCTGCGCGCAGCTTTACCTTTATCAAACCAAGAGCTATCGCGACCTGGACGGTTAGTCCGCAGACCACGTTGGAACTGCGCGCGGAACGCCAGGTTGCGCAGCTTAACTTCAATGAATTTGCGACATCTGTCGATGTTACAGTCGGCAATCAGGTAGACGCTGGTAATGCTGAGCTTGTTCCTGAAAAAACCACGACGCTCTCCGCGCTTGTCCGGCACAAATTTCTCGATCGCGGCAGCATACAGTTTCGTGGGGACTATCAAATCGTTACTGACACGCAAGATTTGGTGCCCATCACCATCCGCGATGTTAGCGGGAATATTACGGCCCAGTTTGATGGTACCGGCAACATTGGCAATAGCAGCAGGTGGAATGGTGAACTCGATATCACCCTGCCGCTTGACTGGTTGACCAAGCCTGTTGGCATTATTGGTATGGAAGTGCGCTATGTTGGCCATTATCATGGCAGCCGCGTCACTGATCCGGTCACCAGCTTGAAACGGCGTATGTCGAACCGGCCACTTTGGCATCAACAATGGGATGTCCGCTATGACGTGGCAGCGTTAGGACTCGTTTATGGAGCATCCTTCAGTGTTCAAGATGCGAACTCTGCTTATTTCTTTAATGAAATCCGACGTCAGCAAGAGGGCACCAGAACCACCATCTTCGTCGAATATAGCAAGTTAAAGCTCGGAACGATCCGCTTTCAGGTCACCGATATGGCCAACTTCAATAGAGATCGTTTTATTTACAACGGAACCCGCGCATCAAACGCATTGGCCCAAATCGTTAACCGCGAACGCAGTCTGGATCCGTTGCTGCAACTGTCGCTGTCAGGTAAATTCTGACGCCATCCTGCCCGTCTTTTTAAAAGCGACACAAAAAACCCGCCGGAATTGCTCCCGGCGGGTTTTTGTTAATGGCTCGACTGAACGATCAATCGTTCAGATATTCGCCAGCATCCGCATCCGTACCGTGCGTCACGCCAGTGACGGTGCCCAGTGGGTCGTCGCCGATAGCTGCCTCAGGACCCTGTGCCAGTTCGGCAGCATGCTCTTCAGCAGCTGTTTCTGGCGCAATCAGGCTTTCCTGAAGCTTCTTATAGCTCGCGCGAAGGGCAACGTCGCGGCTGGTCGCTGCAATGCGCATGCGGTTCATGGCAGAGCCAGTACCCGCAGGGATGAGGCGGCCAACGATGACGTTTTCCTTCAATCCGGTCAGAATGTCCTTCTTGCCTTCCACAGCGGCCTGCGTGAGGACGCGTGTGGTTTCCTGGAAGGATGCTGCCGATATGAACGAACGTGTCTGCAAGGATGCCTTGGTGATGCCGAGCAGAACGGGGTTACCCGTTGCTGGCGCCTGACCCTTGGTCAACTTCGCATTGATTGCGTCCATTTCTTCGCGGTCGACCTGCTCACCAGGAAGCAAAGTCGTGTCGCCACCAAAGGTGATTTCAACCTTTTGCAACATCTGGCGAACGATCGTTTCGATGTGCTTGTCGTTGATCTTCACGCCCTGCAGACGATACACTTCCTGAATTTCTGCAACCAGATATTCAGCCAAGGCTTCGATGCCCATGACTTCAAGAATGTCATGCGGGTTTGGTGAACCAGCAATCAGATTGTCGCCCTTACGAACGAAATCGCCCTCCTGAACGTCAAGTACCTTGGACTTCTGGATCAGATACTCAATCCGATCGCCTTCTTCCGGTACGATCGCGATCTTGCGCTTTGCCTTGTAGTCCCGGACGAATTCAACCCGGCCCGAGATTTTGGCGATGATCGCATTGTCCTTTGGAATACGCGCTTCGAACAATTCGGCAACACGTGGCAGACCACCGGTAATATCGCGGGTCTTGGCAGACTCACGAGTCACACGGGCGAGAACGTCGCCAGCCTGAACCGTTGCACCGTCTTCAACCGACAACATCGTTCCAACACCCAGAAGATAACGCGCAGCTTCGCCGCTATCGTCATCCAACAAGGTAATGCGGGGACGAAGGTCTTCCTTCTTGGTGCGGCTACCGGCACGATCTTCGATAACGACGCGCTGGGCAATACCCGTTGCTTCGTCGGTCTGTTCGGTCAGCGTCTTGCCGTCGATCAGGTCCTGATATTTCACAACACCCGATTTTTCCGTGATGATCGGCATGGTGAATGGATCCCATTCCGCCAGACGGTCACCGACATTGACTTCGGCACCTTCAGGGAAGGCCAACGTCGCACCATAAGGCAGACGGTGAATTTCCATTTCGCGGCCGTCCTTGTCGACGATGATCAGTTCACCGTTACGCGCCATTGCCAAACGTTTCTTACGCTTGTCGACGATACTCGGCAGATCGCGATACATGACCTTACCCGATGCGGTTGCATCAAGGTTCGACTGCTCGTTCAACTGGGCGGCACCACCGATGTGGAAGGTACGCATCGTCAACTGCGTGCCAGGCTCACCAATGGACTGGGCAGCGATAACGCCGACAGCTTCACCGATGTTCACTGGCGTACCGCGTGCAAGGTCACGACCATAGCAAGTGCCGCACACACCGACCTTGGATTCGCACACCAAAGGCGAGCGGATCTTCAGGGCCTGAATGCCGGTTTCTTCCATGGCTGCAACCATTGGCTCGTCAAGCAAGGTTCCGGCAGGGATGAGCACTTTGCCATCAAGGCCGATGATGTCTTCCGCCGTGGTACGGCCAAGGACACGCTCACCAAGCGAGGCGATGGTGGAACCGCCCTGAACAATGGACCGCATTTCCAACGCACGCTCTGTACCGCAATCGACTTCAACGATGGTGCAATCCTGCGAGACGTCCACCAGACGGCGAGTCAGATAACCCGAGTTTGCCGTCTTAAGCGCCGTATCGGCCAGACCCTTACGGGCACCGTGGGTCGAGTTGAAATACTCGAGAACGGTCAGACCTTCCT
>NZ_JBKBQV010000053.1:0-18194 GCF_046292425.1 Sphingorhabdus sp.
ACTTCTGCCTTTGAACCCATTTTAGGTTCTTGCGCACGGACATTATCGGGGACAATTTCTTGCGGACCGTCATATCTGGGCAGGAATATATCCACGGTCACGCCATGCCCGATTTCGGAGTCGATAGCGACATATCCGCCTGTCTGCCTAACGAAGCCGTCGACTTGCGCCAGTCCCAACCCGGTTCCTTTAGTTGCACTCTTGGTCGTGAAAAACGGTTCAAAGGCACGGGCGAGAACTTCAGCAGACATGCCGGGCCCGGTGTCGGATATTGACAGGATGACATAGTCGTCGCTGCTGCCTTGCCCTGCTGCGGGCCCATTTACATGGGGGCTGTTTCGCGTTCCGATTTTCAGCGTACCTTCACCGTCCATTGCATCGCGAGCGTTGACGCATAGGTTGAGTAACGCGTTCTCCAACTGGCCGGGATCAGCGCAAACGGGCCAAACGTCGTCGGCTAGCACGGTTTCAATCACGACTCCGCCACCTAAGGTACGTTCCAGCAACTCCGACATTTTCGACACAAGCTGGTTCGGATCAATGACCTGTGGTTGAAGTGGCTGCTGGCGGGCAAAGGCGAGCAACCGCCGTGTAAGGTCTGCCGCGCGATTTGCGCCCTCTTTGGCATGCGTCAGTGCAACCCGGGCCCTTTCCGTGTCCGCTAACCGCCGTTCGGCAATGTCGATCCCACCCAAAATGATCGCAAGCATATTATTAAAATCATGAGCTATGCCGCCCGTCAACTGGCCGATGGCTTCCATTTTCTGAGCCTGTCGAAGCTGGCTTTCCGCGGCCTCCCGTGTTTCGACCTCCGCCTGCAATTCGGCAATTGCTGTGGCCAGCTTGTCATTGGCTTGGCGTAACGTTCGTTGGGCAAGGCTGAGCATCAGGATGATGAGTGAAACGCCAACCGCGAATGCTGCAATCAGGGCAAAGCGCGTTAAGCGGCGGTAAAAGGGTACAGCGTCTCCCTCAAGATACACGGTTCCCACTCGCGCCCCGTTGCGTTCCACATCGGCGAGGGTGGTTATCGAAGACGCTGCCTCAAGAACGGGCTCACGCAAATTTTGCGGGATAGGCTCTCCTGTTCTGGAGAAACCGGCGAGCAATTGGCCACTAGCATCATAAACGGCTACAATTCTGGCGCTTGGATCAGCGCGAAAGGCGGTTACCGCCTCTTGCAATGCTTCGGCATCGCGGAAATCAACCGCTGCGGTAACATTTGCTGCCAAAATGCGCGCGCGCACCTGCGCACGCTCGGCTCGTTCAGTACGGTAAGAGGAATCCGCTTGAACGACGACACCAAGACCAAGAAGGAGCACGATGATGGCGAGCATGCTGACGAGTGCTTGAGGCAGTCGAACGCCGTTTTTCCACGCACCGGCAATCATCGCGTAGTCGCCCTGTGAACTTTGCGCGCAAGGCCAAGCAATTTCGAGCTTATGCCAACCCCGGCGCGTGAGGATTTGTTAGTATCAATGTCAAATTTTACGCTGTTGCCGACAAGCTGAAAGTGGATCATGCCATTGATGTTGGAATTGCGAGAGTCTGTTACCGTCACCACAGGACTCGCACCCGCCACGGCAAGCGCAGCCGATACTTCACGGCTTGACCCACCAAGATAGGCGATGTGGCATTTATTCACGTCGCCGGCTGAGGCATATCGGCGGAGCGTAAGACTGCGCGCACTAATTGTCTCACCCGCCACGGCCTTTTCCAAAGCTGAACCGAACGGATCCGCCCCGATGACGCAGATAATAATGGGTGCCCCGTCGGGAAGATGCCTGACTGGCCAATCAAGATAGGACGGGAACTTGGTCAGGAATGTCGCTTTCACGCCCAGCTCGACCGATGACGGTCGCGCAGCCGATGCAGGCTGCGCTGCCAGAAAAAGACCCGCAATACCCCAAGAGGTTATTTGCACAAAAGGCCGGATCAATGAACCCACTGAAGCCCAACCAAGACGCGCCTGGGGATGCGATTGCTTCTGGGAGCCGCATATTCATAATGTGATTTGTGAAGCAGATTGGCGCCGGAGACAAAAAATTGGAGCGTGTCCGATACACGCCAGCCCAGCCGTCCGTTCAGCTCTGTATAAGCCTCAACCCTGGGTTCAGGCCGCTCACTGACATGGCGCAGGTCGGCGTCGACCGTTATGCTGGAACCAATATTCATTGATGAGCGAAGGGAAGCGTTATGCTTCGGGTCGTTTCGCACCTGTGACAGGCCAAGCAGTTGACTTGCGCCCGGCTTAAACCTGAAATCCCCCAACAGCAGGCCATAATGTGCTGAAAAACGCCACCATGCAGTGATCTTGAGGTCAGCCCACGCCTCTAGCCCATAGGTGTGTCCCTTGATATTATTGCCCCAGATAAGGGGCAGGAAAGTAACCGGCGTGAGCTCAATGGTGCGCAAGTCGTCATATTCATTGTAGAAAGTGGAAACAGAAAAGGACATATTGGGCGATGGCTGAACACGTGTGCCAAGTTCAAACGCGGTTACTTTTTCTGTCCGATAGTTCGGGTTACCAACAAGGAACAACGTCGAACCCACAGTTTCGACAACATCTCTATCAAATGGTGTCGGAGACCGGATCGCGCGTGATGCAGCAGCCCAGACCATGGCATTCGGATCCATCTGCCAAGCGAGCCGCAAACTGGGCATGAACGCTGTTCCAGTATAGGGACCGTTTTCCAGCTTAATCCCTAACGTCGCCTTGAATGCCGGGCTGAGCGAGAACGTATCCTGCGCAAATATATTTCCCAGCTTTAGCGTCCGGGCGGCCGGGGAAAAAGCAAGGCCACCGGTGGGGTTGGTCTCAAATTTGCTGATTCTCAACCCGCCGCCGATAACGAGTGCATGATCACCCAGAGCCATGCTTTGTTGCGCATCGAGGTCATAATTCTCGATGCCAAGATCAATGCCCTCGGCCTCATTCCGCCGGGTTAACCGGTCATAATAGGCTTGTAACTGAAGTTCGCCATTTCCCTTTGTTCGCGTCCATCGCGCCAAAAGGTTGCTGCCACGCACTGTTTGATCGTCGAGAGTAGTCTGGTTGATCTTTGCCTTGAAAATGTCGCCCTGAAAGGTGATCCGGTCATCTGGCGCTGCATTCCAGTCAGCGCGAAATCCTCCTTGTACCCGATCCCAACCATCGCCTGCACCGATGTGAGCTGCGGTTTGCGTTTCATCAATGCTGAATGCTTTAGTGTAGAACCGGTAGGTGACGTCGGGTCCCAACGTGCCGCCATAACGAAGCCCTACAGCCTTCTCCTCATTGCCTACCGCGATATCCGCCAATGCGCCCAAAGTTTCTGTCGCGCTGCGGGTGATGATATTGATAACCCCTGTCACGGCGTTCGCGCCCCATAAGGTTGACCCTGGCCCACTTATCACTTCGATGCGGTCAATGTCCGAAAGCAGGACGTCCTGCGCATCCCAATAAACGCCCGAAAATAGTGGTGAATATACGCTGCGTCCGTCAATCAATATCAGCAGCTTATTTGGAAAGTTCTGGGCAATTTCGTTGCCCGACATACCGCGCGCCGTGACAGTATATCTGGACGCTGCTGTCTGCGCTACCTGAAGGTTCGGGGCGAGCCGGAGGGCCTCTGGTATGGTCTGGGCACCAGACCGTGCGATTTCGGCTTGCGATATGACATAAATGGCCGCTGGCGCCTCGCTCAACTTGCCGTCAGTTTTGAATACAGAAGAAACATTTACGTCAGACAGCTCTTCGATAGACATCTGCCGAAGGTCATCCAATGACTGAGCCTGAGCCCCCTCGGCGCAAATAATCAGAAGGGTCGTGCCTAAGGTCGCGGTTAATATTGACCGCGCTTGGCGTGCAAATGCCATGTGTTCCCCCTTTTGACGACCTGATTTTTCTCTGAAGCGCCTAACAAGGATAGACGGGGAATGTTCCGATAGGCCGGCACCAAAAAACGGGTTGACTGCGTCGGACATCGACGAACGCTGACATGTCCCCGTTTGAGCGACAAGCGCTTGACGGCAAACCCCTACATTGATGGTTAACAGCAGTAATGAGCGGAACCCGCGACAGTCGGCAACGTTGTAGACGTCATGTCAACCCTTGGTGAGTGGGAAATTATGCAGGTTCTGGGACGGTCTGTTGATCAGTTGCTGTATCAAAGGCGCAGGCATGACCGGTCTGACGTGAAAATTATCGCAGACATTCGGGTGTCTCGTGGTTTGCGGAATAAAGTGCGGATCGTTGATTTGTCGCGGACGGGTTTTCAGATGGAATGCCTCGCGTTTATTCCGGATGATCGACCCGTGTTCATGACGTTACCGGGATTTGTACAACTTGAATGCGCGATCAAGTGGCGGTCGGAATGGCATTATGGCTGCGCTTTTAATAGCCCTCTGCATGAGGGGGTTCATGACCATATCGTAACAGAATATCCCATTTTAGGAACGCCGAGTTGATGTCGGTGATGGCGTCTACCAAGGCAGCAACATAGCACCGCGTGCCGAGTTCAGGTCATATCTTAGGGATGATGCTGTAAAATCAAGCCAAAAAAAAGGGGAGCCTCAGCCCCCCTTTTTCAAAAATTCCAAATGCGTTAGCCGTTAACGCTTACGCTCCGGCTACCGCCGAAAATCCAGCTCCAAAAGCTTTCGGTTTGGCCTTCGACTTGCTTAGCTTTTTCAAGCGCTTTCATGTCGTTTCTCCATTAAAACGTGGCCTGCTCGACCAAGCGCTCAATATAATGGAAAATTAACCATATTCAACAATTGTTTGTTAACCAAGTTTTCTATCAGCGCGGCTCAAATAGTTTTGCATAAAAGCTTGGAAATTCATGGGCATGGCGATTATTTTGCCTCTAGCTCTGCTGCAATCGTGCCGCTCGAGTGCGGACAACACATCACGGTCATCAATTCCGTCTGCAATCGAAATCACACCACTTGCAGTGGCGATTCGCAGCGCGCCCACGGCGAAAATTGCATTGCTTGTTGACCCGAGAAGTTCGGCTGAAAAACTTTTGGCCAAGACAATTTCATCGGGTTCGAATTTCTTGATGAAGTCAATGTCGGCATCCGTCATTCCAAAGTTGCCAATGCCAATGCGAAAGCCGAGCTGCTGTAAATCGTGGATTGCCTGACGTGCCTGTTCGTTGAACTTATGCGCGTGCATATCAATGATTACCATAGTCACATTGGTCGGAGGACACTTTGCCTCTGATGCCGCTTTCAGCATCTCTAATCCAAAATTCTGATTTAGGATGACATCTACCGATATATTGAAGCTTATGCCAAAATCGGATCGTTCTTTGACCAAATGTCCGGCGTACAAAATCGCTTGTTTGCACAAATGGTAACTGACGTCACTCATGTGGCCAGTTTCGCGTGCGGTCAGAAACAGTTTGGCAGTGTCGATTTGACCGTAAGCGGGGTGGGTCCAACGAAGAGATGCCGCCGCGGAGCCAACTTGACCGCTGTTCAGGCTCCTCTCCGGTTCCAAAACCAGTTCAATGTCACCATTTTTCACTGCTGTTTCGAACTCGTCGCCAAAACGCGACGTCAACCATGCGTCAAATTCGACCGTCGTCGAAATAATGAACGTTGCCTGCGATTTGCTTGCCTCGACAGATGCTGCAAGCGCGCTTTCCATGCGACTATTAACATTCCTGTTAACGTTGCGATCTACACCGAAATTGATATCAACGTCGATCTTGCGGCCGTGGATCAGCAGCGGTTCGGCAAACAGCTGGCGCAAGCCCTCGAGGTGATCTGCCAACTGGCTGGTGGGGATACCTGGCATTTCCCAGAGAAACTGTTGGTTATCATTATGCGTAATCTGCTGTTCATCGATTACTGTGGACAGGCGGTGGCCAACCTCCTTTAAAATGGCGGTTTCGTCATCTTGTCGAACATATCCCAGCCGGGTGTCCGTACGGGTGAGAGTGGCGCCTATGAATACAGCGTTTGAGACGACCTCATCCACCATATACCCTGCCATGTTGAACAGGCCAGTTGTTGCGTGGCGTTGAGAGCGGATAAGGGCAGCCTTCTGGCGGGATACAAATATGCCGACGCTCGCGACGAGTGCCAGCGCGGGGACGGGATCATTGCCGATGTTTTGGGTCGCTAACCACGTGCTGGCCCCCAACATGACGGCGGCACCAGCCCAGCTTGCATGTTTGCTATACTTGAGGCCTCGCGGGGTGAGCTGAAAGGCGCAAACCACTAATGCCAAAACAAAAAAGTAAATCCAGCCTAGCACCTTGGGAATGCCACTTTTGAGCGTTTCTGCCCCCAAAACGATGAAGAATACACCGGGCTGCTCGCCCCAACCCGGCATGGAATGAATGTCATTTTGGGTTGGATCAGTTGCTCCCAAGACGACGGTTTTGCCACTTAAAAGCTGCTTATCCAATTTTCCTTCAAAAACGTCGTTCGCCGAAAAGGTGGGAATGGATGCTGGGTCGAACGTGTAATCAATCGCAAAATTTTGCGGCTTCACTTCTTTTGCTGCCGCAATGCTTACTGCCGCAGACTGGAGGCGACCGCGCGGAGTTTCGACGCTGGTAGGCAACTCCCATATATAACCAAAAAGATATGGAGCGTGAGCTGAGACATTCTCCGTCGAACCTACAGCGGATGTGTGGGAAAATATGGTGCGCGCAATGCCACTCTCCCCTGCAGTCGCCATCGCCACAACTTTCGTCGGAGCCTTCGTGCTCTCAAGCGTGTTGCGCAGGGCATTATCGGCCAAGGGTGTGGTCTCGCCTTGATAGCCGATATCTACATAGATCGCTGCTGGGTCATATGCGTCAATTTTGCGAAGCAATTCTGCTTGTTTGTCGCGCGGCCATGGCCAGCGACCAATGGCGCTGATGGAGTGGGAGTCGATTCCCACAACGACAACATCGCCCGATACTGGCTTGATGGCAGCCTTTGTTTGCACGGCGTATAAAGCCAGTGCCAGAGGCTGGAAAAAATTCAGAGCGCCCAGCACCCCGCAGATGACTGCAAAAAGCAGGATTCTTCGGCCAATTTTGACCTTGTTGAGGTTAAGCGCCATGAACTTCCCTTAGTCGGAACATGGTGAAAAATTCGTTAAGTTGTTTCAGCGGCCTCCCCGGTTAGAAGCGACAGGCGTTCGTTCAGATTTTTTAGCGACGCGATGACGTCCGGGTGCGCCTGACGATATCAACGGCCAGATCGCCGCACATGCAATAAAGGCATCAAATCAACAATTTTGGCACATGGAACTACTGCCGGGGTTTCTGGTTACCGATTGTAGCAAATGTTCGCCTCCGACGTCACTATTCCTCAGTATTCGCTCTGCGGTTCGCAAATGTGTGGGCGTTTTAAGATACAGGGATATATGAATGCATTTCATCAACCATTTCGATCAGATTAAGATCATCAATTTGCCCCAGCGGACGGATCGTCGTCGTGAGATGGACAGGGAATTGCATGATATTGGCATTATCGGTGATCCCCGGGTCGAATATAGTCCGGCGCAACGACCGTCAGACCCGGGAAAATTTACTTCAGTGGGTGCGCGTGGTTGTTATGAGAGCCACAAGAATATTCTGCGCGAAGCAGCCCAGTCGAACCAATCTGTTTTGATATTGGAGGATGACTGTGCCTTCGTTGCAGGCGCCCGTTCATATGAATTGCCCGACGATTGGGATATATTTTATGGTGGATACACGGCTGCTAAGCCACTTGATCTGCAAAATAGCGATATTATCGGCTCGCATATCATGGGATTTTCTAAACAGGGTGCGAAAGTCGTAAGCGCTTATCTGGAAAACCTTGATTATGACGGGATCCATCCCCCTATTGATGCAGCATATATTTGGTTCAGGCGTGCGCATCCCGAGGTTAGGACCCATTTTGCTATACCGCCTATTGCTGTGCAGCGGTCCTCACGCAGTGACATCGCTGACCTTAAATGGTTTGATAGGACACCTTTGGTGCGGACCATGGTTAATACCCTTCGCGGGGTCATCCGCAGAAGGGCACTTTGAATATGGGGGCAGGGGCGGAAGAGGTGATCGGCTTTATCATCGTATCACACCGCAGTGCAACACAACTGCTACGGTTGGTGAAGGCTTTAAATCATGTTTATGACCATCCCCCTATTGCATGCCACCATGACATGCACCAATCACCCATCGACCAAAGTCAATTCCCCCCAAATGTGAAATTTGTGGAGCGACCGGTCCGAACGGGTTGGGGCAAATTTTCGATTGTGCAAGGTGCACTAAGTGCGCTGAAAACGCTTTATGAGTTTAGCAGCCCTGACTGGTTCGTATTGTTAAGTGCAGCTGATTTCCCAATACGGCCTGCAGATGAAGTGTTATCGGATCTTCAGAATAGCGGCGCTGACGCCTTTATTGATTTCCGCAGCATTTATGACGGCAACGCAACCCGCGTCTCCAAAGCTGCTAACGTTGGCGAGACCAATCCCCACCTGTACCATTATGACAGTGCTGCAAACCGATTGATGAAAAAGCGACACTATACCGGCGCTGAAATTTGGCTCCCCAGGGTACGCCGCGACAATGGGGGACTCCGGCTGGGACGCCACACAGTCCACCTGCCAATTGGCTTGCCTTGGTCGCCGTTCAGTCGATCCCTTGAATGCTTTTACGGTGACCAGTGGTTTACAGCGAACAGGCGGGTCGCCACAATTTTACTTCAACCTACCCCAGATCATTTACGGCTTCAACGCCACCTGGCCTCGCGGTTTGCGCCCGACGAATGTTATTATCAGTCCGTCCTATGTAACGATCCTTCGCTTGTTTTGCACCGCGACAACAAACGTTTTGCCGAGTGGAATGGCGGGGGTGCGCATCCTCAGGAGCTGACCACCGACCTATGGTCCAAAATGTTCGATTCCGGCGCACATTTTGCGCGGAAGTTCGGCGAAGAGGATGGGTCTTTGTCCGATCTGTTGCGGATTGTTGAAGCGAGGGGACGCCAAGCTAATCCAATGCAAAGCGCGCGTCGCTAATCAGGTTTGGCGCAGCCGTTCATATAATATCCGGGTTTCCAGCAAAGTTGATATCCTGAGTGCAACTTCGATTACGTCGAACGGCTTTGCGACAAAATCTTTTGCACCAAGCGCAAGAGCCCGGCGACGGGTTTGCAAGGTGGTGTCCGCAGTCAATACAAGCACTGGTCTAAACTCGTCTGGCTGATCATGGCGTGCAAACGCCTCAAGTAACTGAAAACCGTCCACCTTGGGCATCATAAGGTCCAGAAGCACAATATCGGGCGACAATGTAATATATGATGCCAGCGCCTTTTCAGGGTCTGTCAGGCAATGGACATCGCTGTAACCTTCGCGTTGCAATACGCTCGCAAGTAACAGCACATTAGCGTCTTCGTCGTCGATGACGAGGACGCGCCTTGATAGAATGTCATCATTTTTGACTAGTTTGGCCGGCATCAGCTGTTTGCGCTCCCGTTCTTTCCTGTAACATCAAGGGTAAACCAAAAGCATGCGCCCTTTTCCTGTTGTTTGAAGCCGATCTGTCCGTTCATCGATTCCACAAGACGCTTTGACAATGCAAGTCCAAGCCCGGTTCCCTCTACTTTGGCGCGTGTCTGTTCTCCAAGCCGATCAAAGGGCGTGAACAGGCGGGACACATCAGCGGCTTTAATGCCTTCGCCATCGTCCACCACAGAAACGTGCACCGCTTCATCCACTTGCTCACAAGCCAGTTCGACAAAGCTACCCGTACGGTTGTATTTCGCGGCGTTAGCGACAAGATTAAGGATCACCTGCATAACACGTCGCCGGTCGGCTAACGCTTTTAAGCCATGCCGCGGCAACTTAAGCAAAAACTTTAATCCGGCGGCATCAACTATCGGTGAGGCAAGCGCATGTACCTCCCGCAAAAGCGCGCTCATATCGATGTCCTCAACCAGCAATTCGGTTTGGCCGGCCTCGATGCTGGAAATATCGAGCAAATCGTTAATCAGCGCCAATAAATGGCTTCCGGCTTTTATGATTTGGTCGACGGACTCACGATGCCGTGGTGAAAACTCATCGCTATCAAGCTCAAGCAATTGCCCAAAGCCCAATATGGCGCTCAGTGGCGTTCGCAACTCATGGCTTGTTCGTGATAAAAACGCGCTCTTTGCGAGATTGGCAGCTTCGGCTTCTTCGCGGGCCGCGCGTAACGCCTCTTCGGAGCGACGTCGTTCCGTCATGTCGCGTGTGATTTTGGCGAAACCACGCAAATCGCCGCTGTCATCATATAAGGCGGTGATCACCACATTTGCCCAGAACCGGGTGCCATCCTTCCGCACGCGCCAGCCTTCGTCTTCAGCTGTACCGGCGGAGCGCGCTCGCTCGAGCATCTCTGCTGGTAAATATCCCCGCGTTTCATCGGGATAAAATCGGCTGAAATGCTGGCCGAGGACTTCATCCACTTTCCAGCCTTTTATCCGCTCCGCCCCAAGGTTCCAGCTCGTGACCTTGCCGTCGGGATTAAGTGCAAAAATACCGTAATCGCGAACACCTTCAACGACGAGCCGAAATCGCTCCTCGCTCTCACGAAGTGCCTGCTCGCGCGCCCGCAGAAGCGCGCTCGCTTTGTCCATGCGTTGTCCCAATATCCCGATTTCGTCGGCATCGTCCGGGATCGGGTTTAAAGCTTCGCCACTGGCAAGCAGTTCGGCATTATGTTCCAATATTCGGACCCGGCGGACGATACCTGTCGAAAATAGATACACAGCAGCCAAGCTACCCAAAAGCCCGACAATCGCGCTCACTGCGGTCAAGACCAAAAAGTTTTTGCGCACCTCATCGACTTTCGCTTGCCGCTGATCAAGCAACACGCGTTCCCGGCGCTGGATGTTCTCGATTTCGCGGCGCATGCCATCGAGGACGATCTTGTTGGATATTAAAGCGGCTTCGAGTGCATTGGCATTCCGCTGGCTCAACGATGGCGTTCCAGCAAGAGACACGATCGTTTTGAGTCCCTCCCGCTTTTGGGCTGTCGCTCGCCGGATACGCTCAAAGCCTTGGCGCACCTCGGCGTCACGGATTTCTTTATCGAGGCGGTTCATGGTCGCGGGCAACTCCGCCTCCGCCTTGCGATATGGCTCCAAAAACCGTGGCTGCCCAGTTAATACATAGCCCCTCGCGCCCGCAGCGGCCTCTGCTAGTAAAGCATGAACCTGATAGGTGTCGCGCTGAATTGCAAATGCCCTGCGGACATCATCCTCCGCGCGGGTTTCTGCGTTACTGGCCAGATAGAGCGATATGAGCGCTCCGAACAGGATGGCAAGCGGCAGTGCAACCACGACAAGCCCTTTGAATGCCAGCGGTCGATCTGTCCAATAGCCGGTAATGTAACGTGTCGTTCTCTTCACAGTCATGGAAGAGTGTGCGATCGTTGCTTTGTCGCGACCACGGCAGCCTGCGTTCGGTCGGCCACGCCCAGCTTTGCAATGATCCTTTCGACATGGGCCTTAACCGTGGCGGGACTGATCATCAGCTGCCGCGCGATTTCCTTATTAGTCATCCCTTGCGATACCAGATCAAGAACCTCCATCTCCCTGGCGGTTAGAATGGCGGTTGTGTATCTGGTCTCCATGTCGCGGTTTGGTTCGCGAAGAACAGCGTTCATCAGACTGATGGGTATGGCGGTTTGTCCGGCTAGCACCTGATCAACGGCGGCGCGCAGGTCGTCGATAGCCGTATCCTTCAGGACATAGCCAGCCGCCCCGGCGGAAAGAGCCTCACGCGCGTATGCCGGCAAGTCGTGAAGCGTCAGCATCAGCACTCTAGTTGGAAAACCGAGTGCAGTAATCCGTCTTGTGGCCTCCAGCCCGTCTATACCGGCACCAAGTCGCACGTCCATCAGCACCAAATCTGGTACGGTCTCTTTTACAAGCTCCACAGCTTCCTCGCCTGACGCCACATCACCGACGATCTCAAGACCACTGCTTGCGAGTACGGCCTTAAGTCCTTCCCGCGCGAGGGCATGGTCATCAACAATAATGATCCGCGGCACTGGCAATGTCAGCTCGTTTCTGAAAAATGTGCAATGACGCTTACGCCGCCATTTGGTTTAGCTTTCCATAGCAACGCACCGCCGACCGCAGCCATGCGTTCACGCATGACATCAATGCCAATCTGTGCGCCGTCCCGCGTCTCGCGATATTGAAATCCTGTGTCCGAGCATCCCTTGCCAAAATCTTCGACCCGCAAATATGGTCGATTACCGCAATGGGACAGTCGGAGTTCCAACTCGACGCGGCAACCTTTCCCCGCATGTTTGCGGATATTTGTGACGGCCTCTTGCGCCACCCGAAAAATGGCTGTTTCAATATTGCCCGGATAGGCCGTGGAAGGGCGTTGCAGTTGCAACCTAACGTCAAAGCCGTCACTGGCGAGTGAATCGGCTATGGACCGAATGGCAGCCTCAAGCCCCAGATCATCGAGAAGGGTAGGGCGCAACCCGCCAATCACGGCCCGTAATTCAGCGACCATATCACGCGCAATGGCAGTTAACCTTGTTCGGTCTGCGGCCGGGATGTCGGCAGCGGTCGTTGAACTGTCACCTTCTAGCATACGGACGAGTGCAGTTGCGGTCTGGGCAACACCATCATGCAAATCGTGCGACACCCGGCGTCGCTCTTCCTCTTGCGCAGAGAACATCCGCCCTACCAGATATTCAAGGTGCAATTCGCGATCATGTAGGGCGTTCAGCAGGTCGGTCCGTTCGCGTTCCCGGTTCACTCTGTCGATAGTCGCCCCCATCATCTCGATGTGCATGCGAAACGCATCCCGATCCTCTTCATCTGCAATGTCGTCCGGTGAAGAAACGCCAGCCATTTGGATGCGACCAACAATACAGGCTTCATCTCCCGGCGCTGGAATTGCTATTCCAGGCGCGCTTGGGTCGAAACTGACTTCGGCACGCGCGCGGCCCAGAAAATAGGCCAACTGCGCGGCAATATGCGCGAGCATTTCCTCTAGCCCGTCAATTCCGGTTCCAGCCAATTGCCGTCCACTGTTCGACAACAACCGCAGACGCGCTGCGCGGGCCTCAGCCGCACGATATAATTCGCGCAATTCGGCAATAGTTTCGATTGGGGAATCAAGAGCCGAGGGTTGAACCTGCATTCCTTGCGTTTAGCGCAATCGACCAAAACTGCATAGGCCACCTGGCTTAGGCCGCGCGGCTCACCATTCGGCCAATGTTGAGAAGCGCTTTCAACCCATAAATCGGATGCATGGGCGAAATGCTCATGGACGGATGCGCATATTGCCAGTCGCCTCCAGCCTCAGGAGTCAATTTGATGAAAAAATTCTCACGCAGAATAACTTGCTTGATCGCGGCGTTGCCATTGATTGCCTTCGCGTCACCCGCCGCGGCGGCACAAAAGCAAGCTGTCGCACTGCAGTCGACAATGATTACACCGACCTATGCACCAATTACCGTCGCCGAGGTAGAAGCCGCGCAGCGCGCGTGGGGCGATGCTCTCGTTGCGATTTCCACCACTTACGACCGTGATGGCTTTGCGGCCGCCAAACGGCTGGCCGAAACCGTGCTCGACAGCGCGTACGCCTACAATATGGGCCCGGTTTTGTTCAAGCCGACCTTGACTTTGGCACCGCAGACATTCCGGACAAAGCGCGATGGCGCACTGGCCTATTTTGTAGGTGGCGACAAAACCTATCCTAACGACAGTGGCTTTGCATTGAAGGGCTGGCGCACTTACAAGATCGACAATGCGGGCATTGTTGTGACAGGCACCTCAGCGACCTCAATGGGCAATGTGACTCTTACGGATGCAAAAGGCAATGTGACCACCGTTGACAAAACATGGGGTTATGTCCGCGATGGCGAAGGCAAGCTTCGCATATTCCTTCACCATTCATCATTGCCTTACAAACCGAACTGAATTTCCACGGTAACGCGACTGCCGCAACTGGCGGCGGTCGCACCCACCACTTTGCACAGGAACGAAGCGTTGCCCGAACGGTAATCTTCGCAACCAAAAGGATTGTGTATCATGAACAAGCGTTTTCTCCTCGCCGCAGCCAGCTGTGCAATCGCAATCGTTGCTTCAGCCCCCGTCTATGCTGGCAGCAGCGACGGCAAAATCCAGATCAAAGCCTTTGGAACCGGCGTACTGCCCGATGGCGCCATTACCGACGTCAACCAGAACGCTATCGGGGTGCCAGCAAGCGCGCAGACACGGGCTACTGACTCGTTCGTTCCAACAATCGCCGCCGAATATTTTCTTTCACCCAATTTCTCGATCGAAACCATTTGCTGCGTTACGCCGCATGACGTCCGAGGTGCGGGGCCACTTGCCGGAGCGCGGCTTATCGAAAATGCAATCATATTGCCTGCAACAGTGACGGCGAAATATCACCTTCCGATCGGCAATGGCGTTAAACCATATCTAGGGGCGGGACCTACGCACTTTTTCATCTTCAGCGAAGGCGTAGGCGCCAGTGCTGCCGCGCTTGGAGCAACGGACGTCAATCTGTCCGACGAGTTTGGTTTTGCGCTTCAGGCTGGCCTTGACGTGAAAATCAACGATCAGGGTCTTGGTTTTTCGCTCGACGCCAAGCGCTACTTTGTCGGGACAACAGCGACATTCCGCGCCGGCAACACCACTGCACTACAAACCGAACATGATCTTGACCCGTGGGTAGTTAGCGCCGGGTTGACGTATCGATTCTGACCAAAAGCGTTTGCAGTCTGCGCAAATAATTTCATGTGGGCGGACCGTCCGAACGGCGCCGGATGACAGCGCAGCGGGCATGATACGCTGTCATTCCGTCGCCCCCGAACAAGTACAGGCAAGCTGAGGCTGACACCCGCCTACAGTGCTTCGGTTTCTGTCGGAAAACAGAAAAAAGGTATCGAGACGAAAGCTGTGCAACGGTCGGCCAAGCGCTGTTTATTGGATTTGAAATCCGGGGCTGAAGAGGGGTGTCTCCCCCCAAAGGCGGCCGAAGAAACGCCCTTGCCAGCGGGTGTAATACTGTTACATTTCGGGCCGTTGGGATAGTGGGAGAAGCGACGTGACAAGCGGTGAGGCGGTGAACGCGACAGGCAACAGCAAATTTCTTGGCTGGATTGAACGCACTGGCAACAAATTGCCTGATCCTGTTTTCTTGTTTCTATATCTTGTCGCCGGACTGATTTTGCTCTCGGTGTTTGCTGCTGCTTTAAATTGGTCAGCCGTACATCCAACCGAAATTGATCCCGAGACCGGCACCCAAAAGGTAATTGCAGCGACCAGCCTGTTGTCGGCGGAAAATATCCGTAAATTATGGGTTGAAATGCCCAAGACTTTCACCGGTTTCCACCCCCTTGGATATGTCCTGGTGGTGATGCTCGGCGCGGGTGTCGCCGAAAAGTCGGGGTTATTTGGCGCGGCCATGCGTGCAGGTGTTGCAAATGCCCCGAAATATCTGTTGACCCCTATTGTGGCGTTAGTGGCCATGATGGGAAATTTGGCAGCAGATGCCGCTTATGTCGTCCTCATCCCGCTTGCCGGTGTCATTTATGCAGCTGCAGGGCGTCACCCAATTGCTGGAATCGCAGCCGCCTTTGCGGGTGTGTCCGGCGGATTTTCAGCAAACTTGTTTCCTGGCCAGCTTGATGCCTTATTGTTCGGGATTACCCAATCGGCTGCCAATACTGTGTTCCCCGATTGGCAGGCAAACATCGCAGGCAACTGGTATTTCATAGTTGGCATGACGTTCGTTTTTCTGCCCGTGATCTGGTATGTTACCGACAAGATTATCGAACCGCGCCTTGGTACTTATCGTGCCGTTGGCGCGCAAGCTGTCTCCGCTGGGATAACAACGGACCGTCAGAATGATAACGAGCTGTCAGATTCCGAAATCAGCCAGCCATTATCGCCAGACCAACGCAAGGGACTTCGTCATGCGGGTCTTGCGACATTAGGGGTCGTCGCGCTCTGGCTGTTCATGACGCTTGGCCCAGATACGCCGCTGATCGACGAAACTGCCACGCCAGAGGCTCAGCTTACGCCCTTTTACCAATCGCTGGTGGCTGGCTTTATGGTACTCTTTCTGCTCGCTGGATGGGCGTTCGGGCGTGCAACTGGCATTATCAAAAACCACCGCGATCTGGTAAGCATGATGTCACAATCCATGGGTGACATGGCCTATTTCTTGGTTCTTGCCTTTGCCATTTCACACTTTGTTGCGATGTTTGGTTGGTCAAATCTCGGTCTTATCACTGCGGTTCATGGTGCAGACGGACTAAAGGCTCTCGCGCTGCCTGCTCCAATCCTGCTGATGCTCGTTGTGATATTCACTGCTGCGCTAAATTTGTTTGTCGGATCGGCCAGTGCAAAATGGGCCCTGTTGGCTCCCGTCCTCGTTCCCATGCTCATGCTATTGGGCGTCAGTGCCGAGATGACCACGGCGTCCTATCGCGTGGGGGACGGTGCGACTAATATCATAACGCCGTTGATGGTATATTTTCCGCTCATTCTGGTTTTTTGCCAACGCTGGGTGAAGGATTTCGGCATTGGCAGTCTTGCAGCTACCATGATTCCATATTCCGTCGGATTATTGCTGGTTGGCATGGCACTTGTTGGAATATGGGTAGCGGTCGAAATTCCCTTGGGGCCGTCCGCTCCGGTGTTTCTTGAAAGCCTCTGACAATTCCCGAAACCCAAGCGATTAGGGCTTAAAAACGGCAGCGCTTCGAGACTGATCAATTAGCCATGTTAACCAACCAAAACTACTTAGCTGCCTATATATCCTGAGAAGTGCTTCGATAGAATCCGCGGGCTGGCGGTGGTTATCCCTCATGGACAAAAGTGGGGGCGACGGCCATGGTTGCCGTGACACAGCCCGAAGCGCGAACGGAGCATCGATCGCTTCGTCATGGCTGCGGGATGACGATTACTATAAGGATTTGGCGAATGCAGTTAACCGCAAGCTTGATATTGATGGCATCTTTAGGCGCGGCCGCGTCGCCAGCGGCAGGCGACGATGCCGTGAAGCGCGGTGCAAATAGCGCGAATTATGCAGCGGTGGTGAAACAGCTCGATGCCGAGCCTGGACGTAAAGTTGATGACATCATAAAGCTTGTGGAGATTCCTGCCCCCCCGTTCAAGGAAGCAGAACGCGCGAAGGCATATCGCGATATGCTCCTCGCCGCTGGGCTTCAGGACGTCGAAATTGATGCAGAGGGTAACGCAACGGGTCTGTACCGCGGATCGGGCCCAGCTGGTGGGCAGGTGATCGTATTGGCAGCGCATCTTGACACTGTTTTCCCGGAAGGCACGCCGCTGAAAGTGCGCCGAGATGGGAGCAAATTATATGCGCCCGGAATTGGAGACGATACGCGAAGCCTGGCGGTCATCCTCGCTTATGCGCGCGCCATGAAGGACAAGAATGTCCGTCCGCGTACTGATATATTGTTTGTGGGCAATGTCGGAGAAGAGGGGCCTGGTGACCTGCGTGGCGTGCGGTACCTGTTTACCAAGGGTAGGTATAAAGACCGTGTGAAAGCGTTTCTGTCCATGGATGGCACCGATGCCCAGCGCGTCGTCAATGGCGGTGTGGGATCACGGCGTTACCGCATCACCTACAAAGGACCAGGGGGTCATAGCTATGGTGCCTTCGGCCTTGTAAATCCCATGATTGCCATGGGTCAAACGGTGACCGAACTGTATAAAACCGTTGTACCCACATCCCCCAAAACAACTTATGCCGCATCGGTCACCGGTGGCGGAACTTCGGTCAACTCAATTCCAAACGAAGTATTCATGGAGTTTGATTTCCGATCAGAAAGCCCTGCCGAACTTGCCAAAGTTGAACAAAAATTCTTGTCGATCGTGCAGGAAAGCGTCGATGCAGAAAACGCGGCACGCTCAACAGGCGAAGGCAAGATCGTTGCCGAAGCCAAGCTCATAGGCGACCGTCCCGCCGGGTTGACTGCCGAAAGTCACGCAATAATAAAGATTGCCACGGCGGCCATTCGTGCAAAGGGGCTCACGCCGCAGCTGACGTCTTCATCGACTGATGCCAATTTGCCCATGAGCTTGGGGGTGCCCGCTTTGACGATTGGATCCGGCGGAAGTGGCGGTCGCGCACATTCACTCGATGAATGGATTGATGTGGAGAAAAGTCAAAGCGTCAAAGGCATGTCTACGGGATTGCTCATGCTTTTGGCGATGGCAGACAG
>NZ_JBKBQV010000054.1:0-17277 GCF_046292425.1 Sphingorhabdus sp.
AAAGCGCCACCGAATATGGGGTCAGGTTGCCGGGACCAGAGCAGATCATGTTGGCGCAGCAAAATGAAAACGAGCTTGAAGAGAAGCTCCGCATGGCGCGAATCCGGCACAGCTTCATCATCATTGATGTCGGTGGCCACGACTCGCCGATCGCGCGGCGTGCCATTTTCATGGCGGATACCATTGTGACACCCGTCAACGACAGTTTCATCGACCTTGATATGCTTGGTCGCATCGATCCACGGAGTGGCGAGTTCAAGACGTTAGGCAATTTCGCTCGGCTGGTTGAGCATTTGAAAGAACCCGGGTTCGCCATCCGCCCCAAACCATTGGACTGGGTGGTAATGCAGAACCGGTCACGCAGTCTTGGCACCAAAAACGAAATTAAGGTTCGCGAGGCACTGGAGAAAATTGCGCCCGTCGCAGGCTTCCGACTTGTGCCCGGCTTGCGTGAACGTGTCACCTATCGTGAGCTCTTTCCGCAAGGGCTGACTTTGTTCGACCTAGAGGCGCTGCCGCAACTGGGCCGGATGCAACCGCAAGCGCGTGAGGAAATCTGGGCGATGCTCCGCGCACTTAAGCTGCCAAGCGATGCGCTTACAAAAGCGATTGCGTTGCCGGACTAACCGTAAATAGTCGTGGCGGGGTAAAAGCGGCAGATCGTTGGCTTTCCGTTTGATGCTATGCCGTTGACAAATTAAGAGTTGCAAAAAAGTAAATTGGATGGATTTTGATTCTGCATTGCGCAGGACCGACCAATGGGCGTTAAGACAGTTATTAAACATTGGAAAAAGCTCATGTCTCACTGCAGCGATATTCAGTCTACACATTACAAGGCTCAAGGTTTTTCTGACTGGTTTGCATTGCGCATTACCAAGACCCTGCGATGGGGCGCTGATACATTCTTTGCCAAACGTTATGGCAATCGCGCCATCGTATTGGAGACGGTTGCGGGCGTGCCGGGCATGGTTGGCGCGACCTTGTCCCATCTGCGTGCACTCCGCCTCATGCAGGATGATCGCGGTTGGATCAGAACGTTGATGGACGAAGCGGAAAATGAGCGGATGCATCTTATGACGTTCATAGAAATCGCGCAGCCATCGTGGTTTGAGCGACTTGTTATTCTGACCGTGCAGTGGATATTCTATGTCTTCTTTTTCTTTCTCTATCTGATTTCGGGCAAGACCGCGCACCGTCTTGTCGGCTATTTCGAAGAGGAAGCGGTTTTGAGTTACACATTGTATCTCGCCGAAATTGACGAAGGTCGGCATCCGAACCCGCCAGCACCACCTGTCGCGCTGCGTTACTGGAATTTGCCGGAGGGCACTACGCTGCGTGATGTTATCCTGATCATCCGTGCGGATGAGGCGCACCATCGGGACACCAACCATTATATGGCCAACACATTGTCCGGCCGTGACGCCGACCATAAAGCCATTACGGCCTGCCCGCCCCATGTGCCGCTTGACGCCGGGTTGCTGTAGCAGTTCGGGGTTGTTCGAAGCCCAAGCGCCATTATGTATGGGCGTATGAGCCCCGCTGCCAAGATGATTGTCATATTCGCACTTATTTGGGTGGGGTTGCATTTGTTGCTTTACGGCTATCTGAAACGCCGGATCGCCGCAGCCAAGCGTGACAAGGATGCCGAGGCATAGCTTGATTTGCGTTTTCTGCATGCCTATAGCGGAGTGGTAAAAACAAGCGGTCCCGTGGGGCCGCTTTTTAGCTTTTTGGAATATGCCAACTAGTTGGTCGGAAGGATGAAAACCATGTCGATTACGCCTTTGATGCCAGTATATCCGCGCTGCGGTTTCCGGCCTGTGCGAGGTGAAGGCGCTTGGTTGATTTCCGAAGACGGCAGCCGCGCGCTGGATTTCGCCGCTGGTATAGCGGTGAATTTGCTAGGTCACGGTCATCCACATCTGACCAAGGCCATTCAGGATCAGGCGGCAACACTAATCCACGTTTCCAACCTTTACGGTAGCCCTCAGGGCGAAGCCTTTGCCCAGCGGCTTGTAGATACTACGTTCGCCGACACGGTGTTTTTTACCAATTCAGGTGCAGAGGCTGTGGAGTGCGCAATTAAAACTGCCCGTGCCTATCACCAAAGTCAGGGCGAGGATCGCTTCGAGATCATCACCTTTAAGAACGCCTTTCATGGTCGCACGATGGCGACGATTTCAGCAAGCAATCAGGAGAAGATGCACAAGGGATTTATGCCGCTTCTTGAAGGCTTCAAATATGTCGACTTCGATGATCTTGAAGGCGCAAAGGCGGCCGTCGGACCCAAGACAGCAGCGTTTCTGGTCGAGCCTATTCAGGGCGAGGGCGGCGTGCGTCCTGCTTCTAATGCGTTTATGCAAGGGCTTCGTGCGTTGGCTGACGATCACGGCATCTTGCTGATCCTCGATGAGGTGCAATGTGGGGTTGCTCGGTCCGGTACGCTTTATGCGCATGAACAATATGGCATCACGCCAGATATAATGGCGACGGCAAAGGGCCTTGGCGGCGGATTTCCGGTTGGGGCCTGCCTCGCAACCGAAGAAGCGGCACGCGGCATGGTTGTTGGCACCCACGGATCCACTTATGGCGGCAACCCGTTTGCGATGGCCGCATGCCAGGCCGTTTGGGACGTCGTGGCGAATGATGAATTCCTGTCGCAAGTGCGGGCCACAGGGGAAAAGCTGCGTTCTACGCTTGAACAGTTCATCGGCAATTATCCCGATTTGTTCACTGGCGTGCGTGGCAAGGGTCTGATGCTTGGCGTGATGATGACCCATGAAACGCGCGCCTTCGTGGCGCATTTGCGGGATAATCATGGCCTGTTGCTGGTTGCGGCCGGTGACAACACTTTCCGGGTCTTGCCGCCGCTGAACATTGGCGATGCGGAAATTCAAATATTCATGGAAAAGCTGTCAGCCGGTGCCGCCAGTTACCAGATGCCGCAAGCAGCATGACGCGTCATTTCCTGAACCTTGGCGACGCGGGCGGTGATGCGATAGCAGCCATGCTATCCGATGCCATGGACAGGAAAAAATCGCGCCAAGGGTGGCCAAAGGGAAAGGCGGACGCAGACACGCCGCTTGCCGGGCACACGTTGGCAATGGTGTTCGAGAAAAATTCCACCCGCACCCGTACTTCGTTCGAAATGGCAATGAAGCAACTGGGCGGTGACAGCATTTTTATGGCTTCTGGCCAAATGCAGCTTGGGCGTGGCGAAACGATTGCTGACACGGCACGGGTATTGTCCCGATATGTCGATGCCATCATGATCCGGACAGACGACCACGCGAAGGTTGAAGAACTCGCGCATTATGCAACCGTGCCTGTCATTAACGGCCTGACCGATTTGTCACATCCCTGCCAGATCGTTGCCGACCTGTTGACCCTTATTGAGTATGGCAAAAGCCTGCCGGGGTTAGAACTTGCCTGGCTTGGCGACGGGAACAATGTGCTGAATTCTGTTGTTGAGGCGGCGGGTATATTTAAATTCAACGTTCGCATTGCAGTACCCAAGGGATATGAAAGCGACAGCAACATTATCAACGCTGCAAAAGCGGCCGGCGCGACAGTTACACTCACCCGCGATGCAGCGGAGGCCGTGAGGGATGCCGATGTTATTGTGACCGACACATGGGTGTCCATGGGACAGGAGCATGCGCACAACAAGATGGCGGCCATGATGCCTTATCAAGTAAATGAGCGCCTGATGGCGCTGGCAAAAACCGACGCAAAGTTTTTGCATTGCCTGCCTGCCCATCGCGGTGAGGAAGTAACAGACGCGGTAATAGACGGCCCACAATCCCTGATCTGGGATGAGGCGGAAAACCGGCTCCATGCCCAAAAGTCGATTTTGTTGTGGTGCCTTGGAAAAATATGATGTCGGAGCAGTCGGAAACATTGTCCAATCAGCCCTTGCGCTTTTCAATCCCTACACGGGATGCGCGCGGCCGGTTGGTGCGGCTGGATGAGGTGTTATCCGAGATTTTGGCGGCACATGCATACCCGCCAGTGATTGAGAGGATACTGGCTGAAGCATTGGTGCTGACTGCATTGCTCGGTGCATCGTTGAAGGAAAAGGGCAGTCAGCTCACATTGCAAACGCAAACGGAGAAAGGCGCAATACGGCTTCTTGCATGCGACTATAAAGACGGCGCACTGCGCGGTTATGCGCAGTTTGACGCCGCTACCGCTGCCGCCTTGCCGAAGGATGCAACATTGTTTGGCGTATTTGGGAAGGGCTATTTGGCGATCACGTTTGATCGTATGAAACCCCCAAGCGAGGGTGGCGGCCGTTACCAGGGGATCGTTCCGCTTGAAGGCGAGACGCTCGCCGATGCAGCGCAGAACTATTTCGTTCAGTCCGAACAGATTCCGACTTTTATCCGCGTTGCGGTGGGCCACGTCGATGGCCGCTGCGTGGCAGGCGGGTTGCTGGTGCAACATTTGCCAGAGGGTGAGGAGGGTCGTGAGAGGCTTCATGTTAGGCTAGACCATCCTGAATGGGAGCATATCGAAGTGTTATCTTCGACGATTGCCGCTGACGAATTGGCGGACCCCGCACTCCCGCTCGAGGAAATTGTCTGGCGATTGTTCCATGAAGAGAAAGAAGTGCGGATTGAGCAGGGAAATGCTCTAACGAAGGGTTGCCGCTGCGACCCGGTCCATATCCGAGACGTCATTGCTAAGTTCCCTGCTGTTGACCGCGCCGAAATGGCGGATGACGCTGGAGATATCGTGGTCGACTGCGAATTTTGTTCGCGCCGCTTTCCGATAAGTCTGGCAAGCTTCAACAACTAAACCCGCGCCATAGCCGTGCCGTGGGTCAATCGTCGTTCATATACCCCATTCTATCGTGCAAGTTTCCGATAATGATGATATATGAACAATAGAAAAAATGGGTCGTTTCGTTGAGAATGGCTGGTTTACGGACAGAAGATAATGATTAAAATGCGCCCTCTTCCTTGCCTTACCGCCGCGCTATTGCTTTCAGTGGCGACCACGGCAGGGGCCGTCAATTCAGACACTGACCTAGCCTTGCTCGACACTCTGGAGCGGGGATTGTGGCAATTGCGGCCCACTGGCGGCGGTGCGCCGACGACTAAAATTTGCCTCGGTAAGCCGGAAGTCCTCACTCAAATTCAGCATAGCGGATTGGTCTGCGAACAATATGTGGTGCGTTCCAACGCCAATTCAGTGACGGTAAGTTATACCTGTAAAGGGCAAGGGCAGGGATTGACCACCATCCGCAAGGAATCCAACCGTATCATTCACATTCAGTCTCAAGGTATTCGCAACAACTCGCCATTTTCACTTTCCGTGGAGGGCCGAAGAATCGGCACGTGCTGAAAAATAGCCAACCGCCTGTTCAGACATTATTTACCATTTTTACCTTAAACAGCGGTTGTGTGTTTCTCTGAGACACGCTTTCCTCCCTAGTTGGCTTAAAAGCCATAACTGGGCCGCCGCTGAAAAGCCGGGCGGCCCGTTTTTTTAGAATGCCGCGATACCCGTAATGGCGCGACCCAGAATGAGTGCGTGCACATCATGCGCGCCCTCATAGGTGTTGACCGTTTCAAGGTTCACCATGTGGCGCATAACCTGATATTCTTCGCTGATACCATTACCGCCATGCATGTCGCGGGCAGCGCGGGCGATGTCCAGAGCCTTGCCGACATTGTTGCGCTTAACGATGGAAATCATGTCAGGTGCAAGCATGCCTTCATCCATCAGACGGCCGACGCGCAATGATGCCTGAAGCCCAAGTCCGATGTCCGTCATCATGTCGGCGAGTTTTTTCTGATACAATTGGTTGGCCGCAAGTGGCTTGCCGAACTGGTGCCGATCAAGGCCATATTGCCGTGCGGCGTGCATGCAGAATTCTGCTGCCCCCAGTGCGCCCCAGCTGATGCCGTAACGGGCACGGTTTAGGCATCCGAACGGGCCTTTAAGACCTTGTACATCCGGCAGCAACGCGTCTTCGCCAATTTCAACATTGTCCATGACGATCATGCCCGTGGTTGACGCGCGTAGCGACAGCTTGCCTTGGATTTTCGGGGCCGACAGACCCTTCATGCCCTTTTCCAGGACAAAGCCGCGAATACCGCCGCCATGGGCCTCCGACTTTGCCCACACGACAAATACATCCGCGAAGGGCGCATTGGAAATCCATGTTTTTGAACCGTTGATGACATATCCGCCATCTACCTTTTTGGCGAATGTGCGCATGCCGGCAGGATCGGAACCGGCATCGGGCTCGGTCAAACCAAAACAGCCAATCAGCGTGCCAGCGGCTAGGCCCGGAAGATATTTGCGCCGCTGTTCTTCCGAACCATAAGCATAGATAGGATGCATAACCAATGACGACTGAACCGATGCCATTGATCGATATCCCGAATCCACCCTTTCAATCTCGCGCGCGATGAGACCATAAGCGACGTAGGAGGCGCCGACGCCGCCATATTCTTCCGGAATAGTAGCACCGAGCAAGCCCGTCTGTCCCATCAGCGGAAACAGTTCGGGAGCATCACATTCTGTCCGGTAAGCATCGATGACGCGCGGCTGTAATTCGCTTTGCGCAAAGGCGTGCGCGGTGTCGCGGATCATGCGTTCGTCTTCGGTCAGTTGATCCTCAAGTCGAAAAGGGTCAGACCAATCGAATGCTGCCAGTTCGGCCATTAGTATCTCCTTTGGGAAGGCCAGCGGGATGGTGGCCTGCGCGGTTTTCGCCTTTATAAGTGTGCGGGCAAGACAGCAACCCTTGCCATCAACTGTGCGCCTTGCCATGCGCAATTGGAATACGGAACAATGACTGGGGATAGCGGTGGGACTAGCGCACGAAACAAATATGCTTCTGGAAAAGCTTGGTTGCACTCTTGATGGCGGCGATCTCTCGATTTACAGCCCAATCGATGGCAGTTCCATAGGCGCGGTGGCGACCGCAACCGCCGATGAGCTTAATAATGCAGTCGCGAAATCGCATGTGGCCTTTCTGGCATGGCGAAGCGTGCCGGCGCCGCGCAGAGGCGAGCTGGTCCGTCTGTTCGGCAATGCACCGCGCGAACATAAAGGTGACCTTGCACGCCTAGTCACTATCGACTGTGGCAAGCCGCTTTCCGAAGGACTCGGCGAAGTTCAGGAGATGATCGACATTTGTGACTTTGCGGTTGGACTGTCGCGCCAGCTCCATGGCTTGACGATCGCAAGCGAGCGTCCCGGCCATCGAATGATGGAGCAATGGCATCCTTTAGGGCCAGTGCTCGTTATTTCGGCGTTCAACTTCCCCGTGGCAGTGTGGGCGTGGAATGCGGCGCTTGCGCTGGTGTGCGGCAATAGCGTGATTTGGAAACCATCGGAAAAAACACCGCTTACGGCGATTGCGGTGCAAGCGATTTTTGACAAGGCAGTTGCTGCATTTGGCGATGCGCCTGCGCACCTGTCGCAAGTAATACAGGGCGGGCGCGAAACTGGGGCGGCTTTGGTGGCAAATCCGCGTGTTGCGTTAATATCCGCCACGGGCAGCACGGAGATGGGGCGAAAGGTCGGGCAAGTGGCGGCATCGCGCTTTGCCAAGACCATCCTTGAACTTGGGGGCAACAACGCTGCGATCATCAGCGACAAGGCCGACCTGGCGCTTGCTTTGCGCGGCGTGCTGTTCTCGGCATTCGGAACAAGTGGACAGAGGTGTACAAGTCTGCGCCGACTTTTTGTCCATGACTCGATATACGACAATTTTGTCGACGCCCTGAAATCGGCCAGTGGCTCGATATCGGTGGGCGATCCGCTCGACGGTGGCAATTTGGCTGGGCCATTGATTGACGAGCACGCCTTTGATGCCATGCAAACGGCGCTGGACGAAGCAAAAGCACTTGGCGCAAAGATTGCGGGCGGAGAACGTATCGCAATGGACGGCGTCTACGTCCGCCCTGCACTGGTTGAAATGCCAGACCATATTGGTCCTGTCTTGCGGGAGACCTTTGCCCCTATCCTTTATGTCTTCCGCTATCATGACCTGGGCGAAGCCATGGCCCTCCAGAACTGCGTCGGCGCAGGATTGTCATCGTCAATATTCTCGACCGACATGCGGGAATGCGAGCAATTCCTGTCTGCCGAGGGAAGCGACTGCGGCATCGCCAATGTGAATATCGGGACTTCTGGCGCGGAAATTGGTGGCGCTTTTGGCGGCGAAAAGGAAACCGGCGGAGGACGCGAATCCGGCTCTGACGCGTGGAAGGCCTATATGCGCCGAGCAACCAATACGATAAATTACTCCAATAATCTGCCACTTGCACAAGGGGTGACATTCGACCTAGTCTGAGCGCCCAGAGGAGAGCGAAATGCGGGTCGAAAAATTGCCGCCAGTGAAAGCAACGCTTCAGCCAAGTAACCACCCCTATCTCAACGGGGCGTGGACGCCGCAGCATGAAGAGGTCACCGCGACTGATCTTGATGTGATCGAAGGTCGCATTCCGCAAGATATTGACGGCGTCTATCTGCGCAATACCGAAAACCAGTTGCATCAACCGCTTGGTCGCTACCACCCTTTTGACGGCGATGGCATGATCCACCAGATTGACTTTTCTGGCGGCAAGGCAAGCTACCGCAATCGGTTTGTGCGCACGCGTTGTTTTCAGGCGGAGCAGGAGGCTGGCGGGTCATTATGGGGTGGTCTGATGGATAAGGCCACTGTGTCGTTGCGGCCCGGTTTTGGCGCGCATGGCAGCCTGAAAGATTCCTCCAGCACGGACATCATTGTCCACGCCGGTAAGGCAGTGTCGACTTTCTATCAATGCGGCGAAGGCTATGTGCTTGACCCCGAAACGCTGGAACAAGAGGGCGTCGCGTCGTGGGTTCCCCTCGACGGCATCTCCGCGCACCCGAAAGTGGATGTGCGGACCGGCGAACTGTTGTTCTTCAACTATTCCAAGCACGCGCCTTACATGCATTATGGCGTCGTGGATCGTGACGGAAAGCTGGCGCATTATGTGCCAATCCCGCTTCCCGGCCCGCGCCTTCCGCACGACATGATGTTCACGCAGAACTGGTCGATATTGTGCGACTTTCCACTCTTCTGGGACGAGGATCTGCTGAAGCGCAATGTCCATGTAACGCGGCTTCACGAAGGGCTGCCTTCGCGCTTCGCGCTAATTCCCCGCTTTGGTCAACCAGATGATATCCGCTGGTTCGAAGCGGATCCAACCTTTGTCCTGCATTTCATCAATGCATATGAAGATGGCGACGAGGTCATACTCGATGGCTATTTCGAAGAACACCCATATCCGCCGCCTATCGATAATGCCGACGGTTACGGCCATATGATGGCGTTTGTCGATGAACATAGCTTCAAGCCCAAGCTGCACCGCTGGCGGTTCAACTTGGTCGATGGCACCACCCGTGAAGAGCGGTTGGACGATCGCATCCTTGAATTTGGGATGATGAACCAGCGCTACCTGGGCCAGCCATATCGATATGCCTATAGCACGACCTCCAAGCCCGGCTGGTTCCTGTTCAACGGTTTTGTGAAGCATGACATGCTCACGGGCGAGTCATGGTCTGTAGAGCTTCCTGAGGGGCACTATGGCAGTGAGGCACCGTTCGTCCCCCGCGTCGGCTCTGTGGACGAGGACGACGGATATCTTGTCAGTTTTGTGACCGACGAAAATAGCGGAACTTCCGAGTGTATTCTAATTGACTGCAAACGGTTTGACGAAGGGCCCGTTTGCCGGATTGCCCTGCCACATAAAATTAGCAGCGGCACCCATGCCCATTGGTCAGACCGTTCAGAACTCTAGTGCCGGATCAATTCTGGAAAACGACCTTTGTGCCGGGTTTAACCATTCCTGCAAGCCGGGCCGCGTCCCAGTTCGTCAAACGCACACATCCGTGGCTCTCCGCTCGCCCGATAGTCGCGGGCTCGCTGGTGCCATGAATGCCGTAGTGCGGCTTCGACAAGTCAATCCAGACCACGCCGACAGGGCTGTTCGGGCCGGGGGGGAGCAACTGCTTTTCCTTGCTGTCGCTGACATCCCAGAATAATTCCGGATTGTAATGAAAGTCAGGATTGCGGGCGACACCTTTGATGGTCCAGTTGCCGATAGGCAAGGGATCGCGCGAACTGCCTGTGGTCACAGGGAACTGGCCGATAATCTTACCTTCGCTGTCCAGGGTCCGCAGCCAGCCGTCAGATTTGTCGACGACTATGCTTTCGATTTCTGGCTGTTCGCCAGCAACGCCAAGCGACAGCAACGTTTTGTCCCAGCCACGGCTTGACAATTCGGCGCTGGGCATTGCGACATCGGGCAGATTTGGAACGATAATATCCATACCTGCGCCAATGGGCGTGTCGACCGAATTTAGTGCAATCAATGTTTCCGCTGTTGTATGGAAGCGTTCGGCAAGCGCCTCCATAAGGTTGCGGTAACCTAGCGCGGGAAGCTTCGCCTGCTCTGCCGCGTCATCGGGAAAATCTGGAAAGAAGGTCTGCTGGGCAAAGGACGCGGGAATGCGCACGCGCCGTGTCGGCGACCCGATATTGGCATTGGCAAGCGCGGCTGTCGTCTCCTCATCAAGCACGCCGCTTTCCGGCAGGTCATTGGCTTTTTGGAAACCGGTCAGCGCCAGTTTCAACGACGCGCCATTTTTGCCATCTAGTACGCCTGGCGAAAAACCGAGACGGTCGAGCGCTAATTGGGCGGGCAGCATTTCAAGGGCGGCTGGCAATGGCGGCAAGTTGCCTTCTGTCGCCACAAATTTCAGTCCTTCATAAGGATCAACATTTTCAATGGTGGCCTCGTTCCTGGATTTTTCGGAATTTTCGTTGCGGTCGCAAGCGGCGAGTAAGCCGAGCGCCAATGTCAGTGCGAGATATTTCAAGAGAAGGGGCTTTCCATAGTTTCGAACAAAACCATTGCCCCCGGTACAAGTTCCGCGGCCGTCAGATTTGATTCTAATGCAATTAAGCCGATGGTTTCATCCTGCCGTTATAGCCTTTTTCCATTGGCCTATTGTGTCAGGGGCCGGGCACGACCATAAGCGTTAGGTGCCAGAAACTTATATCATTGCATTTGTCTTATGGGCTGTCGTTTTGGGGGGCGCAGGCGGCGTTTTGACCACCATCGGTCCCTGGTACAAAAATCTGGCCAAGCCATCGTGGCAACCACCGGACTGGCTCTTCGGACCAGCATGGACACTGATCTTGGGCCTATGTGCCTGGGCTGGCATCCTGGCATGGCAGGGAGCCGAAACTGATGTTGAGCGAACGAGTATCATCATCATGTACGCGGTTAACTTCGTTTTCCACTTTCTGTGGTCGCCACTTTTCTTCAACTTGCGACGTCCCGACTGGGCACTTGTCGAAGTGGTGTTCCTATGGGCGTCGGTGCTGGCGCTTTGTATTGGATTACGACCGTATTCGGTGTTGGCGAGTTGGCTAATAGTGCCCTATCTGGCCTGGGTGAGTTTTGCCGCCGTGCTAAATCTCAATATTGTGCGCTTGAACAAGCCATTCGTTAAACGAGAGTAACGGCCGGTCAATGTTGCGCCGATCGAGATGGACGGCAGTATCTGGCGCAAGGGGAACCTTACACACAGCCTTTGGTTGATTCCATCAGACAACCATGAGGTGACCTATGAATACCCCCGAAATGACATCCGCCTTGGGATTCGGTACGCTTATTATCGCGCTAATTATCGCAGTAATACTTTTGCTACGGTTCCTGCGAAAGCCGGAGAACCGGCATCCGATGGACGGACAACCCGAGCGTAACATCCAGCAGATCCGTGATGACGCCGAGCGCGGTACGCACCGGGGCCCAGTTGACGAGCATCGAACCCGCAACTGAGCCTGCGCACATTTCGGCGACCTAGATCAGGAAGCCCAAATCCTTGTTTTCAAACCGGTCAATATTCGGCGCGATGCTTCTTATTTCCGTTTCTCCGGATGCGCCAAACCATCTGGCGAGCGTCGCTGAATATTGATCGACCGCTATTCCGGGTAACAAGCGCCCCGATCCTACTTCATCATCGCTATTGGTCGATATTCTCGGTGCGACGCCATAATAACGGCCGCCGTCAACGGCACCCCCTATGATCATATGATGGGAGCCCCATCCATGATCTGTCCCGTCACCATTTGATTTAAGCGTGCGGCCGAAATCCGACGCTGTGAAGGTCGTGACTTTGTTTTGTATTTTCAGTTCAACTGTCGCTTGGTAAAATGCGTCGAGCGCAAAATCCAGTCGACGCATTAATTGCGCGTGCGAATCCAACTGATCGTTATGCGTATCAAAGCCAGCGAGACTTACCATGAAGACCTGCCTTTTTACCCCAAGTGCTTTGCGCCCCGCTATCAGCCTTGCGACAATTTTGAGTTGATCCGCCAACGGGTTCGGCCCTGAGGGTGACTGAAACGACGTTTTGAGTGTAATGGGTGCAAGCGCGCCGCTGACGACGGTTTGAGCCTCGATTGATCGTCTGGCGACCCTGTTATATTCGTTTTCAAAAATGTTGGACCTGTCTTGAGTCATGAGCACACGTAGCGCTTCGCTGCCTGCCTTGGAGTCAAACAAAGGCCGCAAGATACCGTCAACGGCAGGCGCACCATTTGGCGCAACCTGATAAACAAGTGCGTTCTTACCCGCCACAAATACAGCGTTGCCCGTGGCTGATATGCAGGTGAATAAAGAATTGGTGTTGCACTGTCTCGCCAGCGCCAGATCACCCAGGCGCCCCCCCCACCCATCGGAAGAACCTTCGGGCGCTGATGACTGCCAGGTAGATTGCTGGTCATTATGGGAAAATAATTTTGCAGGCCGAAGGTAGGCCTGGTTTGTAAATTGGTTCTTCGTCATAGGTGCGTTTAGAGTCCCTACATTCAGCAGGGGGGCCATGGCGTTTGTATCGAACAAAGCCTTCAGACGGGGAAGTTGCGGAGCAAGTGCATATTCCACACCATTGGTGAGGACTCTGTTATCCTTAGGCGTCAACTTCGTTGCCAAAAGGGAGGCTTGCGAAGGTACTAAGCCCCTCGCCGTGCGCCCGGGGCCGCCTCCCCTGATAGCACTGTAGAGATCATAATTTCTGTCATCCACCGGAATAAAGGTGCTGTTATGGTCATTGCCACCGTATAAAAAAACGCACACGAGTGCTTTATAATCGTCCTCATTATCTCCGACATTGAATGCCGCAGCCTCGCCGATACCCGCAAGACCCATGGCGAATGAGCCAGCCGTCCCCGCGATTGCCAATTGTCTCGACCTGCGCAAAAAAGCGCGCCGCGACAAATCGTCTATTTTGCTAATGTAGGCCATATTTACTCCTATTTTTGAACAAGATAATCAGGTGATGCCATGATAAGTAATATGGCCGTTTGAACGCGCCTCAGTTTGGTATTCGGATGGCTTGTTTCGACTATGATTGAAGTGTCGAGCGCTTCTTTTATGAGCGCCTTTGTGGTCGGAGATATTTGATTGGCCGCCAGCAACAAGCTTAGCCGGTCCAGCAAAGCTCCCGAGTTGTGTGCAATTGCGAGCTCATTTGTATATGTTGCACTGACATCATAGCTGGTATCAGTCATTTGGCCTCGAAGGGCGGAGGCCATGAAGTTGACATAGCCAGCAATGGAAACTTCGCTCACCAGCTGAAATTCAGGTGCTACTAGTCCATTCTTTGCAATTGCCGTGCTTGGCGGGACATAACCTGGCCTAAAGAAGTTGAACACCGATGGTGCGCGCAACGGGCTTTGGCTCAGGCTTGTGGCCGGGTCCATCAGGGGCGGAATGGACCATGTGCCCGATTTTGACGTCGCGCCAAAGGTCCGTCCCCATTGCACGAGACGAAGGGCCGGTTCGCGCAGCTTGCCAGCGGTTGGGGTGCCGGCATTGGACGGGTTAATGGCCTCGACATCCAACAATATCGCTTTGAAAACGGCGCGAAGATCACCACGAACGCCCGAGCCATTATTGTTGAACACTGTTGCGACGCGGTTCACATAAGCTGGACTTGGATTACTCGTTATAAGCCGCTGAATCATCTGCTTACAGAAAAACGGAGCGACATTTTTATGATAAAAAAGATCATCGAGCGTCTTTTTCAATGATGTCGGCGCGTCCGTGTTCGCAGGAATAATGGTTCTCAGAAACCTCTTTTCTTTAAGCGAATGTTCGCTCGTCGCTTGCGGCACTTTCCATTTTTGCGGGTTGCTCGTCATCGGTTTGTAGACATAATCGACATGGTCGAATTGCACGGAAGGCACTCGAACCATCGGCGTTTTTCCGTTGCCGGCAAAATCATAATCATAGCCGGTAAAAACGCGCGCCAGATTGGTTATGTCGTCGTTCGTGTATGTTTCGACAGGATTGCCTTGTGCATTAAGGTGAAGGGTACCGTCATTTTGCAGTTCATAAAGGCCTATCGTGAACAATTGCATGATTTCGCGCGCAAAGTTTTCGTCGGGTACACGGCCTGTAATCTCATCCTCTTTTTTGTTACCGAGCATGCTCAGGTAAACGCCCATCACGGGGCAAAGCGTGATGTCTTCAAGCAGGTTTCGGAAATTGCCGAAGGCATGTTTGTTCAGCAGATCCCAGTAGTAAGTGATGGCTTGTGATGTCCAGTGGATGTCCATTCCGGTTGAGGACACGACGAAGAACTGGGACAATGCAAACGCGATTTTTTTGCGCACCGCATCTGGGCTGTTCATCATCTGATGCCAGACCATGAAGTCGCTAAGCCCTTTTTGGTAGAAATATTCCTCTGCTGTTACACTGTTGTAATTCCTTGCATCCATCCATTGCCTACCAGTCTGCTGGATTGGCATATTCAGTTGCTTAACAAGCCACTCACCGTAACTGGTGGACTGCAGATCAGCGATTTCCTGCTCGTTTACTGACAGGCTGGCTTTGAGGATAAACTGTGCGGCCTCTGCCGCGGTAGCGGGTCGACCAGACGCGGCAGGGAGCGGCGGCGGAGGCGGGTGAATAGGTAGCAGATTAGCCGGGTTGAGCGCGGGCAATAATGGCGCTGCGATCGCCGACGCCGCGGTCACATCCACCGCAGGTATCGGGATGGATACTGCAGGCGGAGGAGTGACAGCAACATTCGTCACGGGCGTCGGCGCGGGCGCGATTGCTGTAGGGCTGGTTGGTGAAGTCGTAATACCGCTGGTGGATCCGCTGCCTGGCGGTGGAGGCACTGAACTGGAGGTTGCAGGATTCTGAATGACATTGACCGTCGAAGGCTGCAGCGCGGTTGTAGAGGTTGTGTTATTCACTAAGTTGTCCATGTTTACTTCTAGAGGATTTTGGGCTGATGGATCGCGGATCACGTTCACCGCGGGCGTCTGGGAGGCAGTGACAGAAGAGCTTTCCAGGGCATCTGCCTGGCATCCCGCGGTCAGCATTGACGCACCGGGAAGTGCGTACAGCGCCCGCGACCGGCCAGACTTGACATCCTCAATCGCAGCTAGCGCATCGGCTGGCGGTTCGATTTCAAACAATCCTTTATTTTCAATGGGGAATAACTCTTGCTTCATTGCGTCCTCCAACGATCTACTGAAATCAATCTGCTACCGGTGCGAAAGACTTCATGATGAGCAATTGATAGACGTTGTTGGTGAACGTACCGTGCGCACGGTTGGTTAAAAACGCAGCAACTTCAATATCTTGGAATCCGAAATATCGACTTTGCTAACCATTTATCAACGTGTCGCGTGTAGCCATGGAACATGGTCAAAAAGCGCACATTCCCTACTGTTTTTGCTGTCCTGGGTTTCGCAACATCGCCCAATTTGGGCTATGCAAAGGTTTTCGAACTCTCAAGCAACGGAAATTTATTAGAAATTTCTCAAGCACCTTGGCAGCCAAAACCATCGCCAGTTGTTAACGGGCCTTCCGACTCGGATTTGGCTTCATTGTCCGAACCAAGTGCCCCCAAAAACGAAGTACGGCGACATATTCAATATGCGGCTGCGCGCTTTGGTGTGAATAGCGATCTTGTTGATGCGGTCGCATGGCAGGAATCGCGTTACAACGCACGCGCACGTTCTTCAGCGGGCGCAATGGGTGTGATGCAATTGATGCCGGGCACAGCGCGGCAACTTGGCGTGCGCGACCCGCACAATGTTGCGCAGAATGTAACAGGCGGAACGGTCTATTTGCGGCAGCAGCTGGAGCGCTTTGGCAACAACGTGCCGCTGGCGCTTGCTGCTTACAATGCTGGGCCAGGCGCAGTCATAAAATATGGCGGCATTCCGCCGTATCGCGAAACTCAAAATTATGTGCGGCAAATATTGCAGCGAATGTCCGTCAAGTCGGCGTCGCATGCAGGACGATGAGTGAGGACCATGATGACATTTAAAAAGAACATTCTTTTGGGCCTTGGGGCCTTTCTTTTGGCAATTCCTAGCGGTGCCATGGCGCAGGTGACGGCCGTTGATCCGCAAGGCTCCGGACCAATCGTCAATGCGCTTGGCTGGATGCAGGGGACGCTGCTCGGCAATGTTGCAACCACTGCCGCTGTGATAGCGGTAGCCGTTGTGGGCTTGATGATGTTGACTGGCCGAATGAACTGGCGGTTCGGCGCCACGGTCATAGTAGGATGCTTTGTATTGTTTGGTGCAACGGCGATAGTGTCGGGTATTCGTGTCGCGGCGGTCGGGGGCTAGGCGATGATCCCGCTTAACCGGACACCGATATTCAGGGCTCTGACGCAACCTCAGATGTTCGCTGGCGTGACATATAGCTATTTCATCATCAACCTCGTGGTGACCACGGAAATATTCCTGATCACGGGCTCTTTTTGGGCAATACCTGCTGCTGGCGCTATCCATGTTATAGGGTATATGGCCTGTTTACGTGAACCCCGCATTTTCGACTTGTGGATTACGAAGGTAAGCCGCTGTGGCCGTACACGCACCCACGATCTGTGGCGCTGCAACAGCTACGGGCCCTGATATATGACAGCCTCAGCACAGAAACCGGCAAAGCTTGATCCGAGTGCAGGCGATCGCTTGCCCTATGCCGGACATGTTAATGACCACACGCTGATGACCTGGACCGGTGATCTGATCCAGATGCTTCAGATTGAGGGTATCGCGTTTGAAACGGCCGACAGCGAAACACTTAACCAAATGGCGGCTGTCCGTGATGTTGTAATGCGTGGAATCGCGAACTCGAACCTGATGCTGTACAGCCATGTCATTCGCCGACAGGTGACCGTCGGACTATCGGGTATCCAGCCCGAAGGGTTTGCCCGAGATCTTGACGACGCATGGCAACGGCA
>NZ_JBKBQV010000055.1:0-17114 GCF_046292425.1 Sphingorhabdus sp.
GTTGGCAATCCAGTCAACAAACCGCCCGATTTCTGCGTGCGCCAACAATGCATCGACGGTAGCAAAGCGCTTTTCGAGATCACTGTTGGTGAAATTGGCATGGATCGTCCGATGGCAAATTGGATGCACCGGTTGCCGTTCCTTACCACCCCGGCTTTTGGGTACGGGGTGATGCCATTCGGTCACATCTCCCATCGGACGTGAGCAGAGCCAGCATGTTACATCTGGCTCTGCTGAAACAGCCTCATATTCAAAATGATCGCGAATTTTTCGCGCCATGGGATTTCCCTATTTTGTGCCGGTCAGTTCTTGCCTGGTCCCAGCAAATCCAGAACAGCCGCAGTTGTTGCCTCAATTCCCAAGCGCACCGATGGTTCCGGATCTATTTTGAACAGGGGTGAATGATGGCCTGCAACTGGTGGTCCGCCATTCTTGGCGGCAGCAATCCATTCAGGATTGGTCCCGCCTACGGCGAAATAATAGCCCGGAATACCATGTTTCTGATCGACGAAAAAGGCGAAGTCCTCTGCCCCCATAGTCGTTTGACGGAACGGTGTCACAACATCCTTGCCCAAGGCGTTGGCGATTGCGCCATTCAGGCGGCGTGCCAGCGCGCCGTCATTCACCGTGACGGGTGTGCTTTCGGTGACAGTCACGACCGGCAATTTGTCATCAGGCAATCCATGCGCCGCGCCAATGCCTTTGGCGACGCGTTCAATGGAGGCGATCAGCCTGTCACGTACGGCCTGGTTGTTGGAACGCACTGTGACCTGTAAGTCAGCATATTCGGAAATAATATTATGTTTGGTTCCTGCGTGGAAAGCGCCAACAGTGATCACGCCCGGATCCAACGGCCCCTTCTCACGGCTGATGATGGACTGCAGGCCAACCACGATTTGCGAGGCGATATAGACCGGATCACGACCAAGATGCGGTGCGGCGCCATGGGTAGCGATGCCGGGAACGCGGATATCGACACTGTCGGCAGACGAATATTGAATACCTTCTGAAGCCGATATCTTGCCAGTCTCAAGCTCAGCCGCGACATGGAATGCCAAGGCATAATCAGGCTTTGGAAAACGGGTGTAGAGCCCATCTTCGATCATCGCCTTTGCGCCACCAACACGTTCTTCCGCCGGTTGGACAATGAACAATACCGTTCCCTTCCAGCGGTCCTTCATGCGCGCCAACTGACGGGCCGTCCCGACCAGAGACGTAATGTGCACATCATGTCCGCATGCGTGCATCACGGGCATTTCGAGGCCGTCAACACCCACCTGCTTCACGGTCGAGGCATTAGCGAGACCAGAGCGTTCCTGCACTGGCAGGCCGTCCATATCAGCGCGGACCAGAACGACTGGCCCATCGCCGTTTTTCAACATGCCAACGACGCCAGTGCCGCCAACCTTTTCCGTAACAAGCATGCCGGGTACAGCGCGCAATTCCTGAGCCATACGTGCGGCGGTCTTATACTCGCGGAACGACAGCTCGGGGTTGCGGTGGAAATGGTCCCAAAGGCTCGCAAGCGACTTGTCGTAATCAGCCTTTATCGAGTCTGCATAATCAGGTCTTGCTGCGGCTGGCGTCGCGACCAGCGCACTGGTCAATAATGCGCCCAAAATAGTTTTCTTTATCATGATCTAAGTCCCCCTGTTTCTGCGCCTCGAAGCAAATTGCCATAGCGCCGCTCGTTATCCCTGCCATTTTGCCGGCACGCTATCACGGGCACCGGTCAAAGCAATGCCCAACCGCGGAAAATTCATCGACCATGGTCACATATCTATAGAATCCCCGGCGTTCGGCAGGGTTGATCCAAAATCCGGCCCGCAGCGAATATGCCTCTCCCACGTGGCCGAACCAGCGATTGCCGTTATTGTCAGTTAACCAGTGCACGCCAAGACCATAGCTCGTGAAATAGCCTTTATCATTATCACCATTTCTGCCGTCAAAGGTCCAGGCTGGGCCAATCATTTCGGCAAAGCTTTCTGGCGTCAACAAGGGCGCGCCATCGCGCAACAGAAGCTGACCAATTTTCGCGAGATCACGCGCCGAAATGCGCAAGCCGCCTTGCGGGCTGAAAGCAGAGCCATTGCGGCCGAGCTGGTAAAGCTTTTCCACGTCGCAACTCCCGTCGCTGGCAGGGTAGACGGCGCAAGGATCCGGCCCGTCCATCGCGGCATCGCGCGCAAGGTCGCCATTGGGCCGAAGCAAGGTCACTGCCTGCGCCCGACGCGCGTCACTGCAGCCTGCGCCCCAATTATAACAGGCATCGAGACCAAGCGGTGTGAGCACCAGACGCGCCATAAGACGGTCAAACCGTTCACCCGTCGCGCCCTCCATCACCGATGCAATCAGCGGAGAGTTGATGTTGGCATAAGAAAAATAGGTGCCAGGCGGGTGACGTGCATCCCATGCCTTCGGGTTGGCAAGCACGGCTTCAAGCTTACCGTCGAGCGGGACAATATAGTCTATCTCGTCGCGCAGGCCGCTCTGGTGCGACAACAAGGCGCGCAATGTAACAGGGGTATCGGGAAAGGCCGGGTTGCGCACGCGCCAACCAAGATAGCCGCTGACATCGCGATCAAGGTCAACTGTCCCCTGCTCCACCAGCCGCATCACCGCAATGGACACCACCAGCTTGGAAATCGACGCGACCCGTGCGGGATCATCTATGGTCACTGGCCGCCCTGCAACGCCTGCGTCACCGACGACCGTCGCCGACGTTATGCGGTCGGCGGTAAAATCCACCTGAACATTTGCTGGCCGGATATTGCCATCAGCCTGAGCCGTAGTGCCTAAGCCCTTATCCGGCGCGCAGCCCGAAACCATCATCGCCGCGACCGCCATAGCGGCATAATATATGCCGCGGGCGCCCATCATGAGGCGGGGCAAGCGCCGATATATTTACCCGTTGCTTTACCTTGCATCGCAACTTTACCAATCATCGGTAAGCGGACATCGACCTTGCTGTCATAACTGAAATCGGTTTCGCCCATGACGCCGGCCAGCTCCATGTCGACACTGCCCATGCCATCCATGCCGCAGGACAGCTTCATCCTGACATTCTGCCCAGAAACATCGAACGCCTTGTAAAGACATTTTTCCGCGCCATCACCGCCAAAGAAATCTGCCCCCGGCTTTTTCGCTTCGGCCTGCGTCAAACAGCTTTTGCTTGAGGCGCTTTTCGCCACTTCATTCATTATCTGCTGTTTCTGGCTCTTGCTCAACGTCGGCACATTGATGTCGTTAAAAACAAATTTGGTTTCCCAATGCCCGGCCTTCATCGGAATAAAGGCGTCATAGTCCATTTCGGCAGCACGCTCTTCGCTATCGATTATTCCGTTTCCATCCTTGTCGGCACTGTTATCCGCGCAAGCGGCCAGTTCCAGCAGCGCCATCATAGGCAACGCCGCTTTCATTACTTTCACCTTCATGCGGGGCAATCCCCAACGCGCTTGCCTTCGATTTTGCCGGTCATCTTGACTGCGCCCATTGGTGTGCCTTCGGTGTTCTGTTCAATGTTCATGGTATAGGTTTCTGCACCGAATTTTCCGTCCATCTTGCTTTTTACGACGATCGGGCCGCTTGGCTTGCAGGTCATTGCGATCTTCACGCCGTCCGTCGAGCGATCAAGGTCGTCAAAAGTGCAATTGGCTTCGGGGGGAGCGCCAAAAAATTCCATCCCTGGCTTGTCCACCTGTGCCTGCGTCAGGCAGCTGCTCTGAGTCACGCCTTGACCCATCTGCGCCTTCATCTTGTCCTGCATGTCCGCAGGCGCACCGGGCGCGTCAAGCTTGTCAAAGCTGATTTTCACTTCCCATAAACCGGGCTTCATCGCCATCGCGCCACCGGCCGACATTTCTGTCGCCGCTTCGGCATCGCTGATTTTGCCATCGCCATCAGCATCTGCGCCTTTGTCGGAACATGCAGACAAAGCCAGCGCAGCGGCGCCCATCAGAAAAAATTTATGCATTGGTATAGCCTCTTGCTGTGGTTTCGTTTTCTTGTTGTGTCGCCGCCCAATCCAAAAGGCAACAGCGATAAAAGGCACGGCCCTAAAGTCACACTAACGTCTCACCTAAAACGCCTCGCGTCGCTGCCGATGTTGGCGAAACAGTCACTGATACTCCGCTGCTCCAAAGGCCGGAATGACTAACGCATTGGATGCGTCGTCCTGATAACAAAGAGTAAAACAAATTGTGGCCGTGTAGGAAAGTAAATTCGACTGGGCCGGCGCATTCCGTCGCACAGCCCTTGCCCTGCGAACACGTAAAGCACATATAGCGAACATGGCTTTTCCGACAGCATGCATCATCGCGCCGCACCCGCGTCAGCAACGGCCAACGGGCATTGCAGCGCACCTACAGATCGGACCAGTTTCAAAATGACTCAGGGCCTTATAATTCGCCGTGGGCTGGAAGAACCAGATACAGTCGGCACCTTCACCCCGCACCGGCCCGCGCGTCCGCCAAAACTGGAAGGCGGTAGACCGTTTCGGATTGTGTCCGATTATTCACCAGCCGGTGACCAGCCGACGGCCATTCGGGAGCTTGTGGATACGGCTTTAACCGGGGAGAAGAATCAGGTTCTGCTGGGCGTGACCGGATCGGGCAAGACCTTCACCGTCGCCAAAGTGATTGAAGCCCTGCAACGCCCCGCCCTTATCCTTGCACCTAACAAGATTCTGGCGGCGCAGCTTTACGGCGAGTTCAAGAGCTTCTTCCCCGACAATGCGGTCGAATATTTCGTCTCTTATTACGACTATTACCAGCCCGAGGCCTATGTCCCGCGCAGCGATACCTATATCGAGAAGGAATCGAGCGTAAACGAGGCAATTGACCGGATGCGCCACTCGGCTACGCGGTCTTTGCTGGAACGCGATGATGTCATCATCGTCGCTTCGGTATCTTGCATTTATGGTATCGGGTCGGTCGAAACCTATTCGGCGATGATCTTCGACCTGAAAACGGGCGAAAACGTTGATCAGCGGGAGTTGATCCGCAAGCTGGTCGCATTGCAATATAAACGAAACGACACGGCGTTTGCGCGCGGCAATTTCCGTGTGCGCGGGGACAATCTTGAAATCTTCCCGTCGCATTATGAAGACACGGCGTGGCGCATCAGTTTCTTTGGCGACGAGATTGAGGAAATCGCCGAATTCGACCCGCTGACAGGCACCAGCGGTGCAAAGCTGAACAATGTGCGCGTATATGCCAACAGCCATTATGTTACGCCGGGCCCGACAATGAAGCAGGCAAGCGAAGCGATCCGCTTTGAATTGACCGAGCGTTTGAAGGAACTTGTATCCGAAGGTAAATTACTGGAGGCGCAACGGCTCGAGGAACGGACAAATTTCGACCTTGAGATGATTGCCGCGACAGGGTCTTGCGCTGGTATCGAGAATTACTCGCGCTTTCTGACTGGCCGCCTGCCGGGTGAACCACCCCCGACCCTGTTTGAATATCTGCCTGACAATGCCTTGCTGTTTGTCGACGAAAGCCATCAGACCGTGCCGCAAATCGGCGCGATGGCCAAGGGCGACCATAGGCGCAAGCTGACGCTTGCCGAATATGGCTTCCGCTTGCCATCTTGCATCGACAACCGGCCGCTTCGTTTTAATGAGTGGGACATCATGCGTCCGCAAACGGTATGCGTCTCAGCAACGCCTGGCGGGTGGGAGATGGAACAATCGGGCGGCGTATTTGCCGAACAGGTTATTCGCCCGACAGGGCTTATCGACCCCCCTGTCGAGATCAAGCCCGTCGAGGATCAGGTGCAGGATTGCATCAACGAATGCCGCAAGACTGCAGAGGCTGGTTTCCGCACCCTAGTCACCACATTGACCAAGCGCATGGCAGAAGACCTGACGGAATTCATGCATGAAGCAGGGCTTCGCGTGCGGTACATGCACAGCGATGTCGAAACGCTCGAGCGCATCGAACTGATCCGCGATCTGCGCCGGGGCGTCTATGATGTGCTTGTCGGCATCAACCTGCTGCGTGAGGGACTGGATATTCCCGAATGCGGGTTGGTAGCAATTCTGGACGCGGACAAGGAAGGCTTCCTGCGCAGCGAAACGTCGTTGATCCAGACGATTGGCCGCGCCGCGCGTAACGTTGAAGGCCGTGTTATCCTGTACGCGGACCGCATGACAGGCAGCATGGAACGCGCTATCCGGGAAACCGACCGTCGCCGCGAAAAGCAGCATGCGTATAACTTGGAGCACGGCATCACCCCGGCTACGATTAAACGCGACATCCATGACATCGTCGCCGACACCGCCAGCCGCGATTCGGTGCTGGTCGACATTGATGCCGATGGTGCCAACAACCTCGTCGGGCACAATTTGCGGGCCTATATCGACGATCTCGAAAAGAAGATGCGCGCGGCCGCGGCCGATCTGGAGTTTGAAGAGGCAGGCCGCCTTCGCGACGAAATACGCTCTCTGGAGGCAACCGAGCTTGGCCTGCCGCACCAGCAGCATGTCGCCGCCCCCAAAGGCCGCGCAACCGAGGGCCAGCCCGGTACTCGAAAAATGCGCTATGGCAAGACGCAGCGCAAGTTCGGCAAATAGAAGTTAATTCAGCAGCCGGATAACGGCCGAAAGGCCAGCAAGCCCGAGAATACCCGCAACAAAGCTGCGCCACACCTTTGCAGCTACTTTGCCAAAGGATCTGGCGCCAAGCCAATTGCCCAAAAGCACTGAGGGGAACAGCAACAGCGACAGCCACAATAGCCGCCCGTCTGCCAGCCCAAGCGCAAAGGCAGAGATCGTGCCGGCAATAGCCGTCGCAAAAAACACCAGCATCATCGATGCCCGTGCTTCCTTGGGTGGGATGGGTTGACGCAGATAGAAAGGGACGACCGGCGGCCCGGGCATTGCTGCAAAGCCAGTAAGAACTCCAGCAGCGATGCCCGTCAGCGCCGTTTCCCTTGGTCCCGGGCGAAGTTCGCCACGCTGGGGTAGCAGCACCAGCAAAAACGCCCCGATGGCAATTGCTGCAATCATCAAACGCGCCACATCCGGCGTAGTGTGCATCAACAGCAATATTCCAAGCGGTGTTGCAAGCACAGCAAAGCCCGCAATCAACAGCGCACTTTGCCTATGGGCATCAGCCAATATGACCTTAAGCCCAACCGGGCCAATGAGCGTCTGAAGCAATATGGCGATTACAACAGCTTCTCCCGGTTTCACAATCAAGCCAAAAAGGGGCACGAGAATGATCGCCATACCGAAACCGGTCAGCCCGCGAATATACGCAGCACCAAACGTCACGGCTGCCAACATCAGCAAGGGCGTAGTGGCCAGCCCTGTCAGCTCCTGAATGTTCAGTGCCCCATCGCTGCGTGTTCAGCCGCCGTCATTGGCTTGTCGGCTGCCACGATGCCTTTTTTGTCGAGCCAGGCCTGCATTTCCTTCATTTCGGCTTCCTGTGCTGCAATCACCTTTTGTGCAAGGGCGCGCACTTCGGGGTCCTTGCCATGTTCGAGCGCAACCTTGGCCATTTCGACAGCACCCATATGGTGCGGGATCATGCCCTGCATAAACGCCACATCCGCGTCTTCGTTGATATTGCCCATGCCGGCATGCATCTTGTCATTGGCAGCAGCATAAGCCTTTTGTGCGGCGTTGTAATTCGCCGTCGCGTCGGTTGCTGCGGGTGCTGCAGTCGTATCAGCAGCTTCATCTGCGGCAGGCTTCTGGCACGCGGCCAACAACAGGACAGCAGCAAGCGTTAAAGGAAGCATTTTCATCATTATCTCCTTTGATCGGGGGAATCGGGATCAGCGCATATCGGGCGGTGTTGCTTCGTGCCACAGCATCGCAATTGCCTCTTCCAGCGTCATAATGCGCTGGCCATCGGAGCCAAGGCTGCGGATTGCAACCTTGCCTTCCTCTGCCTCACGCATACCCACGACGAGCAAATGCGGTACCTTGGCGACGCTATGCTCGCGCACCTTGTAGTTGATCTTTTCGTTCCGCGTGTCGACATTTACGCGAATGCCAGCCGCTTTCAGCCTTGCGGTCACATCCTGCGCATAACCATCCGCTTCTGAAGTGATCGTCGCAACTACCGCTTGTACAGGCGCGAGCCACACGGGGAAGCGGCCAGCATAATGTTCGATCAATATGCCAATGAAACGTTCATAGCTGCCAAAAATTGCCCGGTGCAGCATGACGGGGCGGTGGCGTGCACCGTCCTCGCCCACATAGCTTGCGTCAAGCCGCTCAGGCAATACGCGGTCGGACTGGATCGTGCCGACCTGCCATGTCCGGCCAATCGCGTCGGTCAGGTGCCATTCGAGCTTGGGCGCATAAAATGCTCCTTCGCCGGGCAGTTCTTCCCACCCATATTCAGCAGTCGCAAGGCCAGCGCGAACCACGGCGTCGCGCAGTTCGTTTTCCGCCTTGTCCCAATCTGCGTCGGAGCCAAAGCGTTGCTCGGGCCGTAACGCGAGCTTGATCGAATAGGTAAAGCCAAATTCCTTGTAGACCCGGTCGGCCAGCGCGCAGAAAGCTTGCACTTCCTCAACAATCTGGTCTTCGCGGCAGAAGATATGCGCGTCGTCCTGCGTAAACTGGCGCACACGCATCAGGCCATGCAATGCGCCATGCGGTTCGTTGCGATGGCAGCAGCCATTTTCGTATATGCGTAACGGCAGGTCGCGATAGGATTTGATACCCTGCCGGAAGATGAGGACGTGCGCAGGACAGTTCATGGGCTTCAACGCCATCCAGTCGGCCTCGCCGGAAATAACCGGGCCCTCGTCATCGACATTGGGCACTTCGTCAGGGATGACGAACATATTGGCGCGGTATTTGCCCCAATGTCCTGACTGTTCCCATTGCCGCGCATCCATGACCTGCGGGGTTTTCACTTCCTTATAACCTGCCCCGTCAATGGCGCGGCGCATATAGGATTCAAGTTCACGCCAGATCAGATAGCCATTGGGGTGCCAGAAAACCGAACCATGTGCCTCTTGCTGCAGATGGAACAGGTCCATGTCCTGGCCCAAGCGGCGGTGGTCGCGCTTGGCGGCTTCTTCCAAACGGAGAAGATGCGCGTCGAGTTGTTTCTTGTTTAACCAGCCAGTGCCGTAGATCCGGCTTAATTGCGGATTCTTCTGGTCCCCGCGCCAATAGGCACCTGCAACGCGCGTAAGTTTGAACGCAGCCGGGTCAAGCTTTCCAGTAGACGCCAGATGTGGCCCCCTACACATATCCATCCAGTCATCCCCCGACCAGTAGACGGACAATTCCTCACCCTCGGGCAGCTCTGCTGCCCATTCGGCCTTGAAGCTTTCGCCTGCATCCTGCCAGGTCGCGATCAACGCATCACGTGCCATGACTTCACGGCGCAGCGGCTTGTCCGCGCGGATAATTGCCCGCATTTGTTCTTCAATGGCGGGCAGGTCATCCATAGTGAACGGACCACGCGAGGCGGGCGCCATCACGTCATAATAAAAACCGTCATCGGTGGATGGACCAAAGGTAATTTGCGTTCCGGGAAACAGGGTCTGCACCGCTTCGGCCAGGATATGCGCAAAGTCATGGCGGGCAAGTTCAAGCGCATCCGCCTCATCGCGGGTCGTGACCAACGCCAGTTGCGCATCCGCGTCAATCGGGCGCATAATATCACGCAATTCGCCATCTACCCGCGCTGCAATCGCGGCCTTTGCAAGGCCGGGGCCAATCGCAGCGGCAATATCCGCAGGGGTGGTGCCACGCGCGACTTCACGGGCAGAGCCATCGGGAAGGGTGACACGGATCATCTCGGACATGGAATATCTTGCTTTCAACGTAGGTTGGAAGCGCCCCTTTGCCAGCCCAGAGGCGAAGTCGCAAGCCTGCAGGCTTTGCCCCTAAATTCGACTGACCGTGCCCATGGACGCGGTCGGTAAGCCGCGACTAATCCCTATCCTTTTCTGCACGATAAGGAACAAAGTCACCCAGACTGCAGAAGCCGCCGGGTATTCCGCTGTTCCGGTCCACCAAGCGGATAATATCGCCCCGGCATTTCTGGCCGCCAAATTGTTCGGAAACCATGATGTCATTGTCGCTTGCAAGCCCACGGCAGGAAGATCGCAGATTGTTCTTATACACCAGCCGGCTGGACACGCGATAAAGCAGGATATCGTCACTGACACGGATTGTGTTGTTTGCGCTGAAGTCGCTGATGCAGTTCACCGGTTTGCCAGCGACCTTGCCGTCAAGCTCTTTCATAAGCATTGCGCTTTGCTTTTCGGTCAACGGAACGGGCGTGCGGTCAATCTGGCCGCAAGCAGCAACCAACGACAATGGAAGTGCAAGGGCAGCGAATTTGAACATATGCATCGATTTTCTCCAGTTCACGCAACATCATATCATAACTGCGTCAGGATGAACCGTAGATTATCAAATAAGCGTCGCAATATGGCGTTTTTCCCCTCGCGTCACGTGAACCATCGCATTACCAAGGTCGGCATCAAGCGGACTGTCGACAATCGCCATAGTGCGCGTGCCCCGTTCCGTTTCCAGCAACACAGTCGCCGGACCAAAACCGTCCTTGCCTGCGGGACGCACGAAGCTAAGCACCCGCGCCTTGCCCAGCGGCCCGTCGTCAAGTGCCAGCGTTTTCGGGCTAGGGCCTTTTGCCGCCTCGCCAGACCAGGCAAAAGCAGGCTGGTCCGCGGTGTAAATGCCGACAGCTTGCTTGGACATGACGCCGCCATTGGCCGTGACCAGGGCCGGTTTTGATCCGTCACGGCGCAGCGCATCGACCATCGCGGCAATGTTATACATGCTGTAGCCATTGCCCGGCCCGCCAAAGAAGCTGAGGCCGCCAGTAAGGGTATAATCACCAAGCGCGCGGCCAGCGTCCTGCATACTGTCAATGGCCGCGAAAACCGCGCAGGGAAAGCAGCTATAGATATCAACCGGGCCAAGGTCAGATGGTTCAAGTCCTGCCTGATTCAAAGCCGCGGGAATGGCAAAATCGAGTGCCGCGGAGCGGTGGACAACCGGACGCTCCGATAATGGCGGCTCAGCGGCTTCGGCTGCGCCCGCGAGCCATATCCATTTGTCTTGTGGCACGCCCAATTCGCGCGCCTTGCCGGCGCTGGTCATGATGACGGCAGCGCCCAGATCGACCGCGTCCTGCGCCACATGCCAGCGACGGTAGATATCAGTCAGCGGGTAATTGGCGTTATCGGCGCCCATCATCACTTCGGGCGATCGAAAGCCCGGAAACTGCGCATGCGGCCGCGTTTCAGCCTTGGCCGAAAATGCAGACCACAAGGCTGCCATTTCGTTTGCATAAGCATCATTGTTCATCCCGAGGCCAATCCGACGCGCATTTTCGATCAGGCTATAGGCAAGCGGCATGGAGATAATGCCGTGGCGAATTTCCGTGCGGCTTAATATCGGGAAGCTGGACAGCCGGTTATCGAAGGGGGTGTCCGATGGCAGACGCCAGTCTAGCGTCACGCCGGCCTTGCGCGCCCTTTTGGCGGTGCCGGTGGCCTCGGCCGCGACGATTAGGGCCATTTGGCAACTGCCGCGCCTGATATCGCCCGCAATCTCGTTCAGCATTGCCTGCGGGCTTTGACCGCCCACATCGGCGTAGATTAACCGCTCCGCGCGCACGCCACCGGCAGCGCCGAAGGCCTCCGGTGCGTTGTCAGGCGACCCGGTACCAAGGCTCACGCCACTGTCCTCAAATGTACGGATAGCAGCGATGCTATCAATTGCAGCAGCAACGGCGTCACTCTGGCCAGTATCGGCAAGCGCGGTTTTGATTGCTTTCCCCGCCAGCTCTCTGGGGGCAGGCCATTCGCCAGCTACGGTCTTCCGGCTTGCCTCGCCCACGCCGATTATCACGGGCGCGCCAGCATCAAAATTGGTCATCATTCACTCCCGAAAATCTCTTAACTGCACGCTTAAATATGCTAGCAGTCGATGCAAGAGCAAAGGTGCGCCCAAGGGCAACAAGGAGAGCAAGGATGGCAAAATGGCCGAAACTGACATGGGACAAGGAACCGGCGGGGCCGCTGAAAGGCATCAAGGTCGTCGATATGGCCACCGTCGTGCTTGGCCCTTATGCAACGGTTCAAATGGCTGACCTTGGCGCCGAAGTTATCAAGATCGAAAACAGCGAAGGCAACACGCCGGGCGACATGATGCGCCATGGCGGTGATTCGCCCACGAAGCAACATGGGCCGATTTTTACAGCGCTGAACCGCAACAAGAAAGCCATCAACCTTAACATTAAAAAGCCCCAGGACAAAGCGGTGCTTGAGGCCTTGCTCGAAGAGGCTGATGTGTTCATCCACAATGTCCGCATGGCAGGCGTCGAGCGGCTTGGCTTTGGCTATGAAGCGGTCAAGGCCATCAACCCCGACATTGTTTATGTGCATTGCGCTGGCTTCGGTGCGGGCGGCGCGTATGGCGAGCGACAGGCGTATGACGACCTTATTCAGGCTGCGTCGGGCTTTGCCGCGTTAAGCGAGCAGCGCGATGGCGGACGGCCTACTTATTCGCCAAGTCTTGTCGCCGACAAGGTGAGCGGGTTGTTCGCTGCAAATGCGACGATGGCGGCTTTATTGGCGCGCGCCGGGGGCCAAGGCGGGCAGTTTGTTCAGGTGCCGATGTTCGAATGCTTTACCTGGTTCAACATGGTCGAAAATCTATGGGGCGAAACGTTCATCCCTGGCAACGGACGCATGGGTTATACAAGGTCGGTAAATCCGCGTCGGCGGCCCTATCCGACGAAAGACAGCTTCATTGCCATAGTGCCTTATAACGACCGCCAATGGGCGACGTTTTTTGAACTGGGCGGCAGGCCCAATGTGTTTGATGACCCGCGCTTTTCAACCTATCAGGAACGCACCAAGCATACTGGCGAATTATACGCGTTAATCGAAGAAGTCAGCGCGACGCGGACCACCGCCGAATGGCTTGATCTTTTGGCGCAGCATGACATTCCGGCGATGAAATATAACCGTATGGCCGATGTGCTGGCGGACCCGCATTTGGCCGATGTCGGTTTTTTCGAAGAACTGGAGTCGCCGGACATCGGCAAATATCGGTCGATGAAGCATCCAGTGCAGTATGCCGGAACGCCAGTATCGAACTACGCGCATCCGCCGATGCTTGATGCCGATGGTGATGAGATCAGGGCCGCGTTGGGGATGTGATGAACTGGTTTGGTATCTACACCAGCAAGCCGCGCATAATCAGGTCAATCGTATGTTCGCGATAGGCATCGCGCATATTCTCGTCAAAATCGTCCTGATTATAGCAATGGCGTAGCACCAGCCGCGACGAATAAAAGCGGTCGGCCGCGCCCGTTACGGTGAAGTAGAAGAATTGCGGGTCGGTCTTGCGGAACTTGCCGGCCTCCACACCTTGCGCGATCAGTACCTCATAAGTTTTTGATATTGGCTTGAGGTAAAGCTCGGCAATACGGGCGGCTTCGGCGGGCGCGCTGTCGCGGACCATGCGCATCAACAGTCGGTTGAGATAGGGAAAAGCGTGATAGGTGTCGATGACCGCCCCGATATGAATGCGCAACTTGTCAGCGGGCGGCATATCTTTTGCCACCAATGCGCCTAGGCTTTGGACAATATTGCCCATATCGCGGTCAAGCAGCGCAAGCATCAGCCCGTTCTTGTTGCCGAAATAATATTTGACCAACGCACTGTTGAGGCCAGCACGCAATGACAGTTCGGACAGTGACAAATCAATCGTATCGCCATCGCGCATGATCTGGCTGGCTGCATCGATCAGCTGATCGCGCGCATTGCTTCCATCGTTTGAATCGCTTGCCAATCTCGGTCCTGTTGTGGCCATTGGTGCCCTGCTCCCTTTACGTAGGGTTACTTATAAACAGGTTCATCCCACCATGGGAAGAAGTCAGGCAGGTCTGTCGAAACTTTGTCGGGATAAACGGGATTGCGCTTTTCGAGAAAGCTTGCGATGCCCTCTTTCGCGTCGCCTGACCGCGCGCGGCGGTAGATCGCCCGGCTGTCAATCGCATGCGCGGACATGGGGTGGTCAGCCGCCGACAATCGCCACAACATTGCGCGGGTTAGGGCAATCGACACCGGCGCGGTATTGTCCGCAATCTCGCGTGCAAGCGCGCGGGCCGCTTCCATCAATTCGGTCGGTGCGTGGACCGAACGGACAAGGCCACCCTTAAGGGCCTCATCTGCGTTAAAGACGCGCCCTGTCATGCACCATTCCAACGCTTGTTGCATGCCGACAAGGCGCGGCAGGAACCAGCTTGATGCCGCTTCAGGCACAATGCCGCGACGGGCAAAAACAAAACCAAAGCGCGCCGTGTCGCTGGCCAGACGGAAATCCATGGGCAACTGCATTGTGGCGCCAATGCCGACTGCTGCGCCGTTGATTGCACCGATCACAGGCTTTTTGCACTGAAATATCCGCAAGGTCAGCCGCCCGCCCGAATCGCGCACGCGCTCATCGGACAGCGTTTCGACTTCCGACCGGCTGGCGAATACGTCGCCTCCCGAGTCCGGCGTAAGGTCTGCACCCGCGCAAAAGGCACGCTCGCCCGATCCCGTCACGATGACCGCGCGCACAGCGTCATCGGCATCCACCAGATCAAACGCGGTGCACATCTCGCGCATCATCACGTTCGTAAATGCATTCATCTTTTCCGGACGGTGCATAGTAATCGTGGCGATGCCGTCGGCGACATCGTAAATGATCTGGGTGAAGCCGCTCATGGCTTTAACGTGGTGCCATGCGGATTGCGCCATCGACGCGTACGTCTTCGCCATTGAAGTAACCACACTCGATCATCGTCAGGGCAACCTGCGCGAATTCATGCGGATGGCCAAGGCGTTTCGGGAAAGGCACCGATGCTGCAAGCGCGTCTTTAACGGCTTGCGGTGCGCCATTCATTAGCGGCGTATTGAAAATGCCTGGCAGGATCGTGTTGACGCGAATGCCTTCGCTCATCAGGTCGCGGGCGATTGGTAAAGTCATACCGACAACGCCGCCCTTGGATGCGGAATAGGCCGCTTGGCCCATCTGGCCATCCTCTGCCGCGACCGAGGCGGTATTGACCATCGCGCCGCGCTCACCATCTTCCATCGGCTCAAGCGTCAGCATACCTGCCGCCGACTTGGCTATGCAGCGAAATGTGCCGACCAGATTGATTTGAATGATGCGGTCAAAAGCGTCGAGCGGGAAATGCTTGATTGAACCATCTTCCTTCGAACGACTTGCGGTTTTGGCCGCGTTGCCCGTGCCAGCGCAGTTGACCAAGATGCGTTCCTGACCATGCGCCGCGCGCGCCTTGGCAAAGCCAGCGTCAACGCTTTCGTCGCTGGTAACATTGACGTTGCAAAACACCCCGCCGATTTCAGCGGCAAGTGCCTCACCCTTGTCAGCCTGAAGGTCGAAAATCGCGACCTTCACACCCTTTGCGGCCAGCGCCCGCGCAGTTGCTTCGCCAAGGCCCGATGCGCCGCCGGTGACGACTGCTGCGACTGTTGAATCCAGTTTCATAATACTCTCTCCGATTTAAGCTGCGTCATGCCGAAACTGTTTCAGCATCCATCTGTCCACCGAGACTCTCGTTTGTGTGACACGATGGACCCTGAAACAAGTTGTGCTCTGCACGCCCATGACTCCAGGGTGACGCTTGTGGATGATGGCGAGTTAAACCCGCTCGATGATCGTAACGTTCGCCTGACCGCCGCCTTCGCACATTGTCTGCAGGCCATATTTGCCGCCGCGTGCTTCGAGTGCATTCAGCAACGTCGCCATCAGCTTCGTGCCCGACGCGCCCAGCGGATGCCCAAGCGCGATCGCGCCGCCATGGACGTTGATTTTGGAACGGTCGCCGCCGGTATGCTTCAGCCATGCCAATGGCACAGGCGCAAACGCCTCATTTACCTCATACAGGTCAATGTCGGACATCTTCATGCCCGAGCGCTGAAACGCGCGATCGGTTGCGAACAATGGCTCTTCCAGCATGATTACCGGGTCACCCGCCGTCACCGTCAAATTGACGATCCGGGCGCGCGGGGTCAGCCCATGTTCCTTCAACGCCTTTTCCGACACGATCAGAACGGCAGAGGCACCATCGCAAATCTGGCTGGCGTTGGCGGCGGTGATCGAACCACCTTCCTGAAGCAATTTGACACCTGACAGGCTTTCAAACGTCGCGTCGTAGCGGATGCCTTCGTCTGTATTGTGAACAATCTTGCCGTCCGGCGTGTCGACCTCCATGCCCACTATTTCGTTGGCGAAGGCACCGCTTTGGGTAGCGGCAATCGCCTTTTGGTGTGATTCCAGCGCGAATTGGTCAAGGTCTTCACGGGTGAAGCCATATTTCTTCACCAGCATTTCTGCGCCCATGAACTGGCTGAACATGATGCCGGGATAAGCTTCTTCAAGCCGGGGACTCTTGTATGTGCCCATACCTTCTTTCTTGAACAGCATAGACGTCGAGCCCATCGGCACGCGTGTCATACTTTCGATGCCAGCGGCCAGAACAATGTCCTGCGTGCCCGACATGACGCCTTGCGCTGCAAACATCATCGACTGCTGTGATGAACCGCACTGGCGGTCAATGCTGACCGAGGGGATGGAATTGGGCAAGCGCGACGCAAGCACGATATTGCGGCCAACGTCGCCCGCTTGCTCTCCGCCCTGCATAACGCAGCCCATGATGACATCTTCAATCGCCGCCGGATCGAAATCATTGCGGTCAGCAATGGCATCCAGCACCGCCGCGCCCAGATCAACCGGGTGGACACCGGCAAGCTTGCCGCCGCGGCGACCACCAGCGGTTCGGACCGCATCTACAATATAGGCGTCTGCCATATTCTCTCTCCTGTGTGTCATGAATTTAATCGCACGATTAAACTTTGGATGCGGAGAGTCAAGGAAGAGATTATCGGCAGCGAGTCGCCGCGAACCAACAAATGAAAACCGCAGCCCTGAGCCGTCAGCGCAACGCGCTCGTGAAAGTCGAAGGGCGCCTCGCGAATGTGGCGCGATATTGTGAGGCGCGCTTCGACAGGCTCAGCACTACGGTTTCTCTCTCCTGAGCAGGCGCATCCCATCTTCATCGCTTGCAATGTAGGATTTCATTTGA
>NZ_JBKBQV010000056.1:0-16953 GCF_046292425.1 Sphingorhabdus sp.
TAGAAATTGACCAGAAGGTCATTGTCGACTCCACTGGCGCACTTGCCTTGCCCACAGTGCCAAAGCACCTTGTGGTCATCGGCGGCGGTGTCATTGGCCTTGAACTGGGCAGCGTGTGGCTGCGTCTTGGCGCGCAGGTGACTGTCGTGGAATATCTCGACCAGATCCTGCCCGGCATGGATGGGGAAGTCCGCAAGGAAGCCGCGAAGATCTTCAAGAAACAGGGCTTCAACATACGCACTGGGACGAAAGTCACAGGGGCCACCGTTAATGGTGGAACGGCAACGCTGACTGTGGAACCGGCCGCAGGGGGCGCCAGCGAAACGATCGAAGCCGATTGCGTCCTCGTCGCAATTGGTCGCCGTGCAAACACCGACGGCCTTGCGCTCGATAAGGCTGGCGTCACGGTCAACCAACGTGGGCAAATCGAAATTGGTCATGATTTCCAGACCAGCGTTCCAGGCATTTATGCCGTGGGTGACGTTTGCCCTGGCCCAATGCTGGCGCACAAGGCCGAGGATGAGGGCATCGCTGCCGCAGAGTTTGTGGCTGGCCTGACGGGAATCATCAACCATGACGTCATCCCCGGCGTCGTCTATACTTATCCCGAGATTGCGAGTGTTGGCCTGACGGAGGAAGAAGCCAAAGAGAGTGCTGCTGCTTCGGGCGGCGAAATCAAAGTGGGCAAGTTCCCGATGATGGCGAACAGTCGGGCAAAGACAAATCGAGACACAGACGGTTTTGTGAAGGTCATTGCAGACGCGAAGACTGATCGTGTCCTGGGCGTGCACATCATCGCGTCGATTGCTGGCAGCATGATTGCCGAAGCGTGCACCGCGATGGAATTTGGGGCGACGTCGGAAGACATTGCCTATACTTGCCACGCCCACCCGACGCATGCCGAAGCTCTCAAAGAAGCGGCAATGGCTGTAACCGGCAAGCCGATCCACATGTAATGATAACCCAGGCGGTCCAGATTGCGCCGGCCATGATCTCGTGGCTTGATCTATTTGGTATCGCTGTTTTCGCCGCCTCAGGGGCTTTAGCGGCTGCCCAACGGCAACAGACGCTGGTGACCTTTTCCTTCTTCGCTCTCATTACCGGAGTTGGCGGTGGCACAGTGCGTGACCTGTTGATCGGCGCGCCCGTGTTCTGGGTTCAGGATTGGCGTTTTGCCGCAACCTGCATGATTATGGCAATGCTTGTTTGGATTACACCACGCAATGTCTGGAATGCCCGCGCGCTGGACTGGTTCGATGCGGTTGGAATTGCCATCTACGCCGTGTTCGGCACCTGGAAATCCCTAACGCTTGGTGTGCCTTTATTGCCCGCCATGATGATGGGCGTCATTACGGCCTGCGTTGGCGGCATTATACGTGATGTGTTGGCAGGTGAGCCATCAATCCTGCTAAAGCCTGAAATCTACGTAACCGCCGCGGCACTTGCCTCAGGCCTGTTTGGGCTGCTGATGTATTTGGGCCTTCCGGTGTGGCCAGCCGCAATCATCAGCGCGCTGGCCGGATTTGCCTTGCGCGCCATGGCGATCTGGAAAGGCTGGGCTATACCAGCCTATCGCGGGTAACTACCGCACACGGTTCGCAAAAAGCCGATTGAGATTGGCAATCTTCGGCTTGTCCCACTGCAGTATATACGGATGCTGCGGGTTCTTTGCCATGAAATCCTGATGATAGGATTCCGCCGGAAAGAAGCTTAGAGGTTCAATCGTGGTGACGATCGGCTTCTTCCAATATGCCGCCTTGTCCAGTTGCGCAATATAGGCCTGCGCGGCAACGCGCTGTCCATCATTTACGGGGAAAATGGCGGTGCGATATTGCGCGCCTCGGTCGGGTCCTTGGCGATTTATCTGGGTTGGGTCATGCGCCACAGAAAAGAATATATGCAGCAAGTCGTTATAGCTGACGAGAGCCGGGTTATAAAACACCCGCACAGATTCCGCATGCTTCGTCCGGCCAGCACTGACGAGGTCATAATCCGCTGTCGCTTTTGTGTCGCCTGAATAGCCGGGTTCAACTCGGGTCACGCCCTTCACGCGTTCGAAAACTGCCTCAACGCCCCAGAAACAGCCACCTGCAAATACGGCAACCTGCTGCGCCTTGGGCTCAACGATAGCTTTTGCAGGGGCCGCTATGCGGATACCCTCCGTTGCGTGTGCACTGCCGACGGGCGCGCCGATCTCCGACCCACAGCCGGCCGCCATTCCCAATAGCAATACCAGATTTAGAAGGCGGAAGACACGTTTAGGGGTTCTGTGATGCTGTTTCATAGGACAGGTTTCCAATGGAGAGCGACTGCGCAGTTTCAGCCTTAACATCATTCGCGCTGGCTGGCTTTATAAACGCCAAGCCTGCAACGCCGAGTGCAAATCCGCCGATTAAACTGAGGAATAGATCTGATCGCACGAAGTTGAATATGCGGTCCATCGGTCATCTCGCTTTCTGGCTACCTGTATTAAAGCTAAGGTAGATACGCCTGCCCGCTACAAATAGTTTCAAGCAGACCTCAGATTAAATGAGCGTTAACGCCGGTGGATATTGGAACAAGCCCGTTCAAGTGAGCGCAGCGCAAGCCGACTGGATGCGCGTGCATGCTTCTTTTAGAATATCCGACGAAGTTGCGTAAGAAATGCGGAAACCGGGCGATAATCCAAAGGCTGCACCATGCACCGCAGCAACACGATATTCGTCGAGGAAATAGTCGATAAGATCAGCATCGGTTTGGATGGTCCGCCCTTGAGGCGTTTTCTTGCCCATAACGCCCGTAGCGTCAGGATAGACGTAAAATGCGCCTTCAGGCGTGGGGCAGCTGAGGCCAGGCGCATCGTTAAGCATCGCTACGACAATATCCCTGCGTTCACGAAACGCGATGTTCCGTTCGCGCAAAAAGTCTTGCGGGCCATTCAACGCCGCGAGCACCGCATATTGGCTGATCGAACACGGGTTACTGGTGGACTGCGACTGCAAATCGGCCATTGCTTTAATGAGCCAGGCTGGGCCGCCCGCGTAGCCAATCCGCCAACCTGCCATGGCATAGGATTTCGAAGCGCCATTCATCGTCAAGGTACGATCATACAGGTCTGGGCAGACCTGAAGCATCGTTGCGAAGGGCTTTGGCGCATACCAGATATGCTCGTACATATCATCCGACAGCAGCATCACATGCGGGTGTCTTAACAACACCTCGCCCAGCGCCTTCAACTCCGCCGCGTCATAGGCGGCCCCTGTCGGGTTGGAAGGGGAATTCAAGATAAGCCAGCGCGTCTTGGGGGTAATGGCTGCATCCAGCTGCTCAGGAGTAATTTTGTAATTTTGCGCGGCTGTTGCCATGACGATGACTGGCGTACCGCCTGCAAATTGGACAATATCGGGATAGCTCACCCAATATGGCGCAGGGATGATGACTTCGTCGCCCGCATCGATAGTCGCCACAAGCGCGTTGAACAAAGTGTGCTTTCCGCCCGAGTTGACGGTGATTTGCTTTGGCGAATAGTCGATATTGTTATCGCGCTTGAACTTGGCGATGATTGCCTGCTTCAGCGGCGCGATGCCGTCCACTGCGGTATATTTGGTCATTCCGTCCCGGATCGCCTGAATGGCAGCATCTTTGACGAAGTCAGGCGTGTCAAAATCTGGCTCGCCAGCAGACAGGCCGATGACATCAATACCTTGCTCTTTCAAATCGATCACGCGGCCCGACATGGCGAGCGTCGCAGAAGGAGCAATCCGCCCAAGGGCAGCCGACAGACGGTCAATCATCATCATACTTTCGCGCTATTATTGAACAGAAATTGCGTGCCTGCCCCTAATGGCTCGTCAAAAGTTACGCAACCCTGTTGGCCCTTATTAATCCCCGCAGACTGTTGCCGACCCAAAATTGCTCGCCTAAATCACGGAGCGTCAGATCAGCCTCTTCGGCTTGCCCAGTCTCAAGCAGTTCACGACGCAAAATGGACGGGAGCAGCCCAGTCTCCAACCGAGGGGTAAGCAACTTGCCGTCCCGTTCCACAAACACAGCGGTTATGCTGCCTTCGGTAAGCAGACCGTCCGTTCCGACAAAGATGACTTCATCGCAATCGGGTCGCGATTTGCGCGCATTATCGTAAAAGGCGCGGTCGGTGATTTTGTGACGCAGCCGAAAATCCTGCGGAGTAACCGGAAGCGGGACAACGCCTACGCGCCATTCGGCAACATCTTCCAAGGGCCAGATTTCAACTGCCTGCCCACCGTGCCGCGATACCATGAGCCGGATTTTCGAAAGATGTTCAAGGTGAAATATCCCCGCGTGCAGGCGATTGCGCATTTCATGCCGATCGAATTCAAAACCAAAGGCCATGGCGCTGGTCTTCATCCGCTCAAGATGTTGCTCGAGCCGCATGATCCCCGTCATGGGTTCAAAACGCATCGTTTCAATAAGATCAAACCCGTGACTATCCAATTTGGCAAAATCCCCTTTGGCCAGACACTCGGCCCATTCATCTGTTTCGTTGGAATCTGCTACGATCCCAGACCCCAAGCCGAACGTGAGCGACTTCGTTGCATCACACACGGTAAATGTACGAATGGCAACGTTGAATGCAGCATCGCCATTGTTGTCGATCCGGCCGAAAGAACCGCAATAAACACCGCGCGGTGCAGTTTCGACTTCTTCTACAATTTGCATTGCCCGGATTTTAGGTGCGCCGGTAATCGAGCCACACGGAAATAGGGCCGTTATGACGTCAACGGCATCTTTGTGGTCGCTCAACACGCCTGTAACCGTGGAAGTCATCTGATGAACGGTCGGATAGCTTTCAATGTGAAATAATGATGGTACCTCCACCGACCCTGCTGTGCAAACCCGGGACAGGTCGTTACGCAGCAGATCCACAATCATCAAATTTTCTGCCCGCTGCTTTGGTTCAGTGCGGAGTAACTCAGCCACTTCGGCGTCCTTTTGGGGATCAGGCTGACGCTGGGCCGTTCCCTTCATTGGCTTCGTCGTGACCCTCTGGCCCTTTAGCGCGAAAAACAGTTCCGGGGAAAACGAAAGATAATGCGCTTCGCCGGTCCAGATGACACCGCCATAGCCGGCGCTGGCGCGCTTACGTAATGCAGCATATAAGGCCAGCGGGTCACCTGCATAATCAGCCGTCAGCGGAAATGTCAGATTGGCCTGATAAATATCGCCTGCGCGGATATAATCCTGCACCGTTGCGAATGCCTCGCTGTAATCGGCGCGTGAAATGCTCGGGCGAAGCTCGGAAAGCCAGCAACCAGCGGGATCGGGCAAGAATGACGGCAAGGCGTCTGTGGCTATGCTTCTGAAATCTCTAAATAACCCGAACCAAGCATTTAATCCATCGGCCGGGGACAAATTGGGCAGGAAGTGCGTCCCTGCTTCATATCCCAAAAAGCCGGCGGCATGGAGCCCGTCATTTTGTGCTTGTCGAAGCGATACCAATAGCCGGTCGATGTCGTCGCTCGTGCGGGCAGTCAGTATCTCGACAGGGTTAGCATAAAGGCGCGCAGGCGATGCATCATGCTCCCGGGCATCATCCAACAAGACAAAGGGCCCGTCCGGCGAAATCATGGAGCGGGTGAGGGGAATCGAACCCCCGTATTCAGCTTGGGAAGCTGCTGCTCTACCATTGAGCTACACCCGCGAGGCATTTGGCATTTTACCCCGCCATGTTCGATTTCGCCAGTGCCCAAAATCTCAGCCTTTCAATCGATCAGCATGCCAGGTCAGATGCGCGCCCATGAAGGTTGAGATAAAGTAATAGCTGTGGTCATAGCCGGGCTGCATCCGGATGGTCGCTGGCTGGCCGACTGCTGCGCATTGCTCGACAAGTAAATGCGTCTTGAGTTGCGTCTCAAGGAAATTGTCGTCGCTGCCTTGATCCACCAATAGGTCAGGCAGGCGTGCGCCATCTTCGATCAGCGCCACGCTGTCATAGGCACGCCATTGCGTCCGATCCTGCCCGATATAGCCCCCCAGTGCTTTTTCGCCCCACGGACAGTCCATTGGCGATACAATAGGCGCGAGCGCAGAGGTTGAGCGGAACCGTCCCGGGTTTCGTAGGCTGATGGTCAATGCGCCATGGCCGCCCATGGAATGCCCCATGATTGCTTGCCGCTGCATGTCGGCAGGGAAATTTGATGCAATGATCGCCGGCAGTTCGGTCTCAACGTAATCCCGCATCCGGTAATGCGTATCAAAGGGTGCTTGTGTGGCGTTCACATAAAAGCCAGCACCAAGGCCGAAATCATAGCCACCTTCTGCGTCATCAGGAACGCCCTCGCCACGGGGGCTGGTGTCGGGTGCGATGAAAATCAAGCCAAGTTCAGCACATGCGCGCCGGAATTCACCCTTTTCTGTCACATTGGCATGGGTGCAGGTCAGGCCCGACAGAAACCACACGACCGGAAGCCGTTCGCCCTTAGTGTGGGGTGGCACGTAAACGGAGAACGTCATGTCAGTCCCCGTTGCCGTCGATGCGTGGCGATAGACACCTTGAACGCCGCCAAAGGCCATATTGGTGGACACAGTTTCGAAAGTCATACCGACTCCATTATCGGAATAGCCCTGATGAACGGTGGATGCCGCCAAAATGTTACTGCCCGAACAAGGTCATCAGGCGCAAGGCCAAGTGTCGCCGTATTGCGCAAGGGATGACAGTTGATGAGCTCCGCCTCCATCAAGGAAGCATCAAGAACAAACCCCACTTCGCCAGCGGAGTCATTCATGATGGCCAGAGCAGTGACCGACCCGGGCGTTACCCCAATCAAGTGTTCCATGTCTTCGGCTTTGCCAAAACTGACGCGTCCGCATCCGATGGCGGCGGGCAGTGCTTTAAGATCAACGCGGGCGTCGGCTGGAACGGTCACGAGAAAATACTTCCCCGCTTTATCCTTCAAGAAGAAGTTCTTTGTATGCGCGCCTGGTATTGCATCATTGTGCTGGCTGCTCTCCGCCACTGTGAAGACAGCGGGATGTTCATATACTTCGTAAACGATGCCGAGCGCAGCCAAGTCATTATAAAGCTGCGCTTCGGCATCGGTCATGGCTGTGGCGTATCAGTCAGTAACACGGTGCAAAGCGCACAGTTTATTGCCATCAGGATCGCGCAAATAGGCCAGGTACAATTTCATCCCGTTGCCTTCCCGGATGCCGGGCGCATCCTCAATGGCTTCCCCGCCATTGTCGACGCCAGCCTGATGCCATGCATTGGCTTGCTCTGGCGTCATGGCGAATCCAATGGTGCAGCCATTGCCATGCGTCGCTGGATTGCCATCGATCGGCGGGGTGACAAGGAACATCGATCCGTTGTGCATGTAGATCAAACGGCCCTTTGGATCCTGAATACCGGGCTTTCCACCCATCGCGGCGAAGGTTGCGTCGTAGAATTTTTTTGAACGGGCAATATCATTGCTGCCGACCATCATGTGACTGAACATATTCGTCTCTCCCTCGGTTAAAACACGACAACGCTGCGGATGCTTTCCCCAGCATGCATCAAATCAAAAGCTTTGTTGATGTCTTCCAGACCCATGACATGCGTAATCATCGGGTCAATCTCGATTTTGCCGGTCATGTACATATCGACGATCTTTGGCACATCTGTGCGCCCTTTGGCCCCGCCAAAAGCGGTTCCACGCCAGTTACGGCCTGTTACCAGCTGAAATGGTCGCGTGGAAATTTCCTTGCCGGCTTCGGCGACGCCAATGATGATGCTTGTGCCCCAACCGCGATGGCACGCCTCAAGCGCAGTCCGCATGACCTCCGTATTCCCCGTTGCATCGAAGGTATAATCCGCGCCGCCCTCAGTCATCTGTACAATTTTTGCGACAACATCTTCGCGGCTCATGCCCTGGGAATTGAGGAACGCTGTCATTCCGAACTTGCGCCCCCATTCCTCGCGGTCAGGGTTGATGTCCACGCCGATGATCATGCCCGCACCCGCCAATCGCGCGCCTTGGATAACGTTCAGGCCAATACCGCCAAGGCCAAACACAACAACATTGTCGCCCACCTGCACCTTAGCCGTGTTTACAACTGCGCCAACACCCGTCGTTACGCCGCAACCGATGTAACAACTTGACTGGAACGGCGCATCTTCACGAATTTTGGCAACTGCGATCTCCGGCAAGACGGTGAAGTTCGAAAACGTCGAGCAGCCCATATAATGGTAGATTGTCTGCCCCTTATAACTGAACCGGCTTGTTCCATCAGGCATCAGCCCCTTTCCTTGCGTCGCACGAATTGCGGTGCATAGGTTGGTCTTGCCAGAAAGGCAGCTTTTACACTGCCGGCATTCAGGCGTGTACAATGGGATGACATGATCGCCAGCCTTCACGCTGGTCACGCCCGCGCCAACCTCGCGGACAATCCCTGCGCCTTCATGGCCAAGCACCGATGGGAATATGCCCTCGCTGTCAAAACCGTCGAGCGTATAAGCGTCGGTGTGGCAGATGCCCGTCGCCATGATTTCCACGAGCACTTCGCCTGCCTTTGGACCTTCAAGATCAAGCTCAACGATTTCCAAGGGCTTTTTGGCTTCAAAAGCTACTGCGGCGCGTGTCTTCATGTTGCATGGGTCTCCCTATTATCTACAAAGGCTTTTCCATTAACGGCGCAGGCGTGCAAGCCTAGATTCCGGCATACCACTCATAGTCACCGACATCTTCCCAATATCCGCCCTTCCCGCCGTAGAATGTTGATAGATCGTCCGTTGCTTCGATACGCATGACATATTTGGCGTGCTTGTATCCCAATTGACGTTCCACCCGGAGCCGGACGGGCGCTCCATATTTCACTGGAAGCGTTTCGCCGTTCATACTCCACGCCAATATGGTCTGCGGATGAAAGGCGTCGATCAGGTCAATCGATTCATAATAAGGGCGTGCGCCGTAATTGTCGGCACAGTGAAAAACGATATACTTTGCTTGGTTCGACAATCGCGCCTGTTGTAGCAAGAGCCGAAGCGGCGTGCCTTGCCATTGTGCAATGGCGCTCCATCCCTCCACGCAATCATGCCGCGTGATCTGCGTGCGCGCTGGCATCGATCTGAGCGCGTCCAGACTAACATTCATCGGGTTAGCCACCATGCCATCAATGCGCAAACGCCAATCTGCGAAATTGTTTTGCAGATGCGCCAGATAGTCCGTTGAAGTCCCGGTCAGCGAACCATTGGTTTTAAACACCGGCGAGATGTCCGACATCGCAAATTCGGGTGCCAATGTCGCGCGATGCGTCAGCGTGCGGTGCGTCGCTTGGTTCAGCTTTTCCGCCACCCGCAGAGCAGACCGAAATGTCGCATTCTCATTCATGGCGTCACAACCACTTAGGATCAGCGCGCTGCTCCCCAAGGTTGCGCCACGCAGCAGGTCACGCCGGCGCAACAATTTGCGGTCATAGGTCATGACATGCTCTCCGCAGAATCGGATTTCGGCGACGGCATATGCCACCCGGTTATCATCGAACGGACGCCATTTATTGGTCGGGAGAGCAGGACCATAACCAAATGCACGCCTACGAAAATGCTCAATAAAGCTGCTGCAATGAAATGAAGGGACCGCGCTGATTGCCGTCCACCAAATATGTCTAACAACCAAGGCCATGCTGCATTCATGGCTGGGGACATAGTGATCCCCGTCAGGATCAACATCGGGAGTAAAAGGAATATCACCCCAATATAACTCAATTTTTGTATTATATTATAGTTGCTTGCACCGTGCGCATCGCCAAAGCGCAGCCGGGCATGATTTTTAATGTCGCTCCAAAGCGCGCTTAAGCTCCACTCCCGCTGGCGAACGTGCAAGTCCTTGCGGATATGCCCGTTGAACAACGAAACGAGCATAAACGCCGTCAATCCGAATGCGAACAACCATGCAAAGGCGAAATGCCAACGCCGCGCAGCCGCGAGATCATAGTGGGTCGGTATCGTTGCCCATCCGGGAAACGCGACCCGACGCAACTTGTCATCAGCATCCAAGGAGAGTCCGAGAACGCCAGTGGTTTCTACCCGCGCGTTTCCGATTCTCACAAAACCCGTTGTGCGAGTGTCGTCAATTTGCAACCACGCATAATCTTCGCGTGACCCATATGCACCCCAATAAAGTTGCGGATGCGCATTGAAGATCATCAGACCACTCATTAGCAATATCGTGGCAAAAACGGCGTTTGACCAATGCCAGATCCGTGTGGACAGTCGGTGCCGCTTCACCCCATTCTGTTTCAAAGATCGCGCTGCATCCATAAATTAACTCCCGCGCAAAGCCTATGCGAGCCTTTTCTATTCAGCAACAGCAACGCGTAAATCTGCGCGTGGATGCAATGCCGCCCGTTTAGGGCCCCTGGGCTGCGCCGGTGGGTCCCGTGGCAATATTCGCAAGCCGTGGAACCGCTCGCGCTATGATGACACCCATATCGACAGTGCCGCTTGCTTTGCTTAGTGCCGCAACACCCGGCAGTTCTGTGGCCACGCCTATAATGTTGGCGGATAAAGGCGCGACGCGGACGCGATAATTGCCGTAGGGCACAAATTCGAAAAGGAAAAACCCGTCATATTCAGTGCGGCTAGACTTTACGACCCGGCCATCTTTATCAAGAAGCTCGACATCGACACCGCTCAGCGATTTTCCACCCTCACGCTGCAAGCTTCCTGAGATTTCGCCCGCAGCAACAAGTGGCAGCTCAATGATTGTCGGAATGCCGGGGCGCGGTGTGATTACAATGCCGCTTGTGGCCGGTTGAACGAAGGGATCAGGCAAGCTTGATGCATCAATCCCAATCAGAATATGCTCATAGGGTACAAGGCCATCTATGATAGTGCGCCCTTCGGTGTCGGTCGGGGCCCCACGACCCGTTGATCCCGCTGTCAGTTCGACATTTTGCTGCACAGCCTCATTGGCCTGACGGATGCCGTCGGCATTGTCGTCCTGAAAAACGACAGCAAATGCCTGTCCAGATGATGCAAGCTTTTCTGCCGCCACGCGAATCCCGCCCCTGTGCGGGTTTGGACCCAGGCTGAAGGCGAGATTCAATCCGGCTGCGACGGATCCATCACTCGCGGCCTCCACTTGTCCTGTTATGGCAAAATGTTTGAATCTGCGGCTGTGACCTAGTGACAGACGCCCCCGCGAGTCGCTTGCGGAGTAGCCCGCTGCAACTTTCCAGTCGGCCCGCTCTCCCGCCCGCCATTCACCCGTAATTCTGGATTCGCGGAATCCGGCGTCTCCGGACAGAGCAAATGTTGCTTCGCCGCGCAGACGCAACCCACCTACCCGTCCGGAAAGCCGTAATGCTGAATCAAGTCGCGAGGTTGCATCGACGCTGCCTCTGTTCCGGTCTTGCGACCATTCGAGTTCCGCGCTCGCGTTTAACTTACTGACTTGAAAGGAAACTCTCGATGCAGCCTCAATACGGCTGCCTCCGTCGATCCGCTCAATGTAGCGCAGCTCGCCGCGAACAGGTAAATACGTGCGTCCGAATTTCAACACATGGTCAAGCGACATGCTGTTAAAATGCCGGACATCCTTATCATATCGCTCGCTCTGATAGTTTCCGAAAAGCCAGGCACTTTCCCCGGTCACAAGCGCTTTGCCCACTTGTGCCAGCACTTGTCCCCGCAATGCATAGCCGCCAATAATATTGGCGGCACTTGCCATTTCAATCAGGGTGGGCCCGACAGCGCGGCGGACCGACGCTTCAAGATAATATTGGCGCTGTCCGCGCAGCATTGAGCTAAATAGCGACGCTGCGACTGACGTCTTTGGGTCAAGACCCCGTTCCAAGCCAAATCCCGCACGCCAGCCAAGATAATCATTCTGTTCCGCGCGGCCCACATTTACCAGATCGCGTCCCGCATCCTGTATAGCAGCCCAGTAATAAGTTTCTCGCGGCGGAATGGAGTCCAGGCCAACTGGAATCATTTTCACTTCACGGCGCACTTGCCCTTGAGGGCCGTATAATACCACCTCAAACCTGTTCTGGCCGTAAAGCAAGTTCACGTCGAGAAATTCGAAGCGCCCGTCGCCTCGGCTTTGGACATAGCCGATTAACTGGTCGTTACGGTAAAGCTCCGCATCCCACCCTTCGGGCAATTCTCCTCGAAAGACGGTGCGGTCGAAGCTGGCTGGCCTGTTCAGAGGGCGGTTTGTAACAAAGGCGCCGCGCCCTGCAGTGGTTTGAATACCAAGCGCTGTCGCATTGGTGGCCACATCCCCCAAGGCAAAATGTGTTGCGTTGAGCGGCCCCAAAAGTTCACTCCCGGGATCCGTCCGGTAAGCACGGAGCCGAAGGCTTTCTGGAACGCCCCGACCGTTTGATGACAGCCGCGCATCGAATGATGCCCCGGCCACTTCGCCAGTAGCGAAAATCTCGTAACGTGCGTCGGCCCGCTTGCCGGAGCGCTGATCATGGGCTGCGCTTATCGACGCCACGACGTCAACGGAGGGCGGACGGAACAACTTATAAGGATTTGACGCTTGCGGCAGGCTACTCAAGTCGAATTCTTTCGGCGCTCTAACCTTAGTCGCGCGTGCTTTGCGCTCTTCGGCAAGTTCGAACGGCAGTTTCCGGTTAGCGTTGATCAGGATTAATGCATTGGATTGGTCCACTTTAAGTGTCACATCCAGCCAATCGGCCATCACCACCGCGGAAACACACCAACCCTCAGGTACGTCCCGAACGTCCGCTGGCGCGAGCTTTTGCGTGTTGTTCATGATTTGTACTATGCCAGCTTCGCGATCGAGCGAGAACGTCCGGCTTTCTTCGAACAACCACCCAGTTGCGCGGCGCGACTTCTTGTCCAGCCTTATCGGCAAATCAAATGCAATTATCGTATCGGCCAGATCAATGCAAATGCCAGTGTCGGTTTGATAACCACGCACGCCATCGCCGAGGCGCCACTGACCAGCGCGTACATCCAACAACAAGGCATCATCCTCATTGGCTTGCCAGCCCGACGCAAAAGCAGGAGCAGCCGGGATCACAAGTATCCCGGTTGCGACGGCAATTGCCGTCATTGCCTTTACGGCCTTTTGGAGGATGTTACGCATTCAGGATTTCGTGACCACAAAGTCAGGGCAAAATGGAGCGCACCTGGCTAATAAGGCCGCCACCTGCTTCAGGTGCCTCATAATAAGAAATGATGACTTCGCCGCGCAACTGAACCGCAAGCTGCGGGGTTATGGGAATAGACACGGTCCGCCGGGCTATTTCCGGATAGGCCGCGATGCCTTTTGTCACGCTAACTGGCGCTGGAATACCGGGTTTCGATACATGAATTTCACCAAAAAGGGATCTGTCGCCGGATCGATTGAGGTCCAGTTCCAGCGTCGGCCCCTCCTCGTCCATGCCAAAGCGGACATTACTCAACGTCGCTGTGGCCTCAAGATTACCCTTTCGGACTATGACTGGAATGCTGATGCCGTAAATCGGCGTGATCTGAATTCTGAAGCCTTCGGTTGTATTGCCGGACACATCCGCAGGAGGAGTTTTGGGGATAGCGCGAAAAAGCATATGCGCACGATATTCCCCATCCGGCAGTGCTGCATCCGGTTGAATGCCAATTCGAATCGATTGTGGCTGGTTCGGCGGAAGAGTGACGCGCCGCGGTGCATAACGTACGGCGGTTAACGCCGCTTTTTCCTTTTCCGTGATCGATTCAGGATTCACATCTTCCAACTTGCCCTGGTCATTCATCCGGCGCAGTTCAAGCGTGACGCGGTATGTTGCCTCTTCGTCGCCAATATTATTGAGGATAACCTCAGTTCCGCGCGGGCTATCCAAAATGACTCGCGTCGGCGCGATCAGCAAATCTCCTGCGGCGTGCGCAGGCACGGCGGCGGTCAACGGTATAGCTGACAATAAAATGGTCAACGCAGCCCTAGGGCCGGGTTTCACCCGGTGTGCTTTTCCCAGCAATTTAAACATGTTATATTCACCCACATTGAATTTGTGTCGGGCGGTCAATCCCTCCACACTGGTCCGTTGTGGCAACATGCATGAATATGGTTACTATCCTGCTAACGATATCTGCGGACAAAAAAAGCCCCCGGAGGCCAGGCCACCGGGGGATCAATTTTTACAAGCGTTGGAATATGATTTTGGGCTTATTGGTAGTCCGCAGAGACCGTATAGGTACCAGTATAGTTGCCCGCCGGTTGGCTGGCGCCAACAGCCAAGCTACCGCCGACGTAAAATACCTGTGGTGCGCCAACTGAGGTAAATGACGTGATTGACGGCGTAAGCGCAAGCGTCATGGTATTGCCGCCCGATGTTAATGTTGTCGATGCTGGCACCGAAATCGCCACCGTAAAGCCGGTCGCTGCGCCACTGACCGTAAATTGACCACGCTGCGCAGTCCCGACACATGTCAGTCCTGCGGTACAGGTGCGGGTGTCGGCGCCGGTAGGTAGCTCTACGGTTCCAGCAGAGGCACCTGAAGCAACGACACCGAAGTCGAGCGAAGCGTTTTGCGCGAGCTGGACTGCTGCAATGATGTCAACTTCGGCATTTGCAGTTTGAGTAGCGGCTTGAGCGCCGGTCGATGCCGTAGCGGCAACAGCCATCGCGCCCAAAAGGGCGATTTTCGTCTTGTTCAACATAGTTCTGGTCCTTTGTGACAAAGCAGTTTTGGAATGCCCCACTGCATTCGACGCCCTGTATGCACATGGAATCATAAAGCTTTGCTGCACATCGTGGTTAACAGCCGTCGCCTGGCCCCGGACCATGGCTATGATTAGATAGATAAATATCAATAAAAACAGTATCTTGTGATCAAATTGCGTGTTCGAAAGGTTAACGCGTAAATTTTGGACGCGGCTATGGTTAAAATTTTTCGCCGGTTAATCGCTGACACAACATATCCAGTTGGTCCAAACTGCCATATTCAAACGTGACCGCGCCAGCGCCTGTGGCATTCTTTTGCGCGATGCGCACCCTTAGTCCCAAGAGATCGCCCAGATGCGACTCGACCGCGCGAATATCGGCATTTTCCGGTTGGATGGCTGCTGCTTTGTTGTTTTTGTTCTTGGGCGCACGTTCCTGCTGCACAAGTGCTTCGGTTGCGCGAACCGACAAGCCATTTTTAATCACTAGCATTGCCAACTGGACAGCATTGGCGCTTCCCAAGAGAGCCCGCGCGTGACCCATGCTCAATTTCTCTTCAGAGACCAAGTCGCGCAGCGTTTGCGGCAAATCCAGCAAGCGCATCATATTTGCGACATGGCTGCGCGATTTGTTTACCAACTCGGCAAGCTCCGCCGCACTATGTCCAAACAGTTCGGTAAGCTTTCTATAAGCCTCCGCTTCTTCTATCGGATTTAAATCCTGTCGCTGGATATTCTCAAGCAGCGCAATTTCAAGAGTTTCGGCATCATCGAAATTGCGCACGATAGCGGGGAGATCATGCAATTGCGCCCGCTGCGCCGCCCGCCACCGACGTTCACCCGCGACGATCTGGTAGCCGCCTTCAAAAGGGCGCACGACTATGGGCTGAATTATCCCATGCTTTGCAATGCTAGCCGCAAGTTCATCCAGCTTCTCATCGGAAAAATGCCGCCGGGGCTGATCCGGATTGGGACGAATGTCTACGACCGACAAAGTGGCCACGCCCGGGCTGCGCATGTCACGTTCCGACGATGCTTTCGCCGTCGCCTTATCGCCGCCTAGCGCCTCGCCCAACAAGGCATCTAAACCCCGCCCCAAGCCCATCTTCTTTTTCAGGGGCGATTTTTCTGACAAATTGTCGTTGCTCACGCTGCTAACTCCCGGGCCGGCAAGCGGCCAATCAATTCTCGTGCAAGTTGGATATATGCTTCTGATCCAGAGCATCGGTGGTCATACACTAACGCAGGCAGCCCGTGGCTGGGAGCTTCGGATAAACGCACATTCCGCGGAATAACCGTATCAAATACAAGTTCGCCCAAACAACTGCGCACGTCGTCAGCCACTTGTTCGGTCAGTCTGTTGCGCTTGTCATACATTGTGAGAGCTACGCCCATGATGGTCAAAGCAGGATTGAACCGCCCTTGAATTCGCTCAACTGTTTGTAACAACTGGCTTAATCCCTCGAGCGCAAAAAATTCACATTGCAACGGTACCAAGATCGAATCTACCGCCACAAGTGCGTTGATGGTGATCAGTCCGAGCGAAGGCGGACAGTCTATCAAACAAATGTCCCAGTGCGCATCGGATTTGTCAAAAGCTGCTTTCAAACGACCTGTCCGATCTTCATACTCCACAAGCTCAATCTCTGCGCCGGACAAATCAACCGTCGCGGGCACCATATCCAGATTCGGAATCAGGGTAGGAATCGCCGCGTCCTTTAACGATGCATCACCAAGCAATAGATCATAGCTGCTATGAACCCGCTGGGCTTGTTTCAGGCCCAACCCGGTAGAAGCATTACCCTGGGGATCCATATCTACCAGCACACAGCGCCAACCACTTGCGGCAAGCGCTGTCGCAAGATTGATCGCGGTTGTTGTTTTTCCGACCCCACCCTTTTGGTTTGCTATGGCTATTCGGATCATGGCTATTGCCCCTGTTTTTCGAATTTGGTGCGTTTTGCGCGCTCGTCCGATAAAGTGCCGACGAGAATTCCCGCCTCTTGGTCGGTTACGCTGGTCATAACCTGAAAATTACCATCCCAGACTTTTCGTGCCTCGTCCCAATCTTGATTTGCATTACGCCCCTTTGGCAATAGCCACAAAGTGTTATTTGTGGAAAACCGAGCGGCGAGCTCAAACAATTTCGGCAATGGCGCAAACGCCCGTGCGCTAATGACCGAAAATGGGGCAGTTTCGAGTCGTTCAAGGGTTATGCCGGCAACATGAACATGCGTGGATAGATCAAGCATTTCCACTGCACGCTCAAGGTATTCAATTCTGCGCCCACGCGATTCCACAAGTGTGACGTGGAAATCTGTGAGCATGGCAATGATGAGGC
>NZ_JBKBQV010000057.1:0-16828 GCF_046292425.1 Sphingorhabdus sp.
ATTTCCCCTCCTCCAGCGCACGCCCAGCCAAGGATATACCCAGCGGACCGGGAAACATTTCTGGGTAAAGCGTGAGGATTTGTGCGTGGAAGGTCATATCACAAAGGCGGCATCTATTATGATGCGGCCTTCAGCACCGGCACGCCACTCCGGCACAGCCTCAGCAGTCATTGGCACCATGAATTTCTTGCCGGGTTTGCCCTCGACGGGAGGCATCTGGATTTCCAGAACGTCGCTTGCGCCAAAATTCTCGACTGCGACGCAGGTGCCAAGATCAGTGCCATCGGTTGAGATGCATGGCAAACCAAGGAGGTCGCTATAATAATATTCGCCGTCGCCCAGTTCAGGCAAAGCCTCACGCGGCACGGTCAGCAAGGTGCTGCGCAGTTTTTCCGCAGCATTGCGATCATTGATTTCAGCAAAGCGCGCAATCGCGCCGTCCTTCGTTGGGCGAAGCGACTTAACAGTCAACGCGCCGTCATTGAAGCTTTTGTGATGTTTTAAGCTGTCCAAACTATCTGCAAACAGCTTGAGACGGACTTCACCCGTCACGCCGTGCGCGCCAGAAACGGCGGCAAGCGTGACGGTGTTGTTAGCCAAGGCTTAGCCCTCAGCCTTTTCTTCGGTTGCTTCTTCGGCTGCAGGCGCAGCTTCTTCAGCAGGTGCAGCTTCTTCCGCAACTGGCGCAGCTTCAGCCGGCGCAGCTTCTTCAGCGGCAGGCGCTTCCTCGGCGACTACTTCGGGTTCTGCCTCAGGCGCTGGAGCAGCGGCTGCTGCTGCGGCGGCTTCTTCAGCTTCGGCAAGCTTGGTAGCCTTGTCTTCAGCGCGGTCCTTGGCTTTCTGGCCTGGCTCACCCTTGTTCGGGTTGCTCTTTACCTTGCGCTCTTTGACGCCAGCGACGTCGAGAAATCGGGCGACGCGGTCCGATGGCTGGGCACCAGCCGCAAGCCAATGCTTCGCACGCTCTGTATCGAGGATCATACGCTCTGCGCTGTCTTTTGGAAGCTGTGGGTTGTAGCTGCCGATACGCTCGATGAACTTGCCATCGCGCGGCGCACGGGCGTCGGCTACGACGATTTTATAATAAGGACGCTTTTTCGAACCGCCCCGCGATAAACGCATTGATAATGCCATAAAACTAACTCACCTTTCTTAAATACAAAAATTAAAACAATATATTATTTCTTTTTATTCAGAAGTCTTGCCAAGTCAGGTGGCATGCCGCCACCGCCACCCATTCCGGGCAACCCGCCCATGCCGGGAGGAAGCGCGCCAGGAGGAAGGCCATGCATTCCCTCCATCGCGCCGCCCAAATCTCCGCCACCTTTTCCACCAAACATAGCAGCTAGGCCCTTTAGGCCACCCATCTTGCGAATGCGCTTCATGGCGCTTGCCATTTCCTGATGCATCTTGATCAGCTTGTTGACGTCTTGCACCGTCATGCCGGAGCCTTTGGCAATGCGGATTTTGCGCTTCGCGTTAAGCAGCTCTGGCTTGGCCCGCTCTTTGGGCGTCATTGATCCAATGATGGCATCCATATGCACGAGCAATTTGTCGTTCATACCGCTGGCGTCCATTGCCTGCTTGGCCTTTTTCATGCCGGGCATCATGCCAGCGAGCGCGCCGAGGCCGCCCATCTTGGTCATCTGGCGGAACTGGGTGCGCAGGTCGTCCATGTCGAACTGGCCCTTGGCCATTTTGGCCGCGAGCTTTTCCGCGTCCTCTTTTTCGACCATTTCGGACGCGCGCTCGACCAACCCAACGACATCGCCCATGCCGAGTATACGGCCTGCGACACGACTTGGGTTAAATGCCTCAATGGCGTCAAGCTTCTCGCCGACTCCAGCAAATTTGATTGGCTTGCCGGTAATAGCGCGCATCGAAAGTGCAGCACCGCCGCGCGCATCGCCATCCATCCGCGTGAGTACTATACCCGTCAAATCAACGCGTTCGCCAAAGCTTTTGGCGACGTTGACGGCGTCCTGGCCAGTAAGTGAGTCGACCACCAGCAAGATTTCCTGCGGCACCGAAACCTTTGCTACGGCCTGCATTTCGTCCATCAACTGCTGATCGACGTGCAAACGGCCAGCAGTATCGAGGATGAGGACGTCAAAACCCTGCAGCTTTGCCGCCTGCATGGCGCGCTTCGCTATGTCGACCGGCATCTGCCCCTGAACGATCGGCAAAGTCGCGACGTCAGTCTGCGTCCCAAGTGTCGCCAATTGCTCCTGCGCAGCGGGACGATTGACGTCAAGCGACGCCATCAGGACCTTTTTGCCCTGCTTGGCCTTCAACATCTTCGCGATTTTTGCGGTCGTCGTGGTTTTACCGGAACCCTGCAGACCGACCATCATGATGATCGCGGGCGGTGCAACGGCCAAGTTCAGGTCGCTTTGTTCAGCGCCCAACATTTCGACGAGTGCGTCGTTGACGATCTTGACGACTTGTTGGCCTGGCGTAACCGATTTCAGGACCTGCGCGCCAACGGCTTGCTCAGTTACCTTGTCGACGAATTCGCGGACGACGGGCAAGGCGACATCAGCCTCAAGCAAAGCAACGCGCACTTCGCGCATCGCTTCACGCACATCTGCTTCGTTCAACGCACCGCGACCACGCAGGCGATCAAACACCCCTCCTAACCGGTCGCTCAGCTTGTCAAACATCGACATTCCTTACCAATTTGCCTCAATTGAGGCATAAACGAACAAAAAGCCGGTGAGCGAATCTTCGCCGACCAGCCTGGAAACAATGGATTTCCAACATAATTTGAAGGGCAGACTTACCGCCTTGGCAGATCGCTTACCAATATGGCCAAGGTAAAGCAAATCATTCCGCGTCCAATTTTTTTCAGGTATCAGGTGAATCTGCAACCAAATGTCATCCGATTAACATTATTTTGATCATTTACCGCGACTAAGGCGATGAACGGAAAGATAATGGACTTGCAACAAATTTCCCCTGACCTATTGCCCCACGCGCCGGAACGAAAGGATCGGAATAGCCTGATCCATGCCTTTGTCATGTTTGCGGCAATTGTTATGTTTGTCACCATTGGCGGCCAGGTGGGCGCGCAAGTCATCTGGACGTGGATGGGCCATGGCGAAGGCACCAACCAGATGATGGTGACCGCCTTGTTGCTCAACATAGCGTTAATCCTCCTTACCTGGCGCCGCACCAGTGCACTAAGCGATGAAATCCATGTGTACCGTCAGGCAGAGGTCAGGGCCCAGCATCTGGCGATGACCGATCCGTTGACAAATTTGTTCAACAGGCGCGCCATTAAAGAAAAGACCGGGGAACTAAGCGCGCGCGCCGCACGTCGAGGCAAGTCGGTTGCGTTCCTGATGATCGACCTGGATGGCTTCAAGAAAGTAAATGACATCTTCGGTCATGACAGCGGCGATCTTGTGTTACGCGAGGCAGCGGACCGTATGCGGGAAGTGGTTCCCCCAAGCAGCATCATTGCGCGACTTGGCGGAGACGAATTCGGGATCTGCCTGATGTTCGAACCTGAATACCCAGAATCGGTCGACCAAATTGCAGAAGACCTTGTCGAAGCACTGGCGCGTCCGATCGCCATTTCCGATTCATCGCAAACAGTTACGGCGTCCATCGGTATCAGCCGGCCGGAGCATGATTGTGAGTCCATAGATATGCTGATGCGTCGCGCGGACATTGCGCTTTACGCTGCAAAGAAGAACGGCCGTAACGGATATAACTGGTTCGAAAACGGTATGGAACTGGAACTCCGCTCGCGCAATTCGCTAGAGGGCGATATCCGCGTCGCAATTCCCAATGACGAATTTGTTCCGTATTTTGAACAGCAGATCGACTTGAACACTGGCCAGTTGGTTGGCTTTGAAATGCTCGCCAGATGGGTTTCTCCAGTGCGGGGACTCATCTCGCCTGACGACTTTATTCCGGTCGCGGAAGACACTGGCCTTATCGGCGACCTTTCCATGAGCATTGTACGCAAGGCGATGTTGGAGGCCAAGAATTGGGACCCAATGCTGACCATGTCGATAAATATTTCGCCAGTTCAGCTAAAAGACCCCTGGCTTGCGCAGAAAATTGTGAAAATTCTGCTTGAAACCGGCTTTCCCGCAAGCCGCCTTGAAGTGGAAATCACCGAAAGTTCATTGTTTAAAAATCTTACCCTTGCGCAGTCAATTGTCGGCAGCCTCAAGAATCAAGGTATCCGCATCGCGCTCGATGACTTTGGTACTGGTTACAGCTCGCTCGCGCATTTGCGTGCCCTGCCTTTTGACCGTATCAAAATCGACCGCAGCTTTATTTCCTCCATGATGGACAATGCGGAAAGCGAGGCGATTGTGAACGTGATCGCAGGACTTGCCGCAAGTCTTAAAGTGCCGATCACTGCCGAAGGCATCGAAGACGAGCTTGTCGTTGCAAAGCTCAAGGAGCTTGGCTGTAGCAACGGGCAAGGTTGGCTTTTCGGCCAGCCCCTGAGCATTGACCAGGCTCGAGCCTTGCTTAGCCAAAAAAACATGCTGCTGCACCGCCGCAAGCGTGCACCGGCCCAATCAACGCAGCAAACGAACCTGCCTCAACGCAAAGCTTCCTGACAGCGCCCCACGTCAAACAAGCATGAACGGTGGACTATCTGCGCAGCAGTCCCTAAATCGCCGTCCATGGCGACAGGCGAATTTCACAAGATGCACGGACTGGGTAATGACTTTGTCATTATCGATGCCCGCGCACATCCGATGGACATGCCACCTGCCCGCGCGAGACAGATTGCTGACCGAAAACAGGGCATTGGCTGCGACCAGTTAATTCTGCTTCTATCCTCTGATATAGCCGATGTTGCCATGCGCATATTCAATCCGGATGGCAACGAGGTAGAAGCGTGCGGCAACGCGTCGCGCTGCGTCATCGCGTTACTGAAACAAGATCTTGAGATCGAAACCAAAGGCGGCATTATTTCTGGCCAGTTGTCAGGAGCCGATGTGACCGTGGTGATGGGTGATCCCAAATTTGATTGGCAGGATATTCCGCTCGCTTTTGCGATGGACACGCGTTCCATTCCAGTTGGTTGGTTGGAGCTGGAGAACCCTATGGCTGTGAACATGGGCAACCCACATGTGGTCTTCTTCGTGGAAAATGTGAATAATGTAGATCTGGCACAAATTGGTCCGAACATCGAACATGATGCCATTTTTCCGAAGCGCGTGAACGTCAATGTCGCATCCGTGGAAGGCAACGAAATCCACCTGAGCGTTTGGGAACGTGGCGCTGGCCTTACAGGAGCATGCGGCACCGGGGCATGCGCGACGGCGGTTGCCGGCATTAGGCAGGGAAAGGTGAACTCTCCCGTCACTGTGCATCAATCGGGCGGCAGCCTGTCGATATCATGGGCGCCGGGCGAACCAGTCATTATGACCGGCAGCGCGACTTATGTCTTTACCGGTCAGGCCGACTGGGACGATTTTGGATGAACGCCCCGCTGCAAAAACCTGAAGTCATCAGCATGGGATGCCGCCTTAACCTTGCGGAAAGCAATGCCTTGGCTGAGCAACTTGCCGGGCACGATGACATTGTCATCATCAACAGTTGTGCGGTGACCAACGAATCGGTCCGTCAAACGCGGCAAGCCATTCGTCAGGCGCACAAGCGGCGGCCGGATGCGCGCGTCTGGGTAACTGGCTGCGCTGCTCAGGTTGATCCGGAAACCTTCAGAAACATGCCGGAAGTCGCGGGGGTTTTCGGCAATCACGAAAAGCAAAATGCAGGGCTGTTACATGAGATAGTCGATCGCACGGACCGGCCAGTTGTCGTATCCGACATCATGACCATCGCGCAAACAGCGCCGCATCTTGTCACTGCCTATTCGGGCAAAACGCGTGCGTTCGTGGAGGTGCAAAATGGCTGCGATCATCGCTGCACCTTTTGCATCATCCCTTATGGTCGCGGGAACAGCCGTTCGGTCCCTGCGGGAAGCGTAATCGAACATATCCAGAAGCTTGTCGATAACGGGTTTCAAGAAGTCGTACTGACGGGCGTCGACGTCACCAGCTATGGCCACGACCTGCCCGGTCAGCCACTTCTGGGATCGCTGGTGGAACGCATATTGAAACTTGTGCCCGACCTTCCGCGCCTTCGCCTGTCTTCGATTGATGGCGTTGAAATTGACGACCGGCTGTTTGGATTGCTGACTGGTGAGGCACGCCTCATGCCGCACGTACATCTGTCATTGCAGGCAGGCGATAACATGATCCTTAAGCGGATGAAGCGCCGCCACAGCCGCGAACTGGCGATCGATCTCGTCGCCCGGCTAAAGGCAAAACGGCCAGAGATCGCCATCGGCGCAGACATCATTGCCGGCTTCCCGACCGAGGACGACGCGATGTTCGCTAACAGTGTCGACCTTGTCAGCCAATGCGGCATCGTCCACGGACATATTTTTCCCTATTCGCCCAAGAACGGCACACCTGCCGCCCGCATGCCGCAGCTACCTCCACAGATTATCAAGGCACGCGCAAAGACACTGCGCGACGCTGTGGCCGCTGAAAAAACTGCGTGGATGAATGCTCTTGTCGACACAACGCAGAACGTCGCCGTCGAAAGCGGTGGTCAGGCCGGTCATGCGGAAAATTTCGCGTATCTGAAGCTCGACAGGGTAATGGCCGAAGGCAACATTGTCGCAGCCCGCGTCACTCATATTCAAGACGGAATTTTAAAGGCAGAGGTTATCTAATGAGCGAGAATGCTGCGTGGACGGACCGTTTGTTCGGCGGCCTTAAAAAAACGTCGGGTAAGCTAACCGAGAATATCGCCGGGCTGGTCACAAAGGCAAAGCTCGAGACGAGAGATCTCGACGAGATTGAGGACGCATTGATTGCATCTGATCTTGGTCCAGCCATGGCGTCGCAAATCCGCGACAAAATAGCAGCTGGCCGATTTGATAAGGGTATTGACGGCGACGGCATTCGCCAAATCGTGGAGGATGAAATTGCCGCGGTCCTTGCGCCGGTGGCATCACCACTTGAGATTGACGCCTTTCCCCGCCCGCAAGTCATCCTGGTGATTGGCGTCAATGGGTCAGGGAAAACCACCACCATCGCAAAGCTTGCCAATCTGTTTCTGGAACAGGATTATGGCGTCATGCTCGCGGCCGGCGACACATTCCGCGCTGCTGCCATTGGCCAGTTGAAAGTATGGGCGGATCGCATTGGTGTTCCGATTGTAACCGGACCAGAAGGCGGCGACGCGGCGGGCGTTGTGTTTGACGCAGTCAAAAGAGCAACAGCCGAAGGGATCGATGTCCTCATCGTCGACACCGCCGGACGGCTCCAGAACAAGCGTGAGCTGATGGACGAACTTGCCAAGATCCGGCGCGTATTGGGTCGCTTGAATCCCGCCGCTCCGCACAATGTGGTCTTGGTGCTTGATGCCACGACTGGCCAAAACGCGCTGTCACAGATCGAAACTTTTAAGGAGGTCGCTGACGTGACCGGACTTGTTATGACAAAATTGGATGGAAGCGCGCGCGGCGGGATATTGGTGGCCGCCGCAAAGCAGTTCGGCTTGCCTATTCATGCCATTGGCGTGGGCGAGTCGATCGACGATCTCCGGCCGTTTAACGCCCAGGACGTGGCACGTGCCATAAGCGGTGGCCCATTATGAACAAAGCAACTCCCAAGCAAAAGCCATCGGGAACCCTGAACTTTATTCTCGATTTCGGGCCATTGCTGCTGTTTTTCATCGCTTCGAAATTAGGCAGTTCCGAAACTGATCCGAAGCAAGGCGCAATAGTTGGCACAGCAACCTTCATGGTCGCCATCCTAGTCGCGGTCGTCGTGTCAAAATTCAAGCTCGGCAAAATCTCGCCTATGCTAAAGCTCACCGCAGCGCTTGGCGTTTTTTTTGGTGCTCTTACAATCTGGTTCCATGACGAACGTTTCATCCAGATTAAACCGACCATTATCTATGCATTCTTTGCCGTCCTGCTGCTCGGCGGCTGGCTGCGCGGGAAGGCAATGCTCAAATTTGTTCTGGAACACGCCTATCAAGGGCTGAACGAGACGGGCTGGATGAAACTGTCCCTGAGCTGGGGACTGTTTTTCCTCGCATTGGCGGGCCTGAATGAAATATTCCGGCGCCCAGAATGGTTTTCGTTCGACACCTGGCTTTCAATAAAAGTGTGGGGTGTAACTGCCCTTACCTTTTTATTCGCGTTGGCCAATATACCCATGCTCATGCGTCACGGGCTGAAGCTCGGCGACGACGCCGAGCTTCCCCCGCAAGGCTAGTCGCCTTTACTGGTCAGCGCGTGATACGCCGCTTCCGTCGAGATTTTGCGCGACAAATTCCCAGTTGATTGCCTGTTTCAGCAAGGCATCGACATAGTCCGGACGGGCGTTGCGATAATCGATATAATAAGCATGTTCCCAAACATCGATGGTCAGCAACGGCTTCATGTCATGCGCCACCGGGGTATCTGCGTCATGAAGCGACGTGATTTTGAGATTATCGCCATCGATTATGAGCCATGCCCATCCGCTGGCAAAATGGCCCACGGCCTCCTCTTTCAGTTTCGCAAGCATATCTTCGTGGCTGCCAAAGCTTTTCTCGATCATGGACTTGAGAGTGCCAGTTGGCGATTGCTGCTCAGGCGTAAGACATTTCCAGTAAAAGCTGTGGTTCCAGATTTGCGCTGCGTTGTTGAACAAAGCCTTGTTGCCTTGGGCCTTGGCCGCCGCAATTACATCAACCAATGATGCGTCTGCCAAAGCTCCATCCTCCGCTACGAGCGCATTGGTTTTGTCCACATAGGCTTTGTGATGCTTGCCGTGATGATAGTCAAACGTCTCTGCAGAGATGAGATCACCAAATGCAGATGTGTCATATGGGAGCTCAGGAAGGATGAAGGGCATGGCTAATCTTTCTTTATCAGTCGGTTCGTAACCAAACGTGTGAAACCAAAGCCCGTTCCGTCGGTCACGCGTGTCGCGCGCAGAAACTATGTGACAAGCCTCGGTCAGCCAGATAGTCAGCAGCACATCAGGGGCAATACACCTGAATGCCTACAGGAGGAAAAAATGGCGAAATTTTTTGGAAATTTACATCTGGTGCTGGTCGCTGGCTTGGTGCTGTCATTTGCATTGATGTTTGGCCTGCACGGCGACGAGGTGTCCGCGCAGACGATCACGCGTTGGCTGCACACATTTTTTGGAATCGTCTGGATCGGATTATTATACTATTTCAACTTTGTACAAATCCCGACCATGCCGAAAATTCCTGCTGAACTAAAACCGGGTATTTCGAAGCATATCGCCCCATCAGCGTTGTTCTTCTTCCGATGGAGCGCAGCGCTCACCGTTTTACTTGGTCTGATCATCTCGGTTCAAGCCGGCTATGGACACCAAGCGTTCGCGCTGCAGGATCCCTACAAGCTGATCGGCGTTGGTATGTGGCTTGCCGTTATCATGGCCTTCAACGTTTGGTTCATAATCTGGCCAAACCAGAAGAAAGCTCTTGGCATTGTTGAAGCCGACGACGCGACAAAGGCCAAGGCCGCAAGCACAGCGATGATGACATCGCGTCTCAACACATTGCTGTCTATCCCGATGCTTTATACCATGGTCAGCTTTAACGGCGGCTGATTTTCGGTATTCTCGTTTGAAGAAGGGGGCGGCAAATGCCGCCTCTTTTTTATCCCAACAGGTCGTGTTTCTTCAAAGTATGACGAAGTTGATCATAGCTGAGATTGAGCGACTTGGCGGTTTGGCGCTGATTATAGCGGCACTTGGCGAGCGCCTGTTCAAGCACGGCCCTTTCGAATTTCTCGGTAGCCTCGCGAAAGTCGGTTACATCAACCGCTTGGCTAAGGTCCGTGGAAAATCGTGGCTCGGCGACATTGTTCTGGTTATCCGCCTGTACTTGAGCCGGGGCCGAGGCAGCAACACCACCGCGCCACGGGCTGTCGAACGGGTCGAACTGGATATAGTCCACAGGTTGCGACGGGTCGGCCCAACGATACACGGCGCGTTCGACAACATTGCGCAGTTCGCGCACATTACCTGGCCACAAATGGTTTTCCAGCGCTCGGGTCGCGACTTCGCCAAATCCGGGCCAGCCGTTCCACCCAAGTTCCGCCGCCATTTTGCGCCCATAATATTCGGACAATACCTCGATATCGCCCTCACGCACGCGCAGCGGCGGCAGGGTAATGACTTCAAAACACAGCCGGTCAAGTAGGTCGGCCCTGAACCGTCCCTTATCTACCATATTGGGTAAATGTTCATTGGTTGCGGCCACAATGCGTACATCGACGCGCATGGGCCGCGATGACCCGATACGGGTGACCTCGCCATACTCCACTGCGCGTAGCAGACGCTCCTGCGCACCCATGCTTAATGTGCCAAGCTCATCCAGAAACAATGTGCCGCCATCAGCCTCTTCGAACCGGCCCTCGCGCGCGCGCGTTGCGCCTGTGAAGGCACCTGCTTCATGGCCGAACAGCTCCGCTTCGATCAAAGTCTCTGGCAAAGCTGCACAGTTTATAGTGACCAGCGGTCCATCCCATCGTGAACTCAGGCGATGAAGACGTTCGGCAATCAACTCCTTGCCCGTCCCGCGCTCGCCTACCACCAGCACTGGCCTGTTTAAAGGCGCAGCGCGACTTGCGCGCTCGACGGCATCTAAAAATGCCGATGATTGACCAATAAATTGAACGCTATCCCGATCCATTTTCAAACATTGGCATATTTCACCATAGAGTGGCAATAATTACTAGCATACACTGGCCACAATTTTCACCAAATGGCGGAAATGTGCGAAAATAAACAAATTGGCACGGTCCCTGCAAAGTATCCTGCAAGTCGGCGAAACACCGGCAACCAACAAAGGGAAGAAACGAGATGCTTAAAGATATCGGAACAAGCAACAATCCAAACGGACAAGAAAGCCGTCTTTGGCTGGCTGTCGCATTATCCATCTCGATGATCTTCACCAGCTATGCAGTGTCCGTTCTCAACCATAATAACGATGGAGAGATGAACGTCCAAAATTATAACCATAGGCCGTTCGTGGTCAGCTATCTTGCCTGATTACGAAAGCCTGCGACCGAAGTGCCCCAGCTCCCCCCTACCCTCCCAAAGGTACCCGGTCGCCCCCATTTTTAGTAGAGTCGCCAACAAACATTATCGGAGTTACCCAATGGGCATATTTTCACGAACCCGCGACATCATTGCCGCCAATGTGACCGACCTGCTCGACAAGTCGCAAGACCCAGCCAAGATGATCCGCATGATCATTCTGGAAATGGAAGAAACGCTTGTCGAAGTCCGGGCTTCGGCGGCGCGTACAATTGCAGATCAGAAGGAGTTGCGCCGCCATATTGACAAGCTGAACACGCTTGAGGTCGATTGGACGGATAAAGCACATCTCGCACTGTCCAAGGGTCGTGAGGACCTTGCAAAGGCCGCGTTGCTAGAAAAGCGTAAGGCCACCGATATGAAGGATCAGTTGACTGCTGAAGTTGACGTCCTGAACGACGCTCTCAAAGCTTCGGAGCAGGACATTCACAAGCTGCAGAAAAAGCTTGCCGACGCCCGCAGCCGCCAGAATGCGCTCATGACTCGTCTCGAAAGTGCCGAGAACCAGGTAAAGCTGCGCACGATGTATAATGGTGACAAGGTCCGCGAGGCTTTCTCCCGCTTTGACGTCCTTGAACGCCGCGTTGACGAGGCTCAGGGATATGCGGACTCACTGTCCATCGGGTCCGAGGCACCACGTACCTTGGGCGATGAAATCGCCGCGCTGGAGTCGTTCGACGTCGTGGATGCCGAACTTGAAGAAATGAAAAAGGCCATGAAGGCCGACCACCAGAAGGAAGGCTAAACATGGAAGATGTACTCGTTCCAGTCATGGTCGTGGGGATGCTTTTTGTGGCACTCCCTTGGCTCGTTCTCCACTATGTCACCCGTTGGAAAACCGCTGCGACATTAACAAATGACGATGAACGCATGCTTGGAGACATGCATGAGTTGGCGCGCAGACTGGAGGATCGTCTCGACACTGTCGAACGGCTTGTTGCACAAGAAAATCCAGAATGGCAGCCGCGCCGCATTGAACTCGATACACCAGATTTTGACCCGGAAAATGTTCGCAGGCTGGAAAGGAACCGCTGAAATGTCAGGGAAACACACCAAATTTTATCTCGATAAGCAGAACGCCAAATGGAAAGGCGTTTGCGCCGGGATAGCCGATTATACCGGCGTCGATGTTCTCTGGGTTCGCTTGGGCATTGTTATGCTCACGCTCATGGGTGGCTTCCCCTGGACGCTAATCGCTTACATGATCACTGCATGGATGGCCAATCAGAAGCCAATCCACTTGTATACAGATGATCGTGAGGAACAGAAATTCTGGCAGGGCGTGCGTCAATCACCGGCCCGCACCACCCGCGACATTCGTTCGCGCTTTCGCGAGATCGACCACCGGCTGGCCGAAATGGAAACCTATTATGTCAGCAACAACAAACAGCTGGCCGAGGAAATTGAAAGCCTGCGTTGAACGCTTTGCGCTGAAAGGAACATAGAATGTTTACAATCATCATCCTTGGCCTGATCGGGTGGTTTGCCTACCGCCATTTTGCCCAGAAAAAACGCCAGGCAGACCGCCGCAATTGGAGTGTTGATTTCCGCGACACACCACACCGGCCCGTCACCCGCCGCCTTCCCTGGAAAGAATTCAAATGAGCTGGAGCAGCCCTGTACTGGTCATTGGTATCGTTGCATTATGTTATGGCGGATGGCTTCTCAACAACTGGATAAGGGCCAAGCATGGCTATCCATTGGAAAATGAATGGGGCGGGACATCCAGCCGTGTTGACGCGGAAGCAGAACGCAAGATCATGCTGCTGAGCAACGAGAATGAAACACTGAACAGCAAGATTGGACATCTCGAAGAACGCGTCGCGGTGCTTGAAAGGATCGTGACTGACAAAGCAGGACGCTTGTCTGAAGAAATCGAACGACTGCGCTAATGCGCTAATAGGAGGCAAAAGATGGATCCGGAAAAACTCGCCATGATAACTGCCATTGGTCCCATGATCGGCATCGGCATCGTGTCTATCTCAGCCGGATGGGTGCTGACGACTTGGATGCGGATTAAAAACGGCTATCCGCTTGACGGTGCATGGGGACAGGCCGTGTATCCCAAAAATGATCAGGAAGCCGTTGAGCGGGTAAAACTGCTTAGTCAGGAAAACGCTCAACTGCGTGCGGAACTGGGTTCGATAAAGGACCGCCTCGCCAATATTGAGAAAATAGTTGTCGATGACAGCCACAGGCTCACATCCGAAATCGAGGCCCTGCGCGGCCCAAGCAACTGAGGGAATCTATCATGTCACAAGATACCGTGTTTGCGTTGATACCGATACTTGGGATCAGCTGTGGCTTGCTCGCAATTTTTGCCGGTGCGATTTTTCGGCCCTGGATGAAAATGAAAGAGCGCCAGATGGAATTGAATGCGCAAAGCGTCGCAGAGAAAGCAGCGCAATACGCCTCAAATCAATCGCAACTGCTGGAACGGGTTGCCGTGCTGGAGCGCATCGTTACAGATCAGGGCTATAGTCTCGCAAAAGAAATTGAAAGTTTGCGTAGCTTGCCAGAAGCAATTGTTCCAACACACGAAAAGGAGTTGCTGAAATGATTGGCGACCCATTCACAATGGTGGTGGCAATTGTTCTGATCGTCACGATTGGCAAGGTCCTGAGCAGTCGGCACAAGGCGCGGCACGCCGCCGATGTAGACGAAAACGCGATTGGTAATACGACGCAGCGAATTTCCAGCAATCCCGATACCCAAGGCATGCAGGACGAAATTCGTGCGTTGAAAGAACGCATCCAGGTACTGGAACGCATCGCGACAGATACCAGTAGCGCCAACGATCTTAACCGTCAGATTGAGGAACTGCGTAGCCGGTGACGGCACGCAGAGCGAAAGGAAGGAATCATGGATCAGGATCCCAACCTCTACATCATAATCGGGGCTTTTGCCGTCCTGTGTGTCGGGATTGTATCTTCGCTTGGGTTGCGTGGGTGGCGCGATTGGATAGCATTGAAGCATGCCGAACTCGACGTCATGCGCCGTGGAAGCGACGGGCCAGTGCCGTCCGCCACCTCTCGTATTGAAGTCGCCGATTTGAAAGAACGCGTCAAAAGGCTTGAGGCAATTGCAGCAGGGATTGATATCTGAGCCTTGCGGCCATATGCGACTTTGCATGACCACGCTCAACGACATCCAGGAAGAGTATGAATTTCTTGAGGCTGACGACCGCTATCGTCTTTTAATTGAGCTTGGCCGCGAACTCGCACCCATGCCGGAGGCGCTAAAGACCGATGCGACATTGGTGAGAGGCTGCTCGGCAAGCGTATGGGTGTACCCTGTTGCGGAAAATGGCAGGCTGACGTTTTTGGCCGATAGCAACGCCGCGATTACAAAAGGCATCATTGCGCTGGTATTAAAAACCGTCGATACGAAAGAAGCGGCCCAAATTCTGGACACCGACATTGAAGGCGCGCTTGCGCCGTTCGACCTGAAAAACCAGCTCAGTTCCAACCGCACACAAGGCATTCCGAACATGATTGCGCTCATACGAGAGACTGCTGCCCGTTACGCTAGCTGAAGTTGGGATTTTAGCCCTTCCACTCGCGCCGTTCTTCGGCAACGCGCAAGACATCATATGCCGCCTGCCCCGCCTGAAATGCTTTTGCAGCATCGTCATTGCCTGGGTTGACATCAGGATGCGTTTCTTTGGCAATTTTGCGCCAGGCCTTTTTCGCATCTTCAAAAGTGGAATCGCTTTCAAGGCCTAATATATCAAGCGCGTGCATCTCGTCACGGCTTCGGCTGCCATCTCCGGAACCGGCCCAGCCATAATGTGCCGATTCCTTATATCCCGAAGAATCGCGCCGCTCATTTGCTTCACGCTCTTCAGCCTCCTCCTTGGTCAGCCCCTCAAAATAATCATATCCGCGATTATACTCCGCCGCATGTTCCTCGCAGAACATCCACCGATCCGGGTTGTTGGGAGACTTTGGCGCCGGGCAATCGCCCGCCTTGTTACAACCGTACCGGTCGCACAAGCGCACTTGTTGTGCTTCGCTGCTGCTGCCGTAGCCGCGCCAGCGGGGGAAACCCCAGTCATTTCGTCTAGTGGAACGAGCCATGCCGCCGACTTAGCGACAGCATGCGCATTTTGCTAGGGGCGTATACGCATTTATGCGCCGGAAAGCGCGCCGCCCATCATCGGGTTGCCAAAGAACATCGAATATACAAGTCCTACAATGATGCCGGATATGATGAGGGCAAGCACAATATAGATGAGCACAATGACAACAGTGAAACCCGCAACCTTTTCTTGCGGCACGCCAAGCACGGGGTTTAACCCTAAGTAGATAAGGTAGACGACATAGGCTATTGCGGCGATGGTCACCAAGGCACCAAGAAATGGAATCCAGCTTATCAACGCCACCAACCATGTGGGTGTGCTGGCGTACGTCATCAATTTCATTGCCTGCAGCTTGTCTAAGGTTCCGTTAAAGCTTGGCGATACGATGTTAACAATCGTCCCCATGAGATAAAGGGTTATCAGGGACAGGATAAAACTGACCAGAGCCATGCCGGCAATTGCCGTAAGCCCCATGGACATGCCACCATCACCAAGTCCGGTCATGCCGGCGGCAGATATGCCAAGTACTCCATTAAACAAAATGGCGGACACCAGAGGGATTAGTGCCAATATCACCGCATAGCCACTAAACAGTCCACCGATGGTAGCCGGCTCACCGGCTATAATTTTCCATTCCTCGGACGGCCGTAAAATGATATTTTTCGCGCGATCCACAATCGACATTGACTTACCCCTCAGGAATTCGTTCGGCACTGAACAGAACATATTGACGGCAATATGTAAATGATGACGTTAGCGTCAATCGGGGGGCAGAAGATGATAGGGTTTTCCAGAATTTTGGTCGCGACAATTGGGCTTTTTGCGTTACTCGGCGTCAGCCAACATTGGTTCAATCTCGACGCCGTAGAAGCGGAACGCGGATTGCAGGCCATAGGCCAGATCGGCCGCGCCAATTTACGTGCCGACGTCGGCGGACTTTTCCTTGGAATCGGATGCTTTGCACTGTTCGCTGCTGCGCGGCAAAACAGAAACGCCCTCATTGCAGCATCGGTCTTGTTAGGCGCCACTTTGCTTGGCCGTTTCGTCAGTGTGGTGATTGATGGCTACAGCGCCGATGTCTCGCCGCCGGTAATCGTTGAAGCAATTGTGATCGCGACACTCCTCGCCGCGCACCGCCTTTGGGGTAAAATGCCAGAGGGTCTATAAGCCGGGTTCTGTCCACGCCTTACGGCGTTGTGCGACCATTCATCTAGGCGAAGCATTGCTGCGCCGCTCATGCAACCAACCCGGGCGACTGGCAGGAGGATGCCATATGCCGCCCCTATTCGGTTTTGCTCCCGGTGGGGTTTGCCATGCCGTTTCTGTTACCAGAAACGCGGTGCGCTCTTACCGCACCGTTTCGACCTGGCCGCATCGAAATGCGGTGGACTATTTTCTGTGGCACTTTCCCTAAAATCGCTTTCGCCGGACGTTATCCGGCACCGTTCCTCGCTGGAGCCCGGACTTTCCTCCCGCACCTCGCAAGCGAAATGCCGGCGGCCGCCCGGCCCTCTGGCGCCTCAGCCGATAGCAGGTCCGCCTTCATGTTCCAAGAGAAGGCTCCACAATATGGCACGGCATTGCCCGTCGATGATTCCATCAACTTTTTCGGGTCGGAATCGGCGCT
>NZ_JBKBQV010000058.1:0-16814 GCF_046292425.1 Sphingorhabdus sp.
CTATTGCTGCGCGTAACGCACAAAGCACGAATAAGTTTCAAAGGATTGCTGTCGCTTCTGGCAGACATATATGCCCTCGTTGATGGCACCGGACTCCTTTTGTGCTTCAGGACAGCCTGGAGATGCATAGTTCGCGTACAACTATCAGCCTTCGATAAGAACGCCTTGGTAGATCTGGTCCTCAAAGGCTTGGCCAGCGCCCATTGCGACGCAAATAAGTGCATCTTCCGCAATCTTGACCGTCAGCCCGGTTGCAAGGGCGATGGCTTCGTCCATCCGCGCGAGCAATGCGCCACCGCCAGTAAGGGTTATTCCTTCGTCGATGATATCGGCCGACAGTTCAGGCGGCGTTTGCTCAAGCGCCGTCATCGTCGCCCCGATAATTTGCGCGACCGGGTCAGCCAATGCTTCGGCCAACTCCGCTTCCGATATTGTAATCTCCGATGGCCGTCCATTGACGAGATCCCGCCCCCTGACACTAATGATTTTTCCGGTACCATCAGGCGCAATAGCACTGCCAACGGCAATCTTAACCCGTTCGGCGGTCATTTCACCAATCATTAGATTGTGTTTCCGCCGTATGTAAGACGAAATGGCATCGTCCATCTTATCGCCGCCCACGCGTACCGAATTGCTATAAGCCACGCCGCTCAGTGACAGAACTGCCACTTCGGTCGTGCCACCTCCGATATCCACCACCATGGCCCCAATGGGTTTCGTGACAGGCAAGCCTGCGCCAATCGCAGCAGCCAAAGGCTCCTCGATCAGCTGCACCCGCGCCGCGCCAGCATTGGACGCCGCATCTCTAATCGCCCGCCGTTCAACCATCGTTGAACTGGACGGGACGCAAATGACCACATTATATTGGCGCGGTAGCCGAGTTGGGCCACCCAATGCTTTGTTAATGAAGTGCTTGATCATCTGTTCGGCCACCTCAATGTCCGCAATCACGCCGTCGCGCAGCGGACGAATGGCCTGTATGTTGTCAGGCGTTTTTCCCATCATCAGCTTGGCTTCGTTGCCCACCACTTTGACGCGTTTGATGCCGTCCCGGGTTTCAAGGGCCACCACAGAAGGCTCATTCAGGACAATGCCCTTGTCACGCACATACACAACCGTGTTCACGGTCCCAAGGTCGATAGCCATGTCATGGGCAGCAGAAGAGAACATACGAAAAATATTCATATCGAGTAGAAAACGCCTTTTATCAGTTGCTTGGAGTTACGATTGCAGCCCATCAGATGCTGTTTTGTCGAGGCGTCATGCCTCCCGACACGAGCAGGTACAAACCCTGTTGTCTGTTCATAGGTGACCGGAACATGAACGAACAGTCCCTATGGCGACCAAATGTATCAAAAAGTAAAGATATGAAAAATGCCAAGACCGAATGACATCGTGGGAACAGGCCGCCGACTGGGCTGTTCATACTTGCTCATGCCAAGTTGTTTCCTTTTCCGCCGCCAGGTCACGGCGTTCATCCATTGCAACGACAATGTTTGAATTTTCATCCTATCATATCGTCCTGACCATAGTCGGTTGTGCTATTCTATTCGCGCACTGGTTACCGCGATGGATATCCGGTCGCGAGCCCGCGGCATCAGCGCTTCTGATAGGGGCAGGCTATTTATCATTCGCGTTCATCCCGGGCACGCCGAGCCCCTTCAACCCGGTAAACGCACCAAAGGTTTGGGAGATGACCAGCGAGATTTGCGTCGTCATCGGTCTATTTGGTGTTGGGATCCGTATCGACAGGTTACGCGTTTGGAAAAACTGGCAAGCAACGGTTAGACTGCTCGCTGTGGCGATGCCGCTGACGATCGCGGCACTTGCTTTTTTAGGGGTGGCGGCCGCTGGTATGACGTTGGCGACTGGTTTGTTGTTGGGTGCTGTTCTTGCCCCTACGGATCCTGTGTTGGCATCCGACGTTCAGGTCGGGCCGCCGCTGGAGGGCGGGGAACACCCCGTAAGGTTCACGTTAACGACTGAGGCTGGGTTGAATGATGGCCTAGCTTTTCCGTTTCTCTATCTGGGTATGTCATTAATCACCGCGAGCAGCTGGTCGCTGGGTCTATTCGCCGAATGGCTTGCCATGGATGTTGCCTATCGCATTGCTGTAGGCGCTGCGAGCGGTCTTGTACTTGGCCGGTTAGTTGCCAAGCTTTTGTTCGATTTTCCACTTGAGAACGCGTTGTCCAAGACGGCGTCGGGTTTGGTGGCTTTTGCCGGTGTCCTGATTGTTTACGGCCTAACGGAGTTGCTGGAAGGTTACGGCTTCATTGCGGTTTTTTTGGCCGGTTTGACATTACGCCGATCCGAAACAAACCATGAGTACCATGCCAAAATGCATGATTTTGTCGAGGCGCTGGAGCGCGCACTCACAGCCCTATTATTGGTGGCGCTGGGTGCGGCAATTCCGGTATTAATGCCCCATTTGACTTGGCAGGTTGCGGCTGTATCGTTTGCACTGGTTTTCGTAATTAGACCTGCTGCCGCTTGGATTGCCCTTTCGCGCACGGCGTTGCTATCCCGCGAACGCCTTGTTGTCGCATTTTACGGAATACGAGGCGTCGGTTCCATTTACTATCTTTCTTATGCCGCGTCCTATGTCGCGTTACCGAATGCGCCGCAGCTTTGGGCAATAGTGGCATGCACCATTGTCATCTCAACCGTGGTGCATGGCTTCACAGCGGGTGTGGCGATAGAACGGGCAACAACGTAGAGGCTGTGGCCGCTGCCTCAAACCGGCACGCGATGGATGATGCGATACCGCGCCTCAATTAGGCTAAAAAAGCCAAAGGCCAATAATCCTGCGGCTACAATCATGTCCCATGGGCTCGTCAGCCAGCGCAAGGCCTCTGCCATGCCACCTGCTTTGCTTGCTTGCTCGGACAAGCCAGCAGCTACGAAAAAATAACTGGTGATCAGAAAAATTACGCCCCGGGCAGCATAACCAAATCGGCCGCTCCATTTGACCCAGATCTCGCTGGCAACTTCTGGTTCAAGGTGCTTCAGAAAGTCAGCTTTAACTGCCTTGACGATCTGGAACCCGCCGACAATCAAGAGGACCAGTCCAACCACTATCAGCATCGTGCCACCCCCTGGCATCGTGAGCATCGACTGCGCATTTTCTTGCGGACTTGAACTGCTCGAAGCGCTAGCCCCTTGTGAAAATTTAATTGCCTGCCACGCCAGTAACAAATGTATGACTCCGCTAGCAGCTGCGCCCAATCGGGCACCTATACCTGATCGGTCTTTGTCATGTCCTTCTATATTAAATATCGCGTCAGTCAGGCGCCAAAGGCCGTACCCGAACAAACCAGCAGCCATCAGCAGCAACAAAATGCGCCCACCCCCCTGTCCGACATACTGCAAGGCACCCGCAGGGTCCTCTGTGCGACCCGACGTGATCACAAAGTAAGCGATTACAAGATACAGTACCCCCCGGGTCGCAAACCCTGCTCTAGTAAGTGTTACCAAACGTGCTGACGCGTCTACCATATTTCCTCCACTGATCCTCGAAATGGTTTGAAACCCGATAAGGCATGTGACTGCGACTTCCTGCGCAGCAGCATTTCAACGGTAGCGCGCACGCTTCGTTCCTGAAAAACTTGTAACTGACGTGTCGGAACCGCGAGTTCGCCGCGTCATACGAGCTAATATGGACCGGGATATCGACTACAGGAATTGCTTCAGGGGAACGCCAAGCTTTACAATCAAAAATAAACCCGAATTACTGCATTCGTTTGCAATAGGGTTAGATGAAGCTTATTTCGTGAAATGCAAACGATTTACATTCACTATCTGGTTGAATTCGTTTGAATGCTAAAATACTAAAAGATATTTATTTATATAACTAAAGTTCAATATTTTAAAAAGTTTACTTAAAAATGACCATATGTTGTCTCAAAATTGGACTCCACTACTTTGGCTTTGTTTGATTAATGTGCTATTAACTAACGAATCGCAATCCGGTGCTGCTTTGAATTGTGGGAGGTTTTGATACGCACCCATTTTAAGAGGAAGAGTCCAGATGAGTATCTACAAAAAAACGACCATTGCCGCTGCAGTAGCGAGCGCTGTTATCGGTGCAGCCGCATTAACGCCTGCTAATGCCGCTGTGGTATTGTGTACCGGCGCAAACTGTGTTGATACTGATGCAAACGTGCTGGTGAACGCTGGCACCGCACCGGTCATTACCGGAAATTATAATAATTCTGACATTGATGTCACTTTCACCAGCACAACCGACGCGACGTTGGTGGGCGGGGCAAATGGTCAAGCAAGCGTTGGATCACTGGATAACCTTCTCAACCAACTGACCTTCACCATTGAAAATGGCTTTGGCTTTACCGCAGCTCTTTTTAACTTGGCACCGGTTCCCGGGAACGCCGCAAACGAGGCAATTAGCATATTCGTAAATTACATGAATGCTGATGGCTCTATTGGTCAAATCCAACAAAGCATCGGGACAAATGGTCAGAATTTTATCGGGCTAAGCGGTACTAACGGGGAAATATTCACAAGCGCTGGGTTTACTGCCGACCCCTCCACAAACGGGATCGGAGAGTTCAGACAGCTTCGTCTTGGTGGCGTTGCTGCAATCGGCGCAGTTCCTGAGCCTGCGGCTTGGGTGATGATGCTTCTTGGAATGGCTGCCGTAGGTTATACGATGCGTCGTAAAGACAAGGCTGGTTTGCGCGTTCGCTTCGCCTAAATAATCTGGGCAATAAACCGCCGTCTGTCGTTTAGATGGACGGCGGTTTTTCTTTGCCTGGATTCGGACACAGTTTCAATGTTGAACGCCGCAGAATGTTTTTGTGATATCCTTCGAATGTATTGGGCACCGACACCACGAGACATCAATACATACTCACGAGCCTTTGTGGTTTTAAGATAATCATTTCTTCGGTTCGGCTCATTATCCTCTCTTGTTAACCATCAATGACAATGTGGTTCATCTGACAGAAAGGGTAGAAATTCCAACCGATGTGCCTCTTCTTTGTGGAATGTCTGGGAGCGACATTAAACATCATCGCTGCCTCGCATATCCGTCTGATGCAAAACCCGGAGTACATCATATGATCACGACCAGTAAATTATATCGTGGCAGTTGCCTGCTCGCCATACTCTCCTTGCCTGCTTGGGGTTCTCTCTCTGCGCAACAGCAGGATGCAACAGAAGCCGAAGTCGGTACGACTGTAACAGGTTCTCCGCCTAATGATTTAACCGGCCTGACAGCCGGGCCGGAGATTGAAGGCTTTATTTCTGCCCGTGGGGACAATCGAATTCAGGTTACCGTCCCCGACGGCTCGACTTCGGTCGTATATGTAAGCGAAGGCACAGAAATTCGTGCTAGCAAAGGCCTGTTCGGCCTTAATCGTGAAAAGCTTGCGACAGGTTCGTTGCTTAATGGCTTACCGGTAACTGCCAAGACCGTGCAATGGGGCGGTGGGTTGGTTGCCAGCCAGATCAAGCTTCGCGACCGCGACCTCAAGACAGCCAATATGATCCGCACCGGGACAGCGCAGGGTTTTGCCGAGCAAACCGCCGCAACCGAAGCCTTGCGTAGCCGCGTAGCTGACATTGACCAGTATAACGTCAAAGGCACCACCAACGTTTATTTCGACACAGGAAAAGCAAATCTGTCCCAGCAGGCGCGGGCAGAGCTTTGCGAAGCTGCAAATCAAGCCAATACCATGGATAACGCGCTGGTATTGGTCGTTGGCTATACCGACTCAACGGGCGATTATGAGTTCAACCAAGATTTGAGCGAAAAGCGCGCGAACAGGGTTGTGAACCATCTTCAGCAGGCATGTGGATGGAAGCCTTATCGTATGCTTACACCGACCGGCATGGCCGAAGCTGATCCGCTTGCGGACAACAGTACCGCAGAAGGCAAAGCACAGAACAGGCGGGTCGCGGTCAATATCCTCGTCAGCAAGGGCTTGGACGGGATGTAATTTTTAAGGGGTGGGTTTCATGCCCACCCCTGATTATTACTCGCGGCTGGAGAATAGAAACCTGCTTAGGGACCGCATTATTTCTTCAGTGATATCGCCTTGCAAATCGAACAAGTCGGCAAACTCGTGGTCGAAATTCTGCGACCACACATGGGTGCCATTATCTCCGTCGATGAGCTGCGCTGTTACGCGGGCTCGGCCACCTGCAATTCGCACGCTCCCTTCGACGAGTGCGTTTACGCCTAGTTTTTCGCAAATCTCGCGTGCATCCACATTGCGGTGTTGGAACGCAAAACTTGACGTGCGCGATGACACCTTAAGTCCTGTGGTTCGGGACAGCGAGTTGATCAGCTCTTCAGATATGCCCTCCCCCAAATAGTCCATAGCCGGGTTGCCCGTCATGTTGATGAACGCCAGTACTGCAATCGATCGATAGCTCTGCAAATCTGCATAGGAACTGTGCTCGACGAAACGACTATCCAGTCGATAGCCCAACCCCCGAACGGTAATAAGCAATCCCGCATCATCACCAAGCGCACGGCGCAGCGCGGCCACGTGCACGTGCAGCGAATTTTCGTCGACGATCAGGCCGGACCAAACGATATTCATCAATTCGAACTTGGTAACAATTTGCCCTTTGGCAGCAGCCAAGGTGGACAAGATCTGGAGCGCCTTGTTGCCAATAGACACAGGCCGGTGATTATACTGCAGTTGTCGAAACGGCAGTAACGTGTGGCGACCAAATGTTACTTCGAGATTCTCCATAGTTCCAGTCCGCACTGATGTGCCGTCTCGGCGGCGAGTCTGCGACCAGTTTTCATACCCGTAACAGATTGTGGCGTTGGAGTCATTTTCTTTCAAGAATGTCAGGAAAAATTAAGATTAATTTCACGCAAGCCCCAATGCGACAACGACAAACTCGTTTTATATTCAGCCATAAAATAAATTCGGAAGAGGGCCGCAGAGCACACCCCTAATGGAAAGGTATGATCATGACGCTAGTTAAGATTAACCGTCGCAGCGCCGCCGATGTCTCAGTTAAGCTTGGTGCGGTATTTGCTTTGGCAATTTCGACTGCAACTCCACTTTTTGCACAAGACACAATTGTGCAAGGAAAGGTCAAGCGGGCCGATGTCGTTGAACAGCGCGTTCACTATTCAGACTTGGACCTAAAATACGAACAGAACCAACATGTTCTGGTTTCGCGGGTTAAAAGGGCCGCCAACAAAGTTTGCGAAATTATATATCGGGGACAACACCCGTTGATGAAGTTTGAAAGCGGTTGTACGCACAACACTTTCCAGGACGCAAAGCCCCAAATCGATTTGGCAATTGCTAGCGCCCAGTCGGGTACCCGTGTTGCAATAACACTCTCCCCGCGCAGCCGTTAGTCCGCGGTAGCATTATGCGTGTCACCGCCCGTATAATCTATTGTCAACAATAGCTTATGCGGGCGATGGTGAATTCCAGTCTCATGCGCATTTTATCGCAATGGCCGCTATTGATGGAAGTGTCAGTTAACGGAAGGTATGCGCTGCCGATCCGGTAAATCACTACACTGCCCACTACAATCGGCATGTGTCGACAAAGGCGTTTCCGGCTGACTGTTGCCCGTTCTCTTGTCAGGACTTGAGGTTTGCGGACGACCAATGAATGTGGACAATGCGCCATCCCGATGCGGTATTGCGTAATAATATTGTTTCAACGGACCTGCTGTTGATCGGACGACCGCGGAAACTGCCACGCAGCAGTTCAACGCGCATCACGGACGTGAGCTCTCCCGCGGTCGTGATACGCTCACTGACGCGTGTGCGTGTTGTCGCCGCGCTGAACTCTGCATCTGCCTTCAGGTGATGGGCTTCATACTCCGCGCGATTGCTCTCGACAGCGCCAGATTCAAATATAAGCACATCATCGGATAGGAACATCAACGCAGATTTGGTGTCGCCGCCTTTGAGAGCAGCATGAAATGCATCAACTGTGCGTGCAGCTGTCGTTGGTGCTTTCGCCAAATCTTGTGTTGTTGAAGGGGCTGTCGTGGGCTGAGCGGCAGCACCAGGATGTGCCGCGGCTGCCAACAGCGGCGCGACTGCAACTGCGGCCATCTTTGTAAGACGGAATTTGCTTGTTATCATTTTCACGTACTTTGACCCCGCTACTACGTTTTTTTAATCACCCATGGGCGACATCATTCCGATGAAAGCCATCAGCCCAATCACTACAATCGCCATTGTAAGCTCAGCGCCAAGGCTTGCACGCAATTTCGCTAAATTCGTTTCAATATCATTCGATGCTGCTTGCTGCTTTCCAATCCAAGCATTTCGCGCGCCGAACGACAGCATAACACCAACGACCAATATTTTGACCGCCAGCAGCCAGCCATAATTTGTCCGGACAACCCTCAGGCTGTTTTCGATGCCGAAGATAAGCTGGGCGTTGATCGCCCCGGTGCCCGCGACAATTGCAACAAGAAGGATACCCAAAGGCGCGAATTTATGGACGTCGGCGAGCAAAGGAGCAGCCACTATCGCCAACCTCCGATGCGCAGCGGCTGTCAAATACAGGAACCACCCTATGGCGCCGAGCCACAGGCCAGCGGCTAACAAATGCACAGCATCATTTACCCTATGCGCTGTGCCCAAAAGGCCATCGCTTGCTGCCGCATGTCCGCTCCACGGCAACGTTGCAACGGCAAGGCCGAACCACAAGGCGGCAATCGCATGACTGTGTGCTGACCGCCTGAACAGAATACAAGTTGTGACGGCCGCAATTAGAAACCCGACGCGCGCCAAGAATGCCCAACCCAACTCAGTGGATAGGAGCATGGCTTTGACTGTTGCCCATTCCACCTGCGAAACAGGTAGCGCCATCATGGCCGCAATGCTGACCAACATGAGGGCAACCGTCACAATCAATGCCGCTATAGCGCTAACCGTTATAGCGATGCTTATCGAAGGCGTCCCATTTTGCCCAAAAGCGCGCTGCAAGCCAAAGCTGCGAAACGCTGTCACGCCGAACAGGCCCAGCAAAAGTCCATAATGCGCAAAACGCAGCAGCGGAAAAGCAACCTCCACTGGCGTTTAGCTTACCTTGAAGCTGACTTTGCCTGTCATTCGGTGACCGTCCGCGCCTGCCGCCTGCCAACGCACTTCATAGCTTCCGGTGCGAAGCGGTTCGCGCAGTTTCAGCGTCAACGTCTTGTTGTTGTTCGACCAACTGGATGTGAAGTTGCGGATGACCATCTCGCCGTGATTTTTGACACCCGGCATCGCCGTCATGACGATACTGGCGGCCGCCGTGGGCGGCAGCAGGGCCTCAGTAAAGTTCAAAGTAAGCACGCGCGGCTTTGCGATGGTAGCGCCTTCGGCAGGAGTTGAGGACGCCATCTTGCTGTGTGCTTGGACCGCAACGGGTCCTAAAAATGTCGCAGTTGCAAGTGCCGCGCTGGCAATAAGGGAGAAAAATTTCATGTGGTTATCCTTTTAAACTCAAAACCAGAAACGGACGCCGACGACATAATTGGTTGTTGATGGGTCTTCGCCTACGGCCCGCGCAAAGTCGGCGCTTAGGCCAATACGCCAGCTTTGCTCGACTCCGATATACGGAGCGAACTCACGGACAAATTCGTAACGGAGTCGAACGCCGACTTCGACTGAATCAAGGCCTGAACCAATGCCAAGGCGCGGTATATTTTGCGCCGATAGATTAACTTCAGCACGCGGCTGCAAGATCAGCCGCCGCGTAATGCGCTGGTCAATCTCCGCCTCGACCCGTGCGGTAATGTCACCCCGATGCGACACGAACATCGCTGCGTCCACTTCGAACATATAGGGCGCAAGGCCTTGAATGCCGATTACCGCATGTGTGGTTTCCAAGCCCGTTACATCTTGCCGGACGCCACCCTGAAGGTCCCAATATGGCGAGATGGCCCGAGAATAAAGTGCCTGAACCTCCGCATTTTCAATCTGTTCGCCAAAGGCACCTTCGCCCTCACTCTTGAACCATAAACGGCTCGTTGGCCCGCCATAATAGCCCTGGATATCCCAAAGATAGCCATCATCGCCAGCGCGGGTCTGGTATTCCAGCCGATCACCCTGGAACCAGAATAAGGGAAAATCACCATGCATTTCGCGTGACGCTTTTCTGGACGCGGCCATCGCCTCTGCACCCCAAATTGCGTCCGCAGCGCGTGGTGGACCGCTTCCGGCTTCTGGCGGTGCGGGTGTCTCCATTATTGGCCCTGGCGACGTCCCTGCGGCGTCCTTGGCAGTTTCTCCATGGTCCATCTTGCTGTGATCCATCATTTCATGGTCCATAGCTGGCGCTGGATTAACAGTTGCTGGCGTGTGACCGGCATGCGGGTCGGCTGGTGAGGGCTTCGCTACTGGCGCGGCTTCTGTATGTCCCTGATGCCCGCTGTGGTCTTGTGCCTGAAGCGGCACGTTCAGCAAAGCGAGACCAACCAACGATGCGGCGATTAATGTTTTCCGGATCATGCTGCGTCCTCCGGGCCAACGACCGTTACCGTCTGCATCATACCGCCATGCATATGGTACATAAGATGGCAATGAAACGCCCAGTCGCCGGGCTCATTGGCTGTCAGGTCGAATTGGGCACTGGCGCCGGGTTGCACAACCACCACGTTTTTGCGTGGTTGGTGGGCGGCTTCCTTGCCGTTCACCAGCTCGAAGAACATGCCGTGCAAGTGGATTGGATGCGCCATCATTGTGTTGTTTATGAGCTTGACGCGCACACGTTCGTTCCATGCAAAACGGATCGGTACATCATGTACTGCGCTAAACATACGGCCATCAAACGACCACATGTAGCGCTCCATGTTGCCCGTGAGGTGGATTTCGAGAAGACGTGAAGGCTCACGTGTGTCCTTATTCGGTTCAAGCGCCGACAACATGCGATAGTTGAGCACGCGGTGTTTGACGTCGCGCAGACCCAGACCAGGGTCGCCCATCTTGTCGACAGGCGCCATCGATACCATGTCAAGCCCGGGGCCGATTTCAACATCAGGAGGCAGCAACGACTTGTCGCGCATCCTCATGCCATCCATACTGTGGCTTGTGTAAGCACTGGCTTGCGCCCCGTTGCCATGGTCCATGCCGGCATGACCTTCATGCCCTCCACCCGCGTCGCCAGAACCATGGTTCATGCCCATATCACCCATCGTCAGCAAGGGCGGGTCGCGCAAAGCAGGAACCGGTGCCTTTGCACCGGGCTGGCTTGCCAACATAGCGAGTGCCATGCCCGATCTATCCATGGATTCGGCAACAATCGCGTAGGCCTCGGCGTTGCCTGGCTCAATGATGACATCATAGGTTTCGGCTGCTGCGATTTGCAGTTCATCGACCTCTACTGGCAGGACATTTTGACCATCCGCGCCAATCACCGTCATTGGTAGGCCCGGAATGCGGAGGTTGAAGAAGGTCATGGCCGAACCATTGATAACGCGCAGCCTTATACGCTCGCCGCGGCGGAACAGATATTCAAGCCCCTCTTTGGCACCACGCCCATTTGCCAAATAGGTGTAGGTAGGCGCGCTGACGTCGGCGATATCCGTCGGCAACATCCGCATTTCGGCCCACATCCGCCGCTCCGCGCCTGACATCGGATATTTGTCCGTCCAGCTCGAAAGCTGTTCGTTGAAATAGCCTTCTCCAGTACGTAGTCGGCTCATAATGAAATGTGGGTGGAGCGGCGTAAACTCGCTTAAGAGCAAGATATAATCACGATCGTAGCTGACAGGCTCCGGGCCAGCCGGGTGGATGATGAGCGGGCCATAATGTCCCGATTGCTCCTGAAGCCCTGAATGGCTGTGATACCAATAGGTGCCGGATTGCCGGACCGGAAATTCATATTGGAATGTCTGGTGCGGCTTGATGCCCGGAAAACTAATGCCAGGAACACCATCATATTGAAACGGCACCAGCAAGCCGTGCCAATGGATGGATGTATCCTCATCCAAATGGTTGGTGACGTTCAAACGGACGTTCTGGCCCTCGCGCAAACGGATCAGCGGTCCCGGCACGCTGCCATTAACGGCAATGCCATGGCCACTGCGTCCCTGGACCATTCGTCGTCCACTGCGAACAGTAAGGTCGATGACCTCACCGCTGACCTCGTCAAAGCCCACACGGATGGGTGGGCCATCATGACGGCGCATGCTGTGTCCCTGCGCCCATGCAGGCACCGCAGCCAACGCCGCGCTCGCACCAAGTGCCGCCATTGCGCCGCGCCGTGTGAACTCTGCCTTGATCATTTGCAATTGTACCTTTGATTTTCATCGAATATACGATACCCCTATAGGGTATAGCAATAGGGTAATACGCTTATGCCAACAAATCGCAGCCAAACGGTTAACCGCCTCAAACGTATAGAGGGTCAAGTCCGCGGCATTTCGCAGATGGTGGTGGACGACCGCTATTGCATCGACATTTTGCATCAGGTGCAGGCCGTCAAATCCGCGCTTGCCAGTGTCGAGAATGCGATACTTAAAGATCATGCTGCCTGTTGTGTTGCGGATGCCATAAAATCGGGTGACGTGACCGAACAGCAGGAAAAATTTAACGAGTTGATCGAGCTATTTGGCAAAGTGAAGCGTTGATATGCAGGACTGCCGTTTGGGCAGCCGTTGCGACCCGCATCCAGTTTCACCTTTGATCACTTAGCTCGGACTCTATGCCGCCTTTACGCCCCGGCCAATGGCAGTTCGATTGTAAATCTCGCGCCATTACGGCTAGATCTTGCACGGATCACGCCACCGAGATCACGAATGATGCCGTAGCTGATCGATAGGCCAAGGCCCGTTCCTTCTTGTGCTGGCTTGGTCGTGAAGAACGGGTCAAATATTTTTTGCAGGACGTCGGCGGGAATTCCTGTGCCATTATCCGCGACCATGATGGCAGCAACTTCACCGCGCCGTTCGACTGATATTGTAATTCTGCCCTCTGCTGTATCGCTTGCGCTAAAGCGCGCCCTGATGGCGTCATTAGCGTTGATGAGCAGATTCAAAAGCACTTGTTCCAACAACATTGGCAATGCCTCAACCCGCACCGGTCCACCCTTTTCCACAATCGTCACTCTGGTACCGTCGAGTTCGAGCTGTGGCTTCACCATCTGCACCACACCTTCAACCGCGTTTTTTACGTCGATCGGATAGGGTGATTCTTTTGGCGTTCGGCCGAAAATTCGCATCTGCAACAAGATAGCCGATGCGCGTTCCACCTGCGCCAATATGTTTTCCAACTTTGGCACAAACCGTTCGGCTTCCATACGTCCTCTGACGGTATTTTCGCGTAGATTCGATGCCGCCAACTTTATGAAGTTGAGCGGTTGGTTTAGTTCATGTGCTGTTCCGGAAATCATCCTGCCAAGACTGGTCATCTTGTCAGCTTGCAATAACTGTTCAGCGGATGATTTGCGTTCCGAGATATCCACGATCACACCGACCGCCTCGAGCGCATTGGACTGCGGATTGGACTCAACCGATAGCGTGTCATACACCCAAACATAATGTGCATTCTTGTGTCGCAGCCGATATTCAACGTTGACTACCTTACCGGGTTCAAGGCCAGTAAATGCCTGAACACAGCTTTGATAGTCTTCAGGATGGACTGCATGGCTCCACCATCCCGGCTCCATGGCATCAGCAGGAGTATAGCCCAGGATCTTTTCTAAAGATTCGCTTACATATACAGGCGCCCCTTTGGCGCCATTCACAACGTCCAGCGCATAGATAATGACAGGTGCATGTTGGGCTACACTATTCAAACGACGTTGATAGCTGGCAAGCGCTCCACGTTCCTGCCCGAATGTGGTGCCAGCTGACGAAATTGTTCCCAAAATCTCGTTTACTTCCCGAATGACTAAGCCGTGCATCGCAAGTCGCTCGGCCCCGCTAGCTGTCAGATCGGCTGCCGACTGCGATATTTTGCGGAGCGTCAAAGATATTCTGCGGCTGATCGGCAAAGCGATAATCGTGACGAGCATAATGAAAGAAATGAGAGCAAGAAACAGCTTCAATTGCATTTGCCGCGATGTATTCACGACTGGAGCCAATGGCGCGACACCAACCAGTAGCCATTCGGGTAAATCAGCCACCTTCGCAGCCTTCACCATTTGTGCCTTACGAAGGTCCGACATGATTGCACGTCCGTAACCAATGTCACTTATGAAGACGGGCGACCGCAGCGCCTCTGTCCTGACTGCGGCAGGTAGCGCTTTGAAAGCCTGGAGCCAAGGCATCGCAGCTGGCGTAAAAGCCGATACACCCTCGGCCGGACTGACAAGGAGTACTCCAAATGCGGGGCCTCGCACTTCCATGTTGATAAGCTTCGGCAGAACACCATCCCGCAATTGGGCCGCAATTATTCCGGGCTCTCCATCTACAACAAACGGAATAATTAGCGCGAATTGAACTGGTTGCCCCCAGTGTCGCGGTAGGGCAACCAGACGCGCATGTTGCTTGCCCCACAATGCGCGGTGGTCGGGCAGCAGCCGAAATATCGATAACGGTTCGCTGCTTGGCTCAATCGGCCAGCGAATTGTCCGGCCCTGTCCCGTTATAGATATCTTGGCAAAATCCGCTGACAGGTCATCAAGAACAGCGCCCTGCCATGGGTCCGAACCCGCAATCTCTTCCTTTGCATACATTCGAAGTACTAAAGTTCGCGTTTGAATCCAGTTATCTAAAGACGCGTTGCTCATGGCAAGGCGATATTCTAGGATGTCGGCCGTTTCTTGCCGAGCTGCCTGCTCCCGCCCCGGTGCATCGAGCGCGAGATAAAAGGCTGTGGGGATCAGGATAACCGCCATCAACAATGTTGTGACGAAACTCTCCACTTTCATCTTCGGCCACGCGGCACATCTTTGCTGGGGATTTAGGGCGAGAAGGGTTCCATAAAGCAGTTCGCCAAGCACAATGTTCAATATACCATTTGCCGCCTGCTTAACGATCACGAGAAATAGCGACAACTGGTCCATCTTCATGACGGCGCCATAAGTGAGCAAAAGCAACGGAGTGCCAACAACAAGCCAAAAGATCACGTTGCGGCGAACTGGCGACGTTTTCTGGAATAAAAGCGCAACAAAAATGGCTTCGCAAACCCATACCACCCACGCCCACGGATGATTCCATAAAAATACGGTCCACAGGCTCGAAATCGCTATGCCCAACACCAAGCTTTGGGGCTGCAGTACACGGATAAGTGCGTAAATGATTGCATTGCCAAATATGAAGTGCAGACCCCATCCCAGAGGAAGTTCCAGCATGTTGATAAGAAAACCCGCCAGCCCAAGAAGGACTGCGGAAAACAATTGCCGGCGGCTTACTGTCGAGGCCCTCCAACGGACGGGCCGCAGGTTCATGGCCGCCACAATGCTGCACGAATTGCAGCAACTAATGCACCTGTATCGGCTGGCTTCAGGAATACGGGCACATCCGAAACGTCGTGCATAAGCTGAACAGTCGCGTCGCCCGTCAATATAAAGAAGTCTATCCGCCGGTCTGCCGTTATTGCGGCACGCAAGTCGCGAATTAAGTTGGCACCATTCATGCGAGCCATACGGAGGTCGGTTATCACAACGCCGATAGCTGGCGTGCTGAGAATCAGTTCGACTGCTTCAACAGGATCAGCGCAAGTAAGCGTTGGAAACCCGGCGAACTCGAAAAATTCCTGATACTCCGGTAAAATATCCTTTTCGTCGTCGACCAAAAGAACCGTTGATCGGGAAGGTGCGTGAGTTGCTGAGTCATGTGCGATGTTAAAGTGCATTGCGGTTCAGCACGTCGTTTATTGTATATTTGGGTTATTTAGCCCAGAATATCGAGCGGCGCTACTGCAAACATTTGCAATGAAACATTTTTCGACTGATTTGTTCGTCAGTCAGAAGACAAAAGGGTGCCCCGCATATCGCGAGGCACCCATTTCTTAATAAACGTTTTAAAGTTATACAGACATATTTCTGGCACGCGACGATGAGTGGCCGCCGTGCTGATAGAGGATGTCTTGCGCTTGTGATTGATCCACATTGGATGAATTCACCGTCACCAACACGCCACCATGCTTCATTCGGTCGCCATAATACGTCGCATCTTCTTCGCTAACGCCATGTTCTTTCAGCGCCTCGTTGAATGTGCCTGCGGCCGCACCAGCAACTGCGCCAATTGCCATTGCTTCGGGGACAACCGTCGCGGCGATCGCACCAATCGCAGCCAAAGGCCCAACGCCAGGTATTGCTAACGCAGCGACGCCCAGACCAGCACCTAATGCACCGCCACCAAGAATACCGCGCAGGTAACTGGTATGCTCTTCATCAGTAATTTCGCCACCGCCTTCGCGAGTGGTCATCGTACCTTTTGACTGCGCAATTACAGAGAGATCGCTGTCGCTCACGCCGATCTGACGCAATGCGGCCACGGCCTGCTGCGCTTCCTGTTGATCATCAAAAATCGCTGATGCTACGCCGGTTTGGTGCATCCGCGACTGCTGGCTCATTTGTCCGCAGCCAATCCCCGCATCCATACGGCTTTGTTCACTTGTCAGCCCATTTGAGCCATGCTCATAGGGACCACGATCTGTATCGTCGCCACCAAAGAGGGGTTTGTTGTTGTCACTCATGTTTGTTCTCCTAGATAGGCAAATTTAACCCAAAACCCGATAACCAGTCACGTCATCGAGCGTGTCTTCGCACTGTTAAGGCAACACCCGCTGGGCGGTTAAGTTCCGACGCCTGACACAGTCATCTAGAGCGTAATCCGGTGACGGGAATGGAAAATGCGCCAGTACGCGCTACAGCTTAAAGCTGCCTTATTCTGCTGGCGGCATAATTTTTGGCCACCCA
>NZ_JBKBQV010000059.1:0-4954 GCF_046292425.1 Sphingorhabdus sp.
GCCATGCAAGGATCGTAGCGGTCCGCTTCCTTGGCCTGCAGCGCAAGGCATTCGGACAGGTTGCGTGCGCCAACGCCGGTGGGGTCAAACCGCTGCAATTCGGCCAGCGCGGCCTCCATTTCCGCCATTGGCACGCCAAGCCGGTGCGCCATCGCCAGCAAATCCTCGCCAATATAGCCAGTCGGTTCAATGTGTTCGATTATCTGCTGCACCAGAAACAGTTGGCGTCCAGACAGGCATGAACCGGCCTGCGCCATCAAATGCTCACGCAAGGTGACATCGCGCGCGGCAAAGCTATCAAAATCCGGCCCGTCACCATCAATGCTGCCGGACATTGCGCTGCCCGAAAGTCCAAGCATCCCGTCCGCGCCGCCGACACTGTCAGACACCGAGTCGTGATGGAATGTTTCGGCGGTGAAATCGACATCAAGCGCTTCCGAAGCTGCATGGCTGTCATTGCCAAGCACGTCGTCGCTGGTGCGCTCGCCATTATCTGCGCTCGCCATTTGCGGATAGTCTTCGGAACCCGAGTCCGCCGCAGCCTCGCCGCTGGCTGCGTCAAGCACGGGATTGCGTTCAATCTCTTCTGCAATAAACGCTTCGATTTCAAGCGACGACAGCGCCAGCAGCTTGATCGCCTGCTGTAGCTGTGGCGTCATGACCAGCGACTGGCTTTGGCGAAGGTCGAGGCGCGGAGCTAATGCCATGACGTTATTGTCTCGTCATTGCCCCCGCATCACATCGCAAAACTCTCGCCCAGATACAGGCGACGCACGTTGGGATCGGCAACCAACGCCTCCGGCGATCCGGCGAACAGGACTTGACCACCGTAAATGATGCAGGCCCGGTCAACTATATCAAGCGTTTCGCGGACATTATGATCAGTGATCAGGACGCCAATACCGCGTGTCTTTAGTTCCTTTACCAGATCACGGATGTCCGAAATAGAAATCGGGTCAATGCCGGCAAAAGGCTCGTCGAGAAGCATGATCGAAGGGTTCGCGGCCAGTGCGCGCGCAATTTCGCACCGTCGCCGTTCGCCGCCTGACAAGGCCATGGCTGGTGCGCTGCGCAAACGGGTGAGACCGAATTCATCCAGCAGCTTTTCCAGCCGCTCCCCGCGAGATCCTGCATCGGGCTCGGACATTTCCAGAACCGCGCTAATATTCTGTTCAACGGTCATGCCGCGAAAAATGGAGGTTTCCTGTGGCAAATAGCCAAGTCCCAATATCGCGCGGCGATACATCGGCAAATTGGTGATATCAGCGCCGTCCAGTGTAATCCGGCCGCTATCGGGCTTTACCAGACCCATGATTGAGTAAAAGCATGTGGTCTTGCCAGCGCCATTTGGGCCGAGCAGGCCCACAACCTCGCCCTTGGCAACTGACAGCGAAACATCAGTCAGAACGGCGCGCTTGTCGTAACTTTTGGCGATGGAAACGACGCCCAAACCTGATTGCAGGCCGTTATCCGTGGTCGCGTCCACAGCAGGGAAGGTGGCAGTCATGCTATCCATTTTCAGTATTCGCCCGCGGTCATGCTGTTGTTCTCCACGTGACAGCTAATGACTAGTGATGCCTTTTGCAATTGGCATGGTTCATGCTGTGTCGATTTTAGGACTGTCGCGGGTGTGTGTTGCAAATGTCGCGGAGCGGAGGATCATGGGCGATACGGTCAGCACGAACGCCAAGCGAAAACTGACTTTCATCAAAACCGTGTCGCCCGATGAACAAAACCCGATGAATGTGGTTTACAGCGCTGAGGGGACACCTGGAAAGTAAATCAGGTTCAGCATGAATATACTAACATTTTGTGTCGGGCTGCCGTTTTGGGCGATACGCTGACACACCCATCAGAGGGTACGGGCAAGCAAAGTTCCAGCCGCGTACAATGGATCGACGCTGCAAAAGGGGTCGGGATCATATTGGTGGTCATCGGTCACACTCTGCGAGGGCTGGAGACATCCCAAATCATCAGTTTTGCAGGCGACTTCGGCCAAGCTGACGCTGCGATTTATGCGTTTCACATGCCCTTGATGTTCTTAATGTCGGGGATGTTTATTCACAAAGCCCTTCCGCAGGACTGGCTGAGATATACGCTAAAGCACGCACAGCGATTGATCTGGCCTCTGATTTTGTGGACCTATATTTTCTTTTTCTGTAAAGTTTTGGCAGGTGGCGCGGCTAACACCCCGATGGGTTGGCAGAACTTTCCTGTGTTCCCCTTGCCGCCCCGGGAACATTTCTGGTTTTTATGGGCGCTATTCCTCGGCTTCCTCATTATTAAAGGCATATATACGCTAAGCTTGGCGCTCAGGTTTCGGTCCGTCCCATGGCCTTTGGTAACTGTCATTGCCCTCCTGATGCTGGTCCTTTGGCTAAATTCCGGATTACACTCCCCCTGGACTCAGCAAGCCTTGGTATATTTGCCTTACATTCTTGTAGGAATGTCGGTTCGGCACTGGCTGTTTGCTGCCCCGCTTTATGTGCTGTTCGGCAGCTTCGCGGTCGCCGTAATCACGCTTTTTACGCCATGGGGCAGCGTTGATGCATTATATGATTTTGGAATCGCAGTGAGTATCAGCTTGGCCATTGTTGCTATGCTCGCGTTGCTCTCGAACCTTGTATCATTTGGGTGGCTTGTGTTGATCGGGCAGGCGTCAATGGCGATATATTTATCGCATACAATAGTCTCGGCCCTGTTCAGGGCGATGCTGACAACTTTCGACGTCCGGGACGCTATGGTGCATATCCTTGTTGGCGTTGCGTCGGGGTTGATTGTGCCTTTAATCGCCTTTGTGTCGATCAGGAATGAGCGGGCACTCAAAATCATCGGCTGGTAAGACCACTGTATCCCTTGGCTGTCAGAGCCGGGCCGGGAATCTAATTCTTCCGCTGCGGAACGCTGAAGGTGCCAGTGACACGGCCGCCGGAGTTAGTAGTTCCGGGGGCACCACCGCCATTAATTGTCGATCGGCCAGAGTTGAGATCGATGACAAGCCGTCCACCAGTCAGACGGTTGCGGCCTTGCACGAGGTTTACATTACCGATCAGCGTAATCAGGCTCGAGTCGAGATCATAAATGGCCGAGCTGCTCGTCGCGCGCAGGTCGTCTTTGGTGATGGTAACGCCGCCGGTTGCATCCAGGCGGTTCACATCAATGCCACTATTGCTGGAATAAGCGGCCGTAACGCGGTTCGCTTTAAGCGTAAGCCCGGCCTGTATTGCGGTTACGCCGCCCGAAAGTACAACGCGATCCGCCCTGTCCTGCAGCTCCATGGAGGCTGCAGAGAAATCGACTGGCGCATTGCTATTGTGGTTCCGAATGCTTTGCGCTGTTGAAGCAGATGACAGCATGGCCATGCTGCCAATCGCAGCACACAGGCCAAAAGAGAAAGAGCGGATGGTCATGGACGGCTCACTTAATCGCATTCTGGTCGATACGCAAACGAACGCCGCCATCCAACCGCACGATTCTTGAATCCAGATCAGCGCGCAGACGTCCGGCACGGAAGGTGCCGACCTTTGTCCGTCCGCTTACGGGTCCGAAGCTTTGCATGGAACGGTCCTTCAGCGACAACTCAACATTGCTCGCGACCATGTCGTAGCCAGTCGATTCGACAGCAAGGGGGCCATTTACGCGCATCGTTTCCTTGTTCATGTCATAAACACCGCGTTGCGCAATGATGGAGGCTGGGCCGTCATTAAGTGTGATGCGCCCGGACAGGGACGTCATGTCCAACACGGGTTCAGCCGAAGTTTTCTGCACAGCGCTGCCTGCACGTAAGGAAAAAGGACGGCCCTTGCTATCATCGCCGCGGTACAGTGCCTCAACGACGCGTAGCCGCTCGCGCGACAGGTTAACTTCGTCCTTGTTCAGGACAAAGCTTAATTCCTGCTTGCCGGTAAAGGGGCTGAACGCCAGCAATGCGACAAGTAAACCGATGACGCTCGGCAGGACGACCCGAAGCGTTCGGATCAGCCGGTCGTGTCGCCCGCCAGGCATTGCCCAGCGTTGTCTTTGCGTGCGTTCGAGATCGGCTTGTACTGACATAATAATTGCCTAACCAGAACGAACCTTAACTGTGCCCGAATATGTCAATTTCTGGCCAACCCGCAAGATCAAGGTCTGCGCGATGTGGCAGAAAGTCAAAACATGCCTGCGCCAGCTTAGTGCGGCCTTCGCGTTCAAGACGAATGACGAATTCGGCGTGCAAGCGGTGGAGATAACGCACGTCACTTGCGGCGTATTCCTTTTGCGCCTCGGAAAGTACAGGGCCACCCCAGTCGCTCGACTGCTGCTGTTTGGAAATGTCAGTTGCCAGCATCTCCTTGACCAGTTCTTTAAGGCCGTGCCGGTCAGTGTAGGTTCTGGTCAGCCGCGACGCGATTTTTGTGCAGAACAGCGGCGTCGCGACGACGTTGAGATAATGTGAGATCGCGGCGAGATCGAATCGCGCAAAATGAAATAGCTTCAGCCGTGCAGGATCGGCGAGTATGGCGCGCAGATTGGGCGCGCTATAGTCACTATCCCGGCCAAAGCGGATGAGATGTTCATCACCGCGGCCATCGGAAATCTGCAGCAGGCAAAGCCTGTCGCGCGGGGTAATCAATCCCATGGTTTCCGTGTCAACGGCCACGGGTCCCTCGGCCAATACGCCAGCGGGAAGGTCTTCTTCATGCAAATATACGCTCATCCACGCCCCTTGCCCGACAGTGCTGCCCAAGGCAAATGAAAGTGCAGCTATGGCACCGCGATTTCCCGTTACAATATTTGCTATCGCGTCACCTTTTAATGCGATATAGCTAATGCTTGCGTAATCAGGACCGATTGCGCTTGTGACGTGCAGTACAGTCGCCCAAGACTGCATAACATAGTGGTTCAGGGCGATGAGAAGGCAAGTAAGAAGTTATGGGTTTTGATCGCAAGCGTGCTGGCAAGGGCCGGGACAAAA
>NZ_JBKBQV010000059.1:4963-16538 GCF_046292425.1 Sphingorhabdus sp.
GTGGTTCAGGGCGATGAGAAGGCAAGTAAGAAGTTATGGGTTTTGATCGCAAGCGTGCTGGCAAGGGCCGGGACAAAAGAGACGGTTTCGGTGATGAAAGCTATGACGGTTATCGCGCACCGTCCCCTTATCAAAGTGACTTTGGTGGCGGCCGTTCAGGCGGTGGTGGATATGGCGGCGGCAATAGCGGCGGCGGCGGTGGCGGAGGTGGCTTTGGTGCCCCGCGTCGTGGTCCCGGCGGTCCTCCAATGCCGGCCCAAGTCATCGGTTCCGGCAAAGGAATTGTCAAATTTTTCAATGGCCAAAAAGGCTTTGGCTTCATTCAGGTAGACGGTCGTCCAGACGATGTCTTCGTCCATATCAGTGCTGTCGAGCAGGCTGGACTTGCTGGTCTTGCAGAAGGTCAGCCATTAGAGTTTCAGCTTGTGGAACGTGGTGGCAAGGTGTCCGCAACGGATCTCGTCATCGATGGCGAACCAATGGCCGTCAGCGAACGTGCACCGCGTCCGGACCGTCCTGCCTTTGATCGTGATCGTGCACCGCGCGGCGATGATCGTGGCGGCTTCCGTGGTGGTGATCGCGACTCGGCGCCACGTGGCCCGCAACGCGAATCAACAGGCGAACGTGCCAACGGGACAGTGAAGTTCTTCAACGACATGAAGGGTTTTGGTTTCGTGCAACGCGACGATGGCGGCGAAGATGTGTTCGTTCACATTTCTGCGCTGGAGCGTTCGGGCATGGGTCAAGTGACTCAAGGCGATCGTTTGGCTTTCGACATCGAAATCGACCGTCGCGGCAAATATTCGGCCACGAACCTGAGCACGCTTTCCGAATAAGTGCGCTTTAGAAATTCAAAAAGGCGGGTGAAGCATAACGCTTTGCCCGCCTTTTTTGTTGCGCTTGTCAGGTGTTGCCGATTGTCGCGGCCAGAAACCAGGCGCGCTGTTCGGCTTGGTCCGTCCAGTCATCCAACAGGCTGTCGGTTGCATTGTCGCCTGCCTTGTCAGCCAGATCTTTTGCGTTCTTCAACGCTGTGATCATTATCTCGTTATCGGCGTGCAATTCCTTCAACATCTTTGCCGCGTCCGTCGAAGTCGAATCATGATCTTTGATGCGCTGCTTTGCCGCAATTGAACCAATTGATGTCAACGTATCCTGACCCAGTTTGCGCACGCGCTCTGCCACAAGGTCAGTGGTCGCAATCAACTCTGTCGCCTGTTCGTCAAACAGCAGATGATATTCGCGGAAATGCGGGCCGTTGACATGCCAGTGAAAATTCTTGGTTTTCAAATACAGCGCGTAATAATCGGCCAAAAGGCCATTTAATGCATCAGCCAATGCTTTTTTGCTATTGTCGCCAGCTGCCATCGCGGTTCTCCTTTATGCGGGGGATGAACTGCATATAGGAACGAATTGGCCAGTTTCAAACGCATGCACGGGGTTACTGCTCTCAACTTATGCCAAAAGCTTGCGTTGCAAGCACGGCGCCCCAGATCAAAAAAATTGCGCCGGAGAGCCATCGAATGGGCTTCAATGGCACAATTTGCGCGAGCTTGTCTCGCATGATGACTGCCGGAACAGTCGCCGCCATAATGCCAACGAAACCGCCAGCCAACGTCATCCCCCACAACGGGGTACGCGCGCTTTGCGCGGCGATGATGAACTGGCTCTTGTCGCCAAATTGCAAAATGAACAGCCCAAGAAATGCCGTCGAAAAAGCTGACGTTTTCCAGTTGCGCAACGGATCGACATTGCGGCGCCAGAACAGCATTCCCGCGCCAGCAAATATATACGCTAATCCGGCGAAAAACTTCACCGGCTGCGCGCTGATCCAGCTATCGATGAAAGAGCCCCCCAATGCCGACATCGCGCAATTAAGCAACGTTGCGCAGGCAAGACCAGCTATGATGGCATGGTTTTTTTGAAAGCGCAGCGCCAACGCGGCAGCAAGAATCTGTGTTCTGTCGCCCATTTCGGCGAGGAAAACTGACAGCAAAGTCGTATAAAGAGCGTCCATAGGCGACGCCCTAGCACATGATTTGGCAAATACGATTAGTGCTGGAGTCGTACCGCAATTGAGGCGAGCAGCGATTGCGTCATTGATGGACTTAAATGCGAACAGCCAATGGCATCGTCCAATATGCTCGTGAAACTTTTGATCACCGAATCGGCTCCACCAAATTCGATAACGCGCTGCATCGACGCTTCGAACACACTCGCAATTTCTGCAACGGCGGTGATATTATGGGCAATAGCCGTCTGACGAATGGTCTCAAGTCGGACCAGGAATTGAAGCGGACTGCTGTCGAATGTGGTCAGCCGCAACGCCTCCAGCAGGTCGCTTAGCTCGGCGCGAATCAACATCTGACGATCATGATCTAATTCCATGGCAATGCCCCAATGCCCCAATAATATGACAATCATGCGCCAACATGGTTAACGATGTGTGAAAGCAAGGGGACCGAGCGACGAATCGACGCCGTTTCAAATGCTGGTAACCGTCATCGTGAACGTGTTTCAGGATCTTAGTTTTGCGGGGCGTATAAAAAGCAAGTTGCTGAAACGCGCCTACCCGGATGTTTTGTGGAAATCTCGCGAAGCAAAAGCCGCATTCCAGCTTATTGGCTTGACTTTACCCGCGCGAATCCGCATTGGCCCGCCTCTGTGAACAGCGCGGTATTTATCTGCGCAGTTTTTTGCGAAATTATTGAACAAAGGAATGGGCCATGGCGAAGCCAGCCACGATCAAGATCAAGCTGCTCAGCACCGCTGACACCGGCTTCTTCTATGTGACCAAGAAAAATCCGCGCAACATCACTGAAAAGATGACGTTCCGCAAATATGACCCCGTCGTGCGCAAGCATGTCGAGTTCAAGGAAGCCAAAATCAAGTAAGCCCTACGGCTGCTCACATTTATTCGATCAGGGCGCTTCGGGCGCCCTTTTTGATTCGCTCTTTCTGAGGGCTTGCCCAAGACTTCGGTCCCGCTACATGGAACCGATGCAAAGATTTTTCCAACACTGGACATGGATTGCGCCTGCAAGCGCTTGGGCGTTGATCGCAGCAAGCATTGGCGCGGCGATCCCGATACTGCTGCTGGGCGTCGTTCTTATTGCCACTGTACTTGCGGCGGTTCATCATGCTGAGCTTGTTGCGCACCGCGTGGGCGAACCGTTCGGGACATTCCTTCTTGCTGCTGCCGTTACCATCATCGAACTAGGGTTGATCGTAACGTTAATGCTGGCTGCTGGCGAAAGCGCTGCCACCTTGGCACGCGATACGGTGTTCGCCGCCGTCATGATCATATCCAACGGCCTTATCGGCGCGTGTATCTTTATAGGCGCCATCATGCATAAAGAGCAGATTTTCAAGCAAACGGGCGTGAGCGCTTCGCTTGCTACCCTGTGCGCTCTCACAGTCCTGACACTTGTGCTTCCCAATTTCACCGTTAGCGAACCGGGACCAGTTTATTCGGAATCACAACTCGCTTTTGTGGCGGTTGTATCGATTATGCTCTATGCGACTTTCGTCATGGTGCAAACGGTGCGACACCGGGACTATTTCCTGCCCGCAAAAATTTTGGCCGCGGATGAGGATATCCATGCGGCACCTCCAAGCAACGCCCAGACAATCTTCTCTGCCATTGCGTTGATTCTTTGCCTCGGTGCGGTGGTGTTGCTGGCTAAGACGCTTGCGCCAACGATCGAGGCTGCGGTGGCCTCTGCCGGCGCACCGCGCGCGGTCGTCGGTGTCATTATCGCTGCGCTTGTGCTGCTGCCTGAAAGTGTCGCCGCCCTCCGCGCTGCGATGGCTAATCGATTGCAGACGAGTATCAATCTTGTCCTTGGGTCTGCGCTCGCTACAATTGGGCTCACTATCCCGGCCGTCGCCGCTTTGTCGTTGGCGATGGGACTACCCATAGCACTTGGGTTGGATACAAAAGGAATGGTGTTGCTGTTCCTGACCCTGTTGGTCACAACATTGACGCTTGGAACGGGCAAAACAACGATTCTCCAAGGCGCAGTGCACCTGCTGATTTTCGCAGTCTTTCTGTTTACGACGATTGTGCCTTAGCGACGTTAATCAGCCAATTATTCCTCGCACCGCCTCTAGAAACTTCATCACTGATACTGGCTTGGATAAATAGCTTTTGGCACCTGCTGCCATGATGCGTTCTTCGTCACCTCTGCCAGCGTAGGCAGTTACAGCCAGAACCGGAATTGCCGATAGCCGCGGGTCTTTCTGCATTGCTTCGATAAGATCGATGCCGCTGACATGGGGCAACTGGATGTCCATGATCACGAGATCGGGCGCAAATGCCTGCGCTTGTTCCAGGGCCAAGCGGCCGTCTCGAACGCCTTCCACTGTGAACTGATGCGCGCGCAGCAGGTCCGTGAACAATTTGAGGTTGAGTTCATTATCCTCAACGATCATGACCTTTTTACTCATACCGACCTTTTCCCGCTTTGCGTTCGCGAATGGCATGGCTTAAGCGAAACCAATGCATGAAACAAATGGCAAGTTAGACGCATCGGGTATGGCGTTCCAGGCTTTGGCTTGGGCGTTGATGGACGAATCACGGGCGGAAAGATTGTTGTCGCTCACTGGCCTCACGCCCGAGGGCCTGCGCGGCAGTATTACTGACCGCAGCACGCAGGCGGCGATATTATCCTTTCTTGAGGCCCATGAGCCTGATCTTATTGCTTGCGCGGCCATAATCGGGGTGTCCCCTGCCGTTCTTGTGCAGGCACGGCAGGAACTGGAGGCATGAGTGTCATCCGTTCTCGCCCGCTTCTGATATCCGACTGCGATGAAGTGTTGCTGCACATGATTGTGCCGTTTCGTGATTGGCTGGACGAAGCGCATCACATTCATTTCGATCTCGTCCATGGTGACTGGGGCGAAGCCTTGCGCCACAAGCATGATGGCACCGTCGTCGAGCGTGGACGAGTGTGGGATCTGCTCAACGGATTTTTCGATACCGAAATGCACCGGCAACAGGCGATTGATGGCGCTGTGGATGGCCTCCACCGGCTCCGCAAGCACGCCGATGTCGTTATCCTTACCAACCTGCTTGATCACCGCGCAGGGCCACGCGCGGAGCAACTAAGGGCAGTTGGTATCGACGCACCTGTTTACTGCAACCAGGGCGGGAAGGGTGAGGCGCTTGGACGCATCCTGGATGAATATCGACCAAGTGTTGCGGTGTTCGTCGATGATCTGGCCCATCAGCACGAATCGGTGGGAGAACATCATCCCGACGTGTGGCGTCTGCATTTTGTCGGCGAGCCGTTGTTGTGGGAGCGCGTGAAGCCGTCGAAATCTGCGCATGCACGGCTGGACCGGTGGGCGGACGCCGAAGTTTGGATCAGGGACAAGCTGGTGGCAAACATACCAGCACCCGAATTGGAAAAGGTAGAATTATTATGATCGAAGCAAAATTGGCCGAACTGGGCATAACGCTCCCCGCACCCGCCGCGCCTGTAGCGTCCTATGTTCCTGCCGTGGAAGCGAACGGCATGCTCTTCATTTCGGGTCAGCTGCCGTTTGTGGATGGCAAGGTTTTGACAGGCAAAGTCGGCGATACCCGGTCGTTGGAAGATGGCAAGGCCGCAGCCAAAGCATGCGCGGTCATGCTGATCGCGCAGATGAAGGCAGCCCTTGGCGGTGACCTTGACCGCGTGGAGCGGATTGTGAAACTTGGCGTGTTCGTCGCTTCGACCCCAGACTTCACCGATCAGCCCGAGGCCGCAAACGGTGCATCCGACCTGATGGAAGCAGTCTTTGGCGATGCCGGCAAGCACGCCCGCGCGGCCGTTTCGGTGCCTGTCCTGCCACGCGATGCGACTGTGGAAATTGACTGTGTTGTAAAGGTGCGCTCGGCTTAATGGCAGACGGCGTAACCGCCGAACTCTTCAATAAGGTCAGCGACATTCCCGCGGACCAATGGGATGTGCTTAACGCGCGCGGCAATCCGTTCGTCAGCCACGCCTTCCTGTCGGCCCTTGAACAATCGGGAAGCGTTGGCCCCGGAACCGGCTGGTCGCCTGCGCCCGTCCTTATCCGCGATGCAGACGGTGTTCCGGCCGCAGCAGTTCCGGCTTATCTTAAAACGCATAGCCAAGGCGAATATGTGTTCGACCACCACTGGGCCGATGCGCTTGAGCGGGCTGGCGGACAATATTATCCCAAGCTGCAAATCGCTGCGCCCTTCTCACCAGTGCCTGGGCCGCGTCTGCTGTTGCGTGACCCTGCGTTGGCGTTGCCGATCTTGCGCGCCGCCGAGGCCGTGGTCGACCAGAATGGCCTGTCGTCCGCGCACGCAACCTTTGTGGAAGAGGGTGAGCTGGAGCAATTCCGCGCGGCTGGGTGGCTCACTCGGGTGGGTACGCAATTTCATTGGCAAAATCGCGATTATGCCGATTTCGAAGGCTTTCTTGCCGCATTGTCATCACGCAAGCGCAAGGCAATCCGCAAGGAACGTGCAGGCGCCCAAGATGCTGTGCGCATCGAACAGATTTCCGGCGCGGACATCACACCAGAACATTGGGACGCGTTCTGGGTATTTTATCAGGATACGGGCGCGCGCAAATGGGGGCGGCCATATCTGACGCGCGCGTTTTTCGATATTATCGGCAGTAGCATGCGCGACAGCATTGTTCTGTTTTTGGCCTTTGACAATGACCGCCCGATTGCAGGTGCGCTTAATTTCATCGGGCCCGATTGCCTCTATGGCCGCTATTGGGGATGCACGCGCGACGTGCCCTTCCTCCATTTTGAATTATGTTATTATCAGGCAATTGATTATGCGATCGCGCATGGTCTTGCCCGTGTTGAGGCAGGCGCGCAGGGCGAGCATAAGCTGGCGCGCGGATATGAGGCAGTGCCGACTTACTCGGCGCATTATATTTCCAATGAAGGCTTTCGAAGGGCAGTTGCCGATTTTCTGGAGCGGGAAACGCAGGCGATGGAACGCGAGATTGAATTTCTCGGCGAAATGGCACCCTTCAAGAAGGGCTGAGGCCAGTCAAACGGCTCTTGCAATCCTCTATTTAATCGCGCAATTAAATGGCGAGAGAGGAATCAATGATGAGCACACCAAGCCCCGAAGAACTTGGCCGTTTTGAAAAGCAGTGCGATGCGTGGTTCGCAGAACATACCGTGCGCGATCCGGGGTTCATGCTGCCGCTGACCTTCATGGAAGTGTCCACGGATCAACAGTTTGATTTCCTCCGCGACTGGCAACGCAAGGTATATGAGGCGGGCTTTTTCGGCATGTCCTGGCCGACCGAATATGGTGGCTATGGCATGCATCCTGAATATCAGCGTATCGCTACGCGAGTCATGAAAAGCCATGATGCGCCAATCATGCTCAACGCGATTGCCAATGGCTGGACCGGGCCATTATTGCTCGACATCGGCCGCGAAGAGGACAAGCGTCGCTTCATCAAACCCATGCTGTCCGCCGAAGAAATCTGGTGTCAGGGCTTTTCCGAGCCGGAACATGGTTCCGACCTTGGCAGCGCGCAGACCAAGGCTGTTCGTGATGGCGATGAATATGTCATCAATGGTTCCAAAATCTGGACATCTTTGGGCGACCGCGCCGATTACATGATCCTGCTCGCGCGCACGTCGAATGACGGGCCAAGCAAATATGCAGGGCTGAGCTTCTTCCTTGCGCCGATGAAAATTCCGGGCGTCGACACCCGGCGTTTGAAAAAACTTACCGGCGAATATGGCTTTACCCAGTGTTTCTTCACCGATGCGCGCATCCCGGCCTCGGGCCTTGTCGGCGAAGAAGGGCAGGGCTGGATGGTTGCGATGAAGACGCTCGAATATGAGCGTGGTGCCAAGGTCAATCCCGTCGGCGGCTATTTCGTCAAGGAGATGGACGTCATGGGCGTCATCGATATGGCACGTTCAGCCAAGCGCGGCGGCAAGCCAGTGCTAGATGACCCTGTCATGCGCGATAAACTGGTTGAATATATGATCGAGATCCAGGCGCTGAACCTGAACAACCAGCGCCGCCGCATGGCCCCGCTGACCAGCGACCGGCCAATGGGGCTTGCCTTGATGAACAAGCTGGCGCGGACCGAACTGGTGCGCGAGCTGACCGAGTTCTCATTGCAATTTCAGGGTACACGCGCTGGCTATTATGTTGGTGACGAAAACGCGGTCGATGACGGCTATTGGCACCGGTCCTATCTGAACAGCTTCTCTGCCACCATCGGCGGGGGCACGAGCCAGATCCAGAAGAATATCATCGGCGAACATGTGCTTGGCCTGCCCAAGGGGCGGTAAACCGAGATGTCCCTGTGTGTCATTCGCAGTTGACGGTAATGACCAAGTTTTGGAGTAAGCTATGTCCGAAGTCCTAACCCAAGCGCAGGACGGCGTCCTGATCATCACCATCAACCGGCCCGAGGCGAAAAACGCGGTCAACCAAGCGGTCGCACAAGGCATCGCTGCAGCGATGGACCATCTCGACGGCGACAAAAGCCTGAATGCAGGCATCATCACTGGAGCAGGCGGCACATTCTGCTCTGGCATGGACTTGAAGGCATTTCTGCGGGGCGAGCTGCCAAGCATCAAGGGCAAGGGCTTTGCTGGCTTTATCGAATCACCCCCTGCAAAACCGTTGATTGGAGCAGTTGAGGGCTATGCGCTGGCTGGCGGGATGGAAATTGCGATTGCATGCGACCTGCTGGTGGCGAATGACAAGGCGCAGTTCGGCATTCCAGAAGTGAAACGCAGCCTTGTGGCGGCCGCCGGCGGGCTGCTCACCTTGCCATCGATTATCGGCAAACGCATGGCGATGGAATTGGCGCTGACAGGCGATTTTATTTCGGCGCAGCGGGCCTATGAAGTGGGGTTTGTAAACCGCGTTACTGAAGGTGCTGCGATCGACGCTGCGCTTGAGCTGGCGGCCAAGGTTGCAGCCAATGGCCCGCTGGCGTTGATTGCAACGAAGCGCGTCATCAACGAGCGACCTGACTGGAATTCGTCGGAGATGTGGAAAAAGCAAAACGAGGTCTGCGCGCCAGTATTCACCTCGAAAGACTCACGCGAGGGCGCTTTGGCCTTTGCCGAGAAACGTAAACCGAATTGGCAGGGGGAATAATATGGGACATCCCGCCGTCCACGCCGCCGCGAACCCGGACAAAGCCGCCGTCATCATGGCCGGTTCGGGCGAAACTATCACTTATGGCCAGCTCGATGCCCGGTCCAACCAGTGCGCGCATCTGTTTCGCGCGCTTGGGCTGAAGCATGGCGACACGGTGGCATTTTGCCTGGAGAACCGGGCGGAATTTTTTGATCTCGTCTGGGGCGCGCAGCGCGCGGGGCTGATTTATGTTGCTATCAGTTGCCGACTGACGGCGTCCGAAATCGACTATATTCTGCAGGATAGCGGGTCAAAAGCGCTGTTTGCGTCGCCCTATCTTCGTTCAGCGCTGGATCAGATCCAAAGCCCGGTGAAGCGCTACATAATCGGCGGCGAACATGCGGGGTGGGAAAGCTACGCAGCTGCAGTTGCCGATATGCCGACGTCGCCGGTTGCCGATGAGCGGGCAGGTACGGACATGTTGTACAGCTCCGGCACGACAGGACAACCCAAGGGCATCCGCTTTCCTTTACCGGAGGATGCCGACATTGCCGCGCCCAATGTACTGGCAGGTCTTGCCATGATGGCGTTCAAATTTTCGGGCGACAGCGTGTATTTGTCGCCTGCGCCTTTGTACCACGCTGCACCCTTGCGCTGGTGTGCAGCCGTGCACAGGTTGGGCGGTACCGTCGTGGTCATGGAAAAATTTGAGCCAGAGGCCGCGCTCATGGCTATCGAGAAATACAAGATTACTGCGAGCCAGTGGGTGCCGACGCATTTTGCCCGCATGCTCAAACTGCCGGAAGATGTGCGCGCCAAATATGACGTGTCGAGCCTCGAATCTGCCGTCCACGCCGCTGCGCCGTGCCCCGTTCCCATCAAGGAAGCGATGATCGCCTGGTGGGGCCCCGTCCTGCGCGAATATTATGCCGGGACCGAGGGGCAGGGGATTACCTTTATCTCCAGCGAAGAATGGCTGACGCACAAGGGCTCGGTAGGCCGCGCATTGAATGCCACGATGCACATTTGCGACGACAATGGTGATGATGTGCCGGTGGGTGAGGAAGGGACCGTGTTCTTCGAAAGTGCCGCGTCTTTCAGCTATCATAATGATCCGGAAAAAACCAAAGGCGCGACTAACAAGCATGGCTGGACGACGCTGGGCGATGTCGGGCGTCTGGATGAAGAGGGCTATTTATACCTTACCGACCGCAAAAGCTTCATGATCATTTCCGGCGGGGTAAACATCTATCCACAGGAGATTGAAAACCATCTCGTCACGCACCCCCGCGTCCGTGACGTTGCGGTCATCGGCGGACCGCATGACGAAATGGGTGAAGAGGTTATTGCGGTGGTTCAGCCACTGGATATGGCGGACGCGGGCGATGAATTGCGCGACGAACTGACCGCCTACGCGCGGGAGAAGCTCTCGGGTATCAAGATTCCCCGCCGGATCGATTTTCGCGAGGAGCTTCCCCGCCACGACACCGGCAAGCTGTATAAACGCCTGCTGCGTGATGAATATTGGGCAAAGCAGGACAAGCCGACAACTTGAGGCTATAAAGCCAGAGACTCATCAGGAGATAAACAATGACCACCCAGTACAAGAATCTGATCAACGGCGAACTGGTGGATAACGGCCAGTGGATTGACGTCGTTAACCCCGCGACCGAACAGGTAATTGGCCAGGTTCCCGATTGCGGGCAGGCTGATCTAGACAACGCTGTGGCCGCCGCGCGCGCTGCATTCCAGACATGGAAGAAGACCAGCGTTGAAGAGCGCCGGGCCTTGTTTGCCAAAATGGCCGACGTGATCAAGGCGAACAGCGATGAGCTTATGCGCTTGCTGACTGCCGAACAGGGTAAGCCACATATGCAGGCAGGCAGCGAAATTGCTGGCTGCGTTGGCATGACGCGCGCCTTGCCAATGCTCAACCTTGAAGAGAAAATCACTGAAGATAGCGACAAGCGTCTCAGCCGCACGCGCCGCGTGCCCGTTGGCGTTGTCGGCGGTATCGTGCCGTGGAACTTCCCTGTGCTGATGGCGGTGCAGAAAATTGTTCCCGCTTTGTTGTCGGGCTGCACGATGGTGCTGAAGCCATCGCCGTTCACGCCACTGGCGACCTTGCGCTTGGCGGAGTTGATTGCTGGCGTGTTCCCACCCGGCGTGCTGAACATCATCACCGGCGGCGATGCACTTGGGCCATTGCTGACCGCGCATCCAGACATCGACAAGATCACCTTCACAGGCTCGACAGCCACCGGCAAGCGGGTGATGGAATCGGCGTCGAAGGACCTCAAGCGCATCACACTTGAACTCGGCGGTAATGATGCCGCAATCGTCCTGCCGGACGCAGATGTTGCCAAGGTGGCCGAAAAGCTTTTCTGGGCAAGCTTTTACAACGCAGGTCAGGTTTGCATCGCGGCCAAGCGCATCTACATTCATGAAGATATCTATGATGAATTGTCGGGC
>NZ_JBKBQV010000060.1:0-16168 GCF_046292425.1 Sphingorhabdus sp.
CGCCGATCAGGGTTACGGCCATCGAACGCGAGCTCGGCACCGTCTACACCGCGGAAACGCTAGCCAAGCTGGTTGCACGATACCCGAAAACACGGTTCGTCTGGATCATGGGCGCAGACAATTTGTTGCAATTTCATCACTGGCGGCGCTGGCGGGACATCGCGCGACTCATGCCGATTGCAGTTATCGCCAGACCCGGCTATAACCCCCAAGTCGTTGCGGGTCCCGCAATGGCCTGGTTCAGACGGTTTGTCCGGCGTTCGGACCAGCGTCATCACTGGACGAAATGGAGTACGCCAGCGCTTGTCTTTTTGCGCTTTCGTCCAGATCCGCGTTCGGCAACCGCTCTTCGGCGTGCTGACCCATATTGGTTTCACCGATATAAGGAACTTGGAACGCGTGACGGCGTTACCCGAAATATTGTGCTTTAAGGAGCCATCTTGATCGATTCTGTATCCGTTCCTGCTGCCGCAAAGGCCAAGGAACCCACTTTGACCCCCGACGCATTGCATGCGTTGATTCTCCAGTCGCTTGACGATGATCAGGCGCAAGAGGTGGTCACCATCCCGCTTGAAGGCAAAAGCAATATCGCCGACCATATGGTCGTGGCTTCCGGGCGTTCGTCGCGCCAGGTTGCGTCCATGGCGCAGAAACTTGCCGAGCGTATCAAAAAGGCCGGACGTCATGCCCGCATCGAAGGTCTGCCCTCGGCCGACTGGGTGCTGATTGATGCCGAAGATGTCATCGTGCATCTGTTCCGTCCCGAAGTCCGCAGCTTCTATAATCTGGAACGCATGTGGGCCTTTGGCGACGCACCCGAAGTCGCGTCGCAATAACGCCGGTCGCCTGCGCCGATGGCGATGCGCCTGCACATCATCGCGCGCGGAAAGATTAGCCGTTCCCCCGAATCGGAACTGGTCGATCGCTATCTGAAGCGGATTAGCTGGCCCACTAGACACAGCGAACTGCCCGACCGGGGCGGAGATCTTCCGTCGTCGGACAGCCCCTACAAAACCATTATTATGGATGAAAAGGGCGAGCAGCTTAGCTCGGTCGAATTGGCGCGCTTGCTTGAACGCTGGCGCGACGACGGCGTGCGCGAAGTGCGCTTCCTGATTGGCGCAGCCGAAGGCTTTGATGACACCGCGCGGAAAGGTGCTGACAAGCTCATCGCCTTCGGGAAAGCGACCTGGCCGCATTTGATGGCGCGGGCGATGCTGGCTGAACAATTGTTCCGCGCCACATCCATCATTGCCAACCACCCCTATCATCGTGAAGGATAGGGGGATGCGGTTCTGGCTTGCCCTTGCGACGGTGACTTTGGCCCCCTTGGCCATTGCAGGTGGCCTCATGGCACAGGACACGATTTCCGACGAGGCGCAGCAACGCGTGTTGCGCGCGGCAAAGGAACGTGCGCTTTCGGCGGAGCGGCGCAGCGAATTGTTACGGCAGGAGGCAAGCAATGCCGACAGTGCAACCGACCGCTTCATTGCCCAACGCGCGGTGCTGTCTGCGGAAATCGCCGCAGCAGAGGCGCAGATTGACACTGCTGCCGCACGCGTTGCCATTATCGCGCGCCGCCAAAAAGTCCGGCAGTCACAGCTTAATGCGCAAAGCGAGCCAGTCTTGCGTCTTAATGCCGCGCTTCAGCAAATGGCAGGCAAGCCGACCTATTTGTTGATGATGCAGCCGGGACAGCGTGCGGACTATATCCATTTGCGTGCCGTTATGGCGACGGTGCAGCCAACGATTATGCGCCGAACAAGTGCGCTGCGCCAGCAGATTGCCGCGCAAAATGAATTGCAGGCGCAGGAAGTATCTGCCCTGAAATCATTGCGCGACGCCCGCAGCCGTCTGAAAAACCGCCAAGCGGCTTTGGCGCAGCTTGAGGGCGACGCGAACGGTGAGACCGGTGCTTTATCCGTCAATGCTGCAATTGCTTTTGAACAGGCGATTGCGCAAGGCGAACGGGCGCGGGACATTGTCGGTCGCATCGATAACCAGCGATTAAGCGCCGCAAAAGCGTCGGAACTGGCGGCACTGGATGGACCTTTTGTGCGGCCCGGACGGGCTGAACCGCAAACCTCTTCTGAAAATGCGTATATCTTGCCAGCGAAAGGCAAACTGGTGTCGGGGTTTAGCGAACTTACCACCACAGGCTACCGCGAACGTGGCATTCGGCTGGCGGTCGCACAGTCCTCCCGCGTCATTGCACCCGCGGCAGGCAGCATATCCTTTGCGGGACGCTATCGCAGCTACGGACAGATTGTGATTGTTGAACATGGCAATGGCTGGACCACTTTGATTACCAATCTCGATTCGGTCCAAGTGGGAAAGGGCCAGAAAGTCGATCAAGGCAGCCTGCTTGGACGGGCTGGAAAAGACGTGCCGGAAATCGGCGTTGAATTACGCAAGAACGGCAGATTCGTGGACATTGCGGCATTATTGGTTTGAGCCATAGGCCGATTGATCGAGTGCGCGTAACGATCCACGGCGAGTTTCGTGGTAAACATTCTTTCACCTTAGGTTAAGGCGAGATATAGCAGCGATGACAAGATGAAATGGAATTGGTCTATGAAGAACCGTTTGCTTCCCTCCACCCTCGCAATAGTCGTCGCACTTTCGGTGCCCGGCACTGTGCTCGTTGCGCAAAATATGCAGCAACAACAGGCACAGGCGCAGCAGATCGAGGATCTGGATGAATTCCTCGCTGTCTATCGCAAGGTCAAATCCAGCTATGTCGACAAGGTTGATGACAAGGCTTTGATGGAAGGCGCAATTAAAGGGATGCTGGCAAGTCTGGACCCGCATAGCGGATTTCTTGACCGGTCCGATTTCAGTTCGCTGCAGACGCAGATTGACGGGGAATATGGCGGTCTCGGGCTTTCCGTAACGCTGGAAGATGAAGCGGTAAAAGTTATTGCGCCTACCAAAGACACCCCGGCTGACAGGGCCGGCATCAAGCCTGGCGACTTTATCACCCATCTGGATGGCAAGCTGATTGTTGGCGGCACGCTTGATGAGGCGGTTGAGGCCATGCGCGGTGCGCCGGGCACGACGATAAGGCTTTCGATTTTCCGTCCCGGCCGTGATGCGCCGTTTGACGTGACGTTGACGCGCGCGATCATCGACCTGAAGCCTGTGCAATGGGAAGTGAAGAACCGCATTGGCGTTATTTCAATCACCGGCTTTTCTGAACAAACCGGTGCCGATGTGGTGTCCGCTGTTGCCAGCATCAAAAAATCATTGGGCGGCAACCCGCTTGGCTATATCGTTGACCTGCGGTCCAACCCCGGCGGCATATTGGACGAGGCCGTGGCGGTGTCCGATGCCTTTTTGACAAAGGGCGAGATCGTTTCCGAACGTGGCCGTGACAAGCGCAACATTGAACGCTGGTGGGCCGAACGCGCCGTACCTGGTGACGTGACGGGCGGTGCGCCGATTATCGTTCTGGTCGATGCAGGTTCGGCATCAGCATCCGAGATTGTCGCTGGCGCCTTGCAGGACCATCATCGCGGCCTTGTTATGGGCGAACGCAGCTTTGGCAAGGGATCGGTGCAGAATGTCCTTCCCTTGACCCGCAATACTGGCCTTCGCCTGACGGTGGCGCGTTACCACTTGCCATCCGGCCGTTCGGTTCAGGAAGGCGGTATCAAGCCCGATATCCGCGTCCCGCAACTGTCCGACCCTGATTATAAAAAGCGCGTCGCCGTCCGCGAATCCGACCTGCGTCGCCACTTGGTCAATGAATTGAAAGACGACACGAAGGATCTTGAAGAAGATATTCTTGATGATCCCCGCTTTGCGATGACTGCCGAGCAGTTGAAGGCAAAGGGCATTGAAGACTTCCAGCTGCATTACGCAATGGAGACGCTTCAGCGTTTGGGCTCCAAGACTATGAAGCTTGCGGAAAAGCCAGTGAAAGGCAAAGCGCAGAATTGATTGAAGCCGGTCTATGACATCGAAATTCGACAAGGCCCATTGGCTGGCATTTTTGCTACCTGCCGCATTGCTGGCGGGCGCTTATGTGTCGCAATATGCGGGCGGGCTTTTCCCTTGCGAAATGTGCTGGTGGCAGCGTTATCCCCATTTTGCGGCGGTGGCGATCACTCTGATTGCCTTCGGTGTTGGCAACAAGGGATATCGAAAAGCCCTGGTCGCTTTGGCCGCACTGGCTATTGCGACAAGCGGCCTGATTGGCGGATTTCATGCTGGCGTGGAATATGGCTTTTGGGAAGGACTGACCGCCTGCACAGCCACGATTTCAGGCAGCGGGGATGATTTGCTCAAGTCGATCATGAACGCGCCACTGGTGCGATGCGACGTTGCACCTTGGACTTTGTTCGGCATTTCGCTTGCTGGGTACAATTTTCTCTTGTCGTTCGGCGGCGCAATGCTCATCTTGGCAATGATATGGCGCAGCAAGAAAATCTGAAAACCACCGCACAGCGGCAATTGGCAATCGAACGCATGATTCGCGTCAACCAGGCGGGTGAATTTGGTGCGAAACGGATTTATGAGGGGCAGCTTGCGGTTATGGGCGATCGCACGCCCGCAGCGCGCAGCATTGCGCACATGGCCGAGCAGGAGGAGCGCCACCTCAGTGCTTTTGACAAGATGATGGCCGAACGGGGCGTGCGCCCTACGGCATTGCACCCCATATGGAATGCAGCAGGCTTTGCCTTGGGCGCCGTGTCCGCCGCGATCAGCCCGGAGGCTGCGATGGCCTGCACCGTGGCGGTCGAGACAGAGATTGATCGACATTATAGCGAACAGCTCGCGGAAATTGGTGACGGCGACCCGGAACTTGCGGCGATGATCGCGGATTTCCAGGCGGATGAATTGGAGCATAAGGCAACCGCTTTGGCCGAAGGTGCAGAACGTGCCTTTGGCTATCCAGTGATGAGTGCGCTTGTCCGCATGGGCTGCCGCACGGCCATCGCTGTGTCGAAACATATTTAGGGCGCAGGCTGCAGGCTTCATAAAGCATTCAGCCTGTGACGCGCAAACGCAGGCAACATATTTTTTGGAGAAAATCCCGTGAAAGCAATGGCCAGAATATCCGTAGCCTGTTTAGGCCTGATGATGTCGGCGCAGGCACCCGCGCAGGACGCTCCGACGGTGCAGCCCGGTGATGAAAAGATTAACCAGCTGATTATTTACGGCGACGATAAATGTCCGGAAAGTACCGGCGACGAGATCGTGGTGTGCGCGCGGATGGGCGAGGCGGATCGCTACCGCATTCCATCCAATTTGCGCGGTGACCCCAACGACCCCCGCAACCAGGCGATGTCCGAACGTATCAAATCCTACGAATATGTCGCTGCAAGCGGAACCATGAGCTGCTCGCCCTCGGGCGCTGGCGGCTTCACCGGCTGCGGCCTTGCCGAGATTAACAAGGCCTATGCTGAAAAGGCACAAGATCCCGGTATCACCTTTGGGCGCTTGATTGCCGCCGAACGCGCGAAGCGCATGGCAGGCATTGATGCGGAAGCTGCCGAGGTTGAAGAACGGGTGCAGGAGTTCGAAAAAGGTCGCGCAGAGCGTGAGGCCAAGCTGCAGGCGGAACTTGAGGCCAAAGAATCGGCCGGCGCTGATGCCGAACCGCTTCCTCAGCCCAAATAACCCGGTTTAGCTTTTCGCTTTCTCCGCCGCGACCCAGTCCTTGATCTGCTGCTCAAGTACATCAAGCGGCACCGACCCTTGCCCAAGTACGGCGTCGTGAAATGCCGCAAGATCAAATTTCGCGCCAAGCTCTTTAGTCGCCATCGTCCGCAATTCGCGGATTTTTAATTCGCCCAATTTGTAGGCGAGTGCCTGACCCGGCCAACTGATATACCGGTTCACCTCCGCCTCGATATTCGCGGCGGACAAGGCGCTGTTGTCGGTCATGAAGTCAATGGCCTGCTGCTTGCTCCAGCCCTTGGCATGAATGCCCGTGTCGACCACAAGTCGGAGCGCACGCCACATCTCGTAGGACAGCCGCCCCATATCTTTGGCAGGCGTATCATATAGCCCCATCTCGATGCCCAACCGTTCCGAATATAGGCCCCAGCCTTCGGTAAACGCCGTGAACGACGCGCCATATTTGCGGAAATCTGACAAGGGTAATTCCTGCTGCAAGGCGATCTGGTGATGATGACCCGGCACCGCCTCATGCACGGAAAGTGCCGGAACCTCCCAAAAAGGCCGCTGGTCCAGCTTTGATGTGTTTACAAAATAGGTGCCTGAAATTCCGATTTCGGGGGATCCCTGGTTATAATAAGCCGTGGTTGTGCCTTCGGCCGTTTCGGCCGGAATTTCCTTAATGCCATAAGGCAGGCGGGGCAGGCGGCCGAACAGGCTTGGCATCTTTCCATCGATGATCTTGGTCACCCGCGCGACCTTCTCCATCAGTTCTTCAGGCGTCTTGGCATAATATTGCGGGTCAGTGCGCAAATGCTGGATAAAGGCTTCACGGCTGGGGTAGCCGGCCTTTTGCGACACTTCTACCATCTCGGCGCGAATACGCGCTACTTCGCTGAGGCCAATCTGGTGAATTTGGTCAGCGGTTAGGTCCGTCGTCGTCTCTTCGCGAATCCGAAATGCGTAATAGGCCGTGCCATTGGGCTGCGCCGACACGCCGGGAGCCGTCGCGCAGGCTGGCTTGTAGCTTGCGGTATACCATGCCAACTGCTTGTTCAGTGCCGGGTGAATGACGTTGGTGATCGTCGCCTCGGCCTTCGCTGCCAGCGTCGCAAAATCGGCTTCCGATATACTCTCCGGACGCTTTGCCGCATATGGTCCGTAGAAACGCGACTGCCGAACGTCAGATGCGATCAGGCCGCTGACTGTGCCTTCAAAGCCAGTCAATGTTTCGCACGGTTGCGTGAATCTGCCCTTGATCGCAACATTGGCGACGGCGATATTCTCGTCATTAACGCGCCCATATTGTGCGAGCCGCGCATTGTAGCTTTCAAAGTCAGCTTTCGTTTTGAACGGAAGGTTGCGCGACATGCTTGCGATCTGCTGGTGCCAGCTCGAATAAGTTGTAAAATTGATAGCGCGTTGGCCAAACTTGTTGCCTTCGATTGAAGACACTAACGACCGCCTCAATATGCCTGCCTCCACCTTCGATGCTGCATTAAGCGCATTTGTAGGGATAGCATTCAAGCGGGCCAGATACTTCGCGGCGTCGGCGGCGCGGCGGTCCTGCGCGGCCAGCGTATAGTCGCCAAGTTCATTGGCATAATCATTCACCCCAAGCGCACTGGCATAGACAGGCGCTTCCTTCAACACCGTCGCCCACACCTCATCCACCAAATTGGTGAGATCCTTATTGGCATCGGCATAAGCGGTGGCCGAAAGCGCAAACATCGATCCGGCGATTAATAAGTTACGCATAAATTAGGCTTCTCCGTCACATAAATTTGTGACGAATAAAGCAGGGGCGAAGGCAATTGGCCAGCGCCTATTCTGTTAGCGTGCTGTAACCCGGCTTAACGGTCGCGCGCCCGACGGGCCTCATATTTGGCGGCATCTATCTGATTCTGCATATCGCGGCCAAGATTTTCAATAGCCGGCATCATATTTGCCATCGCGCGGGCAACGCCGCCCATCATGCCGACTGCCGCACGGCTCTGATCGCCTAATTCCTCGGGCAGGTAGCGTGCGTCGCGTCCAGCAACATCCGCAACAGTCGCGCCGCGCCGGAGCTGGCGTTTCACCGTACCGGGGCGTGCCGTCTCAATCGCTTCGGTTATGCCGTCAATTGGCATGTTCAAAACGGCGCCTGCCATGCGTTCAACCATGATGCCAACGCTGTCCTGAACAACGGGGTCAGACAACCGACCTGCCATGGATCCCATTCGAGCCCGGTTATCGTAACCAGCGCCGGATTCGTTATAATATGGCGAGACAGTGTCTGAATATTCTGCTGCGCCCGTTCCCGGAGCGTAGACGACGTCCTGGGCGTTTGCTGGCGCAGTGATTGCCGCCAATGGCAATACCAATAAAAGAATTTTATCGCGCATGGGTCATCCTTACCATCAAGTGATGGCGCAATTTTTACCGTCGCGAGCCTGAGTGCAAGCTGAACAAATAGGCTCAGCCTACCGCAATCCTCATTCTACTCGGCTGCTTCCAAAGCCTCATGGTCCGACAAAGGCTGGCTGAGACGCGTAAGCATTTCCTTCGGACAGATCTGCCAGAATTCGCTCCGTCTGCGATCCCAGTCCTCGATGATCGATTTCGACCATGCGCTGTCGGTTTTTTCGGCATGCGCGGTGATAAGGGTTTTAAGCTGTTCCTCCCAATAGACGCTTTCGAGCCGTTGCCACACGATGCTGTCGGGGTTGGCCATTTGGGCAAAGTCGCGTTCGGTGTCGAGCACGAACGCCATGCCGCCCGTCATGCCAGCACCAAAATTGCTGCCGACCTTACCCAGTATGACTGCCATGCCGCCGGTCATATATTCAAGACCATTGGAGCCGCAGCCTTCCACGACGACATGTGCGCCGGAATTGCGGACGGCAAAGCGCTCGCCGGCTTGTCCGGCGGCGAACAGGCGGCCGGACGTTGCGCCATACAGCACTGTGTTGCCGACGATACTGTTCTGATGGCTAACGAGCGGGCTGCTGACGGTAGGCCTAACGATGATCGTGCCGCCTGACAGGCCCTTGCCGACATAGTCATTGGCATCGCCAAACACTTCAAGGGTGATGCCCTGGCACAAGAACGCACCAAGCGATTGCCCGGCCGACCCGCGCAAGCGGACATGGACATGCCCTTCTGCCAGGCCCTTCATGCCATATAACCGCGTGATTTCGGAGCTGAGCCGAGTCCCGACCGCGCGATGCGTGTTGCGTACATTATACGTCAGCTGCATCTTTTCGCGCCGCTCGAACACGGGCTTGCCATCATGGATCATCTGCGCATCAAGGCTGTCGGGCACTTCATTGCGGAAAGTCGGGATGCTGAATCGGCGCGCGCTGTCCGGCGCGTCGACCTTGGCGAGGATCGGGTTAAGATCAAGATCGTCCAGATGCTCCGCCCCGCGACTGACCTGCCGAAGCAACTCTGTACGCCCGATGACTTCGTCAATGCTGCGATAGCCAAGCTTGGCCAATATTTCGCGCACCTCTTCGGCTATGAAGGTCATGAGGTTAATGACCTTCTCCGGCGTTCCCGTAAACTTTTTGCGCAAGGCCTCATCCTGAACGCATACCCCAACAGGGCAGGTGTTCGAATGGCATTGGCGCACCATGATGCAGCCCATGGCGACAAGGCTGAGGGTCCCGATGCCAAATTCCTCAGCGCCCAATATCGCGGCAATCACGATGTCGCGTCCGGTTTTCAGGCCGCCATCGGTGCGCAGCTTGACGCGGTGGCGAAGGCCATTGAGAGTAAGCACCTGATTGGCTTCGGACAGGCCCATTTCCCATGGCGTGCCGGCATATTTGATGCTGGTCTGCGGGCTTGCACCCGTGCCCCCGACATTTCCTGACACAAGGATGACGTCGGCATGTGCTTTTGCAACTCCCGCCGCGATGGTGCCAATGCCTGCAGCACTGACAAGCTTGACGCATACCCGAGCGCGCGGATTGATCTGCTTAAGATCGTAAATCAGCTGCGCGAGATCTTCGATTGAGTAAATGTCGTGATGTGGGGGTGGTGAAATAAGCGTGACCCCCGGCGTCGAGTGCCGCAACCGCGCGATCATCTCGGTCACCTTGAAGCCAGGCAATTGCCCGCCTTCGCCCGGCTTTGCACCTTGCGCGACCTTGATCTCGATCTCCTCACACGCGCCCAGATACTCGGCGGTCACGCCAAAGCGGCCACTGGCAATCTGCTTGATCACGCTATTGGCATTGTCGCCATTTTCGTAGGGCTTGAACCGCTTGCTGTCCTCGCCACCTTCACCCGATACGGCCTTTGCGCCAATCCGGTTCATGGCAATCGCAAGCGTCTCATGCGCCTCAGGCGACAGCGCGCCTAGTGACATTCCGGGCGTCACGAACCGTTTGCGGATTTCGGTGATTGCCTCGACCTCGTCAATCGCGACGGGCTCCTTGGCAAAGTTGAACTCAAGCAAATCGCGCAAGTAAATCGGCGGCAGTTCCTTCACGCCCTGCGCAAATTGGGTGTAGGTTGAATAGCTGTCGTTCGCGACGGAGCTTTGCAGCAAATGCATCAGGCCAGCGGAATATGCATGTGCCTCACCACCATCCCGTTGCTTGTAGAACCCGCCGACGGGCAAGCGTGCAATGGCGCTATCAAACGCTGCTTCGTGACGATCGCGCGCGTTGACATAAAGCGAGTGATAGCCTTCGCCCGAAATCTTGTTTGGCATACCGGGGAAGAAGTCATTGACCAAAGCCCGCGACAGGCCAACCGCCTCAAAATTATAGCCGCCACGGTAGCTGGAGATGACAGCAATGCCCATTTTGGACATGATCTTCAACAGGCCTTCGTTGATCGCTGTGCGGTAATTTTCGACGGCTTGTGACAGCAGAAGCTCCCCAAGCAGGCCACGACCATGGCGGTCGGCAATCGCTGCTTCGGCCAGATACGCATTTACGGTGGTCGCGCCAACGCCGATGAGCACTGCGAAATAATGCGTGTCCAAGCATTCGGCAGAACGCACATTGATAGACGAGTAGCTGCGCAGGCCATTGCGGACCAAATGCGTGTGCACCGCAGCAGCCGCAAGGATCATTGCAATACCGACGCGGTCTGCGCTGATATTCTCGTCCGTCAGGAACAGCTCGGATTTACCCATGCGAACGGCTGCCACAGCCTCTTCCCGGATACGCGTGATGGCGGCGCGCAATCCCTCTTGTCCGGTGGAGATGTCGTACGTGCAGTCAATCTCTGCGCCAAGGCGACCAAACGCGGCCTTTAAGCGGTGCCAGTCACGCCCAGTCAATACCGGGCTGTCGAGCACCAGAACGTCAGCATTCTGGCTCTTCTCCTCCAAAATATTGGCAAGGTTTGAAAAGCGCGTCTTCAGGCTCATCACATGCCGTTCGCGCAAGCTGTCGATGGGCGGGTTGGTGACTTGGCTGAAATTCTGGCGGAAGAACTGGCTGATCAAACGCGGCTTGTCGCTGATGACGGCAAGCGGCGTGTCGTCGCCCATCGAACCGATGGCTTCCTTGCCATCCTCGATCATCGGCGCGAGGATCATTTCGACATCTTCCAATGTCATGCCAGCGGCGATCTGACGCTTGGTCAGTTCAGCCCGCGACCAAGCGGGCGTGCTGTCTTCGCCCGCATCCGGCAGATCGTCGATGCGGCGGAAGCCATTGACCAGCGCGCCATAGTCCTGCTCGGCAGATATGCGGTCCTTCAATTCGCCATCGCGGTACAATTTGCCTTCATCAAGATTGACGGCAATCATTTGCCCGGGGCCGAGGCGGCCTTTTTCTAATATCGTGGACTCAGGCAGGACAACCATTCCGGTTTCCGAGCCAATGACGAGCAAATTGTCTGACGTCAGGCTATAGCGCAATGGACGCAGCGCGTTGCGGTCAACGCCCGCCACGGCCCAATGCCCATCGGTCATCGCCAAAGCTGCGGGACCATCCCATGGCTCCATCACGCTTGCCATATATTCATACATTGCACGGTGAGTCGCGGGTAGGTTCGGGTTTGATTGCCATGCCTCGGGAATGAGCATGAGCTTGGCCGTTGGCGCTTCCTTGCCCGAACGGACCAGCGTTTCGAACACGGCATCCAGCGCGGCGGTGTCAGATGAGCCTGCCGGAATGACTGGCTTAATGTCATCCGACTGTGCGCCAAAGGCGATGCTGGCCATCTTGATCTCGTGGCTCTTCATCCAATTCTGGTTGCCACGGATGGTGTTGATCTCGCCATTATGCGCAAGGCCGCGGAACGGCTGTGCCAGCCACCATTGCGGAAAAGTGTTGGTCGAATAACGCTGATGGAAAATCGCGACCCGGCTCTCAAAACGGTCATCCTGAAGGTCAGGGTAAAACACCGACAGTGACTCAGCGAGGAACAGGCCCTTGTAGACAATCGACCGGCACGACATCGAACAGATGTAGAAATCGCGGATCTGCGCTGCGATGATTTTCTTCTCGATCCGGCGGCGGACGAGGTACAGATTCTTTTCAAACTCCGTCGCATCGACCTCATCCGGCATTGGTCCGGCAATCATGATCTGCTCGATCTCGGGCCGCGTGGCTTGCGCCTTGTCGCCGATGACGGACACATCCACCGGCACCTGACGCCAGCCATAAATGGTGTAGCCAGCGTCGATGATTTCCGCCTCAACGATCGTTCGGCAATTCTCTTGCGCGCTTAAATCAGTGCGCGGCAGGAAAACCATGCCGACTGCAAGCCGGTTAGGCATTGGCCGGTGGCCGCTATCCGAGATTGCATCGTCAAAGAAGCGAACGGGCAGGTCGATATGCAGCCCCGCGCCATCGCCGGTCTTGCCATCGGCATCGACTGCGCCGCGATGCCATACGGCCTTCAGCGCCTCAATCCCCGCTGCCACCACACGGCGCGACGGCTTGCCATCGGTCGCCGCAATCAAGCCAACGCCGCAGGCATCGCCTTCGGACTCAGGATGATACATGCCTTCACGGGCAAGGCGTTCATGTTCGGGGGTGGGATAGAATATGGTCATGCTGCTTGCCTCTCGCGGCTTGCTTTCGATTTCAGATAATTGTGCATATGCTGGGTAACATCGCGGCCATCGCGAATTGCCCAGACAACAAGGCTTGCACCGCGCACGATGTCGCCAATGGCGAACACACCATCTAGGTTAGTCATTTGCGTCGTGTGATCTACCCGCACGGTGCCCCAGCGGGTGACGTTGAGGTCAGGTGCGTTGAACAATACAGGCAGGTCTTCGGCCTCAAAACCAAGCGCTGTAATCACCATATCGGCGTTCAGCGTGAAATCGCCTTCGGGATCATTCTCCGGCGTGCGGCGGCCGGACGCATCGGGGGCTGCAAGCCGCATCTTGGCGACATGCACGCGCTCGACCTTGCCATTGCCGTCAAAGCCCTTGGGGCCGGAAAGCCAGACAAACTCGACGCCTTCTTCCTCGGCATTGGTCACTTCGCGCTGCGAGCCCGGCATATTTTCGCGGTCGCGGCGGTAGAGGCACTTTACGGATTTGGCGCCTTGGCGGATCGCAGTGCGGACACAGTCCATTGCGGTATCGCCGCCGCCAATGACAACCACATCCTTGCCCTGCGCATTCATCGCGCCGCTTTCGAAAGCGGGTACGGCGTCGCCAAAACCTTTACGGTTGGATGTGGTCAGGAAGTCGAGCGCAGGGACAATGCCCTCCAGCCCAATACCCGGCGTCGCAATGGCGCGCGCCTTATACACGCCCGTCGCGATCAACACCGCGTCATGCTTCGCGCGCAAATCATCGAGCGATGCGTCGCGGCCAACTTCGAAATTGACGTGGAAATGAATGCCTGCATCCTCAAGCCGTTTGACGCGGCGCATGACCACGTCCTTTTCCAGCTTGAAGCCGGGGATGCCATAGGTCAGCAGACCCCCCATCCGATCATACCGGTCATAGACATGAACTTCATAGCCAGCGACGCGCAGATATTCTGCCGTGGTCAATCCGCCTGGCCCCGCCCCGATAATCCCGACAGACTGCCCGCGCGATGGACCAACTTCGACTGGTTCAACCCAACCCTGTTCCCATGCTGTGTCAGTGATGTATTTTTCAACCGAACCGATGGTTACTGCGTCGTGCCCTGAAAATTCGATAACGCAATTGCCTTCGCACAGGCGATCCTGCGGGCAGATGCGTCCGCAGATTTCGGGCATGGTGCTGGTAAGATTGGACAGCTCATATGCCTCGCGCAAACGCCCTTCGGCGGTTAGGCGAAGCCAGTCGGGAATATGATTATGCAACGGGCAATGGACCGAGCAATATGGCACACCGCACTGCGAGCAACGCGATGCCTGATCGGCTGCGGACTCAGGCGCATAACGGTCCGCAATTTCGGCAAAGTCTTCAGCGCGAAGCTCTGCGTCCCGTTTATGAGGGTAAGCCTGCGGCTTTGAAATGAACTTCAACATCGGATCTTTGGCCACAACAAACTCCTTGCGATGCGCTGCGGTTAGCGTGGCAAAGCATTGCTGTCACGCAAAATTCAAAAGATAGGTCAGCTATGCTGACTATTAGTTTGCAGTTTGAGACTATAATTTAAAGTGGCGCAATATTATTTCAAATAATTGAGGCCGATTCGGAACCTATCGCATTGTTAGCCAAATTAACGCCGCCGAGCCTGCTATGATTCGGTAATAAGCAAAGGGTGCAAATCCATATTTGCCCACAATGGCGACAAATGCCTTCACGACGATCAGGGCCACCAAAAAAGCGGTCGTAAATCCAATCGCGATCATGTCGAGATCATCAGCGTTCAAGAGCGCCCTGTCTTTCCAAAGTGCATAGACGGTTGCTGCGGCCATGGTCGGCACAGCAAGGAAAAAAGAAAACTCCGCCGCCGTTTTGCGCTCCACGCCCATCATAAGTCCACCCATGATGGTCGCACCTGAGCGGCTGACACCTGGCAACATGGCGGTGCATTGGACCAGACCAATCGAAAGGGCTGTGCCAAACGGAATTTCTTCAACCGCGTTAAAGCGGACGATCTTCACCAGTCGCTCCAACGCCAAGATGATGATGCCACCAACAATTAGGGCAATGGCAACAATATGCGGTGCCTGCATCGCCGCGCGGATGGAATCATAAGCGATAACGCCAATCACCAGCGCAGGTGCAAAACCAAGCATGATGTTTCGCGTAAAAGCTACCGGACCAGCCTCCAACTTCAGCAGGCCGGCTCCAACCGACCAAAATCGCCGCCAGTAAACCAGGATCACTGCCAAAATTGCACCTAGCTGAATTGCTATTTTGAATGCCACTGAACTATTGTCGGTAAAACCAACCAGCTCGCCCGCCAAAATGAGATGTCCAGTGGATGATACTGGCAAAAATTCTGTCAATCCCTCGATAATGCCGAGAAGGACAGCGATCATCCAATCGTTCATTGGCCGGTGCCTGCTTGGCCCGTACCTTTAGCGCTACTGCCAAATCGGCCATGCTTGCGGTAAATATTCAACCAATCGGCGGCGACGACATCCAGCGGCGTTGGAACAATTCCGTAAGCTGTGATCCCGTCTGTTCCTGTCACTACGTTATCTCGGCCGAGCATTTTATATTGGTCCTCGGTGATTGGCGCGCCCGGCATCCATCCGGTGCCCTTGGCGAGCATCTTGGCTGCAATGTCGGGCACTTCAATAAATACAGGATCGCGACCGATGGCTTTTGCGATCCAGCGGTTCAGTTCCATCATCGAAAATATTTCTGGTCCGCCAAGCTCCAATACGCGGCCATCCTGATGCGCAAGCGCAGCGGCCACAGCTTTGGCAACGTCGCCTGCGAACACCGGCTGGAATCGCGTATGAGCGCCAATGACGGGAACAACGGGAAGCATCCGGATTAATCCGGCAAAGCGGTTGATAAACTGGTCTTCGCGACCGAACACAATCGATGGCCGCAATATGACGGCAGATGGAAACGCGGCGTGGACCGCAGCTTCCCCGCCAGCTTTGCTTTTGCCATATTCTGCATCGCTGCGGGCATCTGCGCCAATCGCCGATATGTGCACCAGGGCTCTGACACCCGCAGCGGTTGCGGCTTGCGCCACATTGCCCGCGCCGGTGTTTTGAACCGCATTCATATCGGCAAAGCTGCCCACGAGGTTGACGACGGCATCAGCATCCATAACCGCCCGTGCAACGCTGGCTGGCTTGCGGATGTCCGCCTCCATCAACTGAACTTGGCCCAAATTGCCGAGCGGCTTGATATAATTGGCGCTACTCGCATTGCGGCATGCAACACGTATTCGCGCGCCGTGACTGAGCAGCACTTGTGCGACATAGCGGCCCAGAAACCCGCCGCCACCAAAAACCGTTACCAACTTGCCTTGCATAAATGCTCCGTCATGCCGCGAGAAAATCTAGGGGCGCTTTGCACCACCGCTAGGCAGCTTTCAAGGCCGACATGCGCGAAAATGGCTGGGAGGCCGTTTGCATTTCGTTGTGCACCGACATAATCTGCCAAAGGCAAGGCACAGCCGTTGACAATATCACCTGATCGCTTAAAGGAGCGCGCCTACCCGAC
>NZ_JBKBQV010000061.1:0-16056 GCF_046292425.1 Sphingorhabdus sp.
CGAGCGTCGTGCGTGTCGGGTCAGCGGGGTATCGCAAGCTGGTGACGCAAAATGGTGTAACGTCCGGCTGGGCATCAGAAACGGCAACACGCCCAGAAACAGCAACGCCGACCTTTAACGAAATCGTCCCGAGTTTTGGTGAGCTTTATGCGAACCCCGCAGCGACGCAAGCGATGCTGGATGATGCCGCGTTCGATGTGGAGGCCTGGCTTGCCGATGAAATCGCGACCGAATTCGCCAAGGCGGAGGGTGCGGCTTTTATCAATGGCAATGGCACCAATCGCCCACGCGGATTCCTGACGGCGCCCAATGCCACGACGAGTGATGCGACGCGGCCCTTTGGCACGCTGCAATATGTTCCGACTGGGGTGGCTGGCGGCTTTGCGGCGACCAATCCGCAGGATAAATTGGTCGAGCTGGTGCATGCACTGCGCGCGCCATATCGGCAGGGGGCGAGTTGGGTGATGAATGCGTCGACCTTGTCAGTCATCCGCCGTTTCAAGACAAGCGACGGGGCGTTCATCTGGCAGCCGGGGCTTGCAGCAGGACAGCCCGATACGTTGATGGGCTATCCGGTGGTCGAGGCCGAGGACATGCCCGATATTGCGGCGAACAGCCTGTCGATTGCTTTTGGCAATTTCAAGGCGGGCTATCTCATTGCCGAGCGGAGCGAGACCAACATCCTGCGCGATCCGTATTCCAACAAGCCTTATGTGCATTTCTACGCGACCAAGCGGCTTGGCGGCGCCTTGATTAATTCCGCAGCGATCAAGCTGATGAAGTTTTCACTGACATAGAATGCGTGCCTCTGCCCTTCCGTAGCGTGGGGCAGAAGCGCTTGGTTATATTAAATTCCAAACATAACCGTTAAGGTTAAATACTAATCATTATGCGACGCACGTACTTCGATGCCGTGATCGCCACATCCCAAAGGAAATGCATATGCTGAGCGTTGAACCGCTCGGCCTCGACAGTGTCATGCTGGCCGAGGTCCGGACCTATTTGCGTGTCGATGACGACATGGATGACGATGTACTGGCAAGCTGTGCCGTCGCAGCCGTTGCGCATGCCGAGCAGTTCACACAGAAGGTTCTCATCCGGCGCGCTGCGCAAGAGATTGTCACCGCTGGTTCCGGCTGGCAAATTTTACAGGCAACGCCCGTTCAGTCGGTCATCGGCGTGACTGCCATTCCCGCCGAGGGGGCGACCTTTCCTATGCCGGCATCGGCATGGGAAGCAAAAACCAGTTCGCGCGGGGAAGTGTATTTCCGTGTTTTGCAACCGGGTATTGCAGGTCGTGTTGCCGTGTCGGTTGTTGCAGGACAAGCCGCCGACTGGGCAAGGCTGCCCGAATCCCTGCGACTAGGTTTGCTTAGGCTGACGGGGCATTTTTACAGCAACAGAGATTCGGCTGATGATGCGGGACCACCTGCCGCTGCGCTCGCTTTGCTGCTTCCGTTTCGGCGGATGCAGATCGCATGAGCGGCGAATTTGCTGGCGCGCTGCGCGAACGAGTCGTCATCGAAACACGGATGGGTACGCGTGACAGCCGGGCGGGTGCGGTCGGAAGCTATCGTTATGACGGGCAGGTATGGGCAGCGGTATCGCCGTTGATGCCATCCGATCTCACGCGCGCTGATGCCTTGTCAGCGATGCCGCGATGGCGCGTGACGATACGCAAACGTGAAGGCTTGGGCCTTGGTACAAGGCTGACCTGGCGGGGCAAATATCTCGCGGTGCGCGCAGCCCTGAGTGATCCACAAACGCCCGCGCAGATGCAACTCACCTGCGAGGAAGTGCGATGAACACCGATCGTATGAACGCCAGAGCAGGCGTCTTGGCTGAGCGCCGCGCGGAGCAACTACGCGACCAGTTGATGGCCACGGACTTGGCGACAGGCGTGCGCATCGAACGCAGCGACGGGGGTGTGACCCTGATCGGCAGAAACCTGCGCCGCCGGATGCTTGATGACGCCAGATTAAGGAATTTTGGACGATGAGTGACGCAAATCAGGTCTTCCAAGCCGCTGCCGTGGCCGCGCTTTCGGCGCACCCGGTGTTAAAGGCCGAGCTGTCCGGCATTTACGACGGCCCGCCGCCGCGCGCAGCCTTTCCTTATGTGGCTGTCACCGATGGTCTGACGACCGACTGGAGCACCAAAACCAAGCAGGGCCGGGAAATCCGCTTGGCGCTGACGGTGTGGGATGATGGTGACGCTGCAACGCGTTTGGCTGACCTTATGGGCCATGTCGACGACGCCGTCATGGCGATCCCGCGGGACCTGCCCGGTTGGCGCATCGCGAGCCTGACGTTCCTGCGGTCAATCGTCGTGCGCGATCCGGCTGGGCCATGGGCCGGGTTGGTGGAGCATCGCGTTAGACTGCTAGCGGTCTGAACCTACAGTAATTTTCTCCGCCGACGTGCGGAATTTCTCGAAAGGAAAATGCAAATGCCTGCAGAAAAAGGGAGCGCCTTCCTGCTGAAGGTCGGCGATGGCAGCGCCACGCCTATTTACACAACGGTCGCTGGCCTTCGCACCACGCAATTGTCGATCAATGGTGACCCGGTTGTTATCACCCACAAGGGTAGCGGCGCCTGGCGCGAGTTGCTTTCGGGCGCCGGCGTGCGCTCGGTTTCGGTGTCGGGTGCTGGCGTCTTCACAGGCTCGATCGCCGAAACCCGGCTTAAGAACAACGCGCTCTCAGGTCTGCTTGATGACTATGAATTAAGCTTTGAAAGCGGGGAAAGGTTGCGCGGGAAATTTCTGGTCGCGCGTCTCGATTATTCTGGCGATTTCAACGGCGAGCGGTCGTACACGCTGGCGCTGGAAAGTAGTGGACAGGTCGCGTCATTATGAGGCGGCCAGCAAATAAGATGCGTGGCGAAGCGTCACTGTCGATTGAAGATGGAACGTTTGTACTTCGCCCAAGCTTTGCGGCGCTGGTCGCGGCAGAGGACGAGCTTGGACCATTATTCGCGCTTGTTGAGCGTGCGGCAGCGGGCGATCTGAAGCTGTCCGAGCTGGTGGCGTTGTTCTGGCACTGTCATGTGGACGTTGGCGCCGGGTTAACGCGCGCAGAATTTAGCGAAAGCGTCGCCAAGGCGGGTCTTTCGGCCACGACGCCTGCGCTCAAGATCCTCCTTGGTCAGATATTAAGTGGTCGATGACCTTTGGTGAAGCCGCAGGCAAGCTAGCAGCCCAAGCCGTGTTGATACTTGGCTGGCGGCCGGATGATTTCTGGAACGCTACGCCCGCCGAACTGCTGGGGATATTGCAGGCGATCACGAGTGACGGGGAAACGCCGCCAGACCAGGAAGCCATTTACAAACTGATGAAGCGGTTTCCAGACGATTGATCGGAGAAGCATGATGGATGAAGAAATTGATCGGCTCGTTGTGTCGGTGCGGGCCGATACACGGGCCTTTGCCAATGACGTGGCAGTGATGCGCGCAGAACTGGATGGTCCTTTTGCCGATGGACTGGAACGCGCCGGGTCCGCGCTCGAACGTGGTCTGGCGAACGCCATTCAACGTGGCAAATTCGGCTTTGAAGATTTGCGCCGGGTGGCGTTGTCCGTTCTGTCGGAGATCGCAACTGCCGCCATTCGTTCGGGTATGAATGGAACGGGCGGCGGTGCAGGAGGCGCTGGCGGTTTGCTGGGGGCACTGGGTTCGTTGCTTGGCGGCGCTTTGGGCGCGCCGGGCCGGGCAACCGGCGGACCAGTCTCGCCGGGTCGAGCCTATCGCGTCGGTGAGAGGGGCCCTGAGCTTTTTGTACCCACGAGCAGCGGGCGAATTGAGAACACTTCTGCATCGGGGCCAACGACACATGTACGAATGACGATTAACGTGTCCGACGTACGAGGCACTGCGCCTGCTGCGCTTGAGCGATCCTCACGTCATGTTGCGCGCGCAGTCCGTCAAGCCCTGGCGCGGGATTAAGCCATGGCATATTGGTTGTGCGGCAAACGACGGGAGCAAAAATCTTCGCCGGTCATGCGGTTCGATCCACGCTTTTGGACCGTAAACTTCCCGCGGCCGATGATGGCCTCCGTGGTGTCAACCGGGCCAGAATCCTTTCGCGCAGAGGCAGTGTTCTATCGCAGCAATGATCTGGCGGGGTTGATCTGGGACAGCGCCGATGATTGGGACCACCCGTTGCTGACCTATGAGACCAACCGCGACTATCGACGATTGACGTTAAGCTTCCGTTGGCAGTCAAAGGGTATCATGCCGCTGGATGCGGTCAACGGCCCGACATTGACCATCTCAGGCCGTGACGCTGCGGGGGTATCAAAAAGCTGGTATGTCCGGCTTTGGAATTATGCGGTCGGTACGCCCGAAGATGCACAGATCGTGCTGGATTTCAGCGACCTCGATGGCGGGTTCCTGTTGCCACAGGAAGGCGATCCTGTGTTCGCCGGCGATATCGACCGGATGTTCCTTTCGCTCGTTCCGCCCACTTATACTGGCCAACCCGGCAGTCTCGCAGTTGCCGCCAAGGGCTGGGTCGAGTTGGCCGAAATCCGGTGTGATGGTGCGGGCGTGATGTTAAATACCGGCGACGTGCTGGTCCCCGAACATGATCTTAAAATGGCGACTGGATATGATGACGCTTATAACCAAACGCCAGCGCGACTGTTGCGGCAAATCCAAGCCTTGGGTTATCGCGGGACGATAAACCATTATGTCGGCATGAGTCATTATTTCGAGCTCGAGCCATTGGGTGATGCGCATTATGTCAGCTTGTCGAACAGTGCGCTAAACGCACCTTGCACTGCATGGCACCGCAGCTTTGCTGCACAGGCCAGAGCGCTCGGCTACGACCTGATTTTCTCTTTAAGCTACGAACTGTTTGACGCCCATAGCTGGAATGACTGGAAACAAAGGGCAGCAAATGGCGAGCCAGCATTGACGGGTTGGGACCCGCCCTCCACATTATTATCGCCGGCACATTCGGGGGCGATGAACTATTTGAAGGCCGTGGCGCGGGCTTTTGCGGCGATTTTGAGAGACGCCGGACTGCCGGTTAAATTCCAGGTTGGCGAGCCATGGTGGTGGATCATGCCTGATGGCCGGATTTGCCTTTATGACGCGGCTGCCGCTGCGTCATTTGGGCCGCTGTCGGTGGACATTTCGAGCATTAAGGGGCCAAAGACGACAGCGCAAAAGGCGATGCTGGATCGTGCAGGTCAATTGCTAGCTGCGTCTACAGCCTCAATTTGCGATGCTGTGCGGCAAGAGGCGGGGAGCGCGGGTGCGCAAACCTTCCTGCTTGTCTATCTGCCCACGGTACTGGATGCCGATGCACCCGAGGCGATGCGAGCGAATGTGCCGCTTGGTTGGGTCAAGCCTGCTTTCGACGTGCTTCAACTTGAAGATTATGACTGGGTCACTTCCGGCAATCATGGCGCGACCCGCCGTGCGGTTCCGTTGATGGCCACGCGTCTTGGTTATCCAGTCGCAGAGCAGCATTATTTAACGGGATTTGTCCTGCGGCCCGAAGAAAAGGCGCAGTGGGCCGAAATTGAATTCGCTGCTGCGCAAAGCCGCGCACGCGGCACGGCGGAAACCTATGTCTGGGCACTGCCGCAAGTCGCCCGCGATGGTTTTACACATTTTGAGATCGGACAAGAGGGGGATGCGATGCAGGAATTCGAAGATGTGCTTTTTCCACTGCACATCGGTCGAGAAGCCGAGGTCACGGCGGAGTTTTCGACAAATATTGTCACCACGCTTTCGGGCCACGAACGCCGCAACAGCAGTTGGGGTAATGCACGGCTAAGCTATGATGTGGGTCCAGGTGTCCGGTCCGAAACCGAGTTGGGGCAGTTGCTTTCATTCTTTCGCGCCAGGCGCGGTCCAGCGGTCGGGTTCCGCTTTTCAGACCCGTTCGACAACAGCTCGAACGGCATGTCGGGCAATCCGAATATGTTGAACCAGAGGCTTGGTGTGGGTGATGCAGTCCAAACAGCCTTTCCTTTATTGAAAACCTATGGCGCTAACGGACAAATACGCCGGATAACCCGGCCAGTTGCGGCAACAGTAATTGTGGCAGTCAACGGCCTGACTGCAGCGGGTTGGTCACTTGCGCCCGGCGGCGTGATATATTTCAGGACCGCGCCGGCAATTGGTGCTGTCATAACCGCTGGCTATCGTTTCGACGTTCCTGTCCGTTTTGCTTCAGACCGCATCGATGTGGCGCGGGCGACCTTCGGGGCGGGTGAAATACCAAGCGTTCCTTTGGTCGAAATTCGGGAAGCATTCTAATGGACGCGGGGATGGAGGGCGCTCTGACAACCATAGTCTATGGGTGGCGACTGGAGCGGGCGGACGGGGTTACTTTGGGCTTTACCTCACATGACGCCGATATACTGCATGATGGAATTATGCTTCGTTCCAGTCCCGGCTTGCAACCAACCACGGTGATTCAGAGCGCCGGTCTGGATAAGGACGGGTTGGAGGTGTCGGGTGCGCTGACATCGGATTCCATCTGCGCGGATGACCTGGCGGTGGGGCGTTGGGATGGAGCGTATCTTGAAATTTTCCTGTTTGACTGGACGACGCCGTCCAGTGGGAAGCGGGTGCTGGCAACCGGTGAGTTGGGACAGGTGTCCTATACCGATGACACTTTTGAAGCCGAGCTTATAGGCCCACAAGCACAGCTCGACAGGGCGGTCGCTCCGCAGACATCTCCGTCCTGCCGCGCGCACTTCTGCGATGCGGCTTGCGGCCTCAATCGCGAACGGTTTCGGCATCTGGCAGAGGTTTCGGGCGTTGATGACAATCGGATATCGGTCACGCCGCGGTCACTTATTCCAGACGGGCATCTGGCCTATGGCGAGTTGCGCTGGCTTTCCGGCGCCAATTGCGGCCTGACCACCAGAATTGCGGATAACGCGGATTCCGACATTCTGCTGCTTCGAGCGCCCTTACGAAGCGCAGACATTGGCGATATGGTCGAATTGACGGAAGGGTGCGACAAGCTAATGTCCACCTGTGCTGCCCGATTTGGTAACGGAATCAATTTTCGTGGCGAGCCGTATTTGCCCGGAAATGATCTCCTCACCCGATATCCCGGTGCCAATTAGGATCGAAGCCCCGCGCACGCAAGATCAAGCCAATATTGCGGCATGTGCAGTGACATTATTGGGTGCTCCCTTTCAGCTGTATGGCCGTTCGGTCCAGACCGGACTTGATTGCGTTGGCGTCGCGGCGTGCTGTCTCTGCGCGGTCGGCGATCAATTTGACGCGCCTACAAATTATAGCATTCGGGGCAGTTTCGAGGAACGTGCCCAAGCTTTTTTCGCTGCCGGCGGCTTTGATAAAGTGCGTGACCCGTCGTTGGTTGCCGGTGACCTGTTGCTGCTTCGTCCCGGACACCGGCAGATCCATTTTGCAGTGCTGACAATGCAGGGTGCCGTCCATGCCCATATGGGTTTGGCTCGCGTCGTGCTGACCCCGCTACCGCTGCCGTACCCCGAAATTGCTCGTTGGCGCTTTAAAGGAGACTGATATGGCAACCCTTGTCTTAACAGCCGTCGGTTCGGCCCTTGGCGGACCCATAGGAGGCGCTATTGGCGCCGCACTCGGGCAGCAAGTTGATGGTGCATTGTTCGGCCCCGCAGCACGGCAGGGAAGCCGTCTGAAAGAACTGGCCGTCCAGACATCAAGTTACGGCACGCAGATACCGGGCATATTTGGAGCAATGCGGGTGGCCGGTACAGTGATCTGGTCTACAGATTTGATTGAACAGCGCACAAAAACGGGTGGAGGTAAGGGTCGCCCAGCGACCGTGAATTACAGTTATCGCGCCAGTTTGGGTATCGCGCTGTCGAGTAAGCCAGTGGCGCGCATTGGCAGGATTTGGGCCGATGGTAATTTAATCCGGGGTGTGAATGGCGATCTGAAAGTCGATGTGCGGATGCGCGTTTACAATGGTCATGAAAATCAACAACCCGACCCGCTGCTGGCGTCGGCCGAGGGGCCCGGCAAATGCCCGGCGCATCGGGGTATCGCTTACGTTGTGTTTGAAGATCTACAGCTCGCTGAATTCGGCAATCGCATACCGTCGTTCAGTTTCGAGGTTTTCGAGCGCGACGGCCCCTTGACGCTGCCGTCGTTTCTTGCAGCCGTCGCGGATAGCGATATCTCGGCCGAAAGCACGATCGAGCTTGGTGGCTTTGCTGCCACCGGTGCCAGCGTGAGAGACGCGATCTCTCCGATTTTGGGTGCGTGTCCCGTTGAATTGGTTGTTCAGGAACAGCAGCTTGTCATCCGCGATGTTACAGCAAGGCAAAACGCGCCGCATCACATCGTTATCGCTGTCGCTGAAAATGGGCGTGCACTTGAGAGGCCCAAGCACATATTACCGCCAGCCGGGCATATTCCGCGCGCCATTTCGCTACGATATTATGATGCAGAACGGGACTATCAGGCAGGTATCCAGCAAAGCGGCTTTGAACAGGCCGGGCGCGGCGAAATACGTTTTGAACTTCCTGCGGTGCTCAGCGCGACAGCGGCCAAATGCATCGTTGAGGCAAAAGACAGCGATGTTCGATATGCGCGGGACTATTGGACGGGATCGCACATGGTGGTCGAAGATGCGTTATCCGCGCCACCTGTGCCAACCGATCATGATGTCGGCAAGTGCTGGCTGATCACTGGCGCCGCGACTGGCCAGTGGGAAGCCAAGTCCGGCCAGATTGCCGTCTGGGTTGGAGGCAGTTGGAGATTTGTAATCCCGCAGGAGGGCATGTGCGTCCGGAACAGGTCGGCCCACTGTTATAACTTTCACCTGAGGGGCCAATGGATGGACGCACCTGTGACGCCCAATCCCACAGGCGGAAATGTTGTTGATGTTGAAGCGCGGTCAGCCATCGATGCGATTTTGCACTATTTCAGGTTGATAGGCATAATAGCAACATGAGCAGAGAAGCTAGGAAAAGGCAGCCAAATTTATCACCAACTGTCAAAAATGGCGACATTTTGGCAACAGTATAGATACATAGCGACTTGCATCGCGGGAACAGAATCGATAGACCTGCGTTCTCGAATTTCCGTTCCTAAGATAGAAAAGGGGAAAGTTGATGCGTAAGTTAGCCATAAGTTTGGCGCTCGCTTCTACTGCTCTGGCATCACCGGCTTTGGCCCGCGACGACCAGTGGTACGTTGGAGTTGATGGCGGTGTCATGATAGTAGAAGACCTGAGTTTGGATATTGGCGCACTGAATGATGCTGCGTCAGTTGACACAGACAAGGGTTTTGATTTCGGTGGCGTCGTTGGTTATGATTTTGGCGGTTTCCGTCTTGAATCAGAAGTATCGTATCGTCAGGCTGACGTAACTGGTTTCAATAGCCAGACTGCACAGATCACTAGCGGTCCAACAACTGGCTTGGCTCGTGCCGGCTCGTATGATGTTGCTGGTGACGCAAGTGCATTGAGCTTCATGGTCAATGGACTGCTCGATTTCGGTGACGATGATGGCATTCAAGGCTTCGTCGGCGGCGGTGTTGGTGTTGCACGTGTAGACGTACAGACAATTCTTGGAGCACCTTCGTTCCTTGATGACTCCGACACAGGTTTTGCATGGCAGGCACTTGCTGGCGTTCGCGCGCCATTGAGCGATAACTGGGATGTTGGTCTGAAGTATCGTTTCTTCAACGCAGACAAGGTCAGCCTGGTTGACCGTCTTGGCCGCAGCATAGATACTCGCTTCCGTTCGCACAGCCTGATGGGTAGCCTGATTTATAACTTCGGCGGAGCACCAGCACCAGTCGAAGTGGCTGCACCCCCACCACCACCACCTTATGTGGCTCCACCACCCCCGCCACCACCGCCACCTGCGCCGGTTTGCAACACGGGTCCTTATATCGTATTCTTCGATTGGGATAAGTCGAACTTGCGTCCTGATGCGGCTTCGGTTCTGGATAATGCCGTTGCGCAATATTCAAATTGTGGCAATGCCCGGGTTATGCTTGCAGGTCACGCCGACAAGTCCGGTAGCGCACGTTACAACGTTGGTCTTTCGCAACGTCGTAACGCAACTGTGCGTTCGTACCTTGAGTCCAAGGGTGTTTCTGGTGGCGCGATCACCACTGAAGCATTCGGTGAAACTGCACCACTGGTTCAGACAGCAGATGGTGAGCGTGAACCGCAAAACCGTCGCGTTGAAGTTACCTACGGTCCAGGTTCGGGAATGTAATTCCGAAACCGATCATAAGTTAAAAAAAGGCTGGTCGAAAGACCGGCCTTTTTTTTCGTGCGTGTGGTTCAGTGACCTACAGTTAACACGGGATTATGCAGCAGCTTTTGCCTTGGTACGGGCAGTTACCGTGGCGGCCTCCAACAGCCTTGCCTCCAGTGCTTTAAGCTTATTCTTGTTCTCGATTTTTGCACCGAACAAATCTGTCACGTAAAAGGTGTCGACAGCGCGCTCACCGTAGGTGGCAATATGTGCGCTATGCAAAGTGACTTTTGATTCAAACAGGGCAAGCGCCAGATTGTTCAGCAGCGCGGGGCGATCAAGCGCGTTGACTTCGATAACGGTGAACCGATTCGACGCCTGATTATCAATGAGAACGGATGGCGCAATCTTGAACGCGTCGGCGCGGCGGAGCGCCTTTGGCTTAGCGTTCAACTGTGTCATCAACCTGGCGCGGTTGGTCAAAGCCTCCTCGATATTTCGCTTCAGCCTATTTAACTGGCCTTGCTCCTGAAATGGTCGTCCTAGAGGATCCTGGATCAGGAAGTTATCGACGGCCATGCCGTCGCTACTGGTATGAATCCGCGCGTCAATAATGTTTCCGCCGGCCAAATGGATGGCGCCTGCTATCCGATAGAAAAGTCCCGGGTGATCCGCCGCAAAAACGGTAACGAGTGTGGCGCCGCGTTCAGGGTAGAAACACGCATCAATGGCAAGTTCTGTGCCTTCGTTTTTCAAGAGATGCCGGGCGTTGCGCTCGATAATGTCATCGGGCTCGGCGATCCAGTATGCATCAGGGAGAATTTTCGCAAGTGATGTGAATTTATCAGCGGGCAACCGCAAGGCGGACTCCAGTTGCGCTTTTTTCGATGCGATCCGTTCGTCCCGCCCGCGCTGCTTGTGCCCAAGCCGAAGCACTTCTTCAGTTGCCTCATATAGGTCCGACAGCAATTGCCGTTTCCAGCTATTCCAAACACCCGGACCTACGGCGCGAATGTCCACAACCGTAAGTACGAGCAAGAGCTTCAGTCGTTCAGGCGATTGAACGGCCTGAGCGAAATCGAGGATTGTTTTGAAGTCTGCCAGGTCCCGTTTGAAGGCGGTGGCGGACATCAGCAAATGATAACGAACCAACCATGCTACGGTTTCCGTCTCGGCCGGGGAAAGGCCAAGGCGCGGACATAGATTCTGTGCCACTTCCGCCCCTAGCACGCTGTGGTCACCGCCGCGTCCTTTGGCAATGTCGTGCAACAACGTTGCAACAAACAATACGCGCTGACTGACAATTTGGCGGACAATTGCGGTCGATAGCGGATGATCCTGCTTTAATTTTCCGCGGCCAATCTCTGCGAGCAAACCTATTGCGCGGATGGAATGTTCGTCGACGGTATAATGATGATACATGTCGAACTGCATTTGTGCGACAACACGCCGAAAGTCCGGAATGAAACGTCCAAAAATAGTGGATTCGTTCATCCAGCGTAAAACGGTCTCGGGATCGCGGGGAGAGGTAAGGATATCCAGGAAGAGCGCATTGGCTCTCGGATCGCGGCGCACCGTTTTGTCCACGAGACGCGCGTCCCTTTGCGCTGCACGCATTGCGAGGGGATGGATCTCCAGTTCATGCAAATCTGCCAAATGGAATATCTCCAGCAACCGAACGGGATCACGAGTGAAAAATCCATCATCAGGTAGAGCCAACCGACCCCTGTCCAACTGAAAGCCATTCAGCTTACGTGGCTTGCGATTAAAACTGGGGACAAATCTGCGGCCCTTTTTGGCCATTGATTCATCGAGATGAGCCAGAAACAGTCCGGTGACGTCCCCTACCGTTTTTGCGTTCAGAAAATAATAATGCATGAATCGCTCGACGGCCGAACGCCCCGGGCGATCAGCAAACTGCATCAGTTCGGCAACCTCGCGTTGCAGATCAAAGGTAAGCCTTTCTTCCGCACGACCAGTGATATTGTGCATGTGGCAGCGAACCGCCCACAAGAAATTTTCCGCCTTTTTAAAACGGTTATACTCGTCGGCCGTTAGCAGACCTACATCCACAAGCTGGGAGGCCGTCGAGACCTTGTGGATGTATTTGCCAATCCAGTACAGCGTGTGAAGATCTCTCAAACCGCCCTTGCCGTCCTTGATATTAGGCTCCACCACATATCGGCTGTCGCCCATTCGGCGATGCCGATCATCACGCTCGACCATTTTTAACCGGACGAAGTCAGGCGCTGTATTGGCAACCACTTCTTTCCAGAAACGTAAGGATGCCTCTTCGTAAACACCCCGGTCCCCCCATACAAACCGGCTTTCCAAAAGCGCTGTGCGAATGGTCAAATCTTCTTGCGCCATTTTCACGGTCTCGTCGAGAGACCTGCTGGACTGGCCAACTTTCAAGCCAAGGTCCCACAACAAGTAGAGAACAGCTTCTACCACCTGTTCGGTCCACGAACTGCGCTTGTAAGGTGTCACAAAAGCGATATCGACGTCGCTGTGCGGTGCCATCTCGCCCCGGCCATAGCCCCCGACAGCTAACACCGCTATTCGCTCGGAGGCAGAACGGTTTGCTGCGGGATAGGCGTGGACTGTCACATAATCGTAAATCAGCCGAACGATCTGGTCGATAAGAAAGGCCTGCTCGGCCGAGGCGCGATAGCCCTGTGACGGCTGCTCACCCAAGCGGCGTTTGATCTCCGCGCGACCGCTGGCCAGCGCTGTCTGGAGAAGCTCGAGGACGCGGGGACGTCGCACATGCGCCCCATGTTCCCGCACTATTCCTTCGATCTTTTCGGCAAGCGCGCTCCTGTCGATAATATCGCGCTGCTTGATAATGCGTTCCGCTGATGATGCCATAGGGCGACCCTAGTCGCGAATAGGCATCATGTCAGCCTCAAGCAGATATTTTGGCATTATATTCGCGGCGGAGCGTCACCCTGTCGATCTTCTGCGTTCCCAGGCGCGGCAGCGGTTCAGCTACTTGCCAGAAATGTGCAGGAATTTTGAAAGGTGCAAGACGCGGAGCCAAAAATGCCTTTAATTCCTCTTCCGTAAGAGTTACGCCATCCTTGGTCTGGTAAACAATGCCCGGAACCTCTCCGTATTTGTCGTCAGCGATGCCGAACACGGACAATTCAACGATTGAGTCATGCTCATATGCTGCGGCTTCAACTTCGGGGCAGCTAATGTTTTCACCGCCCCGAATGATTATGTCCTTTTTGCGGTCGACTATGAAAAGATAACCGTCTTCGTCGAGATAGCCTATATCGCCCGTCCGGAAAAACCCATCACTGGTGAACGCATCTCGCGTTGCGTCCTCATTGTTCCAATATCCATTGAAATTGGCGATTGTGCGAATGCCTACTTCACCGCGTTCGCCTTGTGGTAAAACATTGCCGTCATCATCAAGCATTTGAACTTCGACGAGCGGTTTAGTGGCCGGACCAGTGCTGGTGGGCTTTTCGAGATAGTTGTCGGTGAAATTCCCGCAACCGACGCCATTTGTTTCGGTCAGGCCATAACCAAGCAAGGGGTACCCCCAGCTCATTTCCTTGCGAATTTTTTTAACATGTTCAACGGGGCGAGGTGCGCCGCCCGCTGCAAAGGCCGTGCAGCTGGTAAGGTCATATTTGTGCCGTGCAGGGTGGGTCGCAAGTTCAATGCTCATTAACGGAACGCCGACAAAATAAGTGATGCGTTCCTTTTCAATAATCCTCATTGCCTCTTCGGCATCCCATTTGGGCATTAACACCAGCTTGCGTCCAATGGCGAAGCTTTGCAGCACCAACGGGATGGACGCTGTGACATGGAACAATGGTACGTTGACAAGCGCGGATGGTTGCGCAGGCATTGATTGGCCGCTAGCGGACAAAAGCTCGAAGAAAACAAGAGTCTGCCCCACATAGCTCATTGCGCCTTGGACGACGGCGCGGTGGTCCGAAACAGCGCCCTTGGACTGACCAGTTGACCCCGATGTGTATAAAATGGTCGCGTTATCAAGTGGATCAATTGTTGGAAGCTGCGTCGTTGTCCCTCCGCCCTTAGCGGTTAAACATGATAAACCATCGAGTGGCAGCGCGTCATGGTTTATAATGAGAAGTTCACAACTGCCTAAGTCATGACCGGCTATTCTGGCCGCGCGCTGCTCGTCTGCGAGCACGAAACGGCAACCGACCATCCGAATGCCTTCTGCAAGCTCCCCACCTTGCCACCATCCATTGAGAAGAGTCGCAACACCCCCCGCCATGACGATTGCCATATACGCGATTATCCAATTGGCCGAATTGCGCGCAGCAATGCCTACCCGTTCGCCCTTTTGCAATTGGTGGCCTTCGACAAGCCCGCCCGCAAGCGTGCGGGCTGCGGCATAGGTTTCTGCAAAACTCAGTCGGATGTCGCCGTCGACCAAAAATTCCTTTTGAGCATGGGTAGCACAAAAATAGGCGAAATAATCCGCCATATTGCCCGGCGCTTTGGCGAAAACTGGCAGTTCAACACCATATTTCTCGGCGTGTGTAATCGCCAACGGGCCATCATCGGCCATCAAACGGTTAATTGTGGCATCGATTGCAAGGTCCAATTGGGACGGCATATGATTCTCTCCTAAACTCTTTGTGCACCTTCTATTTCGCTCTATAGGAATGTCAAAATATCCTGAGGAAATATTGTGTCATTCGAGATTATCGCGTCCGCCGCTGGCTATATTCAGTTTACCGATCTTGGGGTCGGACCAGTTGCACTGGATTTGGGCTTCTTCCAGATCCGTTGGTATTCGTTGGGATATCTGGCTGGCATATTGCTGGGCTACTGGCTGTTGCTAAAGCTTCTTGCGCGTCCGGGGGCGCCGATGTCACGCGAACATGCCGATGACATGATACTTTACGCCACCTTGGGTATTATACTTGGTGGTCGGATTGGTTATATCTTATTCTACCAGCCATCCATTTTGCAAAACCCCGTCGATATTTTGAAACTCTGGGAAGGCGGCATGTCGTTGCATGGCGGTGCGCTTGGTACCATATTTGCGATCTGGCTTTTGGCGCGCAAGTATAAGCTCTCTTTCCTGCGGGTTTGCGATTATGTCGCTTGCACTATCCCGTTCGGCCTGTTCCTTGTCCGTCTTGCCAACTTTGTGAATGACGAACTTTGGGGGCGGGTGACTGATGTTCCATGGGCTATTGTCTTTCCCAATGGAGGTGATCTCCCGCGTCACCCAAGCCAGCTCTACGAGGCTGTGCTCGAAGGTCTGTTGATGGCCGCAATTCTTTGGCCGTTATTTTGGAAAACCGATGCGCGATATAAACCCGGTTTTCTGTTCGGCATGGCAGCGATTATCTATGGCGTTGCCCGTTTCACGGTCGAGTTTTTCCGGGAACCAGACCAGCAACTTCAGTGGCTTGTCGAGGCAAGCGGCCTGAGCATGGGTCAATGGCTGACTATTCCTATGATCCTCGTTGGTCTATTTCTCGTGTTTACGGCAGGTGCCCGCCGACAGCGCGTTGAACCCATTGCCGGCAGTAACAGTGTCGCCTGACGCCGAGCAAACTACGCTACGCCTGGCGCAGCTGATTGAGACATCCGGCCCCATAAGCGTTGCGGAGTATATGCGGGTGGCAAACACCGCATATTATGGCCGCGCAGATCCATTAGGCGCCGCCGGTGATTTCATTACCGCGCCTGAAATTAGCCAGATGTTCGGTGAAATGGTGGGAATTTGGCTGAGCGACTTGTGGCTGCGCCACGGCAGCCCGTCCAGGTGTCATTATGTCGAGTTGGGTCCCGGTCGCGGCACGTTAGCAGCCGACGCGCTCAGAACGATGAACCGCTTTGGTTGGGAGCCGTCAGTTCATTTTGTT
>NZ_JBKBQV010000062.1:0-15806 GCF_046292425.1 Sphingorhabdus sp.
GCCAGCGCCTTGCTGCGTCCCACCAATCTTGGCTATCTTGGACTTGGCCCAATCGTCAGTTACGATGCTCGTGAGCTGATTGCGGATGGCACACTCGTGCTTGAACGCAACACATCACCTGACATTCCCGCGAAAGCGTTCAACGTCACCGAAGATCTGATGACGGCTTATCTGCAGGCCGACATCGAACAGGAAATGGGCAATGGCACATTGACGGGTAATATCGGCGTACAGGCCGTCCACACGGATCAAGGGTCATCGGGTACGGTATTTGCCGGTGGCGTTGCCAGGCAAGTGCGTGCAAGCGCAAGCTATTGGGATGTATTGCCAAGCCTGAACCTGTCGATGCGCTTTGACAGCGATTTCGTCATCCGGTTTGCAGCATCACGCCAGATCCAGCGTCCTCGTTTGGATGACCTGCGCGTGGCCGTTTCCTACGGCATCAACAACACAATTGCCGACAGTCCAACGGGGCTGGCACCTTTCATCGATGGCAGCGGCGGCAACCCGCAGCTTCGGCCATATCGAGCAAACGCATTTGACCTGAACTTTGAAAAATATTTCGGTCAATCAGGTGTGGTTTCAGTGCAGCTGTTCCACAAGGACATCAAGAGCTACATCGACCGCACACGTTTCCCATTCGATTTTGGCGGCTATCCGTTGCCAACCGGCCTGCCGCCGGCAACGCTGATTGGTCGTCTGGAATCGTCGTTCAATACCGGCGGCGGCAAGCTTTATGGGGGCGAGTTGGCCGTTACCTTGCCGTTCAACAACATCAGCGAAGCACTTGACGGCTTTGGCGTGACAGGCGGCGTTGGCTATACCAAGACGAAGATCAAGGATGCGGGCGGTAATGTCGACCAAATTCCGGGCTACTCGAAGTGGGTTGCCAACGGCACGGCCTATTTCGAAAAATGGGGCTTCAATGCACGTGGTTCGGTGCGGTACCGTTCGACGTTCCTGGGTGACTTCACCGGCTTTGGTGGATCACCGACGCGCCGCACTGCGCTTGCCGAAATGATTGTCGATGGCCAGATCGGCTACGACTTCCAGGAAGGCAGCGCGCTTCAGGGTCTGTCGCTTTATCTTCAGGGTCAGAACCTGACGGACGAGCGTTTCGCATCGGTCGGCGCAAGTCGTAATCAGGTCATCGATTACCAGATTTACGGGCGTCGTTTCCTGGCTGGCTTTAACTACAAGTTCTGATGAACTAACGAAGGCCCCCGCCACGTAAAGGTTTCACCTGACGTGGCGGGGGCTTTTTTGTCTTGAGCGGGGATGATGGAGAGATCTCTCACAAAGATTGTTATTGCTGGAGGCGGCACCGCGGGGTGGATGGCCGCGTCTGCACTTGCCCGCTTTTTGGGTCCATCCTGTTCCATTCATCTGGTTGAATCAGAAGAGATCGGCACTGTTGGTGTTGGCGAAGCGACGATCCCGGCCATTCAGCTTTTCAACCAAAGCCTTGGCATCGACGAAAATGAATTCGTCCGCGCAACGCAAGGCTCGTTCAAGCTCGGGATCGAATTTGCCGATTGGAATGAACCCGGACATAGCTACCTCCATGCATTCGGAGCCATTGGCAGGCCTCTGGGGCTTTTGCCGTTTCACCAATACTGGCTGCGTTACCGCCAGCAAGGCGGCTCAGTTTCGCTTTGGGATTACGCGCCGACGGCCCTTGCCGCGGCACAAAACCGATTTGCGCGGCCGCAGGACAAACCCGGCACCCTGCCAAGCGGGGTCGCTTACGCGTATCATTTTGATGCCAGCTTATACGCCGCATTCCTGCGCAAATATGCCGAAGCACGTGGCGTTATCCGAACTGACGGGCGCATAGCAGACGTAAAGCTGCATGCCGAGAGCGGCAACATTGAATGCTTGATACTGGCATCCGGGGAGGTCGTCCGGGGCGACCTGTTCATTGACTGCTCCGGCTTTCGCGGACTGCTGATCGAGCAGACGTTAAACAGCGGTTATGAGGACTGGTCAAATTTCCTGCCTTGCAACCGTGCCGTTGCGGTACCCTGTGCGTCGGTTGATCCCCTGACCCCGTTTACACGTGCGACCGCGCGCGATGCCGGGTGGCAATGGCGGATCCCGCTGCAGCACCGGACGGGCAATGGTTATGTCTATTGCAGCGATTATGTCACCGATGCCGACGCAACTGACATTTTGCTATCCACGCTCGATGGCGTGCCATTGGCCGAGCCACGGCAACTTCGCTTTGTAACGGGCAAGCGGAGCCAAATCTGGAAGAAAAACTGTGTCGCACTTGGCCTGTCCAGCGGGTTTCTTGAGCCGCTGGAGTCGACGAGTATTCATTTGATCCAGACTGGCATCGCCAAGCTGCTGGAGTTCTTTCCATCGTCAGGTTTTCATCAACCGGACATCGATGCGTTCAACAAAGCCATGGATTTCGAATTCCACTCGATCCGCGATTTCGTTATTTTGCATTACAAGACCGCCAGCCGCTCAGGTGCTTTTTGGGAACGTTGCCGAAATATGGCCATCCCCGACAGTCTGGCAGAGAAAATAGAGCTGTTTTGCACCAATGGCCGGATATTGCGGTTCAATAATGAACTTTTTACCGAGCTTGGTTGGCTTCAAGTCATGTGGGGTCAAGGATTGCGTCCCCAAGGCTATAATCCGCTCGCTGATCAGCTCACTGCCGAACAACTGCAGGAGTTTATGCACGTCGCCGCACGTCACGCACGTCATGTTGCAGAGCAGATGCCGCTGCACCAACAGTATATTGCAGCAAATTGCGCTGCACCTCCCCGTGAAATCAGGAAAGCATCATCATGAAAGCCAGGTCACTCTGTCTCGCTGCAAGTCTCATCGCTATGTCCCTTGCTTCGCCATTATGGGCACAAGCACACCGCGAACGGCTTCCTGAGGACGAGGTTATTTACTTTGTCCTACCCGACCGCTTCGAAAATGGCGATACTAGGAATGACAGGGCCGGCATCAAGGGTGACAGATACAAGCACGGCTTTGATCCTACGCATAAGGGCTTTTATCATGGCGGCGATATTGCGGGGCTCATCAAGCGTCTGGATTATATCCAAGGCATGGGAGCGACAGCTATCTGGTTTGCGCCCGTGTTTAAGAACAAGCCCGTACAAGGCGGAAAAGGTCAGGAGTCAGCAGGCTATCATGGCTATTGGGTAACCGATTTTACGACCGTTGATCCGCATTTTGGCACTGACGCTGAATTCAAGGCCTTTGTCGATGCTGCGCATAGCCGGGGGATGAAAGTCTATATGGACATCATCACCAACCACAGCGCCGATGTCATCCAATATGCAGAATGCCCTGACAGCGCATGTGAATATCGCAGCCGGGCCGATTACCCCGACAGTGCCTACACTCCTGTCATTCCCAAGGGCGAGGAAAACATCAAAGTCCCTGGGTGGATGAACGACGTCCAATATTATCATAATCGCGGCAATACGACTTTTCGGGGCGAAAATTCGACTATGGGTGATTTTGTCGGACTAGACGATTTCGCAACCGCCGATCCCCGCGTCGTTCAGGGCTTCATCGACATATACAAAGGCTGGATCGACCGCTTTGGCATTGACGGCTATCGCATTGACACGGCGCGACACGTAAACCCCGAATTCTGGACGGTGTTTGCGCCTGCAATCATGGCGCATGCACATGCCAAGGGTATTCCAAATTTCCATATTTTTGGCGAAGTGGCGTCAGACGGTTTGGACATTCAAGCGCAAGCGCTTCACACCCGCGTGGCAAAACTGCCCACTGTGCTCGATTTCGTTTTTCGTCGGGGTGCGATCGAAACCGTTTCAGGTCGCGCAGGCACCGAATTGCTTGCTACCATTTTTGAAGGCGATGATTTGTATGAGGGAGGTAAGGCCACGGCGAAGCAATTGCCTACATTCTTGGGCAACCATGATTTCGGCCGCTTTGCGCGCGAGATGCGCGTGGCGCATCCCAATGCAGACGATGCGGAGATTTTGAAGCGCGTTTTGCTTGGCCATGCAATGCTCATGACGCTGCGCGGTGTTCCGACGATCTATTCCGGCGATGAGCAAGGTTTTGCCGGAGACGGTAATGATCAAGATGCGCGGGAGGACATGTTCCCTTCGAAAGTTGCGGTGTACAACGACAATCAACTCGTCGGGACGAAGGCAACGACAGCGCAAAGCAACTTCGACGTTACGCATCCTATCTACGCGACGATCGCTGACCTCGCAAAGCTGCGAAACGAACAGGTGGCGTTGCGGCGCGGAGACCAGATAGTCAGGAATTACAGCGAAAAGCCCGGCCTGTTTGCGGTATCCCGCATTGATGCCGCGTCTGGCGAAGAACTGCTGGTGGTTTTCAATACGTCGAGCGACCCCCTGACCGCCAATGTCGAAATCAACAAAGACACGACCAGCTTTTTGTCGCTGCGCGGAACTTGCCCCGCGGCACCGCGCCTTCCTGGGTCGGTCGCCATTTCTCTTCCCGCATTTGGATATATGGTTTGCAAAGTTAAATGACTGAAACACTTCTTTCTTCAGCACCGGCAATCAGGCGACCTTGGTGGCGCGGCGCGACCATATATCAGGTATATCCCCGCAGCTTTTGTGACTCCAATGGCGACGGCATTGGAGATTTGCCGGGGATTACTTCCAAGCTGGATTATATCGCGTCCCTAGGGGTCGATGCCGTCTGGCTGTCGCCCTTTTTCACCTCGCCGATGAAGGATTTCGGTTATGACGTCGCCGATTATTGCGGCGTAGATCCCATTTTTGGCACATTGGCGGATTTCGACGACCTGATTGCGACGGCGCACGGGCTGGGACTGAAAATCCTTATTGATCAAGTCTATTCGCATACCTCAGATCACCATCCCTGGTTTGCCGAAAGCCGTTCCTCCCGCGATAATGCACGTGCGGACTGGTATGTTTGGGCCGATCCCAAGGCCGATGGTTCGCCACCAAATAACTGGCAGTCGGTGTTCGGTGGACCCGCATGGACATGGGACGCGCGGCGCGGCCAATATTATATGCACAATTTTTTAAGCAGCCAGCCACAGGTAAATATGCACAATCCCAAGGTGCAGGACGCCATGCTTGCTGTTGCGCAATTTTGGCTGGATCGCGGAGTTGATGGTTTCCGCGTGGATGCGATCAACTTTGCTATGCACGACCCCGCCCTGAAAGACAATCCACCGGCCCCGCCCGGCAACACTGTGCGCACCCGGCCTTTTGATTTCCAACTTAAGATTCACAATCAGTCCCACCCCGATATTCCTGCATTCATCACCCGGCTGCGGGCTCTGATGGACCAATATCCGGACCGTTTTTCGGTTGCCGAGGTTGGCGGAGCTGAGCCTGATCGCGAAATGAAGGCATTCACCGCAGGCGACCTGCATTTCAACAGCGCTTACGGTTTTAACTTTTTATATGCGGACCGGCTCACACCCGCTTTAGTGCGCGAAGCTGTGGAAGCTTGGCCCGAGGAAGAAGGCATGGGCTGGCCAAGCTGGGCCTTCTCCAACCATGACGCGCCGCGGTGGATTAGCCGCTGGGCCCCCGAAGACGCGCGTGCAGCATATGCGGCCATGGTGATGACACTTTTCGTCGCGCTGCGCGGCAACGTTATCCTTTGGCAGGGGGAAGAACTTGGGCTGACGCAGGTCGATATCCCATTTGAAAAACTGCAGGACCCCGAAGCAATTGCCAACTGGCCATTGACCCTAAGCCGCGACGGCACACGCACGCCCATGCCATGGACCGTGAACGAACCAAACTGTGGCTTCAGTAGCGCTGAACCATGGTTGCCCTTGGGGACGGATCACCGCGCAATGGCCGTCGATGTGGAAGAAGCCGACGCACAATCCATGTTGGCTCTGACAAAGCGCCTACTAGCGGTCCGCAACAGCAACGAAGCGCTGCAATGCGGCGACCTTAAAATCATTGAAGCGCAGGGTGACTTGCTGGTCTTCGAACGACGCAGTGTGAATCAAATTCTTGTCTGCGCCTTCAACATGGGTCGACAGGAGATCGTATGGCAGCCGGCCCAGCCTGATCGTTGGCGGCCGCTAACTTCTGTGAATGAAATCAAGCCGCACGTCCTTCCCGCATTCGCCGCAAAAATTCTGGAGAAAATAGCATGACACTAAATTTTGCAGATTCGCCCAAGGACAAGCGGTTCGCGGCAAAATCAGGAATGTTGGCGGTTTTGGCACTTGGTGCGTTGTTCTGTCCGGTTGCGGCACACGCGCAGGCAGTCGCTTCAGCAACGTCGCCCGACGGTTCTGTGAAAGTCGAAGTTACAATCGACGGTGATGGGCGAGCGGCCTACGCGGTTAGCCGACAAGGCAAGCAGATTCTGGCACCATCCAAACTTGGTTTTCTATTCACAGATGCTGTCAAAGTCGACCGCAGGCTTTCTCTTTCCGGACAGGAAACGCGCGATTTTGATGAGACATGGACTCAGCCATGGGGCGAATGGAAGGATATCCGCAACCGCTATCGCGAGATGAAAGTGCACTTGAAAGAGACAACCACGCTCGCGCGAGGGTTTACCGTAACCTTCCGGCTATATGAGGATGGCGTTGGCTTTCGCTATGAATTTCCCGAACAACCCAATCTGCCGCAAGCGAACATCGCTGATGAGCTGACCGAGTTTGCCTTTGCCAGCGACGGGACGGCTTGGTGGAAACCAGCGTTTCTGTGGAATCGTGAGGAGTATCTCTATAACAAAACGCCTTTATCAGCCGTGTCTAATGCGGACACGCCGATCACTATCAAACTGTCCGACGGCACGCATGTGGCGTTGCATGAGGCGGCATTGGTAGACTATTCGGGGATGGCAGTTGCGCGAACGGAGGGCAATACGCTCCGCGCAGCCCTGCATCCCGGCGCGGGTGAGCCCAAGGTACAGAAGAAGGGCGCATGGAATACGCCATGGCGCACGCTGATTATCGCCGACAATGCGGCGGGCATCTACCATAGTCACCTCATGCTCAATCTGAATGAGCCTAATAAGCTTGGCGATGTCAGCTGGATCAAACCGGGGAAATTTGCAGGCGTGTGGTGGAACATGATCAAGGGAGAATGGAGCTGGGCGCGTGGACCCAAGCACGGCGCGACAAACGCCAATGTTAAACGCTACATCGATTTTGCTGCGGAAAACAAGATACCGCATGTACTGGTCGAAGGGTGGAATGTCGGTTGGGACGGTGACTGGTTCGGCAATGGTCATGATATGGACTTTGCGAAGCCCACCGATGATTTCGACGTGGATATGCTTGTCGCTTATGGCAAGAAAAAAGGTGTTCGCCTGATGGGCCATCATGAAACGGGCGGCGCTGCGACGCATTATGAGAACCAGTTCGACAAGGCATTCAAATTTGCCGCTGACCGCGATTACATGTTCGTGAAAACGGGCTATGTTACCGATGCAGGGCACATGGAGCGTGAGGACGCTGACGGTAAGAAATATCGCGAATGGCATCAGGGCCAGTGGATGGTGAACCACCAGTTGCGCGTCCTCGAAGCCGCCGCCAAATACAAAGTCGGCATTGATAGCCACGAGCCGGTTAAAGGAACTGGGCTGCACCGTACCTATCCAAACTGGGTAGCCCGCGAAGGCATGCGCGGCATGGAATATAACGCGTGGGGCGGCAAAAATCCGCCGGAACATGAGGCAAATGTCGTGTTCACCCGCATGCTGGAAGGGCCGATGGATTTCACCCCCGGTGTATTGAGCCTCAAGGGCGAACGGGACAGCGACATTTTGTCGACCATCGCCAAGCAGCTTGCATTATATGTTGTGATCTATTCACCTGTGCAGATGGTGGCCGATACGCCTGAAAACTATGCCAAATATCCGGAAGCGATGAAGTTCATTCGCGATGTGCCCACTGACTGGGAGGACACCCGCGTCCTCAATGGCGAAATCGGCGATTTTGTGACCATGGCACGCAAGGAACGTGGTGGCAAAAACTGGTATATTGGCGCGGTCGGTGACGAGGAAGCACGGGACGTAAACTTCGACCTCAACTTTCTGACGCCCGGCAAGAAATACACCGCAGAAATCTACCGCGATGGCGACGACGCCGATTACCGCACAGACAAAAGGCATTCGATCATTATCGAGCGCAAAACTCTGGTGAGCACAGACAGGCTTAACATGCGCATTGCGCCCGGCGGCGGCTTTGCCATCCGCTTGGTCGAAGGCAAATGATGAAGCTGCGCCGCCGTCAGATACTGGCTGCGGCGTTTGCCTTGATAGCGGTCCTATCAATTGTCTTGCCTGTGCAACTTGTAGCGCAGGATCGAGGACGGTTTGTCGACCTAGATTCCATTGCTTCAGCACAGATTGCACCGCCAAAGGTAATTGTGTGGTTACCGCCGGGCTATGACGCGGACAACGGCCATTATGGTGTTATCTACATGCATGACGGCCAAAATCTGTTTGATCCGAAACGATCAAATTTCAACAAGGTTTGGGCAGCTGATCAATCTGCGTTGCGGCTCATCGCTTCACGCCGGGTAGCGCCGTTCATCATTGTCGGCATTGATCAGCCCGGTGCTGACCGCTGGCGGCAATATTTCCCGCAATCTATGTTGAAATATCTGTCGCCCGGAACACGAGCCAAGCTTGAGGAACAAGGTAACGGCAAGCCAATGATAGCTGATGCCTATCTGCGGTTCATTGTCGAGGAACTCAAACCCAAAATCGACCGTCTTTACCGTACCCGGAAAGACCGCGCGCATACTGCTATCGCGGGTTCTAGCATGGGTGGGCTGATCTCGCTTTATGCCATGAGCAAATATCCGAAGGTTTTCGGGTCGGCAGGCGCAGTGTCGACGCATTTGCCACTAGGTGATCCAAACTGGACAGCGGCGGAACGGGAAGATATCTTCGCGGCCTGGCGACAATTTGTGAAACTGGAACTTGGCAAACCCAAAGGCCGACGCATCTGGTTTGACCATGGCACCGAGACGCTCGACGCTTTTTATCAGCCTTATCAGGATAATCTCGACACTGCGCTGATGGCGAGCGGCTGGAGACGTGGTCGGGACTTTCAAAGCACGGTATATGCCGGCACTCCGCACGAAGAAAATGCGTGGGCGGCACGTCTTGATGATGTATTTGGCTGGATGCTTCGGGGCCGTTAATGGGAAATGTTCCGCTTCGCTTTGTGATACTGGGCGGCGGCACCGCAGGGTGGATGGCGGCATGTTTGCTTGCCAAGAAATGGCCGCAGCATGACATTGTCGTCGTGGAATCGCCCGACATTGGCATCATAGGCGTCGGCGAAGGTTCAACCCCCCAGCTAAAGGCGTTTTTTGACACGCTCGGGTTGGCAGAATCCGAATGGATGCCCAAATGCAACGCGACGTACAAAGCGGGTATCAGCTTTCACAATTGGTCCGAACGCTCAGGCTTTGAGAAATACTTCCATCCGTTCCACACTGAGCTCGACCACTTCACGCTTAACCAATTCTTCTTCCACACACGTGCGCGCCGAACGGGACGCAATGTAGAGGCGCACCCCGACCGTTTTTTCCTTCCAGCCCGGCTAGCCGCAGAACGCCGCGCACCTTTGGCCTCCGCCGATTTTCCGCACAATGTGGGCTATGGCTATCATTTTGACGCAACGTTGGTCGGTCGAACGTTGCGCGATCATGCGGTTGATGCGTTGGGTGTCACGCACCTCGAACGCACAGTGACTCAAGTACAGATCGACTGCGCGGGCCATGTCCAGCATCTGGAAACGCAGGAGAATGACACTATAGTCGGCGATTTCTTCGTTGATTGCAGCGGGTTTGGCGGAACGATCATCCAAAAAGCGCTGCACGAGCGATTCATAAGCTTTGGTGACAATCTGTTCAACGACGCAGCCGTCGCAATGCCAACTGCAAACGACGAGGGGGACATCCCTAGCGAAACCAAGGCGACAGCTTTATCGACCGGATGGGCGTGGCGCATTCCACTGACCAATCGCGCAGGCAATGGCTATGTGTATGCATCTCGCTATCTCGATGCAGATGCCGCCGAGACCGAATTGAGACGGCATCTGGGACTGTTGGAAAGCGATGTCCCTGCCCGGCATTTGAAAATGAATGTGGGCAGGCTGGAACGATGCTGGGTAGGTAACTGCCTGGCGGTTGGCCTTTCACAGGGCTTCATTGAACCACTTGAGGCTACGGCGCTGCATATTGTCCAGGCGACTGTCGAAGGATTTTTCGATGCCTTTGAAAAAGGCGGAGGAACAAACCGATATGCTGATGATCTGAACTTCGCTCTCGCGGACCGGATTGAGGGAATTCGCGATTATATCGTCGCGCATTACCGTATGAATCAGCGGACTGACTCTGCCTATTGGCGCGACAACGCCCGGAACGATGCACTGTCGGACAATTTGAAGGGGCTGATGACGGCGTGGTTTAAAGGCGAGGACCTTACAGCAGAGGTTCACCGGCTTGGCATTGCCCGATATTATAGCTCCCTGTCATGGCATTGCCTGTTTGCAGGTTATGGGACCTTTCCACCCGACGAGAAGCTGGTGGCTTCGGTAGAGGGTCTCGAACTTGCAAATATGGAGGAAGTCGAAACGTTCATTGCCGGTCATGCCGCAAAATTTCCGTCCCACCGGCAGGCGCTGGTTCAGCTGAAGATATAATTTCGTCACTTTTTAATATGTTACGGCTAATTGCAACGCTGCTTCAGGCGTATTGCAAGGACCGCTCATGTATAAAAATATGGTGATATTCGGCACGCGGCCGGAGGCCATCAAGCTGTTTCCTGTTGTCGATGCCTTGTCCCGATATCCGGACATGCGGACCGAAGTCCTTGTCAGCGCCCAGCACCGCCAGATGCTGGATCAGGTGCTGTCCATATGCGGTATCGTGCCCGACTATGACCTCGACCTCATGCAACCTGGCCAGTCGCTCGATGCGCTGACCGCCCGCTTGCTTGAGGGCATAGGCAACGTCTTGGACAGCGCAAAACCGGATCGCGTCATAGTGCAGGGCGACACTGCCACCGCGATGGCGGCGGCACTCGCTGCATATTACCGCAAAATACCGGTAAGTCATGTCGAGGCTGGCTTGCGGAGCGATGATATCTATCAACCTTGGCCCGAGGAGGTGAACCGAAAGATTATCGGGGCGATAGCGGACCAGCATTTTGCGCCGACCGAGGTTTCAGCTGCTGCTTTACGGGCGGAAGCGGTTCCGGCGGATAAAGTGTTCGTTACCGGTAATACGGTTATTGACGCCTTGCATTGGGTAACGGCCCGCATTGCGCAGGACCCGGCCCGGTGCCCGAGCCTTGCGCCGCTGGAAGAACGTTTTCGTGGGCGCAAGATCATAGGGATTACGACACACCGCAGGGAGAATTTTGGGGACGGCATGGAAAATATCGCCGCCGCCATTCGGGCCATTGCCGCGCGCGACGATGTAGCCTGCATTTTTCCTGTACACATGAACCCAAATGTCCGCGAAGTCATGAACAGGGCGCTGGGCGATTTGACCAATGTCGCCATCATCGAACCTCTGGATTATCCGAATTTCGCGCGCCTTTTATCGATAAGCCATATCATGCTGACTGACAGCGGCGGGGTTCAGGAAGAGGCTCCGGCGCTCGGCAAGCCAGTGCTGGTCATGCGCGACACCACCGAACGTCCCGAGGGCGTCACTGCAGGCACAGCCAAGCTTATTGGTACTGAAAAACAAAGGATAATTTCCGAAATTTTCACTCTTTTGGACGATGAAGCGGCTTATTCAGCGATGGCGCGCGCGCACAATCCGTTCGGAGATGGGCATGCGAGCCAACGCATCGCGGAGATTATCTGGAATGCTCGTCGACAAAAAACCTGACGTTTGCGTGATTGGCCTTGGCTATATCGGCTTACCTACTGCAGCAGCGATTGCACGTTCCGGCTGCCGCGTGCTGGGGGTAGATGTCAACGCGTCGGTCGTCGACACTATAAATCGGGGCGAAATCCACATTGAGGAAGTCGATTTGGATGGTCTGGTCCAAGGCGTGGTTTCGCGCGGGATGCTTCGCGCTTCGACTATGATCGAGCCCGCCGACGTTTTTGTGATTGCGGTCCCCACGCCCTTCGATGGCAGTCATGCCCCGGATATTAGTTATGTGATGAATGCGGCGACGAACATTGCCGCAGCCTTGAAGCACGGCGACATGGTCATATTGGAGTCGACATCGCCCGTTGGCACGACCGAGCGTGTCCGGGATCATATTGGCAAATTGCGACCCGATTTAAGAATTCCGGGTATCACGGGCGACACGCCGGATATTGCAATCGCTTACTGCCCCGAACGGGTTCTTCCGGGACGTATCTTGGAGGAGCTCACCAACAACGACCGCTCCATCGGCGGAATCACGCCGCGTTGTGCGCGCAAGGCGCTGACTTTCTACAAACGTTTTGTGCGTGGAGCCTGCGTTACAACCGACGCACCATCGGCCGAAATGACAAAACTTGTGGAAAATGCCTTCCGCGATGTGAACATTGCCTTCGCCAATGAACTGTCGATGATCGCCGACCAGATAGGCCTCGATGTTTGGGAGGTCATCCGCCTTGCCAACAGGCATCCCCGTGTAAATATCTTGCAACCCGGCCCGGGCGTTGGCGGTCATTGCATTGCCGTTGACCCGTGGTTCATCATCCATAGTGCACCTGAGCTTAGCCCACTGATCCGCACCGCCCGCAATGTAAACGACGGCAAGATCGAACATGTTATCACCCGCGCCCGCGCGCTGATATTGGAAAACCCTGGCATGAAGGTCGGATGCATGGGTCTCACGTTCAAAGCCAATATTGATGATTTTCGTGAAAGCCCCGCTTTGAAGATTGCAGCTATTCTTGCAAATCAATTTGGCGACAGAATTCAGATCATTGAACCTTATGCAGCGCACTTGCCGTCCGCGTTTAATGGCAGCGGTGCAAAGCTGATCGACATCGATCAGGCACTACAAGATTGCGGTATGTTAATCACACTTGTCGATCATGACAGCTTCAAGGCGATTCCCTTGGCCGAACGGGCAAGCAAGATTGTTTATGACGTGCGCGGCATTTGGCCGGACCAGCCACAAAATACCGCGCCCTTGCCGCTTCGACTGGTAAGCTGAAGTCCCGATTCCCGGTTGATTGTTTTACCTTTGCATTGGAACCGAATGCCGCAAGACTTGTTCCTACGCGGATAACATCATAAGGCGCAGATTATCGGCAAGCGCCTTGAAGAGGGATACCAATGAAAATTGCAATGATCGGTTCCGGCTATGTCGGCCTTGTTTCTGGCGCGTGCTTTGCCGACTTTGGCCACGACGTCGTTTGCGTCGATAAGGATGCTGCAAAAATCGACCGCCTGAATTCGAATATCATGCCGATCTACGAACCCGGCCTTGACGCTCTGGTCAAAACCAATGTCGATGCTGGCCGGTTGAGCTTCTCCACGGATGTCGCGCAGTCTGTCAAAGGATGTGACGCTGTTTTCATTGCCGTAGGGACACCTTCACGCCGCGGCGATGGCCATGCAGACTTAAGCTATGTCTACGCCGCTGCCGAGGAACTTGCGAACGCAATTGACCCCCGAACTGTAGTTGTGACCAAATCCACTGTTCCCGTTGGCACGGGGGACGAGGTGGAGCGTATCATCCGCGAAACAAATCCTGAACTGGATTTCGCCGTAGTATCCAACCCGGAATTCCTGCGCGAAGGCGCGGCCATCGGCGATTTCAAGCGCCCCGACCGCATTGTCGTCGGCAGCGATGTCGAATGGGCCCGCGACGTGATGCGTGCAATTTACCGTCCCTTGTTTCTCAATGAATCGCCATTGCTGTTCACCAGCCGCCGTTCGTCGGAACTTATCAAATATGCCGCGAACGCCTTTCTGGCCACAAAGATCACCTTCATCAATGAAATGGCGGATTTGTGCGAGAAGCTGGGTGCCAATGTCCAGGACGTGTCGCGCGGCATCGGCCTTGATAACCGTATCGGATCCAAGTTTCTGCATGCCGGCCCCGGCTATGGCGGCAGCTGCTTTCCTAAGGACACGCTGGCGCTGCTCAAGACCGCGCAGGACCATGAAACGCCCGTTCGGGTGGTTGAGGCTGTGGTGCAGGCAAATGACCTTAGGAAGCGTGCCATGGGGCGCAAAATTATCAACGCCTTGGGCGGGGATGTGCGGGGCATGAAAATCGGGCTTTTCGGCCTTACTTTCAAGCCGAACACTGACGATATGCGCGATGCGCCGTCAATCGCGATTGTCCAGACATTGCTCGACGCTGGCGCAATTGTACATGCCCACGACCCCGAGGGCATGGAGGAAGCGGCAAAGATACTTCCAGATGTCATCATGGCCGACAGTGCCTATAGCGCCGCGAAAGACGCAGACGCCGTGGCACTGGTGACTGAATGGGATGCCTATCGGGCATTAGATCTCAAGAAGCTGCATGCCGCGATGTCGGGCAATGTTTTGGTGGATTTGCGTAACATCTACCGGCCTGACGAAGCCGCTGCCGCGGGTTTCAATTACATTAGCGTGGGACGGTGACACGCCCCCCTCCGTCGCAATAGGCAAAGCATAACTTGACGACTTGCAAGCCTTTGCTGCTTGCGACGCAGTGGGCTATGCGTAAGTAGCATGGTCATGTTGCGCGATCTGACCCATCTTGAACGGCTCGAAGCAGAGAGCATCCACATCATGCGCGAGGTGGTGGCTGAAGCTGAACGGCCCGTAATGCTCTATTCGGTTGGCAAAGACAGCGCCGTGATGCTGCATTTGGCCCGCAAGGCGTTTTATCCCGCGCCACCGCCCTTCCCGTTGCTGCATGTTGATACGACATGGAAATTTCGTGCAATGTACAACTTGCGTGAAAAGGCGGCCAGGGATGCCGGGATGGAGTTGCTTGTCTGGCAGAATCCTGACGCAAAGGCACAGGGGATTAACCCGTTTGACCATGGCCCGCTGCATACAGACCTCTGGAAAACCGAGGGGCTGAAGCAGGCGCTGGATCACTACGGCTTTGACGCGGCCTTTGGTGGCGCACGTCGTGACGAAGAAAAAAGCCGCGCAAAGGAACGCGTATTCAGCTTCCGCTCCGAAGCGCATCGCTGGGACCCGAAGAATCAGCGGCCAGAGCTTTGGAACCTGTACAATGCCCGCAAGAACCGCGGCGAAAGCATGCGCGTCTTTCCCATTTCCAATTGGACCGAATTAGATATCTGGCAATATATCCAACTCAATAAGATCGAGATTGTGCCGCTATATTTCAGCGCACCGCGACCAACCTATGAATGGGACGGCCAATTGTTCATGGCGGACGATTTGCCCCGTCTGGAAAACGTCCTTGGCCGCAAACTGGATATTGTTGAACGCTCCGTACGCTTCCGAACTTTGGGTTGCTTTCCCCTGACCGGCGCGGTCGAGAGCCAAGCGGCGACGTTGAATGAAGTCATTCAGGAAATGCTGCTGACCACCTCATCCGAACGGCAAGGCCGGGTCATCGACAAGGATGCTGGCGAAGGGTCGATGGAAAAGAAAAAGCAGGAGGGCTATTTTTAATGTCTTCTGTTTATGAAACCGACGCCCTGATTGCCGAAGACATTGAAGCCTATCTGGCGCAGCATCAGCAAAAGAGCCTCTTGCGGTTCATCACCTGCGGCTCAGTTGACGACGGCAAATCCACCCTGATGCGGCTGCTTGCCTTGCGCTCCACGCGGGATTCGGGCAGGGTCACCAAGCGCGGTGACGTCAACGTGGGATACCTGGATCAAAGCGACGTGCTCGACGGCGACCTGACAGTGGGTGCCG
>NZ_JBKBQV010000063.1:0-15214 GCF_046292425.1 Sphingorhabdus sp.
CTGGCCAACGCCAACTGCGCGAAATTTTGGGCTAAGCCGCACAAGGCAGTCATTGCAGACCAGACCGCGAGTGAAATGGATATAAGACCTACGCGGTTTGTTGCGCTATTGTCCGCGTAACGCGCAATGGGGATACCGAGCAGCGTGTAAAAGAGCGCGAACGCAAGACCAGTCAGCAAGCCGATCTGGGTGTCCGAAAGACCAAGATCGCGACTGATTGGTTCGGCCAATATGTTGACAATTTGCCGGTCGAGGAAATTAAACACATAAACAATCATCAATATCCAAAGCAGTAGTTTGGGATTTGTAATTGTTGGTTTTGCAGGCGTTACCGTCTGGCGTTCTTCCATGAATGTCTCCTCTTCCTAACGCGCGTTATGGAATAAATTTCGACATTGTCAAAGCATTGAAGCTGTTATGAAACGGACTTTGTAACGGGGTGTAACGCGCCATCAGTGCGGATTATCAGACAAGCCGAAAAGTCTTTTATTGACTGCTGATGGCTACGCGTCTTTGGGGGCAATATGACCACACGCGAAACAACGGCTTTACTGCCGCTCAGTGATTTGGACCTCAGCCTGTCATTGGGAGATCGTTTCATGGTCATGGCCTATGGCGCGATCCAGTGGCCATTGTTATTGCGCAGCCTTCATGGCGGGCGCAAGAAAGATAAGGCTGATCTGCTTGCCTATCTGGGGTTGCCGCTTGATTCGTTGCCCAATCTTGGCAGTTGGAAATCGGACACGCGTTTTCTGTGGCATATTGTTTCAACGATTGAAGAATTGCGCCCGGCGCAGGTTGTCGAGCTGGGTTGCGGGGCATCCACCTTCGTGGCCGCGCGCGCGTTGCAGATATTTGGCGGCGGCTCGATTGTGAGCTTTGACCAACACGCAGAATTTGCGAAAGCGACGCAAGGCTGGATCCGCGAGAACAACATGGCGGCAGATGTTCGCCATGCTCCACTGGGCACGCCTCCCGTTGGTTGGCCCGGTCACTGGTACCAGCTATCTGACGTGCCCACCGAAATAGATTTGCTCATTGTCGATGGGCCGCCCTGGGCTATCCACCCGTATGTCCGTGGCTCCGCTTCAAGTCTTTTTCCACTCATTCGTCCTGGCGGACGCGTCCTGCTCGACGATGCAGCTCGCCCGGGAGAGCGGATGGTTGCGCGGCGATGGCGCAAAGAACATCTTAATATGCAATTCACGCTGGATAGCCAGGGGGCGAAAGGCACATTGATCGGACACAAGCACCCCGCCTAGATTTTTTTGGTCCGTTCGTCAGTCACCATATCCGCGGCAAGGTCCAGTCCGGCCTTCCCTCCTGCGATAGTATGGGCAGGGGCGTGGGGTGGTTCGATATATTCCGGCTCCTCGACCTCAAGCATGCCTTCCCATTTGGTAATAACCGAAGTGGCGACAGCATTACCTACGACGTTCGTCGCAGTCCTGCCCATGTCAAGGAACTGGTCAATTGCCAAGATGAGCGCGACCCCCTCCACCGGCAGATCGAACATTGCCAAGGTACCTGTGATAACTACAAGCGACGCGCGGGGTACGGCGGCAACACCCTTGGATGAAATCATCAGCGTAAGCAGGATCAGGATCTGCGTGCCGATAGACAGTTCAATGCCATAAGCCTGTGCAATGAATATAGTGGCAAAGCTCATATACATCATCGAACCATCAAGGTTGAAGCTGTATCCCAAAGGCAGCATGAAGCCCGAAATTCGGCGCGGGACGCCAAAGCGGTCAAGCTGTTCGAACAGTTTGGGCAGTGCAGCCTCGCTTGAAGCCGTCGAAAACGCGATTAGCATGGGTTCACGGATGTAGCGGATGAGCGTCCATATACGCCGCCCCAGAAAGATGCCGCCCAGTGAAAGCAAGATGACCCACAACAAGGCGAGTGACAGATAGAATTCCGTGACAAGCTCCAAATAGGTCGCAAGAATCGCGAGGCCGCTTTTTGACACAACGGCCGCCAATGCGCCAAACACTGCAACGGGGGCATAGCGCATGACATAATGGGTGATTTGAAGCATCATTTCCGCAAGCGATTCAGCGCCCCGAACCAATGGTGCGCCCTTCTCACCCAAAGCCGAAAGCGCAATGCCCGCAAACAAAGCGAACACCAAAATCTGCAGGATGTTATTGGCTGCCATCGCTTCAAAGGCATTTTTGGGAAAAATCGACAGGATGAATTCCCAAAAGTCGAGCTTTTTGACTTCACCCACCGTCGCTGCGGCGTTTGCAATTGTATCGACTGGTGCACCGATACCGGGCTGGAACAGGTTCACCATCAACAGGCCAAGTCCAATGGACATGAAGCTTGCAATGATAAACCACGTAATCGCGCGAAAGCCTATTCGCCCAAGCGCCGTGCTGTCGCCCATATGCGCAATACCGACAACGATGGTCGACAAAATTAATGGTGCAACTAAAAGTTTGATAAGATTAAGAAATATATCTGAAAGAAGCTTGAATGTCTTGGTAAGATATTCAAATTGCGTGCTGTCTTGCGGGAAACTGACATGGACCGCGTATCCAGCCGCTACGCCCAAAATCATTCCTGTCAAAATCCACAATGTAAGACGTTTATCCACGCAACTCTCCAAAGCCTGTATGTTCGGCGCGACGCTACACAGGAGCAATAAAAATGCTAGCAACAAGTTACGGACGTGACTTGTTTAAGCTTGAGAACGGCGTCATAAGCCTTGTAATAAAATTACAACGCATTTTGTCGTTGAACAGGGCTAACAACCATATGCTCGCGGGCTCAGGAGATAATTTCATGGCGGCCGCCAAAATTGTTAAAACTACCGGAAAAATCGACAAGACCCTCTTAAAAGCTATGATGTCTGCTTTTGCCGAGACTGCCTTGCCCGGAGAAAACGAAGGTTTTGATACCAAAGCGGCGGAGGATGCGGCGCGTTTTACCATAGAGGCCGGCCTTCACCGCGAGGCTGGCACCGCAGCCATCGCGCTTGATAGCTTCACCGATTCCCGCGGTCGCTTGATGATGCGCATTGCACTGAACAATGATGATATGCCCTTTTTGGTGGATTCAGTTTCATCGGCCGTGGCTGCTCATGGGATATCAGTGAAGCGCGTCATTCACCCTGTTTTGAGCGTCGTGCGCGATGAAGCGGCCAGTCTAATATCAGTCAGCCGGAAACGGCTCGACGGGCAGCCACGGGAATCTTTTATTTATTTGGAGACGGAGCGCGTCGATGCAAAGGAACGGCGGCAGCTAGAGATCTACCTGAGGGCCGTTCTGGCAGATGTTAGAGGCGCGGTGAACGATTGGCGTGACATGCTGGCCGCTTTGTCCGCTGATGCTGATAGTTTGCCAGATAGCGAAGGAACCGCCCTAATTCGCTGGTTCCTCGACAATAAGATGACCATTTTGGCGCACGAGCGAATTGGTGCTGACGGCGCGCGTTCAAATCGTCTCGGATTGTCGCGTGTCAGTGATGCGCCCGTGCTTTCGGAAGACAGTGTCAGCCTAGCCATAAACTGGTTCGAAGGTGGCGGCGTGGCACCTTTGGTGCTGAAATCAAACCGCGTGTCGACCGTCCACCGCAATGTGCAATTAGACCTGATCGTCATTCCGGTGAAAACAGATGATTGTATAACGGGCCTGGCGGTGACGGCTGGGCTTTGGACCAGTGCAGCGCTCGCTACTGCCCCGGAAGAGATACCAGTGCTTAGAACCCATCTGGCATCGCTGATGGGCCGCTTCGGTTTTGACCCTTCGGGTCATGCTGGTAAAGCGATGGCGCATGCATTGACTGCATTGCCGCACGATCTTTTAGTTGCGCTGAAGCTTGAAGATCTTGAACGGGTGACGTTGACCGCCATGTCGCTTACCGATCGGCCGCGTCCGAAGTTGATTGCGTTGCGCTCGCCGCTTGGTCGCCATCTTTACATTTTTGTCTGGTTGCCGCGCGATGACGTGTCCACCGGCATTCGCAAACAGATTCAGGCAATGCTCGCCTCTGCAACCGGCGGGTCGCTACTCAGCTGGAGCATCGGTCTGGAAGATGGCGGCGTAGCTTTGTTGCGCTACACCCTTGATCTACCTGACCGTGCCCAAAAGGTTGACGAAGCTGCGCTTGATGCAAAGCTCGAATTGATGGTGCGCGGGTGGGAGCCAGCCGTCGAAGCGGCTTTGGCACGTTTGACTGACGAAAAGCGCGCGGCCGCGATGCTGGTTCGCTATGGAGCCGGCTTTCCAGCCAACTACCGTACGACCTACTCTACCGAAGAAGCTGCACGTGACATGGTCGGGTTGCTGGCGATGGAGCGTGACCACAGCAGGATAACGAGGCTTTGTGTCGAAGCGGACAAGCTTCGACTGAAAATTTACAGCGGTGGCGGGGCATTGCCGCTCAGCGATGTAGTGCCGGCGCTCGAGAATTTCGGCTTTGATGTTCTGGAAGAAACTCCAACAGCGTTGGGCAGTGGCGATTACATTCATGACTTCCGTCTCGCTCTGCGTGGTGGCGACATGGCCACTGTTATTGAAAGCCCGCAAGTTCTGGAAGGCGCGCTCAGTCAGGTTCTGGACGGCACTTTTGAAAATGACGTTTTCAACCAGCTGGTTACCATCGGCGGACTTGATCCCCAATCTGTGATCTGGTTGCGCGCATGGTATCGCTATCTGCGTCAGACGGGGGTGACGTACGGCATGCCAACCGTGGTTTCTGCATTGGCGAAAAATGCCAATGTCACAAGGTCCATCATCGCGTTGTTTGATGCCTTGCATAATCCGGCAAATGATGGAAGTCGGGAAAAGGACGCAGCAAAATATGTGAAGTCGATCAATGCCGATCTGTCGGCGGTGTCGGCTATTGATGAGGACCGCATACTGCGCCGATTCTTGGCGGTCGTCCTTGCAACGGTCCGCACCAATGCGTTCGCTGCTGCCGCGAAGGAAGCCTTGGCATTCAAACTGGATTGCGCAAAAGTCCCCGGTCTGCCCGCTCCGCTGCCTTGGCGTGAGGTTTTTGTCTATTCCCCCCGCGTTGAAGGCATCCATTTGCGGGCGGGACCTGTTGCGCGCGGTGGCTTGCGTTGGTCTGACCGGCGTGATGACTTCCGGACCGAGGTCCTTGGCCTCATGAAGGCCCAGCGGGTCAAGAACGCGGTAATTGTTCCCACCGGTGCCAAAGGTGGGTTCTATCCAAAGCGGTTGCCAGATATGCGTGTGGACCGCGATGCTTGGTTCGCAGAAGGCACTGAGGCTTACAAAATATTCATTCGGACACTGCTGTCTATCACCGATAACATCGTTAACGACCGGATCATTCATCCCGATGATGTCGTTATCCACGACGGCGATGACCCATATTTTGTCGTTGCGGCAGACAAAGGCACAGCAACATTTTCAGATACGGCAAACGCAATCGCGCTTGAACGCAATTTCTGGCTTGGCGACGCCTTCGCCAGTGGTGGTTCCGTTGGTTATGACCACAAGGCGATGGGCATAACGGCAAAGGGCGGTTGGTTGTCGGTACGGCGCCACTTTGCCGAAATGGGCATTGATGTCCAAAAAGAGCCTGTAACAGTTGCTGGCGTTGGCGACATGTCAGGTGACGTTTTTGGCAACGGAATGTTGCTCTCCAAAACCCTGAAGGTCGTCGCGGCATTTGACCATCGGCACATCTTTTTAGACCCTGACCCCGATCCGGCGGCAAGCTGGAAAGAGCGTCAGCGGCTGTTCAATCTGCCGCGGTCGAGCTGGCTCGATTATGATGCGAAGCTGATTTCCAAAGGCGGCGGCGTGTACGCCCGCACCGAAAAGCTCATTAAGACTACCGCCGAAGTCCGAAGCTTGCTTGGCATTGAAGAAAAAGAAATTGAACCATCAGCATTGATGACGGCAATATTGAAAGCGCCAGTGCAGCTGTTGTGGTTCGGTGGAATTGGAACGTACATAAAGGACCGAAGCGAGAGCCATCTTGACGTCGGCGACCCCGGCAATGATGCCATTCGCGTGAACGGGCCAGACGTGCAGGCGCAAGTTATTGGCGAAGGCGCCAATCTTGGCGTGACTCAGGCCGGGCGTATTGGTTATGCATTGCGCGGTGGCCGGATAAACACCGATTTCATCGACAACAGCGCTGGTGTCGATTGTTCCGACAATGAAGTGAACATCAAAATCGCGCTGAACGCCCAGATACGGGCTGGCAAGTTGAAGGAGTCGGTTCGCAACGTTTTGCTTGCCGATATGACCGACGCGGTTGCCCACCTCGTGTTGGAAGACAACCGATTACAGACTTTGGCCTTGTCCATCGCCGAAACCGGTGGGGCAGGTGATTTGCCCGCTTATGTCCGGCTTATTGAAATCTTTGAAGCTACAGGCCGTCTGGATCGTGTGGTTGAAGGACTCGCACCTAATGAAGAGCTGTTCCGTCGCGCCAATGAGGGGCGTGGACTGACCCGGCCCGAACTTGCCATATTACTGTCGACGGCAAAGCTCGCTGCGCAGGACGGTATTGAAGAAGCGCCCTTGGCGCAGGACGAATCCATGGATGCCGAGCTTTTGGCAGCGTTCCCGGCCTTGATGGTCAAATCGCACAAGCCAGCGATTTTAACGCACCGTTTGCGCAAGGAAATTATTGCCACTAAATTGGCCAACCGGATGATCAATCGTCTCGGCATGTTACATCCGTTTGAACTAGCAGAAGAAGAAGGATGTAGCCTTGGCGATGTGGCTGCGGCCTTTGCCATTGCCGAGCGTATTTACGACCTGCCATCGCTATGGAATGCCATCGATACCACAGCAATGCCTGAATCCACGCGACTGATGCTGTTTAACCAGGCCGCTGTCGAAACGCGCGCACAGATGGCTGACATTATTCGGAATGCCCATGAGGGTCGCGACGTCAGCGGAGCCACCGCCATTTACGCGCCTGTAGTACAAAAGCTGTCTGCGGCATTGGAGGGATTGCTGCCCAATGACGTCCGGCTCCACACCGAACGCTTTGGTGCAAGGTTGACGGAAAATGGTGCTCCCCGCAAAATTGCCGACCGATTGGTGCAGATGGCTCAGTTGGACGGCGCAATCGGTTTGGCCGCGCTGTCCTCGTCGCAAAAGGGCGATGTCACGGCGCTTACGCGTGCTTTTACTGCCATAGGTGATGCGCTTGGCATCAGTTGGGCTCAGGGAACGGCTATGCAGATGGATCCTCAGGATCCGTGGGAACGACTTCTGGTGGCCGGGCTGGCACGGGATTTCCAGACCATGCGCCTCGATTTCCTGCGTCGCCGGGGAGCGAAAAGGCCGCTTGACGATACGCAAAGCTGGCTGGAGGCCAATGCCGTACGGGTACGCGCTTTTAAGGCGATGGTTGACCGTGCACGTATGACTGGTTTGCCAACTCCAGCTATGTTGGCACAGGTCGCTGGGCAGGCGCGGGTGTTGCTGGGGCGCTGAAACCTTAGCTTTTTGCGCCTAAGCCTGTGGGACTACCCTTTGTTGACGGGTTCGATGCGTTTTGCTTTTTCGGCTTTTCGGCCTTTGGCTTGCGGACTTCGCGGCTCGATTTCTTTTGGCTTTTAGCCATGATATTTTCCTTTGGGGAGCGTAGGTAAGGGAAAGGGGGCAGGTTGAACCCCATTTGTGTTCCCTGAACATAAGCATGAAGCACCCCTGTTATAAGGGTGCGTTGATTTATGGTCGCTAGGCGACAGCCTCAGCATCGCGTTTGTAGATGCTGTTTAGCGGGCTGCGAAAAAGCTTCATCACCATTGGTTCGAAAAATTCGAGCGGTAACGTGTCATATTCCGGGTCAAATGACGGACAGTCATATTTGTCGATGAATTCTTCAGCGTCTGCAAACCATTCATGCCCGCGGAATTTCTCTCTCATGTCACGGTCAAGCCCTAGGTGATGGAAGAAATTACGTCCTTGGAAAATGCCGTGATTCTGCACAATCCAGTGAAGCTTGTCGGAAACGAACGGCTTCAATATGGCAGCAGCTATATCTGGATGGTTTGCCGCGCCAAGCGTATCACCAATGTCGTGAAGCAAAGCCATCACAACATAATCCTCATCCCGGCCATCGCGATGAGCCCGCGTTGCTGTTTGCAAAGAATGCGTTAGCCGGTCGACCGCAAATCCGCCAAAGTCCCCGTCGAGCAATTTGAGATGGTCCAAAATCCGACGTCCGCCATTTTGCGAAAACGGGATGTTATGCCGCATGATGATCTGCCAGTCCTCTTGGGTACTTTGCGACATATCGTGAAAATTTGCGCGGTCGTCTGGGTTATCCATTAGGCAATCCTCTCAGGGCCGATGTTTATCATTGTTCGCAGATGAAACAAGGGCTTCAAGCACAGCCGAAATGCGGCTAGACCGCATTAATGGCGGTATTAGAGTTAACGGACAAACCCTTCTTTGCGGACAAAAACCGTGCGTTTTGGAACTTGCATTCAGCGGGTTGGGCGGGTGCAGTCATACTGCGCGCAGCGTCCGGCATCGCGCAGGGGCAGCCTGTAAGCTTCTTGGTGCCCATTCTGATTTCCGCGGTGACCGGCTATTCGATTACGTTGCTGCTCTCTGTCATCTACCGGTTTCTGATCGGGCAGCGGCCATTTATCACGTGGAGCTTGACCTTTGTTTCCGTTTCGCTGGCAACGATTGGCTATGCGTATATCGACGTTTGGGTGCTTCAGACGATTCGTGATGGCGTGGATGAAACACCATTCGCGCAATTGTGGTTGGCGGCAATTTACATCAACTCGGTTCTTTTGGCGGCTTGGTCAGCACTTTATTATGCGATCAATTATTTTGTGCGCGCCGAGGAGCAGGCCGACCAGATGATGCGGCTTGAGGCGCAGGCCACCAGTGCGCAGCTTACCATGCTGCGTTACCAGCTAAACCCGCACTTTCTGTTCAACACGCTCAACAGTATTTCGACGCTGGTTCTGTTGAAGCAGACCGAGCAAGCCAATGCTATGCTCTCAAGATTGTCGTCCTTTTTGCGGTTTACCCTCATCAACGAGGCGGCTGCCAAGGTGCCGCTTACGCAGGAAATTGAGACGCTAAAGCTTTATCTCGACATTGAGAAAATGCGTTTTGAGGAGCGTTTGCGCACCTATTTTACAATCGACCCGGCAGTTGAGAATGCTTTAGTGCCATCATTGCTACTGCAGCCTCTGGTTGAAAATGCTATCAAATACGCAGTGACTCCCAAAGAGGAGGGTGCCGATATTTCAGTATGCGCTCAACTCGTCGGCCAAAGGGTTCGGATCACCGTGTCCGATACTGGCCCAGGCTTGCAGCCAGGACAACAAGACCACAGCCTGTCAACGGGAGTTGGCATGGCAAATACCCGCGAGCGCTTGTCTCAGGCCTATGGGGAAAATCAACGCTTTGAACATTATGTGAAAGCCGGCGGCGGATTTGAGGTTTTGTTGGAACTACCGTATCAAAGCAGGATTATAGCAGGGGAAGACAATCAGGCGGGGGCTAAGCAGCAAGGAATATTATCCGCATGAGCATTCGTACAATATTGGTCGACGATGAAAAGCTGGCCATTCAGGGACTTGAGTTACGGCTTCAGTCCTTTGATGATATCGAAATCGTCGCGACCTGCCACAATGGTCGGGAGGCCATCAGGAAAATTAAGACGCTGAAACCGGATCTTGTGTTCCTCGATATCCAGATGCCGGGTTTCGACGGTTTTTCGGTTGTTCAAGGTGTAATGGATATAGACCCGCCATTATTTGTATTTGTCACGGCCTATTCCGAACACGCTATTAAAGCTTTTGAAGCGCAGGCAATTGATTACCTTATGAAGCCTGTAGAGCCCGAGCGACTGGCCGATACAATGGACAGGGTCCGCAGCAGGCTTGCTGACAAGCGCACTTCTGATGAGTTGGAGCGCTTACGCAATGTGATCAATGAGGTCGCGCCAAATGCGGCTGATAATCTAGGATCGATGGACGATGACATGGCGTCGACACGCTTTGAAAAGTTGATCAACGTAAAAGATCGTGGTCAGATTTTCCGCGTTGATGTTGAAAGCATTGAGCGCATTGATGCAGCGGGCGATTATATGTGTATTTATACTGCCGACAATTCGCTCATTTTGCGAGAGACCATGAAGGATCTCGAAAAGCGCCTCGACCCTCGCACGTTCCAGCGGGTCCACCGTTCGACCATTGTCAACCTCGACCAGGTGCGTCAGGTTAAACCGCACACAAATGGCGAATGCTTTCTTGTGCTCGAATCCGGCGCGCAAGTGAAAGTCAGCCGGTCATATCGCGACGTCGTCGCCCGTTTTGTACATTGAGGAGCGCAGGGATGGGGCCAGCCAACAGGTCGACACGCATGAAGGCCAGTGATTTTCATCCCTATATCCTTGAAATATTTGACGGTTATGTGCACGGTAAAATGACCAAGCGCGAGTTTATCCGCGAGGCGGGCAAGTTTGCGGCCGCTGGGGTAACCGGGTTAATGATCCTCAACCAGTTAAAGCCTGATTATGCGCTCGCACAGCAAGTGCAGGCCGAGGATCCGGCGATCATTACATCACGCGTTGCAGTGCCTAGCCCCGACGGCCATGGAAGTATCAGCGGCTTGCTGGCACGACCCGCCAAAACAAAAGGCAAGCTGCCGGCGGTACTTGTTATCCACGAAAATCGTGGCTTGAATCCGTATATCGAAGATGTTGTGCGGCGTCTGGCGAAAGCGGGATATATGGCGCTTGGTCCCGATGGGCTGTCATCGGTTGGCGGCTATCCTGGCAATGATGAGACGGGCCGGGAATTACAGGCAAAGCTGAATCCGGGTAAATTGCTGGAGGACTTCTTTTCCAGTTTTGAATATTTGCGCGACCATCCCCAAAGCACTGGCACGGTCGGAGCAGTAGGTTTTTGTTATGGCGGCGGTGTGTGCAATGCGCTGGCAGTGGCTTATCCCGAGATGGGGGCCTCCGTGCCTTATTATGGCCGCCAGCCAAAAGCCGAAGAGGTCCCCGCAATCAAGGCACCTTTGCTTGTCCATTATGCTGAAGTAGACGAACGCATTAACGCAGGATGGTTGCCATATCAGGCAGCCCTGATTGCAAACCAAAAGCGATTTCAGGTGCATTTCTACCCCGGCACGCAGCATGGCTTCCACAATGACAGCACACCGCGTTTTGATAAGGCAGCTGCGGACTTGTCTTGGGCTCGTACACTTGCATTTTTCGATGAGAATCTGCGTTAACGGCGGTCTGCAAAAAATTTCTTGAGCAAAGCGGAGGATTCGTCCGCGGCAATGCCTGAATAAATTTCCGGGCGGTGGTGCAATGTGGACTGTTCAAATATTCGCGGACCATGTGCCACCGCGCCGCCCTTGGGGTCCTCCGCCCCATAATAGAGGCGAGCGATGCGCGCGTGGGCAATTGCACCTGCACACATCGCGCACGGCTCTAGTGTAACCCACAGGTCACATCCGGTCAGACGATCATTGCCCAGTTTCGCTGCCGCCTCTCGAATAGCGATGATTTCGGCATGGGCCGTTGGGTCGTGGCTATCGACAGGCCGGTTCGCCCCGCGTCCGATAATGACCCCATCCTTCACGACGATGGCACCAACGGGCACTTCACTTCGCGCTGCCGCTGCGCGCGCCAGATCGAGCGCTTCGTTCATCATTTCACGGGCTTTTGTCAGCGGCATGAAATTTTGCTAGCGCAGTATGCTGCTTTTGACCACACATCAGCTTGACCTTTTCGGTGTGGACGGTTAGGGGCAGCGACTTTCGCGGGTCAGTGATTCCGCATACACTCATTTTATACAGGACACATATCATGGCGCGCATCTGCGAACTCACCGGTAAGGGCCGTCTGGTCGGCAACAATGTGAGCCACGCCAACAACAAGACCAAGCGTACATTCTTGCCAAACCTGCAGAATGTCACTTTGTTGTCGGACGCTCTCGAGCAAGGCTACAAGTTCCGCGTATCGACCCATGGTTTGCGTTCGGTTGAGCATGTTGGCGGCCTCGACAACTGGTTGCTGAAGACTTCCGACGAGAAGCTTTCCACCAACGCGCGCAAGGTGAAAAAAGAAATCACCAAGAAGCAGAAAGCTGCTGCGTAAATTTTAAGGCTGCTGAGGCAGCCTTTGGCTAAAGCTATTCAAAGCCAGGGGCAGTTATTGCCGCTGGCTTTTTGCTGTCTGGTTCGCGCTATAAACGAAATTTCATCAGGATTGTCCGTTGAAATATGCTGAAATTATTGTCTGAGATCAGCCAAAGAAAAGTGTCTTCTGCTTCGCGGGTGACCGCTATGCCCTCCAGATTGTCAACAAGTAGTGGGCGAGCAAGCGACGCAATGACGGTTGCCGATATAGTTGCGTCGCGGCCGACGCTAACGGAATTCATCAGGGATATTTTGGCCGAAAACCCCTGCGGAAATCCCACCGCACGATTGACCATAGCGATTCGGCCGTCGGGCAATTGTACGCAATCGGTAACGCGATAACCGGGCGGCGGCCTGAACCTGAAAGGCATGATGTTGCTCGCTGGTTCAACCGGGTCTCCAGAAAACAAAAGGGCAGGGTGCGTCTCATTGTCTACGCTTTCCCCAATGATAATGAACCGGCCATCTTTAAGGCGGATGATGCATTCGGCCCCTTTGTTCCGGGTCCACCCCCGCATTTCCTTCGGACGGACAATGCCAGTCTCGCGCTCAAAGGACGCTGAATAACGGCGAATCGCATGGTTGGCTTCAAAGCTGACCCAATATTGCTTACTATCAGGATCAAACGTGATGCCCTCGCTGTCGCGATCTCTATAACTGATGTTTGGACCTGCCAGATTGGGCAGCGGCGCGATGGAAGACCAGTCCTTCCGGCGCCCATGGGGTAATGCAAAGTTGACAAATGTGCCGGCGTCGCCAATCGCGACAAAGCGGCCATCGGCTAGTGCCACGAGCCCGGAAATGCCACCAAAATTTTCATGTCGGCTGCGCAACTCCCACGCGGCCATGAATTCTAATGCCCCAACCTGTCGTCGGGCACGATTATCCGGATCGAGGACAAGCGGCCGCATATCGATTTCTTGGCTATCGCTGGGATAGATAATCCGGAAGCCGCCTACTGACAGCGTTGCCAGCCCGAGGACAAGCGCGAGACGGGCTATCTTTGCGGACATAACACTCCTGCGCGTTCATCTTTTTGCCTCGAAAGATGAATGAGGGATAACAATCACATTCAGCTTCGGCTCAATCGCCGACGTTCATAAGGCAATTATCGGCAAAGCAAATTGCCTTTCTACCCAAGACGGGCCGAGCCTGATTAACAATGGAGTATCGAAAATGACTAATTTAAAGAAAAGCATCGGTGCGCTGGTTCTTGCAGCGACGGCCGTTACCGGATTTTCAGCAACGCCCGCTTTGGCTCGAGATCGGTATAATGACGGTTACTATAGCCGCGATGGCTACCAGGACCGTTATGATCGCCGGGAATATCGCCGTGGCGACCGTTATTATCGCGACAATAATTATCGCAACAACGCGCGTTGCGACAAGGGCACTGGGGGCACGATAATTGGTGCGGTTGCAGGCGGTCTGCTTGGCAATGAAGTCGCCCGTCGCGGCAACAAGACCGAAGGCAGCATCATCGGTGCAGCAGTAGGTGCCTTGGCCGGTCGTGCGATCGATAAGTCGGACAGCAACTGCCGTCGTTATCGCTAAGATATTGAATATTTCGTCCGGCGGCGCCCCTGAACCTTTTTTTCGGCGCCGGGTGGAATAAAAATTCAGGTTTAGGCCTGAAGCGCTAAGGTCAGTCTTCGTTTGAAGGCTGGCCTTTTCGTTACAACTGAAACTTGTCTGCTGGTGGTTTATCCGGCAAAGCGCGGGCATGACTTTACCGCTCGAATCCGCCCGATCATCCATTCGGCCATTTCACCGCAAATCCGAACCTGAGGTCCTCGCGCCTTTGGTGGTCGCCGCAACGGTAGATGACGAAGTGCGCGGCAATATTGTTCGAAGTGCCCGCAAATTGCTTGATGATTTACGTAAGGCACAGGCCGATGGGTGGGTGAACTCATTTCTTCAGCAATACCGCCTTGGAACAGAGGAAGGCACGGCTTTGTTGTCCTTGGCCGAGGCATTTCTGCGTGTACCGGACCCGCAAACCGCGGACCTGTTGATCGCTGATAAGCTTACCGAAGCGGATTGGAGTGACCATAAGGGCCAATCGTCAAGCTTGCTGGTGAATAGCGCGACGTGGGGCTTGGTCTTGGGTAAAGCCGTATTGGGCGACAATACAAGTACATTAAAACGCCTTATCGCGCGGGCAGGCGAACCCTTTGTTCGTCAGGCTGTAGGCGCAGCCATGCGGCTAATGGGGCAAGTGTTTGTCATGGGCCGCGACATTGACGAAGCCATGAAACGCATGGAATCCAAAGACAATCGAGGATTTACCGCCAGTTTCGACATGCTCGGAGAGGCCGCGCGTACCAAGGCTGATGCCGAACGCTACTTCCAGTCTTACGTCGCTGCCGTCGCTGCAGTTGGCCGGAATGCCGCGCGGGGCCATAGTGTTTCCGTAAAACTTTCGGCACTTCATCCCCGCTATGAAACAGCGCAAAGCGCACATTGTGTGCCTGAACTTTCCGATATGGTGCGCGAACTGGCACGGTCTGCGTCTTCCTTGGGCGTTCAGCTCACTATCGATGCCGAGGAAGCTGCGCGCCTGGAAATGAGTTTGGATATTATCGAGAATGTCGCTCGGGATCCCGCTCTGCGGGGCTGGGACGGCCTCGGCATGGCTGTGCAGGCCTACTCAAAACGGGCTCGCCCGGTGCTCGCATGGGCCGACGCCTTGGGCCAGGACACTTCACGTATAATGCAGGTCCGCCTCGTCAAGGGCGCCTATTGGGACAGCGAAATCAAGCACGCGCAGGAACGCGGCCTGACTGATTTTCCGTTGTTTACGCGTAAGGCGGCGACCGACGTGTCCTATCTTGCTTGCGCAAAAGCCATGTTTGCCGCGCGCAATATTCGTCCTGCATTTGCGACACACAACGCATTGACCGTGGCGACGATTCTACAATGGGCTGGCGAAGAGCGCGACTTCGAGTTCCAGCGCCTTCACGGCATGGGCGAGGGATTGTTTGAACGCCTGGTGCGCGAGGATGGCTATCACTGCCGGACCTATGCGCCTGTTGGGGGACATCGTGACCTGCTGGCCTATCTCGTCCGCCGCCTGTTG
>NZ_JBKBQV010000064.1:0-14982 GCF_046292425.1 Sphingorhabdus sp.
TTTGGCTTAATAGCCGTCGGAGGCCTCGCTTTTGATTATGCGCGCATGGCAACACTCGATACCGAATTACAAAACGCGGCGGATCAGGCCGCACTTGCGGGGGTAACGCAATTGGACGGTCTGCCGGGTGCACGCGCTCGTGCCACAACCGCCGCGCAAACCTTGGTCTCGAATATTACCCGTCTTTCCAATGACGGTGTTGGCCGCGCAATTGCAGTCCCGACGGTCGAATTTTTTACTGATGCTAACACGCCTGCCACATCGGATGCGGATGCAGATCGCGTTCGCGTTACGGTTGCACCCAGGAGCGTAAATTATGCTTTAACTCCGGTGGTCGGATTATTAAGCTCCGGTAATTTGAACGGCATCGCGCTTGCTGGTCTTGAAACCTCAATTTGCAACGTCCCACCGCTTTATATGGCGTTTGATCCCGCGAGCGAGGACTTATCGAACCTTAAGCCCGGTACGGGTGTGCTCTTATTGGGCGCAGAGGGCGCAAGCCAGTTTGGCTACCTTGACAATGGCAAAGGCGGAGGAAAGGCTGTCCAAGAGGCAATGGCTTGGGACGACCAAGAAGGAAAGTGCCAGCGGACCGCATCTGTATCTATCCAAACGGGTGTCATCGCCGCAGTGGAGAAAGGGTTTAACACACGGTTTGGAGGCGGCGGCAACTGCCCCAATGGCGGCACTTGCTCTGCCGCAGCGGTCAACACGCAATATCCCCGCGATTCATGCCATGCGAATGGTAACGACCCAATCACACCCGTAGCACCCTGCACTACGGTGATAGGCAATGGTCTCTGGCCAAGTCAGAATGTGAGCACGAGCGAAACCCGTTACCAACGATATAAAGCCGCTGTTGGTTCAAATTATGTGATCGGGGACGATCGCCGCCGTTTGACCGTTGCCGTCATCCCTTATGGTGCATTTGGAAGCGGGAGTTCGGGAACGCCTGTCACACCTACGAAATGGCTCGACGTGTTTATAACCGAACAAATCACAGGAAACGGTAATTCAACGAAAGACCCTTTGCGGTTTTACGTCGAGATCATCGGCGAGAGCACCCCAGCCACTTCGGGGCGTCGTGACGTTCCATATCTGCTGGAGTGATCATGAAAAATGTCCATTCCTTGATAGCTTGTAAAAAAGGGGCTGCTGCTGCTGAAATGGCGTTGGTGACGCCTTTGCTGATCATCATCATGTTCGGCATATTTGAGGCGGGCAATTTCTTTTGGAATCAGCATATTGTGTCGACTGCTGTTCGCGATGGTGCACGTTTCGCTGCCCGTAACCCGTTGTCCGAATTTGCCGGTTGTGTGCCGAGCGCTTCTGTCGTGACCGCGACACGGAATGTGACACGAACTGGTCGTGTTGCGGGTGGAACGCCCCGGATCGCCGACTGGACCGATGGTACCACTACCATCACGGTGACCAGTCCTTGCAACAGTACGACAACAAGCGGTATTTACGTGAATTATCCGGCGGGCGCTCCGGTGGTAAACGTGACAGCTACAGTCACTTACAATGCTTTATTCAACAATCTTGGCTTTACGACAACCAACTTGTCGATGGAAGCCAACGCCCAAGCTGCGGTGATGGGGTTCTAATAATGAACCAGCTATTTCATCTCTTTCGACGTATCAGCGGAGACAGAACCGCGGCGAGCGCAGCGGAGTTCGCGCTGGTCTTGCCGCTCTTGTTGCTGTTTATTTTTGGCATTATCGACGTTGGCCGGTTGATGTGGGAATGGAACCAAGCGGAAAAGGCCACCCAAATGGGTGTCCGTTTTGCTGCTGTGACGGATGTCGTGCCTTCAGGGCTGGTAAGCTACGACTTTACAACCATTTCTGGTGTTGTGCAGGGGGCTCCCGTCAGCTTGGCGCTATTTCCTGGTGTGAGCTGCACCGGCACAGCCACCACCGCCGCTTGCACCTGCAAGGGAACATGCGGTTTTCCACTGACTGCAAATGCGACAGCCTTTAATAACATCGTAACTCGAATGGCCCGAATTGAGAGCCGCATCACGCCAGCCAATGTCGTGATCGACTATGATTACTCTGGCTTAGGCTTTGCCGGCAACCCATATGGTCCCGATGTGGCCCCGACTGTTACAGTTCGCATCCGGGATATGGAATTTGAGTCGTTGGTAGGCCGGCTTTTTGGTAGCACATTGGATAAAGAGGGTTTTGCATCTTCGCTGACCCTCGAGGACGGCACCGGTTCGGTGTCAAATTAGGTAATATGAACATGGGCTTTTCTGAACAACTTTTAGGTAAACCGGAGGACTGGGTTTTGGATCTCGATCGGCATTCTGTGCTCATGGTAATGTCGGAGGCCGAGATGGCAGCGGCGCAGCTGGATGCTGTAGACGCTGGTGCATTACCAATACTTCTGAAAACGCTGCCTGCAGATGCCGAGATACCTCCTTCGGCGCTTTCGAGCGCAAGCGTTTTGGTGCTTGAGGTTTCGCCTGCGAGCAATGCCTCGCTGGAACGCTTGTCAGCGGTCCGCGCGCTGTACCCCGAACTGCCAGTTATTGCCGCTGTACGTGATGCGAATTTGCCGTTGGTGCGCGCGTTGTTGAAACAGGGTGTGCGAGATGTAGTCGGGCTGCCGTTGCCGCATGCTGAACTCGTCGAGATATTGCGGGAAATTTCTACGGAGTTGCGTGCAAAACCGTCTTCCGAAGTAGCCCTTGGCCAGCTTGTCACCATCATGAAAAGCATTGGCGGTGTCGGTGCGACTACTATCGCAACGCATCTGGGAAGCGAGCTTGCGGCGCGCAATACTGGCCGCGGTGTATGTGTCTTTGATCTCGACCTGCAATTTGGCGATGCGGCGTCTTATCTGGGACTATCAAGCGAGCTTTCGATATCGGATTTGCTAGAGGCCGGTTCGCGAATTGACGGTGATTTGCTGCGTTCTGTTGCCACCACGACCGAGGGCGGGCTACATGTTATTGCAGCGCCAGTCGACATGATGCCGATTGAGGCCGTCAATGCCGATCAGATTTTGCGGATAATCGACGTTGCACGCCAACAATATGACTATGTTGTTCTTGATCTGCCTACCAATTGGACCAATTGGGCCTTATCGCTTGTTGCGCGCTCCACCGCAATTTTCCTCATAGTTGAACTCTCAGTGGGCAGTCTTCGACAGGCGAAACGGCAGCTTCAACTGCTCGATAGCCAGGGGATCAACGGATCGCACGTGCATGTGGTGGCCAACCGCGTGGAAAAACGCATGTTCCGCGCGATTGATCTCGATTCAGCATCATTGGCTCTCGGGCATCCAGTTGAATTAAGCATTCACAATGACCACCCGCTGGTGCGTGCGGCGCACGACCAGGGCGTATTGATCCAGCAAATTCGCGCCAAGAGCAAAATTATCGGCGATATCACCGCCTTTCTTCCGCGTCTTGGTGTGGAGGTTTAAGTCATGTGGCAAATTCGCAAAGGCGATGATGGCGGAATACCAAAAGCGGTGGGATCCGACATCGCCAATGACGTCCAGAGTGACACGCTCGATTATATTAACCTGAAGGTTGAACTCCATCGCCGGTTGCTCGATCTGATCAACCTGTCAGCTTTAGAAAAGATGACCCGGCCCCAGATCGAAACCGAAATTGGCGAATTGGTGCACGAACAGTTGGCGCTGCAAAAGCATGCACTGAACCAGGAGGAGCGCAAGCGCCTCGTCGCCGACATATTGGATGAGCTTCTTGGTCTCGGGCCGCTTGAGCCGCTGCTTCAGGATCCATCAATCACCGATATTCTGGTGAATGGTCACGACATCGTATTTGTTGAGCGAAGCGGCGTGCTGGAACGGGTTGAAACGCGTTTCAAGGATGAGCGCCATTTGCTTCGCATCGTTCAAAAAATCGTAAGCGCGGTGGGAAGGCGGGTGGATGAATCATCGCCCTTTGTTGATGCCCGGTTGCCCGATGGCTCTCGCGTGAACGCAATCGTGCCGCCACTGGCGGTTGATGGCTCGCTGCTGTCCATTCGTAAATTTGCCAAGACTCCCATTAGCATGGCAAAGCTTGCCGAATATGGAAGCGTACCGACGGCTATTGCTGAGGTTCTTAAGGGAATTGTTCAGGCACGACGCAATGTTCTGATTTCAGGAGGTACCGGGTCGGGTAAAACAACGCTTTTGAACGCTATGTCGTCTTTCATAGATGAGCGCGAGCGCGTTGTCACGATTGAGGATTCGGCTGAACTCCAGCTACAACAAACCCACGTTGCGCGACTTGAAACCCGCCCGCCCAACATAGAAGGCAAAGGTGAGATAGGCCAGCGAGAACTCGTGAAAAACGCGCTTCGCATGCGACCTGACCGGATCATTGTTGGTGAAGTCCGTGCAGGCGAGGCTTTTGATATGTTGCAGGCTATGAACACGGGCCACGATGGTTCGATGACAACGGTGCATGCCAATACGGCGCGCGATGCGCTCTCGCGTCTTGAACAGATGATCGGGATGAGCGGCATTGATATTTCGCCCCGCTCGGCACGTGCACAAATTGCTTCGGCGCTCCACGTAGTTGTTCAAATAGGTCGTCTTTCTGACGGCCGTCGTCGACTGCTCAGCCTATCCGAAATCGTGGGAATGGAGGGAGAGGTTGTCACTATGCAGGAGATTTTCCGCTTCAAGATGATGGGCCGCGATGAGAACAACCAAGTAATCGGACATTTTGAGGCAACCGGCATCCGGCCCAAAATGATGGACGAATTGTCAGCGCATGGCGTTAACCTTTCGTCGGATCTGTTCCGTCCCGACAGGGTGATAGCCTGATGAACCCGACCATCACCAGGCTGATCATCCTCATCCTCGTCTTCGTGGCTGTGTTTCTGCTTGCCGAACTTGCAATTTCGGCATGGCGCCGCCGGTCGACTGGGACCCGTGCGATTAACAAACGACTGCGGATGATTGAAGGCGGAATGGACCGCGAAATTGTCACGTCGAAGCTACGTAAATCGCAACCGCTCGAATTTGCACGCGGCAATGGAATAATTGGTAAGACCCTGCAAAACATTCAAAAGGCGGTCATTGCCAGCGGTGTCGCGATGCCGGCACATCAAATGATGCTGGCGATGGCCCTCGGTTCTGCACTGGTTACCGTTATTGTGATTATTGGGGCTGCAATTGCTGGATATACGATAAATTTCGGTAGTATCCAGTTGGCTCTTGTTGTGGGGCTCTCGATTGGCCTCGGAATTCCGCTAATCGTTTTGTCGCGTATGGCTTCAAAGCGGCGCCAGAAAATGCAGGAACAATTCCCCGTTGCGTTGGACATATTTATTCGAGGTTTGCGGTCTGGACACCCTGTTTCGTCGGCGCTGGATCTGCTCACCAAGGAAATGGAAGATCCGTTAGGTTCTGAATTTGGCCTTGTTCTGGATGAAGTGGCATATGGCGCGGATTTGCGTGACGCACTTCAATCCATGGCAGACAGGTGGGGGCTCGAGGACATTCAAATGTTTGTCGTGTCTTTGTCGGTGCAGAACGAAACGGGCGGCAACCTTGCGGAGATCCTTGCTAATCTTGCATCTGTCATCCGTGAACGGGCGAGCATGTATATGAAAGTTCGGGCGCTGAGTTCTGAAGGTCGAATGACAGCGCTTGTATTGACTGCGCTACCCGTCATGACAATTTCAGGTTTGTTCCTGCTAAACCCGTCATTCTATCTCGACGTAGCGCAAGATCCCATTTTCGTTCCCGGTTTCCTTGGATTGGTCGTTCTGTATTTCATTGGCTTTTTCACCATACGACGCATGATAGATTTGAAGGTTTGATATGCTAGGAGGACTGACACTTAACGGACCATTGAGGCTTGCACTCCTCGCGCTCATTTTCATCATTGTGATGGCCATGGTTATGCTGATGTCAAACGCGCTTGCACGGCGTGCAGCTACCCGGGCGCGACTGAACGAGGTGCGTGGCGAGCGGCTACGGTTAACGGATTCAGCAAGCCTTCGCGGCGATACGATGGCCAAGGGTTGGCATAAGTTGACCGAGATCATCGAAAAATCAGGAATCTCGCTGGTCGACACGCAAGGCGAAACCTTGCGTGCACGCTTGATTGCAGCCGGCTATAATTCGCCGCTCGCACCTAAGTTGTTTACGGCTATTCGACTTGGGATGCTTGTGTTGTTACCTGCAATTTTGGTTGGCTTGATATTTCTTGGTGGGACAGAGATTTCTCCGTTCAAGCTCTATTTATTCGGTGTCGGTCTGGCGGTGTTCGGGCTGTATGCGCCGAACCTCTTCATCTCAGCTAAAGCCGACCGCAGGCGTGAAGCAATCGTCAATGGCTTTCCCGACAGTCTGGATTTGATGCTTGTGTGCGTTGAAGCCGGGCTTGGAATGGAAGCAGCATTTGACCGGGTGGGACGTGAAATGCAGCATTCGCACCCGTTGGTCGCGCAAATGCTGTCTATTGTGACGCTTGAATTGCGGGCAGGTTCCAGCCGGGAAGAGGCTTTGCGCAACATGGCGAGCCGGACTCAGGTCACTGAAATTCGATCCTTCTCCACCTTGCTTATCCAGTCTGATAAACTGGGATCAAGCATAGGTGAAACATTGCGGGTCTATGCATCGGAAATGCGGGAAAAACGGCGGATGCGTGCAGAGGAAAAGGCGCATCGATTGCCTGTTCTGCTATCGGTCCCGCTGGTCGCATGTATGCTTCCTGTGATGATTGGTGTTTTAATGCTGCCGGCGATTATTCGTGTGATCCGCGAAATGTTGCCAGCAATGAGTGGGGGATAAAGAAATGCGTAGCTCTGTTACGAAATGCACCTTGGCGGGATGCGCCACCTTCATGGTAGCTGGTTGCGCAACGCAGCAAAACATTGCGCCTCAATATCGGCTTTCGGAACCCTCGGCAAATGTTGTTGAGGGCTCATCAATGTTGCAGCGGGGCAGGGCACAATTGGACGCTGGCCTTGATGCTTTGGCAATTGAGTCATTTCGGGCGGAAATTCGCTTTAATCCCGGCAGTGTGGACGCATATAACGGGCTGGGTGTCGCTTATGGCCGGATTGGGCGAAACGATCTTGCCCAGCGTTATTTCGAAATAGCGCTTGCACAGGATCCATTGAATTCGAAAATCCAGTCTAATCTCGCTAAGTTACCGGGGAATGCAGAACTGCAAAATAGGCAAGCCACTGCGTTGCCGTCGGCGATGCATGATCCAGTCGCGGTTACGGCGGATTCAAGCGATGCGCTTAATGATTCACTTGTTGTCGATCGGCATTTGCCAGCATTGGCAGAGGTGCAATTGGCTCCTCAGCCGCGCAGCGAAACCCCGCCCGTTGAGATTTTGGATAAACGCGGTGTATTGTCGGCCCGCTTTGCAGTGGCCTATGCAGCAGCAACGGTGCAGTCAGCTACACGCCCTGTATTGCAGTCCGTGGCTCAGCCAAAGCCTGTGAGACCGCCGGTGCTTCCTATGGAACGCCGCTCGCCTTACTTGCAGTCGGAAATTCGGCTTGGTGCTCGATTGGAACGGGTGTCCTTGAACGAGGTACGCTTGATCACCCATGCCATCGACAATTCACCTTCCCGTCAGGCTGCCCATGATTTTGAAAGTTTCGGCGAACGGATCGCGCTCTGGTTGCCAGAATACATGTCGGCTGAACAAGCTGCGAGCCGTTATCGTGGCGACGAGAGGCTTGTCATTATGGCCGCTGTCGAGCGCGCCATAGCCAACAAAAAAGTAGCAAATGTAACTGACAGTTTAGGGCCAGAGGCACCGCGGTTTGCCTATATCTTCTTTGACGGTAGCGATGGCGTAGCTGGCACTTGACGCCAACATGAAACATTACGGTTACGGTTTATTGCTGTTACTCAGTACTGCCCCTGTGCTTGCCGCACAGCCTGCTGACTCGCCTTTGAATGCTCCAACGCTCTACTTGCAGCAAGTTGATAAAGCCATTCGCGAAGGGAGACTCACACAAGCTGAACAAATGATTGGCTTGCTCGAACAATTAGGCCCGGGTGCATTTGCGGACGATCTTGCTTTGTTAAAGGCAGAGCATGCTATCGCCCGGATGGACGTTGCTTCCGCCGGCACGGCATTGGCGGGAATCCGTAATTTGGAGAGAAATGTCTGCCGTGTTTACGCCGCGAAAGGATGGGTGGCCGCGAACCAGCAGGCCCTTGACGAGGCCATCGTTGCGCTGGCGAAAGCCACAACGGATTGCCCCGATGACGCCGGAGCCTGGAACCTTCTTGGCCTTGCGTTTATCGGGAAAGGGGAAACATCTGCAGCAAAAGAGGCATTTGAACAGGCCCTTGCTCTGGAACCGGATAATGCACATGTGATCAATAACCACGCTCTGGCTATCCTGCAGGATGGTGCAGTAGACGCCGCACTTCGTCAACTTGACCGTGCTGTCACACGAAGCCCGCAAGACGGCATGATCCGTACTAACAGGAATTTTGTCGCTGGCATGGCCGGCTTGTCTCCCGAACGGGCACAAAACGAAAATGACGCCGATTGGAGCGCCAAATTGGTGCAATTTGCAAGAGGCGCCAAGGCGGCCGCACTTGGCATTCAGGCAACGGCCCTTTTTTCGCGCGCCATACTTACACTTGATCGGTTTGACGAAACAATATGGACCGAACTTAACCCAACAGTCGAGAACCCCCGTTGATGAGCATGTTCTATGTTTTTGCCGTTATTTGGATAAGCACGCTGATCATTGCGGCCGTTTCAGATCTGCGCGCATACCGCATCCCCAATATCCTGCCCGGAATTCTAATACTGCTTTTCGGCGTGATGCAGTTCGTCGATTCCAGTGCTGAGATACCGTGGGAAAACCTAGCCCATTTCGGCGCGACATTGATTGTAGGCATGTTCCTTTTCAGCAGGGGATGGATTGGCGGTGGTGATGCAAAGCTTTATGCAGCCACTGCATTATGGTTTGCGGCAAACGGCGCTGCGGCATTGCTGTTTTTCACCACGATTGCCGGAGCTTTACTTGCCCTTTCGTTCATCGTCGCACGACTGACTGGCCTACGCAAAAATATTCCAAAGGAAGACCGCCGCATACCCTATGGCGTTGCTATCGCAGCGGGTGGCGTTATCACAGCAGCTTTTTTAGGCTGGTCAGCGGTATTCGCAAATCTAACCTGATTATGCGCTCGTTTTCACTGACCGCATGCCTTCGCGTTTCACAATCAGTTCGGCGCGCGATGCGACGCCGAGCTTGCGGTACACACTGTTGAGATGGATCTTTACCGTGCCCTCGGTCAGGCTGCAGCGATCGGCAATCTGGCGGTTGCGTAACCCTAGGCACACAAGCTCGACAATTTCCATCTCTCTTTTTGTTAGCAGATCGTCAGACCGAACGGCCCGGCTTGGCTTATCAACCGAATATTGCAGGGCAGGTTCAGTAACCCCGCGCTCGAACCATTTGCCCCCGGCCAATATGGTAGTCATGCCCTTGATAATGACTTCGGGGTCGCTGTCTTTCAAGGCGATGCCCTTTATCCCAAGGCGCATAGCTTCAATGGTCTGTTCAGGATCGATATGGACTGTCAAAAACATAGCCGGGACATGTGGATAGTGTAATCTCATATGGCGCAATACACGTAATCCGCCGCCGCCATGCATAGTTACATCAAGCATTGCGAGGTCCGGGCGCGAGGCATCCATTTTTGCGATCGCCTCGTCTACGGACAAAGCGGTATCCACCTCGTAATCGTGGGTGGCTTCCAAATATTGGCTAAATCCGTGTAAGAAAAATGGATGATCATCAACTACAAGAATGCTAGTCATTCTCTATCTGCTGCATGGGAATACGGATCGATAACAGCGTTCCTTTCCCAAGCCCCTCCGCATATGCTTCACCATTTACGAGTCTTAATCGGTCGCGTAGTGAAGCTGATTTCAACGTTAATGCAGATTTTTCAAATATCTGCGCCCCCTTTAGCGGTTGGCTCAAATCCGTCACCGCCATCATAAGCGCATCTTGCTTGAGCGATAGCGTCACTGTCAAGGATTTGCTTTTGGCATGGCGCACAGCATTGGTGATGACTTCGCGTAACAAGTGTTCGATGTTGAACGACGATTCGGCATCGACAGGGATCGCAGGTTCTTCTGATTTAAGTTTCACGTCTATCCCCCACTGCAGGGAAATCGTGCGTACACAGATATCCATTTGGGATACCAGATTGACTGTGTGGTCCGCGGTTTCGCTGTTTTCAAGAAAGCCGCGTAACCGCGACTGTTCAAGTGTTACAATATCGATGGCCTTGCGGATTTCCAGCTCTACTGGCTTCGTGGCGACATCTTCTCGTTTTGCAAGCAGCAACAGCCGCATCCTTAAAGCCGCCAGACTTTGTAACACCCCGTCATGCAGGTCGCGACGCGCAACGTCATGTGCGTCCGCGATGAAGTTCCGCTGGGCCTGGGCGACTTTGCCCAAATATTCCGTCATCTCGATAGTTTTTCGGCTGATCAATGACGTTTCGGCAATAATGATGGCATCGATGGGCCTGTTGATTGCGCAAATTAAACCCCCACGTGCGCGGTCTATCTGCATCGGTTGAACTAAAGCTGCCTTTAAGCCTGCACGATGAAGCAGATGGGCAATTCGCGTTTCATTTTCGTCAAACGGGCGGTGGTAGCCTGTGTCGTGAGAAACTATTCTGTTCATTTCTATATCAAAAAGAAGACCACTGGCCGGCAAAAGGCGAAGCGCAGCGACCAGCTCTTCTCTGTCTTGTTCACGTTCCCAAATTGGCAAGTTGTGATGATAATATTGGTTTGCGCTGTACTTCGCTGGAGCCTGCATCACGCAGGCTGCTTTTTGGGGAGCAAATAACGCGGAGCACGCGCTGGTCCATGCCTGCAAATCAAATTCGAATGATTTCTCTAAAGAAAGTGTCCTTAGAGAGGAAAAGTCGTCGATGAAACTTTCGAGATGATTGCTGCGATTGGTCCAAATGACGATCATGAACGTCAACAGCAAAAGCAGTGCTCCGTGCAGAGCGTCCGAAACCCCGGACGTAGTGGCGACGGCGGGCACAAACGCGCCAAGAAACGGTAATACAAAATCACGCAGAAGAAACGTTCCCAACCATACTGCATAGCCGCCAAAAATCCATCTCAGGTGCACACGTAGGTTCACAGCAATGATGCTTATGAATATCGCAAAGATTATCGTCGCGCCCTCCGCTCCCCTCATCAGAATAACAGATGCAAGAGTAAGGATTGCATCGCCAATGAGGACAATGCGTATCAGGCTAGGCTGAAGCGCCTGACCGCTGAAGGCCAGCAACGCGGTAGCGACGGTCCACCCGAGCCAAGCGTAGAAATGAGAAAGCAGTGCGTCAGGTTGACCAAAATTCTTATAACTTGCTGAAAACAATATATAAAAGATAGTACAAAGCAATATCCGCGCAATCGGCCAAATAGACAGCAACACGCTTGTGGGTATTTTATCCAGTAACTGTCTGATTTTTGTCACCAAATTCTCCCCCCGAACCGGCTGTATAACGATTAATGTATTACTTCAGATATATTTTTGAAATAAAGTGGTTAAATTTTTTTAAGATTCTTGCCAATCGATTGCAGTGGTGATTACTGATCAGATAACGAATCAGCTTCACCATTCTAGGGTCGCCCACTGGAATGGCAAACCTGACAGCTCACAGAGTTGAGCGCAGGTTTGCGTCAAGTAGGAAAAGGGCTTTTTGGCCATTGTAAGAACCCGGCGCAAGCATTTGCCTGGCGTAGACACATAATTTTGCGCGGAATTCCGTGCACCAGGCTCGGTTCTGAGTGGTCAATATCGCGTCGTACCCGCTTGGTACTGTCGCCACATTTTGCATAGGAACGTACGATGGACTTCAAAAACAGCGATATCGCAAGCGGTTCGGTAGCCAACAGTCTTAACGGCTCGGATACCTCAGTTTCGTTAGACGGGGTTGCCTTGGTTCAGATGGCTCTTCAAGCCGGAAACATCATGCCGCTATCCGCAGATGGGCAGCTCGTTTTACCTGCAGGTGTTGGGATTGATGACCTTAAGGTCGTCGGTCGAGACCTAATCATCGAGCTGCCGGACGGCACGCAGATGATTGTCCCCGACGGAGCCGTGTTCATTCCTCAAATCGTTGTTGATGGGGTGGCGGTTCCGCCGCTTAACATTGCTGCGCTTCTAATAGGTCAAGAACCCCAACCCGCTGCGGGTCTTCCACAAAGTTCGGGTGGCAATTTTGCAGATGCAGTAGGCGATATCGGTGATCCGTTTGCCCTGGGTGATCTTTTACCACCGACGGCACTGGCTTTTCCGGAGCCTGAATTGCGTGAAGTTGTTCCGGCTCTCGTCGACAGGGATCCCGACGTGGTTATTCAGGATGGCGGACCAGCTGGGCGCGATGTCGTCGACAACGTAAGCGAGGCCGGTTTGCCCGGAACCCGGATAAACGGCAATGTAGAAGCGCCCGGTTCTGCCGCAGGAAGCGGTTCTGACTCCACCACAGGAACGATTCTTGTTACATCACCAGATGGCATAGCCTCTATCACCATTAACGGCGTAATTGTCACGGGCGTAGCTGGCCAACAGATCACCACGCCGCGTGGCGTCCTGACGCTCGGCGCGCTAAATGGTGACCAGATTGGCTATACCTATCGGCTGACTGATAATACGTCGGGCGACGCCACGACCGACGTTTTTACCGTAACAGTAACCGATCCTGACGGTGATGTGGCTAGCGCACGTTTGACGATCAACATTGCAGATGACAGCCCGACAGCACGTAACGACACAGACAGCGTGGCTGGCGGAACCTTTGGGCCCGAGCTTGGCAACATATTGTCGGGCGCTGGCACCACTAGCGGAGCAGCAGGCGCAGACACTTTAGGTGCCGACGGCGCCACCATTTCAGGCATCCGAGCCGGGGTCTCCGGCGCTTTTGCAGCTGTTGGCACCACAATTAACGGCCAATATGGAACACTGACGCTCGGTGCGAATGGCAATTACACATATGTGCGTAACGTCAATACGCCCGGCGGCGTGACAGATGTATTTTCATATCAGTTAACTGATGGCGATGGGGACGCATCAACAGCGACTTTGACGATTAACATCGGGGACGCTCCCAACCGGATTACCTTCATTCCCGAGATCGGTGATGGTACGACTGTACGCGAACCGCATCTGCCAGCACGTGACGGTGAGCCAGCAGGTTCCCAGTTTGATGGTAATACTGAAGCAACCAGTGGAACAATCACCTTTGCTTCCCCTGACGGCGTGGGCAGCGTGACTGTGTCTGGCGTTGTATTGACCCCAGGTGCTTTGCCGCAACAGGTGTCGTCGAACGCGACAGGCACGCTGGTCATCACAGGGTACAACTATAACCCTGTCACTGGCATCGGCAGCATCACTTATGTTTATACGCTGAACGATAATACGCTTAATTCAAATGGTGAATCGTTAAGCTTTCCTGTTGTGGTTACCGACCTCGATGGCGACGTCGCAAGTGACAACCTTACAATCAACATCGTTGATGATGCGCCACTTGCCGCCAATGATAGCGGCACGCAGCAGGTTGAAAATGCGGCTGTTGCCGTTAACGTTTTCGTTAACGATACTCCAGGCGCCGACGGTGTTAATCTGGCGAATGGCGTGGCGGTCGTAGCAGGCTCGCTCACAGGGGCAGGCAGCCTTGCATATAATAATAACGGTAGCTTCACCTACACGCCCGCGCCGGGCGAGGAGGGTGTCATTACCTTTCAGTATACCATCACCGATGGCGACGGAGACACCTCCACCGCAACCGTCACGATAACGCTGCTTGAGGACTCCACCCCACGGATAGAAGTCGCAGGCGGCAACCTCGTGAGTGAGGCAGGCCTTCCTGCTGGATCGGACGCCGCCGCCAATAGCGAGACTACAAGCGGCACGTTTGCCATATCCACCGGTGGCGATACATTGGTATCACTCGTCATTAACGGCGTGAATGTGACAGCGGGCGGGACCGTTGTTGGTGCGACCGGCACGTTGACGGTATCGGTCTCGGGTGGCGCCTATAGCTACAGCTATACGTTGACTGACAACACCTCGGGCGACACTACAACTGACAAATTCAATGTTGTTGTTACCGATAGTGATGGTGACAGCGCGAACGATACGCTTGTCATTGCTATTCAGGACGATGTGCCGACTGCGGTGAATGACACGGACATTGTCGCGGGCGGCAGCAATGCACCTGCAACGGGCAACGTTATCACCGACATCGAAATGGATGGTGGCAAAGACACAGCGGGGGCCGACGGGGTTTTTGTTACTGCGATCACGGGCGTCGGCGTCGGCACCGTTGGTGGCGCAACGAATGGTACATATGGCATTCTCACGCTCAATGCCGATGGCAGCTACAGCTATACACGCAACGACGGCACGCCCGGCAACGTGCAGGATGTTTTTACCTATACAATCACGGACGCAGACGGTGACACCTCGACCGCCACATTGACGATCTCGATACAGGATGATCGACCCTTCGTCGGTCCAAATGCCGCTGTATTGCTTGACGACGATGCACTGTTCGGCGGCATTCCCGGCGGAACTGGCGATGACGTGGATGCAGCCAACACCACCGGCACCTTATCGGGCAGCGGCGGTGATGGGGCACTTACCTTTGCCTATCAACTAACAGGCGCGCCCGCAGGCTTCAGTTATGTAGCAGGGCCAGGCGGTTCGGTTCTGGTCAAGCAAGGCGCGATAACAGTTTTGACTGTAACACTAGATACCGCCACGGGAGCTTATACCGTGACTCAAAATGCGCCCATTATTCATGCAGCGGGCGCTAATGAAAATAATGTGCCGTTCACGCTCAATTACACCGTGACGGATGTTGACGGCGATTCAGCCGATGGCTCTTTAGAAATTAACGTTGATGATGATACGCCATTCGTTACCTCGGCTGGCGCGGTTCCGACGTTGACCGTTGACGAGACTGTGCTTGCGA
>NZ_JBKBQV010000065.1:0-14635 GCF_046292425.1 Sphingorhabdus sp.
TGGCCCTATTCATGCATTGCGGCCGAATATCGTCGCGTGGAAGGGAGCCTCAGCAAGGGGAACCCACTGAGGATGCTCGATACAGCGCATGCGCTTTTGCAGCGCCAAGAGGGGCTGACACCGGAACAGCGCTGCGCTGTCGCTGACGGCTTGAAAGGATCCACACGCGTCTATTCGTTAATAGCGGCCTGGACGTTCATGTCCCTTTTACGCGACCGGCAGTATCGGGACGCGCTGAACCTGGCCCGCGCCGTGACAAGCCGGGATGGATTATTCCCCGCGCGCGTGGCGAAAGTCGGGTTTGAAATCGTCCGCCGGCAAGTTTCGGGCTAGATCGCTGGGCCTTTCCTGTTGCTATACCCTGTCGGATAGTCTGCCACATCTGTGTGTTTAGCGGTCTTTTGCGGCATCTTTTAGAACGGAACAAAAACGGGGAAAGATCGTTTGGAGAAAAATGGGGCGCATCCGTCGGTTGCAGCAATAATGCCGCTGGTGAGTCATGATCTCATGCCGCCGAAAGGATCGTAATTGTCAGCCACAATGCCAGAAGGCCATGGCTTAAAGTTTATGCAAGGTGGCGGCGAAACCGGTGCGTTGATGGCAGCGCAGGATTGGTCTCATTCGCCGCTGGGTAAACCTGGAACATGGCCGCAATCTTTACGGTCCGTGGTCGGCCTGATGTTGAATTCCAAATTTCCGATGTTTGTAGCCTGGGGACCTGAACTCGGTTTCTTGTACAATGACGCTTACTCGGAGTTGCTTGGCAGCAAGCACCCGCAAGCACTTGGCCAGCCATTCGCGCAAGTCTGGGCGGACATCTGGCCCGACATCGCGCCGCTGGTAGACGCGGCGCTTGACGGCGAAGCCTCCTATCATGAGAATCTGCCGCTGCTCACCACGCGCAAAGGGTTTGAGGAGGAAGCGTGGTTCACCTTCAGCTACTCTCCTGTTCGCGACGAAAGCGGAGCTGTTAGTGGGGTTTTTTGCGCAGTAGCGGAAACCACGGAAGCCATGCTCAACGAGCGACGCCAGCTATTCCGGCTGGAACTGGGGGAACGTCTTCGCCATATTGCTGATGCCGATGAAATCATAGCGGTTGCATCAAAGACCGCCGGTCGAGAGCTCGGGGTAAATCGTGTCGGATATGGCGAAATCGATGACGATGAACAGGTCGCTATCATTGCGCGCGATTGGACCGATGGTAGCATGGCAAGCATAGCGGGTCAGCACCGGTTGAACGATTTCGGTCCAGCCATCATTGCCGGGCTGAGGGCTGGTGCATCGATCTCAGTCGATGATGTCCTTACTGACCCTAGGGTAGCCGCTTCGGCCTTCACCCTCATCAATACGCGTTCCGTCCTCATTGTGCCCCTCATAAAGGACGGAAAATTCACTGCACTTCTGTATCTGCATCACCCATCTCCCCGCTGCTGGACAGAGGATGATAGGGACCTGGCTGCCGAGGTCGCGGAGCGCACTTGGGCGGCTGTGGAACGCTCTCGGGCCGAGGCGGGCTTACGGCAACGTGAGAGTCGGCTAAGAGCGATATTCAACCAGGCGACCGTCGGGTTTGCCAGAACCGATCTGTCGGGGAAGTTTTTGGAGCTGAACGATCGTTTTTGCGAGATGGTGGGCCACCCCAGGGAAGAGCTTCTCGGCCTGAAAATGCAGGACATCACCCATCCTGACGATCTGACGAATAATATGCCACTCTTTGCTACTGCAGCTGCTGGTGGTCCGCCGTTCGAAATTGACAAGCGGTATGTGAAGCCTGACGGGTCGACTGTCTGGGTGCGTAACAGCGTTAACGCTATCAGATCAGAAGACGGACAGGTCGAGGGCATTCTCGCAGTTTCAATCGATCTTACGAAAAAACGTTTGGCTGAAGCGCGGCTGCGTGAGAGCGAAGATCAGCTTCGGCGTGGCCTCGCGGCATCAAGGATGGTCGTCTGGAGCTTCGATCTCGTCAGTGGGCTTATTACCCGTTCGGAGAACGCAGACGAAATATTCGGGGCTGGATCCACTCCTGAAGACTTTTTTAGTCGGATGTTTGAGGAAGACGCCGAAGCTGATCGCGCCCGACTGAGTGCAGCTCTGAGCGGTGCCACAGCCAGGTACGAAAGCGAATTTCGTTACCGCCATCCAGATGGCCAGCTTTTCTGGTTGTACAACCAAGGTGAAGTCACGCGAAAGGCAGATGGCAAGCCTAAGATGATGTACGGCGTTTGCATTGATGTCACTGCTCGCAAGGAAGCCGAGCTTGGTATTATGGCGCTGAATGAAACGCTGGAACAGCGGATATCACAAGCCGTCGCAGCCCAGCGTGAGGTCGACGCGCTGTATCGCGCTTACTTTGAAAACACACCCGAGGCGCTTTTTGTCATTGGCGTTGAGCCCGATGGCGGCTTTGTTGTAGAGGAGACAAATCCGGCTCATGAAGCGGGCATTGGGCTCCGGTTGGAAGATATCAGAGGCCAGCGTATTGAGGACATCCTGCCGGAACAACTCGCTCAGGATGTGCTTAAGACATACCGGAATGTCGTCGAAACTGGTGCGATCTACCAATATCGGGAACAATATTACATCAAGGGCGCCACCAGCTATTGGGACACTTCCATCATACCGATGCGGAATGAGCAGGGTCGGATAACGCGCTTAATAGGCTCAAGCCGGGACGTTACCCGGCAGGTTGTTGCCGAAGAAACCTTGCGCCAGAGTCAGAAAATGGAGGCTATCGGTCAACTTACCGGAGGCGTCGCACATGATTTCAACAACCTTCTGACCCCGATTATCGGCGCGCTCGATCTTTTGAAGCGTCGCGGGGTTGGCGGTGAACGTGAACGTCAGCTTATGGATGCAGCCGCGCAATCAGCGGATCGCGCGAAAACACTTGTGCAACGATTGTTGGCCTTTGCCCGCAGACAACCATTGCAGGCCGTTCCTGTCGACCTTCGCACGCTAGTTGAAAACATGGCAGATCTGGTAGACAGCACCACTGGTCCCCAAGTGAGCGTTGTCGTAGACGTGGCTGATGCGGTACCCCCAGCGATGGCTGATGCGAACCAGGTGGAAATGGCGCTTTTGAACCTTGCGGTGAATGCGCGCGACGCGATGGCCGATGGCGGCACGCTCCTGATTTCATTGTCAGCCGAAACGATCGGCGATCAAAACACGCTTGGACTTAATCCCGGTGATTATGTTCGTCTGTCTGTTGAAGACAATGGCGTTGGAATGGACGATGACATCGCACGGCAAGCAATTGAGCCGTTTTTCTCTACCAAAGGCGTGGGAAAAGGAACCGGGCTTGGGCTTTCAATGGTTCATGGCTTGGCGGCTCAGCTCGGCGGCGCGCTTGAGATATCGACGCAAAAAGAGATGGGAACGAAAGTGAGTTTGCTGCTGCCGGTAAGCAGCACCACGGTTAAGGAAAATGTGTCGCAAGACGTCATTCGAACAGAAGCCAGATATGGTGGAACGGTGTTGTTGGTAGATGACGAGGCACTGGTACGGATGATGACTGCAGATATGCTTTCGGAACTGGGTTTTAGTGTCGTGGAAGCGCACTCCGCCGAACATGCCCTGGATCTGGTTGGGCAAGGGCTAAACCCTACGCTGCTGATGACGGATCATCTTATGCCGGGAATGACCGGACCAGAGTTGGCGCAAGCATTGCGCCACAATATGCCAGATCTCAAAGTTCTGATTATCTCAGGCTACGCCGATATCGAAGGCATGTCGCCTGATCTGCCTAGGCTGACGAAACCATATTTGAGCGAAGACCTCATTGCGGCGCTTGCCGATCTAGATATGCAATAACGCATATTTATATCACCAAGCGGGTTCCCAAATGAACTAACCGCGCCAGACTATTGGAATTACTCGCCGAGCTTATGCTTCAGGAAAAATCGGATCATTTCGCGACTGGCTTCGGGACCGCGAGGTTCGGTATATGAACCGCGCGGGCTACCACCTGACCATGCATGACCAGCACCTTTGACTAACCATTTTTCAAACATCGGCTTCCCGTTGTCATCGGATTGTACAGATTTTACATATTTCAGCCCGTTAGGGGAATTCTCAAAGCTAGTCATATACTGGTCCGACGGTCCCTGAAGATCAAATTGCGCCAATACGCCGTCCGCATTGGCCGGATTGACTGTTCGATCTCGATCGCCATGAAATACTATTGTCGGAACAGTCTGGCCTGATCTGGAACCCGCGACTTGGTTTGGGCCGCGCTTCATAGCTTTAAAAGCACTCGCTACATCGGTTGCCGCTCCAAATGGTAAACCTGAATGAACCCCTATTGCTGCAAAAAGTTCAGGATAAGTCATACCCAAAATCGCAGCCATTGCACCGCCCGCTGATAAACCTGCAACGTAAACGCGTGAGGCGTCAACAGCGTAGTCAGCAACGATTTCACGGACAATCCCGGCAATTAATGCAGGTTCGCCTGCGTCTTTTTGTTGGTCAGACGTCTTAAACCAGTTCCAACAGCCATTAGGGTTCGCGCTGGAAGATTGGGCGGGATAGGCAACGAGAAATCCTAATTCCTCTCCCAACTCATTCATCTGTGTGCCGGCCGCGAAGTCGTCTGGCGTTTGTGTGCAGCCATGCAGCATTATGACTAACGGCATTAACTCGCCCCCATGCCGCGAAGGTGTGAAAAGCTTGTAGGATCGCCGACCCAGATCGCAGGAATATTGTCTGTTTTCAAAATGCCCGGGATCGCACCCAACGCCCGACATGGGCTTGTGGCGGTTCGCCTCTTTTTGGCCTTCCCCTGATCTAGATAGCTTGAGACCAACAGATTGCGCAGCCCATTCAGCCTCGCGCAATGGAAGGGTCTTATCGGCCGAAGCATATGCCTTATTTTGCCCGGATAACAGTTGTTGAATTAAAGCTGTTGCTTCGAGAAGTTTACCAGATCGCGTTAATTTCTTAACTGCTTGCATACCGTCTAGCGAAGGTTTCATCGCACTATTCCTATATTAGGACACAATATATTGTGCACTGCAACATAATCAACCCGGCTGCCAGTTGTTCCCGTAAACTGCTTCAAAGTGCCTAATCGGCTCCGAAGTGAGCCACTGCAAATAAGCCACGAGTAAAAAATATTCCGCACCATGAAATTATAGATTTCCTATGGTAGTTGTTTATTTGTAAATCAATGTTATCGCGTGTAAAATAAGGAAGGGGGAAGGAAGGGCAAAGTTTGATTTGTTGAACGGGTCGAATGACTGACATGAGCCAGTAACCGCGATCCAGATTACCATGCCATATCCGTAACGCGATGAACAATTTTAACAATGAAAAACCAGTATCGTTAGATGCATTTGAAGCGGTCCGTGCAGGCTGGTCAAAGCACGTAAAGGCAAGTGTAGGCGCCCCATGGTACCGAACAGGCCGAGCCATTGCTTTAAGCCGACTGGTGCTCGCAAGTGTTTTCCTTCTTGCAATCTATGTGGACCCTTCTCAACCGACAGCGGCACCAAAATCGGCCTATTTTATTCTTGCGATTTATGTACTCATCGCCTTGGTCGCAGTAGTCACAGCTTGGCGCTCTTGGTGGTGGGATCATCGCATTGCGCGGCCGCTCCACGTCGTGGACTTATTGGTCTTTGCCGTCGTGGTTTTTGCGACCGATGGTTACACCAGCCCATTTTTCACATTTTCGCTGTTTCTGTTGCTGTCGGTAGCGATGCGATGGGGCGGGCGCGAGACAGCAATTACCGCCATTACAGTCAATTTATTGTTTCTATTCGCCGGACTGTTGTCCGGATTGTGGGAAGCGATCGAGATCGACCGTCAACGACTGGTAATTCGCGCAACCTATTTGGCGGTCCTGTCCGGATTATGTGTTTGGTTTACCTTTGATCGGGACAGGCTGTCCCGTCGGTTCCCGCTCGCCAACCGTCTTCAAGGCCCAGGAGAGCGTGACGACATGCTACATTTAATATGTGAGCATGTCGCGACGCGGACCGGCGCCACCAAGATCATTTGCGCGCAGCAAGATATGGCGGGTCAGTGGTATGAGATTTCCAGTCTGCCCGACGTGTGTGCTCCAACGCGGCTGACAGACGGTCAAGACATCGACGCGCTGGTTTCCTTGTTGTCGTCAGAACCGTTCCTGCTCGATCCGTCCACCGGTAGAATGCTGGTCGGGACCGGGCAAGCTGCCCGCGCCTGTTACGCTACCGCTAATTTGATCCGCTTCTGCGCGGGTCGGCATCTTGGGCATTTGATGTGCGTGCCTGTGTGCGAAGAGGATCTGAACTGCGTAATTCTTATCGATGGGTTAGAAACTCTGACGGCGGACGACTTGACGACAGGATCTGAAATTGCGGAGGAAATCGCCCTTTTTCACCGACAAATTAAGCTCAATATGTTGACCAAGCAGGCTGCAACAAACAGCGCGCGATTATCCGTAGGGCGCGACCTCCACGACAGCGTCGTACAAATCGTGGCAGCGATCTCGTTCCGTTTGGAAGGGTTCAAACGTTCCGGTATGACAGCAGCCGAATTAGGCCCGGAAATTGACGTTCTCCAGGACGAGCTCGCAGTAGAGCAACATCTGTTGAGAGACATGATAACTGAATTGCGCCAGCCTAGGGACGATCATGATGCCAGCGATACATATTGGCAGCTTTCTAACTTAACGGGTCGCCTTGGACGACAATGGGACATTGCGTGCCTCTTTCAAGGCGAGGGCGCAGGCCGCGTGAGTAGAGTGGTGGAGCGGGAAATGGAACAAATGATCCGGGAGGGGGTCGCTAATGCTGTCAGGCACGGCAACGCTGATCGGGTAACTGTTGACCTCAAGATGGCTGGGCATGAGATAATATTGGAGATTTCGGACAATGGTTCAGGATGGTCGGACGCCAACATGGCACCCCCATATTCGCTAAATGAACGCGCGAAGGCTCTCGGCGCAACCCTTGAAATTGTTGGGGACGCAGAGGGAACGATCATACGAATTTCATTTCCGGCGGGTGCCCTGGCGTGACGCGCGTAATAATTGCTGATGATCACCCCCTCATGCTTTCTGGCATTAGCGGCCTGCTCGCCAATAGTGCCTATGAAGTGCTGGCCCGGCTGACGAACGGCAGGGCTGCGCTTGCTGCCATCCTGTCTGAAAAACCGGACATTGCCATAATAGACAATTCCATGCCCGGTTTAACTGGCGTCGAAATTATCCGCGAAATACGCATTTCCGGGATTTCGGTGAAAATCGTACTTTTAACAGCCGACCTTAATGATGACGACCTGCTCGAAGCCGTTCTTTTGGGGGTAGAGGGAATCGTATTTAAGGCAGGGGGCGGCGGCGAGTTGATAGAATGTCTCGAACGCGTTTCGGCTGGATTACATTGGATTTCCCGTGACATACTCAACCGCGCTGCCAGGTTGAAAGAAGAGCGAGCCAAGGACCCCTATAATCAGCTTACGCCCCGGGAGCGGCAAATCACCGAGCTCGTCGCAGCAGGTTTGCGAAACCGTGCCATCGCCGACCAATGCGGCTTAACCGAAGGCACCGTCAAAGTATATTTGAACAGAATATACGAAAAGCTAGGCGTTTCCAGCCGTATGGAGCTCAGCGCCTTTCGTCGGTGATACGAAACGCTGCAGTGTTAATTTCTGCCTTTCGCCTTGCCCCAGTCCGGGACTCTCAAACGCCTTGTTATCGAAGGTTAATAGGCGACTCGAAGGCGAATCGTTAATGAAACCTTAACCGACCGGACGACCAGCGCACGGGCACGGTAATTAACGATAAGGGATGACAATTATGAAAAAAATGCTCTTTGCAGCGAGCCTCGCGCTCGCCACTATTTCAACTGCTGCCGTTGCTGCGGTAGAGTTTTATCCAGCGACAGGCACTGGCTTTGTTGGCAAGGGTGATGTTCAGCTTGCTCTGGGTTTGAACAATGCTCAGCTTCAGACTGCCACTGTGGCATTCACTTATAACAGCACAGTGGTTTCTGAAGTGACTTGGGAGTGCACAAACAGCAAAAATGAAAAAGTCCAAGACCGTGAACGTACTACTACGTCTTCTGTCCAAGGTGTTGTTGCTGCATCGGCGCGGGTAAAGAACCAGATCACGGGTTACAATCTAAATGGTTATAGCGAGTCATCTTCGTCTGGGTCCACGTCAGAAGGACCGGCGCTAAATTCGTGCCCTGATGACTCAGGTAATTGGTCTTTGACCTCGCCTGCTGGCAATCCAGAGATAGTAAGCAGCACTGGCGGCCTCTTTGTGAACGGCGTCGCGCTTTAATAATATCGTAAGGATTACTTACTCGCCCCCGGTAGATCAACGATCCGCCGGGGGTTCTTATATTTCTTGGACATACGTTGATTGCATACCAATACGATGCGGTAACCAATGTAATGTACGAAGCAGATCGACAACACTCCGATTGTCGGCACAGGGTTAATTCATGGCGGCTTCCTCACGACAGTCCTTCAGACTTTTTGGCGCACTACTATGTCTCTGTACCGCCTCCGCTGGTCAAAGCGAAGTATCCAACCCCGAAATAGTAGTCACCGCAACGCGCGAGCAGCAAGCGGCCCTGGCGGAACTTAAGCCTGAGCGAACTATCGACCAAGATGGCGTCCTTTCCTATGGTGCCAGCACAATAGGCGAGGTGCTTGAATTCGTCGCGTCAGAAAACGGGGACGCTGATGCACCTGTCATCTTCGTCAATGGTATCCCCGTCAAAGATCCCGGCGATATTACAGATTATCCTGCCGAAGCGATCTCGCGAATTGACGTACTGCCCCGCGGTGCAGGAGCCAGACTTGGCGCGGCGACCGATCGGAGAGCCTATAATATCGTTCTCAAACGGGTTTTTGCTTCAAACATTGGCACTATCCGCGGCCAGTTCGCGACCGATGGCGGCTATGCTGCATTTGGTGGCGAAGCCACTTTTTCGCGAATTGCAGGGCAAAGGCGTTTAAATGTCACATTTCGTGCGCGGGACGAGGATGAAATTCGCGAAAGCGAGCGAGGCTTGTTGCAGCCGACTGCACGGTTCCCCTATGCCTTGGCCGGAAATCTCTTCGCTGACCCGTCTTCCGGCTCGGTCGAGATCGATCCCGCTTTAAGCTCGGCCGCTGGCCAGATCATTACCCTCGCCGCCGTTCCGGCCAATAACCCAAATCCCACACTCGCGAATTTTGTTGCCACAGCAGGCCAACCGAACGTTACTGACCTTGGACAATATCGCACCGTGCGCCCGGCGCAACGGACACATGAAATGTCGTTGAGTGCGAATACGCCGCTGACAAGCTGGCTGAGCGCCTCACTGACCGGGAGGATTGAGCAAAACGCATATACTTCCCTCCAGGGACTTCGTGCAGCTGTCTTTGTCCTGCCGACCGACAGTCCCTTTTCGCCATTTACGCGGCCCGTGGCCATTGCACGCTATTTTGAAGAAGACCCCCTTGCTGGAAAGTCCAAATACCTCCGCGGAAACGTTGGCCTTGCACTGAATGCCACCCGCGGCAACTGGCAGATCACAGCAAGAGGGGATTATCGGTATAGCCGCTTCAAGTCCAAATCGCAGCGCCAGCGCCAGTCGCCGACGACGCCGATCCTTCTTGACGTCAGCGCCCCTAATCCCTTCGGGGAGCTATCCAGCGGGCTCGTCGACTTATATCTGGATCGCTCCAGCTCAACCAACAAGAACAGCGCGTTTGCGTTGTCCGCCACGGGCCCGGTCGTTAATCTCCCTGCAGGGCCGGTACGCGCCAATCTCAATGCTTCGCTGCGCCATATCGGTCAGTCCGGCTTTAACGAAAATCCGTTCTTTTCCTCAAGCCGATCGCTTGATCGTCATGAGCGCGCTGGCCAAGCCAGCATTGAAATTCCCTTGACCAGCCGTGAAAACAAAACACTGGCCGCCGTTGGTGACCTGTCGGTCACGCTGGATTATGGCATCACTGATGTCCGCAAACTGGGAGCTATCCGGCGTCATGGCGTCGCATTAAACTGGCGCCCCATCGAGCGGATCACCCTGCAAGGTTCGCTGAATAAACAACGGTTACTGCCTGAGGCAGAACAGATCGGCGAGGCGGTTATAGTCAGTGAGGGAGTTCGTTTCTTTGACGTTGTCACTGGAGAAACACTTGACGTCAGTCAGATCAGTGGCGGAAATCCGGACCTACTTCCGGAAAAAGTCCTTACACGCAGACTGTCGGCGACCGCGATGCTGTTGCCCCGCATCAACCTCCAGTTTAACGCGGAGTATCTTGCTACGAAACGCAGCAACCCCATATCTTCGCTCCCGCCTACGAGCATCGATCTTATCGCGGCATTCCCCGAACGTTTCATACGCGACGCTGACGGACGACTGGTCACCGTCGATGCGCGCCCGGTCAACTTCGAGCGCCGTTCGAGCGAACAGTTCCGCTGGGGCATTAATCTCGCTGCTCCCTTATATGATATCACACCTTCACAAGCCCCATCAGTTCGTGGAAAATCAAGGCCACGACTTCAGGCGTCAATCGGGCATAGCATCAATCTGGCCGATCAGCTGGTTGCCCGGCCAGGCTTCTCGGTCGTGGACCTGCTTGACGGAGGTGCAATCGGCTTTGGCGGCGGGGGAACGCGGCACACGGTCGATGCCGGTGTAAACCTGAGCGACCGGGAAGTCGGAATAAGGTTGAACGCGTCTTGGCGAAGTGCTTCACGCCTCAATCTTGGCACCTTGTCCGCCCCCACCCAATTGCGGTTTTCATCTCTTGCCTTAGTAAACATCCGAACTTTTGCGGATCTCCAGCAACTGGGCGCAAACGAAAAATGGCTTAAAGGCACCCGACTCTCTTTTGGCATCACCAACGCATTTAACAAACGCCAGCGAGTGATCGATAATGAAGGAAATACTCCCCTGCGTTATCAACGCGGTTATCGGGACCCGGTAGGACGCGCTATCGAAGTCGAGATTCGAAAGGCCTTTTAAGGGTATCGCTCAGACCACTGCCAGCGACGTGCTTTCAACTTCCTGACGACGCCGGGTCTACCCCGTTACGAGGGTATCTGCTGTCATGACGAAATACACTTGTCCGCGCCCTTTATGAATGACACAGTCCGCTGGAGAATATCGCCATACGACATGTTGCGCCCAATAAGGTAACCCGATAGACCCGCCCAAGCTATCTGAAGGGCTCTTTTATGTTGCGAACTGCCGTCTTTATCCTTTGTGCATTTTCAACCCCTGTAGCCGCGGAAACATGGCAACCAGACGAAGCTGCGATGCGCGGGCACGTAGGATTCCTTGCCAGTGACGAAATGAAGGGACGCGAGGCTGGATCGCCGGAATATGACATCGCGGCGCGCTATGTAGCAGCCCAATTCGAAACCATGGGCCTGAAACCTGCAGGTGCCAAAAACAGTTTTATCCAGCCTGTGCCGCTCGTGACATTTCGTGCCGCTGACAAAGGCAGCATTTCGTTAATCAACGGGTCAACGGAAACCGCGCTTGAATTCGGCGTGGATTATTTTCCCGGAACCACTCCACTGGCGTCTGAAATCAACCTCAACGCGCCGATGGTCTTCGCAGGCTTCGGTGTCGTTGCGCCGAATTTTAAACGCGATGATTATGCAGGTATCGATGTGAAGGGGAAAATCGTCGTATTGCTTGCAGGTGCCCCGTCGACTCTTCCAACTGAAGAACGTGCGCATTACGCGAACACCGTGAGCAAGCGCGAACAGGCCGCAAAGCGTGGTGCCGTCGGTATCATTGTCGTAGATACCCCTACCCGCGAAAAGGTGTCTGCCTTCACGAAGCGTGTTCGCAACTGGCGCTATCTTGGTGCAACTTGGACGGATACGAGTGGCACCCCGTCTTACCCCGGCGGCACAGCGCCCGTAATTGCCTCTGTTAGCCTGGTGGGAGCGGCAAAATTGTTTGCTGGCATACCCGGGGGCGCGGACGTGATCTTTGCCGCGTCGGAAAGCAAAGCAAGCAACCCTAAGCGCATGGCGCTGCCTACACTAGCACGTGTTGCCATCAAGACAGAGATCAACACGGTGATGAGCAGCAATGTGGTTGGCTTGTTGGAAGGCTCCGACCCCAAGTTGAAAGACGAGGTAATCGTTCTATCAGGTCACCTGGACCACACAGGCATCTGCCCCGAAGTGAAAGGCGACACGATCTGTAACGGCGCGATGGATAACGCCATGGGCATTGCGTCGATGATTGAGGTTGCACACGGATTTAAACATCTGAAAGCACAGCCTAAGCGTTCAATCCTGTTTCTTGCGGTGACGGCTGAGGAAAAGGGCCTCGTTGGCGCTGACTATTTCGCGCAAAACCCAACCACGCCAAAGGCGAACCTTGTGGCCAACGTCAATCTTGACATGCCTATCGTCACTTATGACTTTATCGACGTCGTTGCCTTTGGGGCGGAGCGCTCTTCCATCGGCCCCGCTGTCGCCCGTGCGGGGGCATCCATGGGTATTGGGCTTGTTCCCGATCCACAGCCAGAAGAAGGATTTTTCACCCGCTCTGACCATTATCGATTTGTGCAACAGGGCATTCCCTCGGTATTCCTTGTGACCGGTCCGGGAGGTAACGGGAAGATTGCCAGCGCGGAGTTCCTCAAAACAAATTACCATCAGCCATCGGATGACATGAACCTCCCAATCGATTGGGGCGCAGCAGCAAAATTTGTCGGCCTCAATCTCGCAATCGCACGTGATCTTGCCGATGCCTCCGACCGGCCACGTTGGAATAAGGGCGATTTCTTTGGCACGCTTTACAATGGTTATGGGGCAGCCGGGGAATAAACACTGCTTAAAGATCTGTCTTTGAGAGCGGTGGTTTGCACGACTGTTATTACTATCCTGGATACGGCTTTATACTTTTCGACAGGGTAGGACGCCGCTGCCCGATGTGCGATCATCATCGTCGCTATTGGGGCGAAAGGCGTTATTACCACTACTTTGAATAGCGCAGTCGTAATGGTGACAGCAGAGGCTACAACGGTCGTCAGCGCGGCTACCTATGATGTCATTTCAAGCATGAATAGCAGATCCGAAACCATTGATGAATCGGTGCCCAATGCTGACAGGAATAATCGGGATGGCCGGCTTTAAGTGCGCAGAAACCGCATGGGTCAATGGCAGGGCGGCGAAGGGAATGCTGCTAACGCGATATCTGTACCCATTCTAAAAACTTTGCAGGGACATCGTACGCTTCCCCTACCACTGGCGCAAATTTGACATGGTCAACTCACTAATTATTAAGCCCGCTGATATCCTTTCCCAGCATGTCTTTGACATAAATGCGTCGTACCGCAACAAATGCGACAACAGTTAAGGGAGCAGCGAGCAAAATCCCAAGAAATCCGAACAACATCCCAAAAGCGAACAGTGCAAAAAGGAGAACCGCGGGTGGCAAATCAACGGCGCGCTTCTGGATCATTGGAAGAATTAAATAACTTTGAAGTTGCTGGATTACTATAAACAATAGCAGCGTCCACAGGGCTGTCATTGGCGAAACAGTAAAGGCAAGCAAAACCGCAGGAACGCCTGCAATAAACGGACCAATCATCGGAATAATGTCGAGCAGTCCCGCAATTATCGCTAACCCGCCTGATGCCGGGACGCCAAGAAACATGAGTCCAACCCACGTCAACGCGCCGACGAACAGCGAAGATACGGCTTGACCTAACATCCACCCTGAAAGTCCGTTTCTGGCATCGTCCAGTGCTGCTCCTACAGAGTCTTCAGCCTTTTCAGGCAGCAATAGCAATAATCCTCGTCGATACACATCGGGGCTACTCGCCAGAAAAATTGCCCCAACGAATACTAATATAAAATCTCCCAAACCACTGCCGGCCGCGATCGCATATCCGCCCGCCCGCGAAATTAACTCCGATGCATCGCTTGAACCACGGCTAATTAAACTGCGCAAAGGATCGCCAAACCCGTATCGGTCGAGAAACACTTCGAAGCCTTTTAACGCTGTGGGCAGTGTCTTTTGGAGTGTCGTAAATTCACTGGCAATTTGGGTACCAAAAAGCGCAAACGCTCCAGCAAATAGAAGGATCAGCGACAACACCGATATTGAAAGCGCAATATTCTGACTAATTCCTGTTTTGCGCCGGATCATTTCAGCCAAAACACTAAAGATAGAAGCAATGGTTACCGACGCAAAAACAAGCAACAGCAGCCGCGACAATTCGACCATCAATAAAGCTACGCCTATAACGGCTACAACTATCGCCGTCGCCCGAGCGATTTGAGCGGATGGCATTTTCCCTGGTTTCTGCGCAGCACGCTTTGGAAGATCAGTCACCACTGGAGCCTTTGAGATAGCTTACATTTGATGCTGGATATGCTGGACAATTTGCGACAGTTTAGCAACGAAATTACGGCGACTGAACGACGTGCCTCAACTGGGATTGCAAATGTCCTTGATCAAAATGGAAGCTGTCGTTTTATTAAGGTTCCAACATTACCGTTCAAAAATTAATCTGAACCACCCCAACCCGAACTGCGTTTTGAGAGTATGGTATTGTTTTTTTGCAATTTTTCTGTGCAGATATTCGCAGTGCGGGCCAGTTTACGTTCGTGTCCGCGCACATCATTAGGATCAAACCAATCGCATGTCAGATTTCGCTGGGCAATACC
>NZ_JBKBQV010000066.1:0-14338 GCF_046292425.1 Sphingorhabdus sp.
TTACATATTCCCAGGTCCAGGCCCACACAGCAATTCGCGTCGATGCGGATTCATCCGCTTAGTAATTTTTAATGGTTTCGGCCCGGTGTGTAAAACTTGCCGGCAAAAACGGGATGGCGGCTAACCCCAGGATTGCGACAGCACCTAGATAGAGCATTCGGTGCCGGGCGTATCGCAGCAGCAAAAACCCCAGAACCGCGATGCAGACAATGCCAGTTCTGGCTTGCGTGCCAACGGGTATCAAAAGACAGGCACATATAAGGGCAGCGGCATAAAGGCGCACTTTCCAGTCCGGCGGGAACACCGTACCATGTTTTGCCAGCCAAAGGATGAGCGGAATTATCGTGATCGCAACGCACGAAATGATGCTCCCTTCGAACAGGCCACTATTGTCGTCGATCAGGATAACAAGCGACCCATATCCGCCGCCGCCTGCAGCAGTCTTGATGCCGCCTGTCACAATCAATGTGGACGCGCAAAGCACCATGGTCAGGATCGTCGCCTCAATTCGCAATTGGGTGCGCAGTGTCAGCGGCAGGAATGATGCGAAGACCAACGCTTTCCAGACCCAGTCCCATTTTTCGAGCGCGGCCACCGGCTCCGCCGCAACCGAGGTCGAGTAGCCACAATATCCGAGCAGAAAAACAAGCAGGAACCAACGCGGCGACACGCGGACGTCTTTCTTGTCGTCACTTATTACAAACCCAAGAAACGCCAGGGCAAATAATATCAAAGACAGGGGAACTGAATTTAAGAGGAAATAACTGAGCCGCTGCGGCGAGACGATGTCTACATAAGCATAGACCAATGTGAACAGAAACGGCCGCTTGAACGCCATTAGCATGATGAGGGCAATGTACCCTACAAGGACGAGATCACGCATCGGTCACATTGTTCGCCGGTGAGAAAGCGTTTTTGGCGCGTGCGGCAAAACCAGCCGGGTCTTCATCGGGCAAGGGCGGATCCTCGGCATCGAGGTCAGCGCGATGCATCAAACGCCACAGCGCTAATGCCAGCAGGGCGTGGCTTAAAAATATGGAGAAATTATCGATCAATGCTGCTTGCGTCCTGTTCCGAAGGCAGGCTTTAACAGAAACCGGTTGACGTGACGTTAAATGTTTTTTGTCATATACTTAGCCATGCCGCGTATCCTGCACGTCCTCGACCACAGCCTTCCTCTCCACAGTGGTTACACATTTCGCACGCGCGCCATTTTGAAAGCGCAGCAGTCCGCAGGGTGGGACATATCCGGTATAACCGGGCTCCGCCAATATCAGCATGGGCATCGACCGGACGCTGCGTTTGAAACGATAGAAGGCCTTCGCTTTCACCGCACGGCAACGACAGTTTCTGCCCCCAGCCCGTTGCGCGAATGGCGTGAAGTTACGGCGCTGGCCGACGCGATCGTTGCACTACACGCAAAATGGCCGTTTGAGATATTGCATGCCCATTCGCCTGCATTGAACGGATTAGCGGCATTGCGCGCTTCACGCGTGCTTGGAGTGCCGCTGCTCTATGAAATTCGTGCCTTTTGGGAAGATGCGGCAGTGGGCAATGGGACGGGCACTGAGGGGTCATTCAAGTACCGCCTGACGCGCACTTTGGAAAACTATGTGGTTCGCCAAGCAGACGCCGTCGCAGTAATTTGCGATGGCTTAAAGCAAGACTTGATTCGACGCGGCATTGCGCCTTCAAAAATTACGGTTACACCCAATGGCGTTGATTTCGAAATGTTCGGCACGACGGTCAGGCCGGACGTGGCTTTCGAACAAAGCCTTGGCCTGCGTGGCGCAAACGTCATCGGCTACATCGGCAGCTTTTACGACTATGAAGGTATTGACGTCCTGATCGATGCGATGCCTTTGATGAACAACCAAGCGCATCTGTTGCTCGTTGGTGGTGGCCCGATGGAAAGGTCATTGCGTGCCCAGTCCGAAGGTTCGCCTGTTGCGGACCGCATCCACTTTGCAGGGCGTGTGCGGCACGATGCTGTGGACCGTTATTATGGCCTCGTCGATATTCTTGCCTATCCCCGAAAACGCATGCGTTTGACCGAGTTGGTCACGCCGCTGAAACCGCTTGAGGCGATGGCGCAGGGCCGCCTTGTTGCAGCGTCGGACGTTGGGGGGCATCACGAGCTTATCCGCAATGGCGACACCGGCACGTTGTTCCCTGCGGATAATCCGGCGGCATTGGCACTGTCGCTCGATAATTTGTTGCGTAACAAAAATGCTTGGGAACCCATGCAAATCCGCGCACGGGCATTTGTGAAGCAAGAACGCAACTGGCAAGCCATCATTCGTCGTTACGATCCTGTTTACAATTCCCTGCTAATGGCCATTCAAGGCGCCAGTGCCGATTGAGGGCAGGGTGGAGACATAGGACCGACAATGCACAATAGCTTGCCCCACAACCCGGCACCTACGATGGCGATGGCAATCGTTGTGGCGGCATTGGTGGCAGCGGGCATGATGTTTGTTCCGGTGGCCGTGCTGGAAGCTATCACTGGCCCAACCGGGTTGTCAGAACTTATCCCTGCCGCTTCTGCACCGATGAGCGATGTCGCCCGCGCCTTCATCTCATATGCGGCTGGCGCAATGACGCTTGGCACTTTGACTGTGATGTTGTGCTGGCCCGATCGGCGCGATCACAACATGCGCACTCCCAAATCTGAACCTAACCACAGGTCCCAACTGGGATCGGACATTCTTGGGTATCTGTCGACAAAACTGGCCCGGGGTCAAAAAGCAGATGCCATTCGCAACTTGGAGGATGTCGCGGGATTTCGCAGTGTGGATTTAAATACTGATATGCCCGCACGCCGTCCACTGCTGGCGTCGCGGGACCTCCCCGATTTGGGCGATTCCCCGTCCGGCCCCAAGGACATTTGTCAAACAGAGAGTTTTTCGGAGCTTGGGTCAGCTTCATTCCATATGCCCATTGCCGAAGCCGCTGCTGAACCGGTGTTACAGCCAAGCACAATGGAATTGGTTGCGCAACTTGATGTAGCAGTTGCACAGCGGCTTCAAAAGCTGGCCGACACCAATGCAGTTGTGTCAGGTGATTCGTTCGAGGTGACTGAAGCCCCCGCTGACGGCGGGCCCGCGCCGCAACCGCATGATGTTCACTTGATCAGCACAGACAACGACCGTCGTCCGGTTCTTGAGCTCGTGCCATCGACATCGGCCAAAGATGATGACGCAGATGCTGCTCTGGTTGCCGCGCTCGCTACATTGCACCGCATGACCGCAAATGCCCGCTAGTCGTCGAGCAACAGGGCGTCGATAATCAGGCATGGCAGGCCGTCAGCCACTGTTTGTGTTGCGGCAATATCGGCGACGATCTGGCTTGGAAGTACAAATTCATGTCCAGATAATCGGGCCGATATGTCAGCAGAGTCCCGAATAGATATGATATTGCCAAGCTGGACGCTGAGGCAAAGCTGCGTGCCTGAAAAAGTCAGGCTATGCCAAGGACGCTGGTGAACAATGCTTATCTCCGTTGCCGGGATCAGCGACTTCAGCGCGCGTAACAGGGCGGTAATGTTTGTTTGCACGCTCATGCCTGCGGCCCGCCTTCCTCGCTAGCTTGGCGCGCGTATGTCGACATAAAAGCCCGCAATTTTGACTCCATTTCGGGTCGGATTTCGCGGCCCATCCTGATGTCCAATACAAGCCTTGGGTCTCGGGCCGCCAAGCGCCCGAATTTCGTCGGTGGCAGCTCCTGATCCCGGAGAAACCGTTCGATGAGGCGCGTAATATGCATGATGTATCCTCCAAGATCGACCCGGATTGGCTTGCCCGAATCAGTTAGAACAAATATAGAACAAAGGTGATAGGATAAATCCTACAAGTCTAGGATATTTCCAACCGAACCGGAGGAACATGATGGAGGAAGAGCCGAGGGCCGCATTGGAGCGGTTGATTGCCGAAAATGGGGATGATTTTGCTGGGCTATCCAAGCTGGTGGGTCGCAATCCTGCTTATATTCAACAGTTTATCAAGCGGGGATCGCCAAGGAAATTGCCTGAGGAGGAGCGCGGTATATTGGCGCGGTATTTCGGGGTTGAGGAAAGTTTGCTCGGTGGACCTGTTGCCAGCGCAACAACAACGGGCATTCGGCTCATTCCCAAGCTGTCAGTAGGGGCGTCGGCCGGGCCCGGCGCAATCCCGGACCGCGAAACGCTCGCCGGAAAAATTGGTTTTGATGAAAAATGGCTTCGGAAGCAGGGGCTCGACCCATCCAAGCTATCGCTGATTCAGGTCGATGGAGATTCGATGTCGCCGACGCTTAACCATGGGGACGATATCATGGTCGATAACCGCGCGGCGGTTGCGGTAGTACGTGACGGGATACATGTGATCCGCCTCGACGATGTGCTGATGGTCAAACGGCTTGCCAGCGGCCCAGGCGGGCGCTTGTCCGTCCTGTCAGACAACCCGGCCTATCCAGGCTGGCCAGATGTAGATGGCGCTGACGTCACGGTTATTGGCCGGGTGGTGTGGGCAGGGCGACGGCTCTGAAGGCTTGCCTCCGTCGCTCTTGTCGGCCACATAAGCGCGCATGTCCAACGTTACATCCACGTCCGCCAAGGTGCCGCCACTTAAGGCCGCGATCATTCCGGTCACCCCGCTGCAACAGAATTGTACGCTTTTTTGGTGTACCGAAACCAACAAGGGCGCCTTGGTCGATCCCGGCGGTGATCTCGAAAAGTTGAAGGCTGCTGTTGCGCAAACAGGTGTGCAACTTGAAAAACTGTTGGTGACGCATGGGCACCTCGACCATTGCGGACAAGCCGGGATGCTTGCGCAGGAACTCGGCCTGAAGATTGAAGGCCCGCATGAGGACGACCGTTTCTGGATCGAGAAGCTCGATGATGATGGCGCGCGCTGGGGTATGGAGGCACATAGTTTTGAGCCCGACCGCTGGCTGGTTGATGGCGACACGGTGACCGTCGGCAATCTGACGCTCGACGTCATTCATTGCCCGGGGCATACGCCGGGACATGTCATTTTTCATCACGAACCAAGCCGCCTCGCGATTGTCGGCGATGTCTTGTTCCAAGGGTCAATTGGCCGCACTGATTTTCCGCGCGGCAATCACGCAGATTTGATCAACGCCATTACGACGAAGCTCTGGCCTTTGGGGGACGAGGTAACATTCATCCCCGGCCATGGTCCAACGAGCCAGTTTGGTTATGAGCGCAAGCACAACGCCTTTGTGGCGGACGATGTGCTCGCTGCCCGGTAGGTTACTCTGACTTAAAGAACCGCGTACACCGTCCACAACGCCCAGCCAGCAAGGCCAAGTAACGTAATCATCGTCGTCAGTGTGCCGACCATCCGGCCCTTGCCAAGCGATCCGCCGTCCATGCCCAAGCCGTGAGCGAGCCGGCCGACGATGTATAATATGCCAAGGCCCCAAAGCCAGTTGTTGGTTCCGCCGGTCGCCTCAAGCGCGGCGATTAAAATCAATATAAATGGAGCGCTCTCAACAAAGTTTGCATGCGCACGCATCCGGCGGATAACAAATTCATTGCCGCCATCACCAATTGAAACGCTTTCTTTTGTGCGGGCCTGTCCACAACGGATCATCAGCCAGATGTTCACCAAGGCCGCGCCTGCGGCTATGGTAAGCGTCACGGGTAAACTCAACATATATTCTCTCCCTGTTCTTGCTCGCGTGCTTAACTGCTATCTCTCGGCTTGCAAAGCACCGAAAAACAAGTATAGCGCGCCGCTCACACAGACATGTGCGGATGACTGAGGCCGATTCTGGCGATTACTTGCCACGACCACCTCTTTCGCCTAGCATGGCCTAGAACTTATTGATTTTGAAATGGAACAGGTGCCGAAATGGCTGTCCCCAAAAGAAAAACATCTCCTTCGAAGCGCGGCATGCGTCGCAGCCACGATTCGCTCAAAGTTGCAGCGTATCAAGAATGTGCCAACTGTGGTGAACTGAAGCGTCCGCATCATCTTTGCGACTCTTGTGGTCACTATAAGGGCCGCGAAGTGGTGGCAGTCGCCTAATCCTTTCCAAGGAGAATAGCTGGTGTCGATGAAACCGCGTATCGCCATTGACGCGATGGGCGGTGACGAGGGCGTTCCTGTCATGATTGCAGGAGCGGCTTTGGCGCGTCACCGGCATGAAAGTTTCAACTTTCTATTGGTTGGCGATGAGACGCAAATCAAGGCTGCGCTCGAGAAGCATCCGAATCTGCGCGCAGCGTCGGAAATTCTTCACAGTGATATCGTTGTTACTGCCGACGACAAGGTCAGCGCTGCTTTGCGTAAGGCCAAGACCAGCTCAATGGGTATGGCAATTAATGCCGTTAAGTCTGGTGATGCCAGCGCCGCAGTGAGCGCAGGCAATACCGGCGCGTTAATGGCAACGGCCAAGCTTGCCTTGCGCACCATGCCAGGCATTGACCGGCCAGCGCTATCTGCACTTTTGCCGACGCTCGAGGACACCGATGTGGTGATGCTCGATTTGGGGGCAAACACCGAATGCGAAGCAAAAAATCTGGTCCAGTTTGCTGTCATGGGCGCCGCTTACTCCCGCATCATCTTCGGGTTTGATCGTCCGCGCGTCCGGTTGCTGAACATCGGCACCGAGGAGATGAAAGGCACTGACCAGTTGCGCGACGCGGCGCAGCATCTCCGGGACGCAACTGGACTCCACATGGATTTTCAGGGTTTTGTCGAGGCGGATAAGATTAACCGCGGCGAGTGTGACGTGGTCGTCTGCGATGGCTTCACTGGCAACATTGCATTGAAATCGATTGAGGGCACTGCGCGGTTCGTAACGGATCTTTTGCGCCGGGCATTTACCAGCTCGATCCGTTCGAAATTCGGATTTCTGGTATCACGTCCAGCAACTGAATTGCTGCGTCATCATCTTGATCCCAACAACCACAATGGTGCGGTTTTTATGGGATTGAACGGCGTTGTGGTAAAAAGCCACGGTAGCGCCAACGTCAAGGGCGTGGCGAATGCGGTCGAAGTCGCGGCGCGACTGGTCGAAGAAGATATCACCGCGCGCATCACGCAGGATCTTGCAAGGGTTCAGGGCGAGTGACCGATGTTGCTCTTCGGGCTGTCATAAAGGGCACCGGGTCGGCGCTTCCACGCCATCGTGTGTCAAATGCCGAACTGGCGGCCAAGGTTGATACGACTGACGAATGGATTACCGAGCGGACAGGCATTAAGTTTCGCCATATTGCCGAGCCTGATGAAACCACATCGACACTGGCGATAGAAGCATCGCGCAAGGCGCTGGACGCCGCAGGCATGCAGGCGAGCGATATTGACCTGATTATTTTGGCGACAGCCACCCCTGACCAGACATTCCCGGCCTCTGCCACGCTCGTGCAACACGCGCTTGGATGCAATGGCGGCGTTGCATTTGACGTAGGGGCGGTCTGCTCCGGGTTCCTATATGCCTTTTCGATTGCAGAAAGCATGATCCGTGCCGGATCGGCGACCAACGCTCTCGTGATCGGCTCCGAAACATTTAGCCGGATTCTGGATTGGGAAGACCGCACAACATGTGTGCTCTTCGGCGATGGCGCGGGCGCGGTCATCTTATCGGGCGAAGTCGGCATTCGTGGCGCATTGGCGACCAAGCTTCATGCTGATGGCCAGCATAATGAACTATTATATGTCGATGGCGGCCCGTCTACCACGGGCACGGTCGGCAAGTTGCGAATGAAAGGCCGGGAAGTGTTTCGCCACGCGGTGACCAACCTGACCAATGTCCTGCACGAGGTACTTGCCGCGACAGAACTCACGCCCGCTGATGTCGATTGGGTCGTGCCGCACCAGGCAAATGCCCGGATCATCGAGGCGACAGCCAAGAAATTGGCGCTTGATCCAGGTAAAGTTATCCTGACGGTTGATCAGCATGCAAACACGTCTGCCGCGTCCGTTCCACTGGCGTTGGATGTCGCCGTACGCGACGGCCGGATCAAGACGGGGGACATCGTCGTTTTGGAAGCCATGGGCGGCGGTTTCACCTGGGGCGCATCAATCGTCCGGATGTAGCATCTTTTAAATTATCGCTGTTTTACAAATGCCCATTTTAATGTACGTACTCATCAGTTCCATCAGAAGTCGTAGGTCCGGAGACGAAAATGGTAGATACAGGTACTTTAACTCGTGCCGATTTGGCCGAGATGTTAAACCGTCAAATTGGTTTGTCACGTGCGGATGCCGCAGCAATGATTGAATCGATACTTGACCATATGACCGTCGCATTATTAGACGGTGACAACGTGAAAATTTCTGGGTTTGGAACTTTTGTTCTTCGGGACAAGGGGCAGCGAATTGGGCGGAACCCGAAAACTGGCGTTGAAGTTCCAATCACGCCGCGCAGGGTTCTCACATTCCGTGCGAGCCAAGGCATGCGGCAAAGGGTAAAATAGCAATCTATGCGCGAAAAATCGGCTGACGCTTTCCGAACAATTGGTGAAATGGCGGAAGCGTTGGGCGTTCGCACGCACATATTGCGCTATTGGGAAGAACAGTTTCCTATGCTGAAGCCGCTGACCCGCGCTGGCGGGCGGCGGCTTTATCGCCCTGAAGATGTCGCTTTGTTGCATACCATCCATCGCTTGCTCTATAGCGAGGGCTATACGGTTAAAGGCGCACGGCGCTTTTTAACCGTGGGCGAAACAAGCGCTGGACCGGTTGAGACTGCCGCTTTATCCTCACCCAGTCAGTCGGAGTCCCGTTTGGACTTCGCGGCGCTGCAAGCAGTGCGTGACAGGTTGGCCGCCGCCTTGGCTGCCGGCTAAATCAACCCAAAAGCTTGGCGAAGACCATGTCTCGGAACGGCACCTCGCCGACCATGAACACGGTTTCGCCGATTGCGACGAACCCGGCGCGCTGGTAAAAGCCAACTGCCCGGTCATTGTTTTCGTAGACGGCAAGTAACATGCGCTTTGCGTCGCGTTTCTGCGCCACTTCAAATGCTTGGTTGAGCAATACGGCCCCGTTGCCGCCGCCCTGCCACGGGCCAAGCAAGTAGATGCGCTTCAACTCTATGTCGCCTTCCTGCTCAAGCGCGGGATGCGAAGGTGATGTCAGCATTGCATAACCAACCGGAGCACCAAGCGGGGTTTCCCCGATCACAATCTCGACGTCGCTTCGCCCGATTGCCCGCGTATAATATTCGGCACTATGCTCAGTTTGTAGATGCTCGATCATTGGTTTGCCCGGATGGTCGAAGGCAAATGTCGCCATGAAGGTCGCAGCGCCAAGATAGGCCAGTGCCTCCGCGTCGTCCGCAACTGCCTTACGCCAAGATATTGGTGTCATTCGTCTTCAGGTCCGAGGTCCGGATCAAGATCGCGTGGCCTAACGAAATGCGTAAGCTCTCCGCACCTGCGGTCGACATCAGCCCAATGCGAGATGTCCAATGTCATCCGCGCAATTGCGGCCGTGGGGTATTTTTCCCACACCAGATCGCGCAAGGGTGATGTGCCGTCGTCTGGGCACAGGTCAAACACAAGGTCTTCTAAGCCGGGATTATGACCCACCATGAGCAGATTCCTGTGTTCATCCGACTGGTCGCGCAGCACGTCCATTAATGTTGCAGATGAGGCCAGATAAATCCTGCGGTCCCAGTTCGGATCAATGCGCTCTCCGGTTCCCTTGACGAACTGGTCAATCGTTTCAATCACCCGCACCGCGGGGCTAGCTACCACATGGTCGAAGGTCAGGCCATTGCGCTTGACCCAAATGCCCATGGTTACGGCAGCCTTTTCGCCGCGCTTGTTGAGTGGCCGGTCGAAATCGCGCGGGACTGAGTCATCCCAGCTCGACTTTGCGTGGCGAAACAAGGTCAGGGTGAATGTCAAATCGGGTTGCTCTCTTCCAGTTGGTCATCCGCCTCCTGCCGCAAATTCGTATCAGACGAAAGTCCCGATTTCACTGAACGGACTGCCTCTTCCAACGTAACGCGCCGGATAGGTGTTCCCGGCGGAAAGGCAGATAACAGCCGGCTGGGTATGGCCGATGACAGCAGAACGAAATGCCCCTTGTCGCCCGCGCTCCTGATCAGGCGGCCAAAGGCCTGCGCCATTTTTGCGCGAATAATCCGGTCATCGAAATCGATGCCGCCATTTTTCAGCCGTCGCGCGCGGTGCAATATGTCAGGGCGCGGCCACGGAATTTGCTCCATGATGACAAGCCGAAGCGAATGGCCCGGAACGTCCACACCGTCGCGCAGTGCGTCCGTACCAAGCAAGGAAGCGTGCGGGTCATCACGAAAAATGTCGACGAGTGTCCCGGTGTCGATTGGATCAACATGTTGCGCATAAAGTGGCAAGCCATCACGGGCCAAACGGTCAGCGATACGTGCATAAGTCGAGCGCAAGCGACGGATCGCTGTGAACAGGCCAAGCACGCCGCCGCCGGACGCGGTTATCAGAGAAGCATATGCCCCGGCCAATGCGGCGGGATCGCCTTTTTTGATATCAGTTACGATCAGCACCTCGGCCTGTGCGGTATAATCAAACGGGCTGATCGCCGAGAAATGCGTGGCCGCCTTGTCAAGATGCAAGGCGCCCGTACGTGCTTCGGCATTTTTCCAGTCGCCGCCGCTGCGCAAAGTGGCCGATGTGGCGAGCACGCCATGGCTTGGCTTAAGCACAATGTCAGCCACTGGCTTCATCGGGTCAAGCCATCGGCGATGCATTCCGACATCCATTTCGCGTCCTTCAAACCGGTCAATGGCAAGCCAGTCGACAAATTCAGGATCCATCGGGCCGACGGCGCGCGCCAACATCGATATCCAGGCGCGCACAGTGTCGATGCGCCAGCTGAGGCTTGCCGTCGCGCCCTCAACGCGCGCTCTGGCGCTGCCATCGAGCCAATCGGGTGGATCGGCTATCATTGCCTCCAATCGCTGCCCAAGCACTGTCAGCGGCCTTGCCAGAGCCTCCAGCGCTATGGCCGCGTCTGCTGCTGCGTCCACCACGCCAGCATCGGGATCAGCAAGCTCCGTCTCCAAACCGTAGCCGCTTTCTGTGGCGTTGGTTTCGTCGCGCGCAAAAACCATCGTTCGGATAGCTGCGAGCAATCGCTCGATAGGGCCTGACGGTGTGCCTTCGGCCAAACGTGCGGGCCATCCCTCTGCAGGCAATGCTTCGGCGGCAACACGCGCCATCTCGATGGCAAGGCCGCCTTCTTCATCATAGGATGCCACGTCAGCAAGCCGCGCCGAAAGTCCGCGTCGCCGACCGCGAGCCTTGCCTTCGGGGCCAATGACCCAGCGGCGCAGCTCAATCGTTTCTTGCCCTGTCAGCGCGGCAGCAAACATTGAATCCGCAGCATCAAACAGATGATGGCCCTCGTCAAAAATGATCCGGCTTGGGCGGTTTTGTTCATCACGCCCGCGCGCCGCGTTGACCATCATCAGCGCGTGATTGGCAATGACAATTTCGGCCTGAACCGACGAGCGGGCTGCGCGTTCGATGAAGCATTTTTTATAATGCGGGCATCCGGCATAAATGCATTCGCCGCGCCGATCGGTCAAAGCGGTCGACCCATTGCGCCGGAACAAGGTCGGGAGCCATCCAGGCAAATCTCCACCAATCATGTCGCCGTCATGCGAATAGGCCGCCCAGCGTGCGACCAAATGCGCCAGGATCGCCGCGCGACCGGCAAAGCCGCCCTGCAAGGCGTCTTCCAAGTTCAACAGGCACAGATAATTTTCACGCCCCTTACGCACGACGACCTTGGACTTGAAAGTTTCATTGTCGGGGTAAATTCGTTTTGCCTCACGCACCAATTGCCGTTGAAGCGCCTTGGTAAAGGTTGAAATCCATACCGTTCCATCGGCCGCCGTTGCCCAAAGGCTTGCAGGCGCCAGATAGCCAAGCGTCTTGCCAATGCCAGTGCCGGCCTCGGCCAGTAGCATGTGCGGCTCGCCCTTGCGTGTGCGTGGTGCAAAAATCTCTGCCGCCGCTTGCGCAAAATCGCGCTGGCCTTGCCGTGTTTCCGCCGACCCGCCAACGAGCGACGCCAGTCGTTGTTGCACAGCTTCAGCCTGAAGCGTGACGACGCGCGGCGGAGTGCGGGGCGGTGCCTCCTCCCACTCAGGCAGTCGGCTGAATAACCAACGTTCGGGCCGCTCCGGCTTTCTGAGCTGCGCCAACACGACGTTTGCCCATGGCCAGCGTAGCCGCATCAGCGCTTGCGCGGAATCCCACGCGCCTTCGCGTTCTGCCCAAGCCGCGTCGCCCAGCACCGACAGCAATTTGCGCGCGGCAACGAGCAAGAACTGCGGAACCTCTTGGTCCGTAGCGGGCGGAGGCAGACCTAAGGCCTTTGCCATGCCTTTGGGCGTCGGCACTGCAAAATGTGCTGGATATATGAAAGCAAACAGTTCCAACAGGTCGAGGCCCGACAAGTCGGCATATCCCAACCGCTGCGCAACCAAGGGTGCGTTCAGCATGACCATTGGCGTTTCTGCCGCGCGACCGGCGGCTTCGCCCTTACCAATGGTTTGCACCTGTCCGCCGCTGATACCCATCCAAATGCCGGCATGGCTTGCATGGAGCGCAGGAAAGGCTAGGGGAGTTTCCATTAGCCCTGATAGGCGTATTTGGAACGAAAGAGCAACACGTGACTGACCTTCGCGATATAGCAATGGCATCAAAAGCCTGGCCTTATGAAGAGGCGCGGCGTTTGCTGAAACGCTATCCCAACGGCAAAGCAGATGGTCAGGCGATAATTTTCGAATGCGGCTATGGCCCATCGGGGTTGCCGCATATCGGCACATTCAACGAAGTTCTGCGGACGACGATGGTGCGCAATGCGTTCCGGACATTGTCAGATGCGCCGACGCGCCTGATTGAATTTTCGGACGATATGGACGGCCTGCGCAAGGTTCCGGACAATGTGCCCAACCAGGCAATGCTGACCGAACATCTGGGTAAGCCACTGTCCCGGATCCCTGATCCGTTTGAAAAGTTTGAAAGCTTTGCCGCGCATAACAATGCAATGCTGCGGGAGTTTCTTGACCAGTTCGGCTTTGAATATGAATTTATCTCGTCTTCGTCACAATATGAAAGCGGCGCGTTTGACGACGCGTTGAAAAATGTGCTGCGCAATTATCAGGGCATATTGGACATCATGCTGCCCACGTTGCGCAAGGAACGGGCAGCAACCTATTCACCGGTTTTGCCAATCAGCGAAAAGACAGGTGTTGTGCTTCAGGTACCGGTAGAAGTTGTTGATGCCGAAGCCGGCCTGATCCGTTTTGACGACAATGGCGACATGGTCACCCAGTCAGTACTGGGCGGGAAGTCAAAGCTGCAGTGGAAAGTCGATTGGGCGATGCGCTGGGTCGCACTTGGCGTCGACTATGAGATGTATGGCAAGGACCTCACCGATAGCGGCGTGCAGTCCGGCAAGATTGCGCGGCTATTGGGCGGTCGGCCTCCGGAAAGCCTCATTTACGAAATGTTCCTCGACGAAAAGGGCGAGAAGATTTCCAAGTCCAAAGGCAATGGCCTGGCGCTGGAAGACTGGCTGAAATACGGCACAGAAAACAGCGTCGCCTTTTACGCCTTCCGAGAACCCAAAAGCGCCAAGCAGCTCCATTTGGGTGTCGTACCCAAGGCGGTGGATGAATATTTCCAGTTCCGCGCGCAATGGCATGAACAACCGGTGGAAAAGCGGCTCGGCAACCCTGTGCACCATGTCCACAATGGCCAAGTGCCAGTAGGGCAGCCGCCAGTCACCTTTGGCCTGTTGCTGAACCTTGTCGGTGTAATGGGGGCAGGTGCAACAGAGGAACAGGTCTGGGCGTATCTTGGCAATTATGCCGATAATGTCTCGCCCGAAAATGCGCCTGAACTTGCAGAGCTTATTCCCATTGCTTTGGCCTATAACCGAGATTTCGTTGCGCCGACCTTGCAAAAGCGCAAACCTGAAGGTGTCGAGATTGCCGCCTTGCAACAGCTTGATGCGCGGCTTGCAGACCTGCCTGCAGATGCCACCGCCGAAGACATTCAGAATATTGTTTACGAGATCGGCAAGGAAGGCGGATTTGAAAATCTGCGGGACTGGTTCAAGGCACTGTACGAGACGCTGTTGGGCTCAAGTGCTGGGCCGCGTATGGGAAGCTTTATTGCGCTCTATGGCGTGGCCAACAGCCGCCAATTGATTGCCGAGGCGCTTGCATGACCACTATTGCGGCGCGTCTGTATCATGATGGCAAGGTCGTTCAGGAAATCGACCTTGCCAAACCGATACCGCACATCACGCGCCCCAATGATTTTATCTGGATAGGTCTCCACGAGCCTGACGACGGCACGCTTAAGCGC
>NZ_JBKBQV010000067.1:0-14202 GCF_046292425.1 Sphingorhabdus sp.
TTTACGGGGAGGTGGACCACGCGCAGCGTGGTGGAGCGGTGTGTAAGTGCGCACATTCCCCTGCGTGTAAACTGCCAGCCCCCTCCGTCAACCCTGCCGGTTGGCACCTCCCCACAAGTGTGGAGGGTTTGATGCGCCTTATTCACCAACGACATCCTCGCAACGCGCGCACAGTAGTCCCTCATCTACAACCTCTGGCAAATGCCGCCAGCAACGCCCGCATTTATGGTTGCTGGTCTTTGTCACAACTGGGTCGGTAACACCCACAACGGCTTTGGTTGCCGACGTGATGCAAAGTTCCGCCAAAAAGCTCTCATCGACGGGCCAGTCACGCAAGATCGGTTCAAGGTCGGGGACTTGCACCTCCGCCTCCAGGCTTGACCCTACAATCTTTTCCCGGCGCAGCGGTTCGATGGCTTCAGTCACTTGCCTGCGTAGTTCGCGAAGGCGAAACCAGTGTTCGACCAATCCCAAGTCGAACCAAGCGGCATCAACCTGTGGCCATTCCGAAAAATGCACGCTGTCTGCCTCTGCGCCAAAACGTGTCTGCCAGACCTCTTCGCTGGTGAACACCAACACGGGCGCTGCATAGCGGACGAGGGCGTGGAACAATATGTCCAACACCGTGCGATAGGCCATGCGCTTCGGATTGTTTGGTGCATCGCAATAGAGGCAATCCTTGCGTATATCGAAGAAGAACGCCGACAGGTCTTCATTTGCAAAATCAGTCAGCAACCGGACGTAAGTGTTAAAGTCAAAGTCGGCCACGGCTTGCTTGAGCTTTGCGTCCATATCGGCAAGCAGGTGGAGCATATAGCGCTCCAGTTCCGGCATATCGGCAACAGCAACCTTTTCCGCATCCGAAAACCCGTCGAGTGCGCCCAGCAGATAGCGGAACGTGTTGCGCAATTTGCGATACTGGTCGGACACGCCGGACAGGATTTCCTTACCGATGCGATGGTCCTCAGTGAAGTCCACTGTCAGCGCCCACAGCCGCAGGATATCCGCGCCGCTGTCGCGCATCAGATCAAGCGGGTTGATCGTGTTGCCGAGCGACTTGGACATTTTCATGCCCTTCTGGTCCATTGTGAAACCATGCGTCAGCACGGCGTTATAGGGTGCCCTGCCCCGCGTGCCGCAACTTTGCAGCAAGCTTGACTGGAACCAGCCGCGATGTTGGTCGCTGCCTTCAAGATACAGGTCGGCAGGCCATACCAGGTCAGGCCAGCGCCCGCTTTCAAGCGTGAATACATGCGTGCAGCCTGAATCGAACCACACGTCGAGAATGTCAGTGACGCGTTCGTAATCGGCAAGCGCGTAATCGCTTCCGAGATAGCTCTGCGCCTGTTCGTCGGACCAGCCATCAACGCCGTTTTCATGTACCCCAGCTATGATCCGCGCATTAACCGCCGGATCGCACAGATACTGGTTGGTCCCCTTCTTGACGAACAGGGTGATTGGCACGCCCCATGCCCGCTGGCGGGAAAGCACCCAGTCAGGGCGCCCCTCGACCATCGAAGACAAACGGTTTCGACCCTTTTCGGGGATGAAGCGGGTGTCTGAAATAGCCTGCATGGCCTTTTCGCGCAGCGTCCCGCCGGACAAATCCTTATCCATGCTCACAAACCATTGCGGCGTGCAGCGGTAGATAACCTTCGCCTTCGACCGCCAGCTATGCGGATAGCTGTGTTTGTAGTCGGCCGATGCCGCGAGCAGCCCGCCGCTTTCGCGCAAAGCCGTGCAGATCGGCCCATCAGGTGCATTGAACTTGGGATTGATGACGCTGCCCTCGCCGCCCAGCCAGCCCCAATCGGCGCGATATTTGCCGTCGCCCTCAACTGCGAAGACCGGATCGATGCCGTTCGCCTTGCACAGGTCGAAGTCATCCTCGCCATGGTCAGGCGACATGTGGACAAGCCCGGTGCCGCTATCGGTGGTAACGAAGTCGCCAGCGAGCATCGGACGCGGAGTGGCGAAAAAGCCGCCGAGTGCATGCATTGGGTGACGGACCATAGTTCCGGCTAGGTCAGAGCCTTTGCCGCGCCAAATTTGAGTGGTTATGCCGAACGCATCACCGGAAATCAGAAAGCTTCCCGTGGCGGTCTGTTCAGACCGAGGTTCTTTTGGATAAACGCGGCGATTGAATTCCCCCGCCAACGAAGATGCAATAAGAATTGCGCGATCTTCATACTTGAATGCAATATAATCAACATCCGGCCCATAAGCGATCGCCTGGTTGACGGGAATCGTCCAAGGCGTTGTTGTCCAGATCACCGCATGTGCGCCGACCAGTTCATCAATCGGGCTTTCAAGTATCTCGAACGCCACATCGATCTGCGTTGAGACGATGTCATCATATTCAATCTCGGCCTCGGCCAGTGCAGTCTTCTCCACCGGCGACCACATTACAGGCTTGGCACCGCGATACAGCTGTCCGCTTTCGGCAAATTTCAGCAATTCCGCAACAATTGTTGCCTCGGCCTGAAAATCCATCGTCAGATAAGGATTGTCCCAGTCGCCGTTGATGCCCAACCGCTTAAGTTGTTCGCGCTGCGTATCGACCCAATGTTGGGCATAAGCGCGGCATTCGGCGCGAAACTCGACGGCAGGCACTTCGTCCTTGTTGAGCTTTTTCTTGCGATATTGCTCTTCGACCTTCCACTCGATCGGCAGGCCATGGCAATCCCAACCAGGCACATAAGGCGCGTCCTTGCCAAGCAAAGTCTGCGTGCGGACGACCATATCCTTCAGGATGTGGTTCAGCGCGTGACCGATATGCATGTCGCCATTGGCGTAAGGCGGGCCGTCATGCAGAATGAACTTATCCCGCCCGCGACGGCGGTTGCGCAATTCTGCATAGAAATCCTGCTCCTGCCATCGCGCCAGAATAGCTGGCTCCTTCTGCGGCAGGCCAGCCTTCATCGGGAAATCGGTTTTGGGCAGAAAGACGGAGTCGCGCCAGTCTTGTTTCGGTGAGTCAGCAGGTTCGGTCATATCTTGCGGGTGCCTAAAGGATATGGCGCGGCAAATAAAGCCCGTATCCTCCCCATCGCAAGTCGATGGGTCCGGTTAGGAACTAGCGCCGCAAAGCTGGCCCCAGTTCTTCGATTTTATCCACCCAGATATATCCGTTATAGCTGTTCGCAATGTCGCCATATTGGTTGACCTCGGTCAGGCCCTTAATCTGCCCGTCTACCACATCCTCGGCGATGATCAGGCGCACGTTGGCCTCTCTCATTCTTGCCAGAAAACGGTTCGGCCATCCCCATAAGGTAAAGCCGAGATCATCCAGCGTGAGCAGCATCGTCCCGTTTTTGCAGGACTCGGGCACGCTTCCCCACAGCCCGGACACGCGATATTCCGAGGCGCATTTCCGGGCGTTCGACACTGAAAAAACCTGATGACTTGGCCCAAGTCCGCGAAGATAGTTGGTAGCCGCAGTGTCCCCGACAATGATATGTTGACCCGGTGTGTCGGTGGAAGGCGTCGGCAGGGCCGCGACCAGTTGCCTGACGGCGGCTTCGCCTTTGATCTGCCAAAATATTTCAGGCCGGGTCAGGCCCGACAGCACATCTCCAATGGTCGCTGGTGCGCGCGCCTTATCCGCGGGACAATCGCTTTCAAATTGAGGCGCAACGCGCAGGACACCGCCAGTCACTTTCGTGATGACCCGGATGGCGCTCGCGCCGCTGCCGGCTGCGGCCTGCAATGCTGCAATATCCGGTCCAAAATCGCTCCCGCCATAGCCGCTATTCGCGCTGGCAACGCAACCAGCGGCATCGCGTACGGGTTCGGCAGCGCGATCTGCAACCAGTTTTGGCCTGCCTGTGGGCTTATCTGCCAGCCAGCTTGCCTGGAACAGCGTAAAGCCGAACAACATTGCTGCGATGAGCAAAATGACGACTGTTTGCCTGCGCGAAAACCGCATTGCTTATGAACCGCCATTCAGCGTGATCACGCCAAAATATCCCGCGCCTGATCGCAATCCTTGGCCATCTGCGTCATCAGCGCGTCCATGCTTTCAAACTTGGCTTCACCACGAATGAAGGCGTGGAATTCAATCTCGATATTCTGGCCATAAAGATCTTCTGCAAAGTCGAAAAAATGCGGCTCAAGCAATTCCTTCGGTGGGTCGAATGTCGGGCGAATACCGAGGTTGGCAGCACCATTGAGAATCCGCCCATCGGATAACCGCCCCTTCACCGCATAAATGCCATAACGCGGGCGCAGATAATGGCCCATATCCATATTGGCGGTCGGGAAGCCCAAAAGCCGGCCATTCTTGTCGCCATGCTGCACAATGCCCTCAACCGCAAAGGGCCGTGTAAGCAAAGCGGTCGCTGTCGCGCAGTCCCCTTCTTTCAGGGCATTACGTATGCGGCTGGACGATATCACGCCTATGTCGTCGACCACTGGCCCCATCGCAGTGGAGGACAGCCCGTGTGCTCCCCCACATTCGCGCAACACGTCTATATTGCCGCCGCGGCGCTTTCCAAAGGTAAAGTCCTCGCCCGTTACAACGGCCGATATCCCCAACCGGTCAACAAGCAATTTGACGATAAAATCTTCGGCGCTGGTTGCGGCCAGTTCAGCGTCAAAATCGAATACCAGCATCGCGTCCGCGCCTGCCTCTTCAAAAAGACGCTGCCGCTGGTCAAGCGTGGTCAGTCGAAACCACGGCGATTGCGGCGCAAAGAAGCGTACCGGATGCGGATCAAAGCTGGCAATGATGGCAGGGCGGCCTGCCGCCTTGGCCTGCGCAATCGCCGCGCCCGCAACCGCTTGATGTCCCCGATGGAAGCCGTCAAAATTGCCCAGGGCAACGACACCGCCGCGCAAAGCGTCGGGCATCCGGTCCTTGGCAGAAAGGCGTGGGATCATCCCAGTTCCCCGTTTGTGTGGAGCGAAGACACGGCACCCATAAATGGTGCAAGCCTTATTGGCCTCTCGGCTTCGCGCGATGCGAACGGCAACACATGGTGTCCAATCATAACGCCCGCGCCCTCGGCACCAACCCATTGCGAAGGACGCGCAGCGCATTTTCGCCCATAACGGCGCGTATCTCCTGCGGCGTAAAACCTTCGTCCATCAATGCCTGAGTCACCTGAACCAATTGCGACGTATCAAACCGCACAGTGGTTGCACCGTCATAGTCCGACCCCAATGCGACGTGCTGAATGCCCACCAGATCGCGGACATGCTTCATCGCCTTTGCTGCCGCGCGCGGGCTGGTGTCGCACAGGGCGCCATCCCAATAGCCAATGCCGATAATGCCGCCGGTTTTGGCAACACCCCGAATTTCTGCATCGGTCAGGTTGCGGTTGACCTTACATGTTGCCTGCACGCCACCATGGCTGGATACAACTGGCCGCGTGGCCATCGCCAGCAACTCGGCCACGCCGGCATGTGACAAATGGGCGATGTCTATAATCATGCCCTTCGCCTCCATCCGCCGGACAATGTCGCGACCAAAGGGCGTAAGACCGCCCTTTTTCAAGCCATGCATTGAACCGGCCACCTCATTGTCGAAGAAATGCGTCAGGCCGGCCATGCGGAAACCGGCATCGTAGAGCCGGTCAAGATTTACCGCTTTGCCTTCCAAATTCTGGAGACCCTCAAGGGTGAGCATCGCACCCACCGGCCGCGCGCTGGATTGCCGCGCGGCAAGCAACGCGTCCAACTGGCCTGCTGAGTCAACATTCCGCAGTGCGCCATCCGACCCGGAAACCGCATCGTCCCGCTTTTTCGCGTGATACAGTGACCGCTCCACTAGCGAATTCCACGTTTTCATTGGCTGCAACTGCGCCACTGTCAGCAAAGTGATGTTGTCAGTCCTGTCGCTGTTGCCGTCGTAATTCTGGTCCTTCGGTGTCTTCGTGACGGAGGAAAACAACTGCAGCGCAACATTGCCACCCTGCAAACGCGGCAGATCCATATGCCCGCGTGATGCCCTGTCATTCAAATCGCGATTCCACATCAGCGTGTCGCTGTGCAAGTCAACGATATTCAAAGTCTGGTGCAGGGCCTTGGCCTCGTCGCTGACTTCGATCAACGGCTTGCCATCGATCTGGTTCATCGATCCTTCGACATAGCCCGGCGCGAAGCCGAAAAAGCCCACAGCGGCGATGCCAGCCAACGTCAGCGGAATCCAAAATCTCTTGCGCATATTCCCCCTCAAACGCCTGTTCAGGCGCCAGTCCTGCGCACCAATGTCACAAAGTCAAACGCGGGCGCGCCGCCTTGAGCCTCATGGCTTTTGCGTGCAATTTCCTGCCAAATCGTCATATCAAAAGCAGGGACAGTCGCGTCGCCATCCGGGCTTGCGGCAATCTCCGTAAGTTCAATCCGGTCTGCAAGCGGCAGGAAAAGGCTGTAGATTTCGGCGCCGCCGATAACACAAACATGCGGTCCATTGGACATCTTCAACGCTTCCTCAACCGAATGCGCCACCTCGGCACCCTCTTCTTCCCATTCGGTGTCGCGCGTGAGAACGATATGGCGGCGTCCTTCCAGCAAGCCCGGCAGGCTGTCAAAGGTCTTGCGCCCCATGATCATCGGCCGCCCTTTTGTCACCTGTTTGAAGTGGCGCAAGTCGGCGGGAATGTGCCACGGCATACCGCCATCCTTCCCGATAGTTCCGTTGGCGGCGCGGGCGAGGACAAGAACGATTTCGGGATGATTCATGCCACCGTCTTGCCGACTTTTTGTTACCGATACAAGCGGGTGACGTGGCCTATTTTACGTCCCGGCCGTGCTTCGGCTTTGCCATAAAGATGCAAATGCGCCGCCGGATCAGCCAATATCTGCTCAAATTGCGCACCATCGTCACCAATCAGGTTATGCATTTCAACGCGGTCAGCAACAGTCGCCGTGCTGCCAAGCGGCAATCCGCAAATGGCGCGAATGTGGTTTTCAAACTGGCTCGTGGCTGCGCCCTCAATGGTCCAATGCCCGCTATTGTGGACTCGTGGCGCGATTTCGTTGAACAATGGGCCCTGCGCGCTGGCGAAAAATTCGGCGGTGAATACGCCCACATAATTCAAAGCGGTTGCCACTGCCGATGCCATATCGCGCGCGGCCTGCTGCTGGCTTTCAACCAATGGCCCGGATGGCAAGGTCGATGTCGCCAATATGCCGCCGATGTGCAGGTTGCGCGAACTGTCCCAAAAGCGAATTTCGCCATCTTGGCTCCGAACCAAGATTACTGAAAATTCCGCGTCGAACGATACCATCGCTTCAGCGATTAAAGCTTGCGCGCCAGTGCGTTCCCATGCGCCTACAATGTCGCTCTGCGCTGTGATGCGCGCCTGGCCTTTGCCATCATAACCCATGCGGATTGTTTTTAAGATGCATGGTATGCCAACGGCAGCAATAGCGGCCGGTACGTCGCTCTCGTCCTGCGCCACGGCAAATTCGGCGGTTCGGCCGCCCAGCGCGCGAACGAACTGTTTTTCGGCAGCACGGTCCTGCGCGACCTCAAGTGCTTCGAGCGGCGGGTAAACCGGAACAAGACGCGTAATCGATTCCAGGGGCGCGACCGGCACGTTTTCAAATTCAAAGGTCACGACATCACAGTTTTGCGCAAACGCCTCTAGTGCAGCGAGGTCATCATATTCGGCCACCGTAAAGCCAGGTGCGACATCGCAGGCGACGTTGTCACCGGGCGGGGCAAAAATATGGCAACGATAACCCAATTGCGCAGCGGCGATGGCAAGCATACGGCCAAGCTGGCCGCCACCCAATATTCCAATCGTAGAGCCTGGTGGTAACGCCGCCATATAAGGCCTTATTCCGGCGTTTCGGCGACCGACGCCGATTGCGCAGCACGCCAGGCGTCTAACCGCTCCGCAAGCGCAGCGTCTTCATTTGCCAGCATTGCCGCCGCCAGAAGCGCCGCGTTTGTCGCGCCGGCCTTGCCGATCGCCAATGTGCCCACCGGAATTCCGGCCGGCATCTGGACTATCGACAAAAGGCTATCCATGCCGTCAAGCGCCTTCGACTGAACGGGCACGCCAAGCACTGGCAAACGGGTCATTGAGGCTGCCATGCCCGGGAGGTGGGCCGCGCCGCCTGCGCCAGCGATGATGCATTTTAAGCCCCGGTCAACCGCACTCTTTGCATAGTCGTACAGGCGTTCCGGGGTGCGGTGGGCGGAGACAACCTTACATTCATGGGGGACGTGAAGCGCGGCGAGCGTTGCCGAAGCCTCCCGCATCGTTTCCCAATCCGAACGGCTTCCCATGATGATGCCAATAAGCGGCGCTGCTTCCGTCATCTGTCACTCCCCGACAACTTTGTTGCGGATGGCCTTAGCGTCGTGGCGAACAAGGCGCAATCCAACAACGACGCATCATAAATAGATGCGCGAGAGAAAAAATTAACATTAAACTGTTGCTATTTATACAAAATTTGACTTCAGATAATTGTGGACTGGGATATTGAAATTGAGGTTGTCTGACAGGAATATCGAACATTGAAACACAATATTGCCAGTTTCCCATGTGTTGCCCAACCTGCCGGACAAGCCGAGCTGGAGCGCGAAAACATGGCGTTGAAAGCCCGAGTGGTAGAATTGGAGCGGCTTGTCGTCTGTGACACGCTTACCCCAGCGTATAACAGACGGCACTTTATGAATGAGCTCAGCAGTTGGTGCTGGCGCAAGCATATGTCTGGCGGCGATTACGGCCTCCTGTTTGTGGATGTCGACAATTTGAAGGCCGTGAACGACAAGCACGGCCATTCGGTCGGAGATGCGTTGCTGATTGCGGTCGCCGAAGCATTGCTAGCTGCGGTCAGGCGCTCCGACATTGTCGCGCGAGTCGGGGGAGACGAATTTGCCATATTACTGGCCGATATCCCCTCAGAAAAAATTGGCGAAAAGGCCGAGCAAATTACGAACGCTGTGGATCAGTTAGAAATTCCGCACCAAAACGGACAACTGATTCCTCATATTTCGGTCGGCTTCGTTGCGGTTGAATCCGGCATTGCACCGGAAGATCTGCTGCTGCGCGCGGACCGAAGCATGTATGCGATAAAGCAGGCCAAACGTCCGCGTCGCCTAAATTAAAGCTAAAGAGCCTCGCACCATTAACGCTCGGACAGATAATGATAGGAGCCCTTTAAATTGTCGTCCAATTCATAAACGATCGGCTGCCCTGTCGGAATTTCAAGGCTGCTGATGTCGGCGTCGGAAATGCCCGACAGATGCTTGACCAGCGCCCGCAGGCTGTTGCCATGGGCTGAAATCAGGATAGTTTTGCCAGTCCTTAACTCAGGCACTATCGCGCTCTCCCAATAAGGCAGGACGCGGTTGATGGTGTCTTTAAGGCTTTCCGTCGAAGGAATGTTAATCCCTGCGTAACGTGGATCCAAAGACAGATCATAAGGCGAGCCGACCTCAAGCGGCGGTGGAGGAATATCAAAGCTACGACGCCAGATTTTGACCTGGTCATCGCCATGCTTGGCGGCTGTCTCTGCTTTGTCGAGGCCAGTCAGCCCGCCATAATGCCGTTCGTTCAACTGCCAATTCTTGGTCACCGGAACCCACAGGCGCCCCATGGCTTCCAGCGCAAGGTTCAGCGTTTTAATCGCGCGCGTCTGGACGCTGGTGAAGGCTATATCAGGTGCAATACCCTTTGCCTTCATGAGTTCACCGGCTGCCCAAGCCTCAGCTGCACCTTTTTCAGTGACATCGACGTCCCACCAGCCAGTGAATCGGTTTTCGAGATTCCACTGCGATTGGCCGTGACGGATGAGGATAAGTTCAGGCATGAATGGCTCCAATTTTGTTTCGCTGGCCCCTAACGCAAGTTGGTCAGATCGCCAAGGTCATGAAACGGCTGAAAGGGTCGTCAACATATTCGCCAAAGGGCGGACAATATTCAAATCCATAGGCTTCATATAATGCACGTGCTGGCATAAAGGCTCCAGTGGACCCTGTTTCCAGACTCAATCTGACATATCCACGCTGGCGCGCTTCCGAAATAATATGTGCCAGCATTGCTGCACCTACGCCTTTGCGCAGATGGTCGGCATGCGTTCGCATTGATTTGATTTCGCCTTGTGTCGGTGACAATGCCTTTAAGGCACCGCAGCCCATCAGGACGTCCCCGTCCCATATAGACCAAAAGGTTACATCAGGGGCATTCAGCCCGTCGAAATCGAGGAAATGACAACTTCCGGCAGGCGAGCTTGATAACATTCCGGCAAAATGCGTTTCAAGCAAAGTCCGGATTTCAACGCCTGTCAGGTCATCTTGTTTGATATGCACCGGAGCAGCCTAAACCATCTCCGCCAGCGTCGCGAGGCATTCGCGGGCAAGCAAGCGGCAACGTTCTGGCGACCAGCCCTGATCGGGATCATTTCCGTGGACGGTATCCTTATACGGCATTTCCAGCGTCATCGAAACGCAACTGTGCGATGTTCCGAACCGTTCGGCAAGCTGGTTGGTAGACATGCTGAGATTGGCTTTCCCGGGGCCGGCCTTTGTGTAGCCCAACTCGGTCTGGAAATCGGGCGTGCGCACCGCAAGGCGATTGATGAAGGCATTGTACCTATCGCCTTGGTCGTCAGCCCAAGATGGAATGCCTTCAAAACCAGCCATGAAAGCAGCAGGAATGGCTTCGTCGCCATGAATGTCCATAGCCCAATGCACGCCACTTTCGTCCATTGCATTCCGGATGCCGAGAACCTCCGGACTACGCTCGGCCGAAGGTTCCAGCCATTCGCGGTTGAGGTTCACGCCCAGATAATTGGTGCGCAGATGTCCCCGGCAGCTGCCATCGGGGTTGCAATTGGGCACAATATGAAAGCGGCATTTTTCCAGCAACACGCGTGTGTGTGGATCACTAAGGTCGGTGAGCATATCGATGGCACCTTCCATCCAATATTCAGCCTGAGTCTCGCCGGGATGCTGCCTTGCATAAAGCCAGACCTGCGTTTCGCCGCTACCCGTTTCGAGGCAGTCGATTGGCTGTCCTTCGATGCTATGGCCAAGGCAGCGATACGTTACACCTTCAAGCGACGCCGACTCAGCAATCAGATCATGGTGCCGTTCCATGCTGTACGGGGCAAAATAGGCAAACCAGGCGATATCGCTTGCAGGGACATAACGAATGGTCAGCGTGCCGCCGTCTTTCGCTTTGTCGTAGCTGGTGTCGGCGCGGCCCCAGTAATCGCGGTCTTCAGATACGCAGGCGCGGTAATCGGGCCATCCACCGGGATAGGCACTGCTTTCCAGTCTAGTGATCCGCAATTCCAGTTCCTCGCCCGCAGTACAGGCCACGCGGAAATGAAACCATTGCGCAAACTCGGAATCCTTGTCCTTGCGGATGCCAAGCGTCGCGATATTGCCGTCGATGGCATGAACGATGATGTTGCCGCTGTCGAAGGCGGCATTGATATCAGAAATCGGCATATTTGGTTCGTTCTCGCTCACAAGGCAGCACCGGCCCACTCCTCCACCCGGCTACTGAATTCAGGTTACGTTCGTTGGGTGGCCGGGTGTGGAATGGGCCGGCACCGCGAATAAACTCTACGGTACGCGAATAGTCTCGCCAGACACGCCGGGGAAGTCCTTAAACAAGGCCTCTGCCAATTTGGCTGCTGCGATGCCAGGTTGCGCGGCGGGAGAGCCAGCTTTCGCCAGTTGAACTGCAGTGCCTTCCCAAATCACCAGTTGGTCACTGCGCCGGAGTATCCGGACCGCCAGTGTCGTTTGTAATTGCGTGCCGGAACCACCGCCCAGATTGAAGCCAAGGCCGACACCGACGCCCGAGCCATAGCCACCCGTCGACCCGCCGACACCGACGGACACTGGCGAGCGGCGGTCAGGGCGAATCGTTGTTGCCCCGAAACGGACCTCGGCAATGACATCCGAATTGCTTACACTATCGCTATAACCCACCCGCTGCATTTCGCGCGCGACTGCCGCCAAATATGGTGAACCCGCCAGAGAGCGATCCGGGACGGAGTCGCCCGCCAGTACTACTGCAAAGCTGCCTGTGCCATAAGGCACGCCCTCTGCGGCGCGATTGAAGCGCGTGACCTCGACCGGGCCAGTTGGCACAACACAAGCGGTCAAAAGAGAAAGCGCGAGAAGCGGCAACAGCCGGGCATTTTTGATCATGGTACCATCCTTAAGCCTGTCTTCTATCATATCAAGCGATGTATGGGGGCTGAATCGGGGAATTGCGGCCAATCGCGCTTGACTTTCCGCCGCCCGACCCATAGGAGCGCGCCTTCAATTCAAGCTTCATGCATTTTAAAGACGGGCAAATCCGATGAAAGTCGTTAATTCTCTGAAATCGCTCAAGGGCCGCCATCGCGATAACCGCGTGATTCGTCGTCGTGGCCGCACCTATGTCATCAACAAAACCCAGCCACGCTTCAAAGCGCGCCAGGGCTAATTGAACCCTGCCTGCGATTGCGGGCAGCTGGATCAGGCAAAATGCCGCTCCGAATCTGATTCGCGGGCGGTTTTTTTGCGCCGATGCAACATGGCTTATGGGGTGCATGCGTGATTGAAATAACGACCGTTGTTTTTGACGTCGGCAGAGTGCTGTTCGAATGGGATCTGCGCTATCTTTACAATAAGCTGATAACAGACGAAGCCGAGCGCGAATATTTCGTCAGCCATGTGGTGACGCCAGAATGGCATTACCAACATGACGCAGGCCGATCACTGGAAGACATGGTCGCGGAGCGGGTTGCGCAATATCCCCAATATGAAGAGCTTATCAGGGCATATGACACGCGGATTACCGAAACCATTCCCGGCCCCGTGCCCGGCACCCATGAAATTGTCCGGGAACTGTCTGCAAACCAGACTCCGTTGTTTGTCATCACCAATTTCGGCGCTGAATTTTGGCACCGTTTCCGACCGGCTCAACCTATTTTTGATCACTTCGGCGATATCCTTGTTTCCGGCATGGAGAAATTGATCAAGCCGGATCCGGCAATCTATGCGCTTGCCCTGGAACGTTTCGGACTACAGCCGGGCGAAGCGATCTTCATCGATGATAATCTCGACAATGTCGTGAGCGCCCGCCTCAATGGCTTTGCCGCGCACCATTTTACCGATGCAGCAAAGCTTCGTGCCGAACTGACTGCTCTCAATTTGCTCAGATAAATATTGCCGGGAGGGGCGCAGAGGACGCAGTTATTATCTGTACGGCTGCGCCTCTGCGTGAACCAAAAAACATGGCCGCAAGCCCTTCCATTCATTGCGCGTCTGTGCTTAAGCAACCGGCGAAACTCTCCATTTTCCGAGGACGCAATCTCCCATGAATATCCATGAATATCAGGCCAAAGAACTGCTCGCGAAATTCGGCGTGGCCGTGCCAGCGGGTATCGCAGCGTTAAGCGTTGAAGAAGCGGTGGCCGCCGCCAAGCAATTGCCTGGCCCTTTATATGTGGTGAAATCGCAGATTCATGCTGGTGGACGCGGCAAGGGCAAGTTCAAGGAGTTGGGCCCCGACGCAAAGGGCGGCGTTCGTCTGGCGTTCAATCTGGATGAGGTTGAAGCCCATGCGAAGGAAATGCTGGGCAATACGCTGGTGACAATTCAGACTGGTCCCGAAGGCAAACAGGTCAACCGCCTATACATCACCGATGGCGCCGACATTAAGCAGGAATTCTACCTCGCTTTGCTCGTTGATCGCGCGACCAGCCGGATTGCAGTCGTTGCGTCGACCGAAGGCGGCATGAACATCGAAGACGTCGCGCATGACAGCCCTGAAAAGATTCACACGATCGTTATCGATCCGGCCACTGGCCTTCAGCCACATCACGGTCGTAGCGTTGCCAAGGCACTTGGTCTGACCGGCGATCTGGCGAAGCAGGCACAAACTGTGCTTTCTGGCCTCTACAGTGCCTTCATCGGCACCGATGCCGAGCAGATCGAAATCAACCCGCTTGCCGTCTGCGAAGGCAAGAACGGCGATGAGCTTCTGGTTCTCGACGCCAAGGTCAGCTTTGATGGCAACGCCATGTTCCGTCACAAGGACCTTGCCGAATTGCGCGACCTGACTGAAGAAGATCCGGCAGAAGTTGAAGCGTCGGAATATGACCTTGCCTACATCAAACTGGACGGCAACATCGGCTGCATGGTCAATGGTGCTGGCCTTGCCATGGCAACGATGGATATCATCAAGTTGAACGGCGAATTCCCTGCCAACTTCCTGGACGTCGGCGGCGGCGCTT
>NZ_JBKBQV010000068.1:0-14089 GCF_046292425.1 Sphingorhabdus sp.
CAGCGTGCACGACGCTCCCGGGAAATTGCGATAGGTGCTATCGAGATAGGACAACGCGCCGCCCAGCGTCAGCCAATCAGCGACGAAGACCTCGGTTTCGAATTCGATCCCCTGGCTTCGCACCTGCGCCGCATTGCCGACAACAAATTGCGTCCAGCGACTCAACCGCATGTCCATTTAGGTGAAGATTATGCGCCCGGCAAAGACGCGGTGGTCGATTTTCACCTTGAAATTCTGCCAGCGATTGCAGCGCCATCGATTGATGGTATCACGCTTGAGCGCCTGATTGTCGAAGTTAGCGATGCACAAGTGGACGAATCGATCCTGAAGCTGGCCGAAGGCCAAAAGAGCTTTGAAGCCGCTGACAAGAAATATGCCGCGAAAATGGGCGACAGTGTCGTTATCGACTTCGAAGGCAAGGTTGACGGCGTACCATTCGAAGGCGGCAAGGGCGAAGGCATGGCGGTTGAGCTTGGCTCAGGTCAGTTGATCCCCGGTTTTGAGGACCAGTTGGTTGGCGTTAAGGCCAATGACGAGAAAGTTCTGAACGTAACCTTCCCTGAAGATTACAACGCCGAAAACCTGAAGGGCAAGGCCGCGACTTTTGAGATTGTCGTCAATGAAGTGCGCACACCTGTCGAAGCCAAGGCCGATGACAATCTTGCCAAAATGTTCGGCCTCGAAGGCATCGATAAATTGCGTGAACTGATGAAGGTTCAGGTTGAGCAGGAACATAATGGCCTGACGCGTACCTACATGAAGCGTCAGTTGCTTGACCAGCTTGCTGCAGATCATGATTTTGATGTCCCGCCATCGATGGTCGAAGCTGAATTCGAACAGATTTGGGCGCAGTTGGAGCAGGAAGCTGCCCGCGAAGAAGACGCTGAAGCTGCGAAGAAGGAAATGGAAGCCGAGCGCGATGAGTATCGCGATATCGCGGTCCGCCGCGTTCGTTTGGGGCTTTTGCTCTCCGAAATTGGCCAAGCCAATGGCGTTGAAGTCAGTTCGCAGGAAATGAACATGCTGGTGCAGCAAGCTGCGCAGCAATACCGCCCTGAAGATCGTCAGCGTTTCGTGCAGTATCTGCAGGAAAACCCGATGGCAGCCGCCCAACTGCGTGCGCCGTTGTTTGAGGACAAGGTTGTCGATTTCCTGTTTGACAAGGCGACAGTCACTGAACGGACCGTGACGAAGGACGTGCTTGAGGCGGCGATTGAAGCCGAGCCTGAGGCAAAGCCAGCCGCCAAGAAAAAAGCTTCTGGCAAAAAGACTGCTGCCAAGGACGAAGTAGTTGCTGCGGACGCCAAGCCTGCTGCCAAAAAGGCTGCACCCAAGGTCGATGCCGAAGCTGCACCAGCTAAGAAGGCACCAGCCAAAAAGGCCGCGCCCAAGAAATAATCTCTGCGCTATGCATTGAGGAAAAAGGGGGGATGCGTTGCGTCCCCTCTTTTTTTGTCAAAAACGTTGTCAGCTTGCGGTTGGATATGGCCCGTGGCACAAGTCGCAGAATGTTGAACTTGCTAATCGCCTTCGCTGCGCCTTCGATCGAAATTCCCCTAATGTTGTCGCCGCCGCCGATTGTGGAGACAATTTCCAACAAGGAATTCACCACGCGTCGCCCGACGGTCGTGGCACTTAAGCCATTGTCCGGGCGCTGCAGCGATGGTCCGTTGGACGTTTCGCGCGTAGAAGCGCCAATGGCGGAGCTTCTGTGGACCACAGGAAGTAATCTGGACCAATCCGTCTCGATGCGCTTCAGAATTGACGAAACAGGTCGTGTACTTGGTCTTAAGCGTGATTCCACAGGCTTCGGGTTAAATGCTGACCTGACCCCGTCTCTTGCCGCCAGCCGATTTGGACCTGGTGCGCCGCGAAACGAATGTTCGATCATCTACCAACCCAAAAAGTCGAGCATTGCAGATGCGGACTTGCACGATCTCATCGGCTTTTCGATCTTTGCCCAGCAACGCGCTCCCAAAGAGGTGTTCGATCGAATTTCGCCTGTCACTTCGGACTGTAATGTGCAGCGACCAGCTGTCTTACTGCGGGCGTACCCGGACTTTCAGAAAATCCCTGCAACAACAGGGCGCCCTGATTGGAGCATGGTGAAGTTCGATATCGATGATTCGGGAAAGCCAGTCAGACTGGCGACATATGGCACCACTGGTAACCGGTCGCTCGACAAGTTTTCGACGGATGCAGTGGCCAAAACGAGATTTGCCAAGGGCGCGAAAACGGGTTGCCTTTACCCTTATTGGCGGCGCGGTGGAACGCTGGCATCGCCAGATAGCAAAGAGTTGGCGGCATATCGCAAACCGGACAGCAATTGCCTTCAGACGGTGGAATGGAAATATCAGCCTGCGTTAGTTTATCCGGAAGCTTTCCGACGGCGCGATATTGAGGGTTGGGCAGTCATCGCATTTGATCTCGCGCCATGGGGCGCGGTTGGCAATGTCAAGGTGGTGGCATCGGAACCTGCTGCTGAATTTGGCGAGGCTGCAAGGCAAATCGTGATGGGAAGCTCAACCGTGCCATCTGCGCAGGGTTATAGCAATTGCGTCATAAAGGTGCGCTACGAGATGCGTACTGAGGATCGCCAGCCAGTCATCAAGCCTGATTAAGTAAGAAAAAGGGCTTGGAGTGACCCAAGCCCTTAATCCTTGTTGCTTATATCCGGTCAAAGCGGTCAGCGTTCATCACCTTGATCCATGCCTTCACGAAGTCGCGCACGAATTTTTCTTCGTGGCCGCGCTCGGCATAGACTTCGGCGGTGGCGCGAAGCTGGCTATTTGACCCGAAGATGAGGTCGGTCCGCGTCGCGCGCCACTTCTCGGTCCGGCCGCCCCGGGTGTAGCCGATGAACTCTTCATCGCTCGCGGTATCCACCAGATCCCAAAAGGTTTCGTTGTCGAACAGGTTCACGAAGAAGTCGTTGGTCAGCACACCCTTGCGCGTCGTGAATACGCCCTCCGGCATGTCTCCATGATTTGCACCAAGGACACGCAAACCACCGAGAAGTACGGTCATCTCCGGTCCCGAAAGGCCAAGTAATGACGCCCTATCGAGCAGTAATTCCTCGGTCTTCACTGGCTGCCGGGTTTTTAGATAATTACGGAAGCCGTCGGCTTGCGGTTCCATCCAGACGAAGCTGTCGACATCAGTCCATTCCTGCGTGGCGTCGCCGCGACCGCCGGTAAACGGCACTTCGACATCGAAGCCGCCGTCCTTCGCTGCCTTTTCGACTCCTGCGGAACCTGCCAGCACGATGGCATCGGCCAGACTCATGGAGCCGCGCAGCTCGTTCAGCTTTGCCAGCACCTTGGCGAGCTCTGCGGGCTCATTGACATCCCAGTCCTTCTGCGGGGCAAGTGCGATGCGTGCACCATTGGCGCCGCCACGCTTGTCCGACTTGCGATAGGTCGAGGCAGAAGCCCAGGCCGTTTTGACCAGTTGCGATACAGTCAGTCCGCTTGCGAGCACTGCTGACTTGAATGCAGCAACATCTGCGTCGGACGGCGTGGTGCCAGCGGGGACCGGATCTTGCCAGATCAACGTTTCTTCAGGTACTTCCGGGCCGAGATACAGACATTTGGGTCCCATATCGCGGTGACACAGCTTGAACCATGCCCGTGCGAAGGCATCGTCAAGTGCCGCCTGATCGTCATGGAAACGCTCCGAAATCGCGCGGAATTCTGGGTCCATTTTCAACGCCATGTCTGCGGTCGTCATCATCGTAGGCACGCGCTTTGATGGGTCGCGCGCGTCAGGTGCCATGTCTTCGGGATCGGGATTGATCGGCTGCCACTGCTTCGCGCCTGCAGGACTTTCGACCAGTTCAAAGTCATATTTGAACAGGATACGAAAATAGTCGCCACCCCATTTTGTTGGATTATTTGACCACGCGCCTTCGATGCCTGATGTTGTGATGTGACCCTTACCGATTTCATCCACGTCAGTCAGCCAGCCAAAGCCTTGCTGGTGAATAGCTTCGCCGGCGGGGGCTTTGCCAAAGGTCTCGCCGGGCTTCGCACCATGCGCTTTACCAAAAGCGTGGCCTCCTGCGGTGAGCGCAACAGTTTCCTCCGAGTTCATGGCCATACGTGCGAAGGTCGCCCGCATATCACGCGCCGATTGTAGGGGATCGGGATTGCCGCCGGGGCCTTCGGGGTTAACGTATATTAAACCCATCTGGATTGCCGCGAGCGGTCCTTCGAGTTCCACATTCTCTTCATCGAGCCGTGTTTTTGCGCCCTGGTCGACCCAGATTTCCTCTGCGCCCCAGAATGTGTCTCCTTCGGATTGATAAACGTCTCTGCGTCCGCCCCCGAATCCGAATACGGGGCCACCCATGCTTTCAATAGCGACATTACCGGCCAAAATGAACAGGTCGGCCCAGCTTATCGATGAGCCATATTTCTGCTTGATCGGCCACAGTAACCGGCGTGCTTTGTCCAGATTGCCATTGTCGGGCCAGCTATTAAGCGGTTCGAAGCGTTGTTGTCCGCTACCTGCGCCGCCGCGACCATCAGTGACACGATATGTACCCGCTGCGTGCCACGCCATGCGAATCATGAACGGGCCATAATGCCCATAGTCAGCAGGCCACCAGGGCTTGCTGTCAGTCATTAATGCCTTGAGGTCTTGCTTCAGGCCATAATAATCAAGCCTTTTGAAAGCCTCGGCATAATTGAAGTCTTCGCCCATCGGATCGGGCGACACGCCATGCTGGTGAAGCATTTCTACGGGTAGCGCGTCCGGCCACCAATCCTTATTCTGTCGTCCGAGTAACGAGCGCATTTTGACTTCACCGCCGCTGCGCATTGGGCAACCGTCGCGTGGATCTGCATCTGCCATAATTAATTCCTCCGAGTTCAGTAAAATGGATACTCCAGGCCAGTATTTATTACGTTCGGCATTTAATCGGTCAAACCAATGAATGTTGACAGACTAATCGATTTTATAACTTTCCCGAAAATTTACGTGTTTCTCGCATTCTCAAGCATACGCTAAAACTTAACCGTTTTCGTGCTTGAATCTTTGCCTGCCCGCGCCGATGTAGGCACTGACGCATAAACATAACATGTTAGAGGTATTTCATGCACGTTCCTTTTGATCCCGTCCAAGCATTGGTTCCCGTCGTTATCGAACAATCGAACCGGGGGGAGCGCAGCTGGGACATTTTTTCGCGGCTGTTGCGCGAGAGGATCATTTTCGTGACCGGCGAAGTTGAGGATAACATGGCCTCGGTCATTACCGCACAGTTGTTATTTCTGGAGTCGGACAATCCGAAGAAAGATATTTGGATGTACATCAACTCCCCGGGCGGGGTTGTTACCGCTGGCATGGCGATTCACGACACAATGCAATATATCCGGCCCCGCGTCGGTACAGTGTGCATTGGACAGGCTGCGTCGATGGGCAGTTTTCTGCTTGCCGCCGGTGAACCTGGTATGCGCGTCGCTTTGACAAACGCACGTATCATGGTGCATCAGCCATCAGGCGGCGCACGCGGTATGGCGTCGGACATTCAAATCCAGGCAAATGAAATCCTGCGTATTCGCAGGCGTATGAATGATTTGTATGCCAAATATACTGGCAAACCACTGAAAGATATTGAGAAAGCCATGGATCGTGACACGTTTCTTGAAGCGGACGAGGCAAAGGCATTTGGTATTGTGGACGAAGTTTTCGACAAACGGCCGTCTAATACGGAAGTTGACCCAAGCTGAGTACATTTGCTGTTAAGCCCCGCATGTCTACCAACGTGGCACAGTCCATTTTGGGCTATTGCCAAATCGGAACGCATCTTTAGGATGTTGGTTCAATAAGGTGCGTCTACTTTCGGCGCACAAGCAGGATATATTATGACGAAGTTGAGCGGATCTGACACAAAGAGCACATTATATTGCTCCTTCTGCGGAAAGTCGCAGCATGAAGTCCGCAAGCTGATTGCTGGCCCTACTGTTTTTATCTGCGATGAGTGTGTCGAACTTTGCAACGACATCATTCGTGAAGAAACCAAGGGCGCATTGAACGGCCGAAAAGAGGGCGAAGTACCCACGCCGCAGGAAATTTGCGAGGTGCTTGACGATTATGTAATTGGCCAGCCGCAGGCGAAACGCGTGCTCTCCGTTGCCGTTCACAATCACTATAAGCGTCTTAATCATGGTGGTAAGGGCGCGGATGTCGAACTGGCTAAGTCGAACATTTTGCTAGTTGGACCAACAGGCTGTGGGAAGACGCTGTTGGCGCAGACACTTGCCAAGACGTTCGACGTTCCGTTCACTATGGCCGATGCGACTACTTTGACTGAAGCCGGCTATGTTGGCGAAGATGTGGAAAATATCATTCTGAAGCTGCTTCAGGCATCCGATTACAATGTCGAGAAAGCGCAGCGCGGAATTGTGTATATCGATGAAATCGACAAAATCAGCCGTAAGGCCGAAAATCCGTCGATTACCCGCGACGTAAGCGGTGAGGGTGTTCAGCAGGCTCTGTTGAAGCTGATGGAAGGCACAACCGCAAGCGTCCCCCCGCAAGGCGGCCGCAAGCATCCGCAGCAAGAGTTTTTGCAGGTCGATACCACAAATATATTGTTCATCTGCGGCGGCGCATTTGCTGGTCTTGAAAAGATCATCTCGAACCGGCTTGAAGGCAAATCTATCGGTTTTGGCGCACATGTCGCCGATCCCGATGAGCGCGGTACCGGTGAGATATTGAAACAGGTCGAGCCGGAAGACCTGCTCAAATACGGGCTGATCCCCGAATTTGTGGGGCGTTTGCCGGTAACGGCCACGCTGGAAGATCTCGACATCTCTGCCTTGGTCAAAATTCTGTCTGAACCAAAGAACGCGCTGGTGAAACAATATCGCAAGCTGTTCGAGATGGAGGATGTCGGCCTGAGCTTTACCGATGATGCTCTCGAAGCTGTCGCGAAAAAGGCCATCGAGCGCAAAACCGGGGCGCGGGGACTGCGGTCCATCCTTGAGGCGATACTGCTGGATACGATGTTCGACCTACCGACCTATGATGGTGTGGACGAAGTCGTGGTCGACAAGGATGTGGTCGAAGGGCGCAAAACGCCTGTGTTGGTTTATGCCAAGTCTGCAAAGGCTGGCAAAGAGGACGCCGCTTAGGCCAGTCCGTAACCGACTGTGGCAATCGTGCCACATTCGCTTAAAAAATTAACAAATGCCCAGCTTTGCACAATTTGCTGCAATGCAAAACTTTGCCTGCGCACTGCTGTCGGCTAAGGGCGACTCATCTGCGGGGGTAGTTGTCATCTTACTGACATTTACTGACCCCAAGGGGAGCGCACGGTCCATTTTGTCCGCGTGATTCGGCCAAAAACCTTAATCCGCCGGATAATTGGCATGTCGAAATCAAAGGGGTCTTAAGATGAAAATTCGTTACCAACTTGCTGCAAGTGCAGTTGCACTCTCGATTTGCAGCTTTTCAAGCGCAGTATTCGCTCAGTCGACGGGTTCGGTCGATTTCGAAGAAGAAGTTATTATCGTATCGGGTTCGCGTTCACAGGACGTTGCTGGGATCCAAGCACCGGACTCAACAAAAGCAAAAGCAGTTCTCACACAAGAACTCATTGAGCGCCAAAATCCAGGTCAGACGATCCTCGACACTATCAACGTCATTCCGGGCGTGAGCTTCCAGAATAACGATGCTTACGGTTCGTCCGGCGGAACGCTAACTATCCGCGGCTTTGACTCTTCGCGCATCTCGCTGACATTTGATGGAATCCCACTGAATGACTCGGGAAACTATGCAATTTATTCCAACCAGCAGCTCGATCCCGAGCTGATTGAGCAGGTTAACGTTAACCTTGGCACGACTGACGTCGACAGCCCAACAGCTTCTGCGGTTGGTGGTACGGTTAACTATCGTACACTAACACCAACGGAAGATTTCGGCGTAAAGCTATCTGGCTCGCTCGGTGAATACAATTTTATGCGGATTTTTGGCCTGGTTAACACCGGCAATTTGACGTCGTTTGGCACACGCGCGTTTTTCTCAGCGTCGATGGCCAGCAATGACAACCCTTTCAACAACTACGGCGTTGTCGATAAGCAGCAATACAACGCTAAAATTTATCAGCCAATCGGCGTAGATGGGGACTTTGTTGCAATTTCTGGTAATTATAACCAGAATCGCAACAACTTCTTCGGTTCGTTGCCTTTGCGCAACGATGCCAACCGGGTCGTAGGATCAGGATCGGGTAATCGCTATCCTGCGAATAGCGATGAGCGGGAATATCTGATCAATTATCCATGCCTCAATACAGTCACGCCAGTGAACGGGACCGCGCAGTCAGCAACGACTTGCGGCAACGAGTTCGACCGTAGGTATAATCCGTCAAACACGGGTAGCATCCGTGGCGCTTCGAAATTCAGCTTTGGCGAAAAGATTACGCTGACTGTTGACCCGAGCTACCAATATGTGAAGGCCAATGGCGGCGGCACGGTCTCGGCGCGTGAAGGTCGTCGGGATATCAATGCTGCTGGTGGATTTGCAAACTGCACAACCGTTACGACGGGCGTCGGCGTAAGCTGTCAGACTGGTTATCTCGGGGGTGCGCCTTATTTTGGTAAGGACTTGAATGGCGATGGAGACATTCTCGATCAGGTCCTCATGTTGGCACCTAGCCAAACCCAGACACATCGTTATGGCGTCATCAGTTCGTTGCGTTACGAAATTAATGATGAGCATTCGGTTCGCGTAGCCTACACGTTCGACCGAGCACGTCACCGTCAAACGGGCGAAGTTGGCCTGCTAGACTTGAATGGCGAGCCGTTTGATGTTTTCCCAGTCAACGACCCGCAAGTTGATGTAAATGGTGCAACGCTGCAAAAGCGTGATCGTTTGTCTTATGCAATTTTGCATCAAGTTTCTGGCGAATATCGCGGCGAGTTTATGGATAGCAATCTGGTCGTTACCGCTGGCGTGCGTGCTCCATTCTTCAAGCGTGACTTAACCAATAACTGCTTCACAAGCTCAGCTGGTGGCTTCTTAGAATGTTTTGGCGATGCCAACCAAAACACTATCAACGCGGCATTGAACCCAGCGCAGTCTGGTCCACAAAATCGCGTTTTTAAATATGACAAAGTTTTGCCGAACGTTGGTTTTAACTACAAGTTTACGCCGGAATTCAGCATGTTCGCTAGTTTTGCCCAAGGACTCTCCGTTCCGGGCACCGACAGCTTATACAACTCATTCTTTTTCCCAATCACCACTGCAGGCGCACGTCCTGCGCCTGAAACCACCGATAGTGTAGACGTTGGTCTGCGCTACCGCTCAGGGAATGTGCAAGCTCAGCTTTCTGGCTGGTTGACAAAGTTCCAGAACCGTTTGGCTTCGTCTTATGATCCCGAACTGGACCAGAACGTTTACCGTAACCTCGGCAATGTCGACAAATACGGCGTTGATGGCTCGATTTCGTATCAGCCAATTCCTGAACTGGCCGTCTATGTCTTCGGTTCTTACATGAAGTCCGAAATCAAGAACAACGTTGCAATCGGCGAAAACGCCAATGGAACCCCTGTTTTTGCGGCTACTGCTGGCCAACGTGAAGCTGGTTCTCCGAAATATTCGTTTGGCGGCACGTTGCGCGGTGAATTGGGCCCCATTGATCTCGGCATCACTGCAAAGCGGACTGGTCCTCGGAATATCTTCGATACAGGCGAAGCCACTTACACTGGTACCTACGTTCCAACAGGCGCTGTCCCAAGCGGCACCTTGGGTACCACAGCGCGGACCCAGATATTTGGTGAAGCGGCGCCTGCATATTGGTTGGTAAACCTCGATGCGAGCATCAATCTTGGCTTCCTTGGCCTGAACGACCAAACGCGTTTCCAAGTAAACGTGTATAACTTGTTCGACCAATTCTACGTCGGCGGCTTCGGTGGTGGTTTGTTCCAGTCGGCAACCTACAACCGCACAACGGGCGTAGCGACATATGGCGGCCCCGGCTTCGTCCAGATAGGTGCGCCACGCACCGTCAGCGGAACTGTTACATTCGCGTTTTAAGAAAAACGCACTGTTGAAAAACAGGGCGGGGCTTCGGCTCCGCCCTTTTTTTATGTGTAGATGCAGCTGTCGAGGCCATCGCGCTGAACCACGCGGATGCGAGCGGAGATGCTGTTGCCATAACGACGGGTGAAGCCGCCTACGCCGTTTACGGCGCGTTTTTTGGGTAATGGCAGGATTGCGGCCAATCTCGCCGCCTCAATCCGGGTGAGGTTCTTCGCGGATTTCTTAAAGTAACGTTGGGCACCGGCTTCTGCGCCATATGTGCCGATGCCCGTCTCTGCGACGTTCAAATAAACCTCCATTATCCGGCGCTTGCCCCAGATTTTTTCGATCAGGAACGTGAAATACACCTCAGGAACCTTGCGTAAATAGCGTGTCCAGCCCGAACCCTGCCATAAGAACACGTTTTTTGCGGTCTGTTGACTGATCGTCGATCCGCCGCGCATGCGGCCACCCTGCTTATTACGTGCCAGCGCCTTCTCGATTGCCTCACGATCAAACCCGTCGTGGCTGCAAAATTTTGCGTCTTCTGCGGCGATCACTGCCCGTACAAGATTTGGAGAAATATCGGAAAGTGGTGTCCAGTCGCGTTTTGCACCATTGTGATCGAACAGCATTGTCATGGTGGTCGGCACCGGAACCACAGCATATACGGCTGTCAGTGCGACGCTGCCCCCTATGAAGTAGAGCGCACCTTTTAAGCTAGAGCGAAGGAAACGGGCGGAGAGCGAGCGCTTCGTTTTTGTCATCGTCAAAAACTAGCGCAGTGTTTTCCGCCCGTCACCTATTAATACAATTAGTTAGAACGCAAGCAGCATTCTTTTTTCGCCAGCAATCCGCAACATCGCCTTTTGCAGTTTTTCAAAAGCCCGCACTTCAATCTGGCGCACCCGCTCGCGGCTGACGCTATACGTCTGGCTGAGTTCTTCAAGTGTCTGTGGCTCTTCAATCAGGCGGCGCTGCGTGAGAATATGCTTTTCGCGCTCGTTCAGACTGTCCATCGCTTCGGATAACAACGCATGGCGCATGTCGCCTTCTTGAGCGTCCGCCACACGTTCATCTTGCAAGGGCGCGTCGTCAACCAGCCAATCCTGCCACTGACCATCGCCGTCCTCACGCATGGGCACGTTAAGTGACGTATCGCCGCCCATGGCCATGCGGCGGTTCATGTTGTTCACTTCTTCTTCAGAGACGCCGAGGTCTGTCGCGATTTTGCGCAATGCCTCTTGGTTAAGATCGCCATCTTCAAAAGCCTGAAGATTGTTCTTCATGCGCCGCAGGTTGAAGAACAATTTCTTCTGGGCGGCGGTGGTACCAATCTTAACAAGGCTCCAGCTGCGCAGGATAAACTCCTGCATCGACGCACGTATCCACCACATCGCGTAAGTCGCGAGGCGGAACCCACGGTCGGGATCGAATTTTTTAACGCCCTGCATCAGCCCGATGTTTCCTTCGGAAATCAGCTCTGAGACTGGCAGACCATAGCCGCGGTAGCCCATAGCGATTTTTGATACGAGACGAAGATGGGACGTGACCAGCTGCTCGGCAGCCTTCGTGTCACCATGTTCCTGAAAGCGTTTGGCGAGCATATATTCCTGCTCGGGCTTCAGAACCGGAAACTTCCGGATTTCGCTCAAATAACGATTAAGGCTCGCGTCCCCCGCAAGGGCAGGTATCGTAGCCGGAACATTCTTTTTATCAGACATGTTTTCCTCTTTCATTGTGCCTTCCGCCGGGCCTCATCAAGCACCCGATGGCAAAGCGTTCCCTTCGAAACTTCTATATCCGAAGCTGAGTTAACAGAAGCTGCATGTCTTCTGGAATACCGCATTCAAACCGTAAAGTTTCGCCGGTAATGGGATGAATAAACCCCAATGAGGCTGCATGCAATGCCTGCCGTTCGAATTTGGCCTGATTTGGACCGATTCTATAATGGTTTTGTCGATTAGAATAAACGCTGTCACCGATGAGCGGATGACCGATGTGCGCCATGTGGACGCGAACCTGATGAGTGCGCCCTGTTTCAAGTGTGCATTCGACCAAAGCCGTTTTGCCAAAGGATGCCGCTACACGGAAATGCGTCACTGCATGACGTCCCTTTTGTTCCGGCAGTACAGCCATTTTCTTTCGGTTGGTTGTGGATCGGCCAATTTGCGTGCGGATTGTGCCTGCGGGCGGAGCAGGGATGCCATGTACGAGTGCGATATATTTGCGTTCAATGTCATGGGCGGCAAACAGCTTGGCGAGACCTTCATGAGCGGCATCGCTTTTTGCAACTACCAACAGCCCAGAGGTGTCTTTGTCGATACGGTGGACGATTCCCGGGCGTTGCACTCCGCCAATCCCTGACAGTCTGCCCTGGCAATGGTGCAGAAGGGCATTGACCAACGTCCCGTCGCTGTGACCGGCAGCGGGATGGACGACGAGCCCGGCAGGCTTGTTAATGACGATGAGATGCTGGTCTTCGAAGATTACGTCTAACATGATGTCTTGAGCGACTGCTTTGTCCGGCCGGGGCGCGGGTACGACGAGTTCAAATGACTTGCCCGACATCTTCTTACTGGCGGGGTCGGTTAAGCTTTCGCCATTAACCCGCAGGGCAGCATTAGCAATCAAGGCCTGAATACGTGCGCGAGAAAATTGCGGCAGGGCAGCGGCAAGGGCGCTGTCAAGCCGCCCTTCGCCCAAAACACCTGTGAATGTGGTATTTTCCCCTGACATTGCCTACACATGGGTCATGATCCTGCATTTATCAAGCAATCACCGGCAACAACTCCTCGACTGGGCCATGGCCGCAGGAAACGACGAATGCTGTGGCATATTGCACGGTGAAGAAAATCGTGTGACTGCGGTAACCCTTGCCCGGAATATAGCAGCGGACCCTGCACGACATTTCGAAATTGATCCCGCAGTATTAATTTCTGCGCATAAGGGTGCAAGGACCGGGGGACCGGCGTTGTTGGGATTTTTCCACTCGCATCCCAATGGCAATGGTTCGCCATCTAAGGCCGACATTGCGTTGGCCTCGCCTGAACGGCTGTTTTGGCTGATAATTGCTTCCGAAGCCGTGACAGCTTGGCAGCCCATAGTTACTGGCGGTCGGGTTACCGGATTTAGCCATGTAAGCTTGGCCGTAGAGGGTTGAAACACCTTCGAACTCAGTCCATGAGCGGCGGCGACACGCCAAATACCTTCAGGAAATAATTTTAATGTCCGACAACGAAATCGATTTTGCCAGCCTGCTTTGCTCACGGCTTTGCCATGACCTGTTAAGTCCTGTCGGCGCGATGAATAATGGCCTTGAGCTACTGGCGGATGAAAATGATCCAGAGATGCGGCAACGGTGCATGGATTTGCTGGCGGAAAGCGCAAAAGCGGCGGCGGACAAGCTTAAATTCTTTCGTTTGGCCTTTGGCGCTGCTGGTGGCTTTGGTTCGGATGTCGATCCTAAGGAAGCGAGACTGGTTATCGAACCACTTGTCACATCAAGCGGACGCACTGCGCTTGAATGGGCGGTGCCGGCGCAAATGATGCCAAAGCGGGCGGTCAAGATCCTGTTGAACCTGGTACTCTTGGCAAATGACGCTCTGGTTCGTGGCGGGACATTATTTGTAGGTGCTGAAACGCGGACGGGCGAACAGGAAATCGTTATTCGCGCCAGCGGGCCGAAAATCGTGATGGACTCGGCGATACGTGATGCACTGACGGGGCAAATCGATCCCGCAGCCGTAGATTCCCGCACGGCGGCTGCATGGATGGCGTACAATTTGGCGCTGAAGGGTGGCGGCATGATACAATTAGCCGAGCCGGATGCCGAACATCTTGTGATTGGTGCTCTTATTCGAACATAAATCGCGAGACGCTTCTCAACGTCTTTTTAACCATATGTCGCCAACAGTCTGACCCTGTAATTTGGGGCAAGAACCATGGACGACTTGTTAGACGACTTTATCGCGGAAACGCGCGAAACGCTCGAATCGCTGACAAACCAACTCGTCGAATGGGAGCGATATCCAGCAGACCAGGCCTTGCTTGACGGTGTGTTCCG
>NZ_JBKBQV010000069.1:0-1994 GCF_046292425.1 Sphingorhabdus sp.
GGTGTTAATATGCTGTCCGCCTGCGCCTGACGCGCGGTATGTATCGATTTTCAGATCGCCTTCGTTTATTTCAATATCGATATTGTCGTCGATAACGGGATAGACCCAGACGCTGGAAAAGCTGGTATGGCGCTTGGCGGCGCTATCATATGGGGAAATGCGGACCAATCGGTGAACGCCACTTTCGGTCTTGGCGTAACCATAAGCATTCTCGCCCTTCACCAGCAGGGTTGCGGATTTGATGCCCGCTTGATCGCCTGCCTGATAGTCGACCATTTCGACCTTGTAGCCACGCTGTTCCGCCCAGCGATAATACATGCGCTGAAGCATTTCGGCCCAGTCCTGGCTTTCGGTGCCGCCAGCGCCAGCATGGATTTCAATAAAGGTGTCGTTGCCGTCTGCTTCGCCCGACAACAAAGCCGCAACCTTGTCGCGATCGGCACGGTCGGCAAGCGCTTTCAACGCCGCAGCGCCCTCGTCGCCCAGTTCGGCATCGCCTTCCATTTCGGCAAGTTCGATAAGTTCGACCGTGCCCGTTTTATCTGCGTCGATTTCACGCACAGTGCCGATCGCCGCATCCAAACGGCGGCGTTCGCGCATGACTTCTTCGGCTGCCTTCGGATTATCCCACAAGGTCGGATCTTCCACCTTGGCGTTCAGCTCATCCAAACGACGCAATGCGCGATCCCAATCAAGCGACATCTTGACGAGATTGAGGGCGGCATCAATGCGGGCAACATAGCCTTCTGCGTCGGCGCGCATAAGAAACTCCAAGGGAATGAAAGGTCAGCCGCGGCCTTTAGCGGATTGGACGCTCAAGTCAAAGGAAGCGATGCGTAGTGCGCGTCTGGATACACAAAACACCCACTGGCTCATGCCTAATAAATGCCGCCCTCTTGCTGAATAAATTCTTGGTCCCGCTTTGTGCCCACACTTGCACTTGGCGCATTTGTGTAAATGTCGGTGTTGTCGGTCTGAGATGCGGTCTTTTTCCTCGGCTTGTCACCACGTGCCGCCAACTCTTCCTGCCGAATTGAACGCTTCGGTTCGGTCTCGGCCTTAAATGCCTCCCAAATCACCGAGCTTTTGGGGTCGTCGCCCGGCCACGCACCATATACCCGTTTTCCGCTTTTCCGATCGACGCGGACAAGCCGCGTTCCAGCGGGGGCTATAAACGGCGTCTTTGGCATGTCGGCCATTGCGGTCCGAGCAAACTGTTTGAAGACTGGCGCAGCCAGTGAACTACCCTGAGCATAGCCACCCATGTTGCGCGGCTGGTCAAAACCAAGATAAAGCCCAGCAACAAGATGCGGTGACCCGCCAACGAACCAGACATTCGTCGGCCCCGTCGTTGTTCCGGTTTTACCAAATAATGGACGGTTGAGTTCGCGCAATGTTACCGCTGTCCCGCGTTCAATTACACCCTCAAGCATATGTACCACCTGATAAGCCGTTATCGGGTCCATCACTTGCTTACCCGCTGGCGCAAAACGCGGCATCGGCTTTCCATCCCAGTCAGCCGCGCGGCAGCCGGTGCAAGGTTTCCACTTGTCAGGCCAAATGACCTTGCCTTTTCTGTTTTGGGCAAAATCAATCAGCGTGGGCTTTAATTCGCGGCCATGATTGACGAGCATCGAATAGGCGTTGACCATTTTCAATACGGTTGTGTCGCCTGCACCAAGCGCATAGGACAGATAATCCGGGTAATCGCCAATCGACATTGCACGAAATGTGTCTGTGACATTGTCCATACCCGCTTCAGCCGCAGCGCGTACTGTCATCAAGTTTCGCGATTGTTCCAAGCCCCATCGCATCGTTTGCGGCCCGGCCCCACGACCGCTAAAATTGCGGAAACATTTCTGTCCCAGATTAGCACCCTGCCAGACGCAATATGGTCCATCTACGATAATCGATGTCGGCGTCATGCCGTTGTCGAGTGCGGTGGCATAAACAAATGGCTTAATGGTCGAACCCGGTTGACGCTGTGCTTGCGT
>NZ_JBKBQV010000069.1:2094-13824 GCF_046292425.1 Sphingorhabdus sp.
GGCGTCATGCCGTTGTCGAGTGCGGTGGCATAAACAAATGGCTTAATGGTCGAACCCGGTTGACGCTGTGCTTGCGTTGCGCGGTTAAAGCTGGAAATACGGTTGTCGAACCCGCCCTGCACCGCGAAAACTCGACCGTTTAACGGATTTTGAACCACCATGCCGCCGCCCACTTCGGGTACACTTCGAACAACGAAGCTGTTCGTTCCGTTAGGCGCAACGGCAATTACATCACCCGCTTTCATGGCCGCCGGAGCGCTGTTAAGGCTTGCGGTTGAGCCATCAGCAAAGCCAACCCGCCCTTTACCGAGCGCAACTCCCGCACGCCAGTTTGCATAATCAATGCCGATGTTGGTCGAGGCAAAACGTGATGGCCATTTATCGTCGGTAACATCAATTGTTCCGAGATTGGCCTTCCAAGCCTTACCGGCATTATAACGCAGCAAACCGTCGCGCAACGCTTTGGTTGTGGCGAGTTGGTGTTCGGGATGCATTGATGAGCGAACCCAAAGCCCCCCAGAATATACGCTGTATGGGCCAGCCTCGTCCGTTTCGCCAAATTTCTCTATTAGCTGGCGCCGTACTTCCTCAGCAAAATAGCCACCGATGTTTTTGTAACCGGTTCCCCGCTGTGCGACGAGGCCAAGCGGTTGGGCACGGGCGGCAGCAAGTTGCGCATCCGTTATCCATTCATTGGCGCGCATTTCGCCGAGCACCCAGTTCCGGCGAGACATGGCCAGATCAGCATTTTTAGCGCGTCCGTATCGCTCGGGTGCCTTGGGCAGGATTGCCAAGAATGCCATCTCATGGAGCAAGAGTTGATCCACGCTTTTTGCAAAATATGCTTGCGCAGCGGCTTCAACACCAAAGGCCTGCCGTCCCAGTGCAATTTCGTTGAGATATAGTGAAAGGATCTGCGGCTTGGTCAGGGCACTTTCGATCCGTTTGGCGAGTATCGCTTCCTTGACCTTGCGCGTGTAACTATATTCGTTGGTCAGCAGCAAATTTTTTGCAACCTGCTGCGTAATAGTCGACGCCCCTCGTGAACGCTTGCTGCTAAACATATTGTCAAAAAGCGCGGATGCGATGCCAGGATAGTCAATTCCGCCGTGGCTAAAGAAAGTCTTATCTTCCGCAGCGAGATATGCGTGCACCAGGGTCTTTGGAAAATCAGCATATTCCAGTTGCACGCGGCGTTCGCGGGCGTAGCTGTGAAACGGTTCGCCATTGATATCGCGTACTACCGTGGGCAAGGGCGATTCATATTCAATAAGCGCCTCTGCATCTGGCAGATTGCGGGCGAACAGTGCCCATAAAATTAGAAAAAGTACAAACAGAACGCCAACTGCATAAGTGGAAAGACGGAAACGTTTGCTTTGCCACCAGCCCTGCCAGCGGCCGACAAAACTCTCGGCGTCACGTTTCAGCTTGTAACTGATCGACTGGGGCTCTTCGGCATGTGGGGGCGCGTTATCCATTGCGGGCCCTATCTAGCCGATTTGCCGGACAGGTCCAGATTCTTAATCACCAAAAACGGCGAATCTCGCCTTGTACGGATTAACGCGACGCAATCCGCCGCGCAAAATGGACCTGAATGGCGTTCGCCAAGGTCCTTGCCACTTTCCGCTGACCCTCCCGCGAAGACAAGAAGCTGACGTCTTCCGCATTGCTGAGATAGCCCGTTTCGAAAAGCACCGATGGCGTGTCGGGGGCTTTTAAAACGATAAAGGATGCAAATCGGTGAGAGTTTCCGCGAATCCGCATATTCGGCATCGCTTCGCGCAGCAGCAACTTTGCAAAGTCGGCCGAAACATTCATCGTTTCACGCTGAGTTAAGTCAATAAGTATTGACGACACATTGGCGTCAGCCCCGCCCAAATTAACGCCGTTGATGATATTCGCCTTGTTTTCGCGTGCAGCAAGCCGCTGCGCTTCGCGATCCGACGCCACTTCGGATAAGGTGTACACGGTCCCCCCGTTTGCTTCAGGATTTTCCGCGCTATCAGCATGAATGGATATAAACAGGTCAGCGTTTAATTTGCGCGCCAGTTGATAACGGTCCTGCAGGACAATAAATTTGTCAGTATCGCGGGTCAGAGCAACTCGCACGCGCCCGCTTTTCAGCATTTCGTCACGCACAGACTTGGCTATTGCCAAGGTTACGTCCTTTTCCTGTTGTCCGCCGTGCGGGCTGATCGCGCCGGGATCGTGGCCGCCATGTCCGGCGTCAATCACGACCAACGGTAGGCTCTCATCCGAAGGACCGCTTATTGTTGGGAGGCCCGTGCCTACATTCGAGCGGATTGCCGCGGTGACTTCGTAACGGCGTTTGGGCGGCTCGGCTCGAAACAGCATCGGCGGGATAATTTGCGTTTTGCCCCGTGCCACGGTGCCGGAAAATTCCTTCGGAGCCGCTGGCCGCAGACTGAGGCGCAAACTTTTGCCATCGGCAGAAAAGGCACCGCCAGTCACAATGGCGGGCTCGGCAAGGTCAAGCACAATCCGTGCAGTGTCGGCGCTGAATTGGGCCTGACGAATGTTTTGAACTGCACCACCTAGAGCCACAGACCGACCAGCCGTTGCGCCAGAAATGTCCAAAGCGATACGGTCTGGTCCAGCCAGTGCAAAGACATCTGCTTTATCTACGACGCCATCAAATTGGACGATAACCGCCCCGTCATGAGCTGATATTTGCTGAATGGCACCAGCCAATACCGGCGACGCGAGAATGGGTGTAACGGCAAGCAACATAGCACAGAACATCGCACACTTATGCGTTCCCGGTATGTTATTCGTCCAGAATTTTCTTTGAGCCAAACTGGCGCTCCATCCGTATTTGTGGCGTTTCCATTACATGTGCGTTGGTAAGTTATGGTTTACATCTATGGTTAAAGCCTAGTTAACCATCTTAAAAAGGGGTGCGTCCTCGCGTAATAATAAGGTAATTCGCCGGATGCCCTTGCCGATAACATGCGGGAGTGCTAGCGATTACATACAGGGGAATTCCGACGAATGCCCCCATGATCCGCCGTCCGGTCATTTCCGTACGGCAATTTAACAGGTTGACGCTACATGAGGCATGATATTTCCACCAACGCCGCCCGTTTAGGGCATGGCGCATGGGTTGGAAATCAAGCGCGCGCGATACACGCCCGCCATGCACAAGCAGCAGACGCAATTCTTACATTCCCACCATATCGCTTTGCCGACACGAACGCTGTGCGTCTGGTCCGGCAACGCATCAACAATGAAGCGAGCGGCCTTTGGCTGACAACCGGGCGCCAGCCTCGCTGGAGTAAATTACATGACAACGCGTATGCTTATCGACGCGCGTCACCGGGAAGAAACCCGGGTCGCAGTCGTAACAGGAAACCAGATTGAGGAATTTGATTTTGAATCGGCCGAGCACAAGCAGCTCAAAGGCAATATCTACCTCGCAAAAGTAACCAGAGTGGAACCGTCGCTTCAGGCGGCGTTTGTGGATTACGGCGGCAATCGTCACGGGTTTTTGGCTTTTGCCGAAATCCACCCTGATTATTACCAAATTCCACGTGAAGACCGTGAAAGATTGTTGGCCGAAGAAGCCGAGGCCGCTGCTGAAGAAGCTGCACTGCGTGAACAGGAAGAAGAGGAAAGCGATGAGCCTTCTGACATCATGCAGGGTTCTGCCGAACGCGAAGACGACGTAACCGACTTTATCGAAGTCGACAGCGATGATAGCGTCGACACCATCGACATGACGGAGGGTGAAGAACCCGATCTCAACGGCAATAGCGATGATGCGGACGAAAACGATCGTGGCGACAGTGGTAGCGATAACGGTCGCAACAACCGACGTCGGCGTGGACGTGGTGGCCGTAATGGTGAAGGCCGCGCGCCAAAGGCGAGCGATGAGGTTCGTGCAAAGCGCATGAATTTGCGCCGCCGTTACAAGATCCAGGACGTCATTCATCGCCGTCAGGTTTTGCTGGTCCAAGTCGTTAAAGAGGAACGTGGCAACAAGGGAGCAGCGCTCACTACTTATTTGAGCCTAGCGGGACGTTACTGCGTTTTAATGCCGAACACATCGCATGGCGGCGGTATTAGTCGTAAAATCCACAGTGCAGCCGACCGCAAGCGGTTGAAGACCATTATTTCCGACCTCACCCTCCCATCCACGATGGGCTGTATCATCCGTACTGCCGGACTTGCCCGTACGAAGCCGGAAATAAAGCGCGACTTCGATTATCTTGCGCGACTTTGGGACGAGATTCGGGAGCGCACTTTGCGCGGCGCAGCACCGATGCTGATCCACACGGACAGCGACCTCATCAAACGCGCAATCCGTGACATCTACAACAAGGATATTGACGAGGTATTTGTTGAGGGGCCCGACGGATATAAGGCAGCCAAAGACTTCATGAAGTTGCTGATGCCTAGCCACGCAAAGCGTGTGCAGCATTATGCCGACCCGGTCCCGTTGTTCCAGCGCTACCATGTCGAAGACCAATTGAATGCGATGTATCAGCCGATCGTCCAATTAAAATCTGGCGGCTACATCGTCATCAATCCGACGGAAGCCCTGGTATCCATCGACATCAACTCCGGCCGTTCGACCAAAGAACATGGCATCGAACAAACCGCGCTTTCGACAAACCTGGAAGCCGCGCGTGAGATCGCCCGGCAGTTGCGCTTGCGCGATATGGCTGGTCTCGTCGTGATTGACTTTCTCGACATGGAGCACCATTCGAACGCCCGCAAAGTCGAGCGTGCGATGAAGGAAGCGCTGAAACACGACCGTGCCCGCATTCAGGTCGGCCGAATTTCAAGCTTTGGCCTGATGGAAATGAGCCGTCAGCGCCTGCGTACCGGCGTGCTTGAGGCGTCTACCCGCGAATGCCCACATTGTGAAGGCACCGGCCTAGTCCGCACAGCATCTTCCGCTGCGTTGTCGGCGCTACGGCTCATCGAAGACGAAGCCGCCAAAGGCAATGGCAGCCAGATCGTGCTTCAAGCAAGCCAAGAGGCCACCATTTATTGCCTTAACAACAAGCGTGCCGAACTGGCAGCAATTGAAGATCGCTATCATGTGCGCGTTTTGATTGTTCCAAATGGCGAGACGGAAGGCGCAAAGCTTGCCGTCTCCAGTTCTGGGCCCCGTCCTGAACGTCCCGCTGCTTTGCCGCCAATTATCGATCTCGATGACGACGACATTGAAGAGGAAATCGAAGATTTCGACGAAGAAGTCGAAGAAAATGAAGATGCTGTCCGTGAGCCTCGTGCTGCCCGCGAAGATCGTCCACGTGAAGAAGGCGAAGGCGGTGAAGGCCGCAAACGCAAGCGTCGCCGTGGTCGCCGAGGTGGCAAGGGTCGCGAACGCGAAAACCGTCCGGAAGGCGAAGAACCAGTTGCTGGTGACAATGTCGTTTCTCCCGAACAAGCTGAAGGCGACATGGCTGTTGAAGCGGCTGATGCAAATGCTGAAAGCAAGCCCAAAGCCCGGCGCGGACGTCGAGGCGGCAGAGGCCGTGATCGTCAGGAAGTTGGCGGCGAGACAGTAGCCGAAACGTCTGAGCCTGCGGAAACCGAAGCGCCACAGGCTGCAGTGGAAGCATCCGAAGAGCCGGATGCCAAACCAAAGCGCCGTAGCCGTGCCAAACCAAAGGCTGTCACCGGCGAGGCTGACTCCACTGCGCCAGACCTGGAGGCCGAGGTGGCGATTGACCAGGCTCCCGCAGCGAAAGCCAAGGCGTCTGCAAAGCCTCGTGCCAAGGCCAAGGAAAAGGAACAGGTGCCAGCAGAAGCTGACGCAATTGCCGAAAGCCCGAAGACCAAGGCAAAGGCTCCCCGGAAAAAAGCCGCAGCCAAGGATGTTACACCAGATGTGACGTCTACGGATGCTAACGGCGATGCCGGCGACGGCCCCCCACGCACCGGCTGGTGGCAGCGCACCTTCGGCTAAGGAAGTCAGGTTGTTCAGGATAAAAAGCCCCGCTGGTCATTAGCCGGCGGGGTTTTGTTTTGTTGAACTTCTTCATTGCGCGTTCATGCAGTTCGGGCCATTCAAGAAATATGGGCAACTACGCTATACGGGCCGTCAGGACGGCGTTCATCTTGTTCCTTGCATTGCTTGTGTCGATGCGGCCCGCAATGGCTCAGTCAATACTGCGTGACGCGGAGACTGAAGCCTTTTTTGATGAGATTTCCGCACCGTTAATTGAGGCTGCAGGACTTGATCCCAAAAATGTCGACATCATCCTGATCAATGATAAGTCTATAAACGCCTTCGTCGCTGGAGGACAGGCTGTTTACCTGCACAGCGGGCTCATTGATGCAGCGACAACCGCCAACGAAGTCCAAGGCGTAATCGCACACGAGCTTGGCCATGTTGCTGGCGGACACGTGGTACGCTTCGACGAAGGTGTGTCAGTCGCGAGCGGAATCAGTATCGCCAGCCTCATTTTGGCAGCTGCCGCCATTGCAGCGGGTGCTGGTGAAGCTGGCATGGGAATATTGTCCGCCGGCCAACAAGCCGCCATGGGCAAGTTTCTCGCTTATAGCCGGGGACAAGAGGGCACCGCGGATGCATCGGGCGCCCAATATTTGTCCATTGCGGGAATAACTGGCCGCGGCTCGATCAGCTTTTTCAAAAAGCTTCAAAATTTTGAATTCCGCCTCGGCATTCCGCAAGAGGACAGTTACGGCCGCACACACCCATTATCGGGTGAACGTATTTCGGTGCTGGAAGACACTTATTCTGCTGATCCTGCATGGAATGCGCCGCTAAACCCAAAATGGGAAAACGATTTTAAGCGGATTAAGGCAAAGCTAACTGGCTATCTTGCCGATCCGAAAGCAACGATGCGCGATTATCCAGAGTCTGACAAATCGGTGCCCGCGCGCTATGCACGGGCATATGCTTGGCACAAGTCAGCCTACCCGCAAAAGGCACTGGACGAGTCATCTGCGCTTGTCGCTTCGGCACCTGATGATCCGTATTTTCTGGAACTTCATGGTCAGATATTGCTGGAATCCGGTCGCCCGACAGATGCGATTGTACCGTTGCGCAAGGCGGTCAACCTTACCGGAAATCAGCCACTAATAGCTGCAATATTCGGACATGCATTGATCGCTACCGAAGATCAGGCGCAACTTGATGAGGCTGCACTGGTCTTGAAAGCCGCGGTTGCGAAAGATAACCGCAACCCCTTTGCCTGGTACCAGCTAGGCGTCGTCTACGCGCAGAAAGGCGACACTGCCCGCGCCGCACTGGCCAGCGCAGAGCGCTACATGATGGAGGGTGCACCACAACTTGCACTGCCCAATGCGCAAACCGCGATGGCGGGGTTGCCGGAATACTCGCCCGATTGGATCCGCGCACAGGATATTAATATGGTAGCGGAAGCAAAGCTAGCGCAGATGAAGAAGCGCCGCCGCCGCTAAAACGCTGGCAGAATAGCCCTATCGCCGCTAATCAGAAGATATGAACGAACAAACACATAGCCGCCGGATAATAATCGCAACTGTGGTTTCCGGATTAGCCATATTGTTGGCGCTAGCGGTTTATGTGTACTGGCCCTCGCCTGCTCCCGACCGGCCTCACATGGCCCCCACAGCGGATGGTGCTGCCAAATCGGCTGACGAAGCCGTGGCTGCCGCCGGCATGTCACCCGCCGAACGGATGGCGACAGAGGCGTTGGTGAAGGCCTATATTCTTCAAAATCCAGAGATTATTACGGACGCGGTTGCCATTCTGCAGCAACGCGAAGTCACCAAGCGCTTGTCTGCAGCCGGTGACGAAATCGCCAAGCCATTTCCTGGTGCCGAGGCCGGCAATCCAAAAGGCGATGTGACGATTGTAGAATTTACAGACTATAACTGCGGTTTCTGCCGGGCTAGCGTAGCGGATGTGCAGCGTTTGTTAAAAGGCGATGGCAATATCCGGCTTGTTTATCGCGAGCTGCCGATCCTTAGCCAGTCAAGCCGTGAGGCCGCTCTATGGGCGCTGGCTGCTGCACGCCAAGGCAAGCACAAGGCATTTCATGATGCACTTTTCGCCAGTGGTCGCGCGGACGCGGCCAATATCGCCGCAGCAGCACGCACCGCCGGGCTGGATGTTCCCGCCGCCCAGACATTTGCTGCCTCCCCGCAAGCGGCAAAAGAGATTGAACGTAACTTGGCTCTCATGCAGCAGATCGGGTTTAATGGAACGCCGACGTTCATCATAGGCGACCAGATATTAGAGGGTGCGTTAGGCTACGAGGCGCTGAAAAACGCAGTCGAAAAAGCGCGTCAAAAGAGCTGACTGGTCCCTTTTTACTGTCAGCTTTTCTTGCCTTGGGCAATCACATACCATTCAACTGACCCTTTGCGGCTGGCCGGCGGCTTTGCATGTTTCACGGTGGTAAAGTTGGATTTCAGGATACTCAGCATCTCCGGATCAGTGCCGCCTGCAAAAACCTTTGCGACAAAATCACCTCCGGGCAGCAACACTTTCACTGCAAAATCCACCGCCGCCTCAACCAAGCCCATTGTACGCAAGTGGTCGGTCTGTTTATGGCCCACCGTGTTGGCGGCCATATCTGACAAAATCAGGTCAGGCGCGCTGCCGAGTTCGGCGATCAGCTTCTCCGGCGCGCTGTCGTGCATGAAGTCCATCTCGAGCAAAATGACACCCTCAAGCGGATCAACCGGTAACAAATCGATGCCCACAATAGCTGCTTTGGGCTGTTGCCTACGCACGACTTGAGCCCAGCCACCTGGCGCCACTCCCAAATCAACAACGGCCTTTTTGCCGCGCAAGATGTGGAATTTTTCATCCAATTCAACGAGCTTATAAGCCGCACGGCTGCGGTAACCCTCACCATGCGCACGTTTCACATAAGGATCATTCAACTGTCGTTCGAGCCAGCGGGTTGATCCTGCTGTGCGCCGCTTGGCTGTTTTGACCTTTTGCTTGCCCGCCAGGGTCCGACCGGAGTTTTTACCACCAAAAAGATTATCTGCCATTATTCAATTCCGCCGGTTACGGCGTTTGGCGTCGCTGGCCATCAGCGCGCGCAATATGCCTTCACGAATGCCGCGATCTGCCACGCCAAGCCGTTCGCCGGGCCATATGTCAAAGATGGATTCCAATATGGCGCAGCCCGCCACGACCAAATCGGCACGTTCGCTACCAATGGTCGGAAACGCTGCGCGCCCCTGTATGTTTCGATGCGCCAATTCGCGGCTGATGTCCCGCATCGCGTTGGTCGGCAAATGCAGCCCGTCTACTGCACGCCTGTCATAGGTGTTTAGTTTCAGATAGACGCTGGCCAGTGTTGTCACGGTTCCAGACGTCCCCAGCAACCGGCGGTCGCCGCCATCTGCGGGCAACCGCGCGGCAAAGTCGGCAAAGCTCGTCATCACCCGGTCGCGCATCGATTGATAGCTTGCCTGTAATTGCTCTGGACTGTCACCCTCTGTCCGCTCGCTTTCCGTGAGTGACACGACGCCCCACGGGACGCTGACCCAATCCAGAATTTCGGGCACGACATTACGCGTAGATACCAGAACCAGTTCTGTTGATCCACCACCGATGTCAAATATCAAGGCTGGCCCGTCGCCTTCTTCAAGCAATGCGTGACAGCCCATGACCGCCAACCGCGCCTCCTCCTTCGGGCTGATGATATCGAGGTGTATCCCCGTTTCCCGCTTAACACGCTCAATAAACTGCGCCCCGTTGGCCGCCTGACGGCATGCCTCGGTTGCGACTGATCGGGCGAGCACAACGTTGCGTTTTTTCAGCTTCTCTGCGCATACGGTCAACGCGTCTACCGCGCGGTCCATCGCCTCGTCGCTCATACGTCCGGTGGACGTCAGCCCCTCGCCCAAACGAACAACGCGCGAAAACGCATCTACTACCGTAAAATCATCGCCCCCTGCCCGCGCAATCAGCAAACGGCAGTTGTTCGTACCTAAGTCAAGCGCCGCATAGGCTGTCCGCTCAAGCCAGTTTCGACGTAAAATGGTGCTATTGCCCTGGGCGGCGCCATTGGGGGCATTTGTCGGCGCCGTTGGTACATCAGCACGCGCTGCGCCGTCGACCGAAGTCTGCTGCATTGTTGCAGCTTTGGGTGCCGCATTTTTGCGACGGGGCGGTTTTTTCCGTTTTCGCCCACGTCCCTTTTGCGGCGATGGTGCGACCGTTTCGCCCATAGCCGGAAACTCACTTCTTATTTTCTATCCGGTCGGATGTGCCGCCGGTACCTGATATCGTTGCTACGCGCTGAAGGACAAAAACTCAAGATTTTTGAACAGTGCCTGTGTCGACCCAATTCAGCGGGTTGACCATGCATAACGACCGGCATATATGCCCACCCCCTGTTCCCCGGTCGTCTAACGGTAAGACTACGGACTCTGACTCCGTCTATTGAGGTTCGAATCCTTACCGGGGAACCAATTTAACATATTGATAAATATGTGTTTTATTTCTGTATAGCGGTGTCATTTACGCGCATGCGTGTTGCTTCCGTAACCCACGCAATTCCGCGCGTTTCCGGGCATTTACATTCAATCCCCGCTTCTCCGTGCAGCAAAATTGCAGCAAAATGAGAAAGCGCGACGCACGGTAGGCATCAGCAACATAATGAAAGAAGCCGCGTCGAAACCGATTGTTGACTTAAGAAACCATGTTAGCTTCGCTCTTGAATAGAAATCTAAGGTTCAATGAACTGCGGATTGGAAGATTGAGCTTGGTGCAACCTGCCAACTAATGGCAGCTAACAAGCACTACAACTTATTGCTGATACGACCGGAATGTTGGGGAAAGCTGCCGGTCCGCTTTCAAGTCATGTATCGCAAAAGCAGCCGTTCCTACAACCACAGGTCATTACCGAACGGTCGGTAAAAGGAGAGCAATCAAATCTCTCGCGGTCCGCGCAGCGCCCATCAATGTAGCTGACCCTGGACCAGTCCAGTCACCATAGCCAGCAAGCCAAAGTCGGGGCTCTTGAACAGACCGACTGTGGTCTACCGCAACCCGTCCATCATCCTCGAGCACGTCAAGCCAGGCCAGATGTTGCAACGCCGGTCGAAATCCCGTGCACCAAATGACAGCGTCAACGGCTGTTTCAGATCCATCTGGCCAAATAACGCCATCAGCAGTCATTTGTTTGAACGGCCGAACCGAGTTCAAGTCGCCGCGAGCTCGTGCTTCTTTCACGGGCGGAACCATAACGATGTCACCGATACCGCCCGCAGGTATGTCGCCCGGTCCGACTTTCATGCGCGCTACTGCTCGCTCAAACAGCACGCGACCATCAACATCATCTGGCAGAAACAAAGGGTCTTGAATTGTGACCCATAGGGCGTGCGAAACTTGCGCAACCTCTGCAAGGATTTGCGCTCCACTGTTGCCGCCACCGACCACAATTACAGTTTGTCCGGCATAGTCATCTGGCTGAACATAATGTGCGGAATGGATTTGCCGACCTTTGAAAAGGTCTCTGCCCGGGAGGTCAGGAATGTAGGGATGCGACCAAGTGCCTGTGGCGCTTACGACTGCTTTGGCAGCAAAGGCGCTGTGGTCTGTTTTAACTTTAAAATGGCCATCTCTTCGTTCGACCGACGTCACCTTTGCCGGTCTCCGTATTGGCAACTGGTAGCGCGCCTCATAGCGTGTGAGGTACTCGAGCACATCGTTGCGCGTTGGATAGCCTTCATGATTTGGCGGTGGCATCAGCCATCCAGGCAGCGAACTATAGCCAGCTG
>NZ_JBKBQV010000070.1:0-13811 GCF_046292425.1 Sphingorhabdus sp.
TGAAAATGCTCAAAACCGATGGACCGGTGGCAGTTGAACCACATATCGAAGATCCCGAAAATTCGGCTATTTTCAGCGAATATCCAAAGCTGCTTAAGGACAAGACACTAATCCATTTGATAAGCGACACGTTGCGGCTTGTGGTCGTGTCATCAGGTACACTTGATCCCCATGCCGTCGAAGAAGTGATGGATAATGCAATCAAAAACCATCATCACCATTGCATCAAGCCAGCCGATGGACTGCAAGGCCTTGCCGACGCGCTCCCCGCGCTTGGCATTGTCGCCGCTGTGTTGGGGGTTGTTAAAACGATGGGGTCGATTGACAAGCCACCTGCCATTCTGGGTGGCATGATCGGATCGGCGCTGGTGGGCACATTCTTGGGCGTCTTGTTGGCCTATGGGCTGGTTGGCCCCTTTGCTAACCGCGCGCGGCAAGTCATCGAGGCGGATGCGGCAATTTATCATGTCGTGAAGCAGATGATCATCGCCTCGCTTCACGGCCATCCACAGCCATTGGTGATTGAAGCTGCCCGTTCGGGTATCGAACATTCGAACCAACCCAGCTTTGCAGAAGTCTTTGACGGGATGCGAGGGCGGTAATGGCGAAGCCAACCGCGCCGGTACGTCCGGTCATTGTCAAAAAAATCATCGAGGCACCGCATGGGGGACATCATGGCGGCGCTTGGAAGGTTGCTTATGCCGATTTTGTGACCGCGATGATGGCGTTTTTCCTGTTGATGTGGCTTCTTGGCGCAACAACCGAGAAGCAGCGCAAGGCTCTGGCGGATTATTTCTCTCCTACCTTGATCACAACCAAACAGGAAAGCGCGGGGTCAACGAGCTTTTTTGGTGGCGATTCCATAACCTCTGTCGACAAGTTCGTCCAGCGGGCCGGGCAGACAAGCACAAGAAGCATGACCATACCGCGTGACGCAAAAGGTGGTCCAAAGGAAGCATCGGGCCTGGGTCAGGACAAGGCTAATTTCAGAGATCTGCGCGAGCGGCTGATGCGGAAGGTCGCATCTGACAAGTCAATGAGACGATTTGCGCGCAATCTGCGATTTACAGAAACACGCGAAGGCATGCGGATTGACCTTATCGACGAAGCGAACTTTTCAATGTTCATTTCGGGCACTGACATCCTGACACCCGATGCCATCAAGCTGTTGAGCCAAGTCGCCGACACGCTGCGCGGTTTACCTAATGGCTTAATCATCCGGGGACATACTGACGCGCAACGCGTTTCCGCTGCGTTGGGTACAAACAATTGGCAAATTTCATCAGCCCGCGCAGAGGCAACCCGGGCCCATTTAGTACGGTCCGGGATATCTGACTCCCAGTTCTTGCGCATTGAGGGCGTCGCCGACCGCGAGCCGTATTTTCCCAAGAATCCTTATGACCCAAGAAATCGACGCATGTCGATTACACTCGGCTGGCGCACCGTCTCTTAACCATTTTTGTTGTTCATAACGGATGTAATCCATTGTAAAATAGCATTTTTTACACTTAAATGCACTCCATTTCGGAACAAACGCCAATTTCCGGGTATCTTGTTAGCATTCTGTTTACAGTCTTCGCCAAATGAGAACCAACACGTTCTAATGTTGGGAAAATTTGATGAACTCAAGTAAACTCGCGGTCAATTCGGCCACGGTCGCGTCGATGGCCATCGAAGAATATTTGATCGGCGACAGTCCGCCTATGGTCCATCTGCGGGATATGGTGCGGCGTGTCGCGAATTCATCCGCCTCGGTGATGATCTGCGGCGCGTCAGGTTCGGGCAAAGAGGTCGTCGCTCGCGCTATCCATGAAACCGGCGTTCGGGCATCCCAACCCTATGTCGCGCTAAACTGTGGGGCTATTCCGGCAGAACTGATTGAATCCGAATTGTTTGGCCATGAGCGCGGCGCGTTTACCGGCGCGCAGGCGCGACGTATCGGTCATTTCGAAAATGCGGACAAGGGCACGCTCTTCCTCGACGAAATCGGTGACATGCGCTTTGATATGCAAGTCAAACTACTACGCGTGTTGGAGGACGGGTTGGTATCGCGCATCGGCGGTAACAGTGCGCTGCCAGTCGATGTTCGGATTATATCGGCAACACATCAGGATATTGAACGCGCTATCAGCGAAGGCCGTTTCCGGGAGGACCTGTTTTTCCGGCTAGGAGTCGTCCTCTTGCAGGTACCTACGCTTGCCGAACGGGCGGAAGACATACCTCAATTGATTGCCCATTTTCAGCGCAACAAAAAAATTGCCGCCCAGTGCCATTTCGATCGCTCGGCGATACAACGACTTCAGGCGCACAACTGGCCGGGTAACGTCCGTGAATTGCGCAACATCGTTGAGCGCGCAGGCGTATTGTTTCAGGGTGAGGCTATCGATGCCTTCGGCGTTGACCAGCTACTGGGACGCTCAGCGCCCCGCTTATCGCCCACACCCCGAATTGCGCCAAGGCCCGATCCTGTCCCCACGCCGCCACAAATTTGGGACGCACCTATTGACCTAAAGGCGCAAATCGAAAGCATTGAATTGGAGCGAATTCAAACGGCGCTTGGACGCGCCGATGGTGTTATTTCAGAAGCCGCGCGGCTGCTAACACTAAAACGCACCACGTTGATTGAAAAAATGCGTAAATATGGCGTGGATCGCGTGGCGCTTCAGTGAAATTCGACCATCGGCTTTTCTTCACGCTTACGGATTTGCCGGTCCTGCTTTCTGGATACCACCTTATTTTCGTCCGGTATGGCGCGTTCTGCCTCGATGACCGTGACGCCAACTCGCGCGACGCGTACCGCTGCCCGTTTTAGGTTCGCAGCCTCACTGGCGCCGGTGACAAAACCCAGTAAAAGAATGACGTGCTTCAACATTTAAGTTCTTAGCCGCTCATTTATATCGAAGAGCAAGAGCGAATAAGGGTTAATTTTTTTGACATTGACCGAAATTACGACCAATTGTCCGCCAGGTTTACCGCTGTGCCAAATTGCGACAACGTATTGCGTACACTCTTAACGATAATGTCTGTTGCGCCTACCCACTGGCTTTGCTACGGGCCGCCTCCTACCTGTCTAGGCGCGTGCGGCCATGGCGGAATTGGTAGACGCGCAACGTTGAGGTCGTTGTGGGCGAAAGCCCGTGGAAGTTCGAGTCTTCTTGGCCGCACCAGACAGCTGGCATCTTCAGAGAGCAGTCATGCCGGGGCGGCGCTGAAATGTAACGCAGAAGCCGCAAAGCCGCGTTATCTGCAAGCGGTGCGCATTGCTCCAGACCCTGCGGTCATTTCGTCACATCCGAAAAGTTTTCTGAAACCTTAGTCGCCAGCTTCCAGCCAAGGGCATCCCCATTTCGCCCTCTAGTCTGCAAGTGCGTATGCATTATTTTACGAATTTGAGCTGAATCCTATCCGGCAAGTTTCGTATTTTCAATTTGGCTGCAGCCACTCTGCACGTACACAGTGTTGAGCTTCAAACTGGTGCTGAAGAATAAGCCGCCCTGTGGCGTTCAAAAAAGGACCTTCTAACTCTGCGTTAAAAGGTCCGTTTGAGGCTATGCGCATGGTTCACCGGCTGCCGTTTCCAGCAGCCAATGATAAGAATTCAGTTACGTATAACGCACCCGTAAGGTAGGCGCGGCTTTGCGGCGCATGGAGAAGCCAATTCCAGCCATTCCAAGTAGCATCAACATCCACGTAGTCGGTTCTGGAACGGCCGCTACAGATGAAAACGCCAGGTTTCCTGAAAATGCCGCATTGCCACCTGACGTACCGGTAACGTTCAACACATTGGTTGCGCCAGCTATCAGGTTTTGGTTCAACAGATTGCGGAATTCCTGAGTGCCTGTCGATAAGATGTTGAAGTTAATTCCGTTAAACGTGACTGAAGAGAAGTCGATATTGGTCAGGGGATTTGTTGTTGCAACAGATGATATATCTACACTGGTAATATTAAACCCTGCAGGGGTTACAAATTCAAACGACCGCGTAAACGTACAAGGTGCGGTAGTCGCACAAGTGACATCGTCATCACCAAATGTTCCACTAGGCCCGGTGATCGTTATAAATTGCGCCGCGTTGGCGCTTGTGGCGAACATTGATGCGGCTAGCATGACCGACGCGATCGACGCTTTTTTCAAAAGTTTCATTTTTCGTTCCTCGTAAACAGTTGCACTGCTTAAAAGTCTGCCCACTTTTAAAATCGCTCGCGTGAGCGATAAGAACCTAACCGTGTATTAACTATAAGGTTCCCAAAAAAATTGACTGGTTTATTTGTTTGTTATCAGTGCTTTAGTACTGATATGAATGTATCGCTCTATTAGATGACGGCGTGGGTACCCTTACACCGATGCGGAAACATCCAAGTTATTATGAAAACGGACTGGTCATCGTGACGATTTGGTTTCGATGACGTTTTCAAGTGGGCAATCAAGTCGCCATGAGAATCCAGATGGGGCGAATTCTGTCGTCACGTCGCCAACCAGGCTCATTCTGACCACGTCGCCTGTAATCGTCGAGCCAAAGCCGGTGCGCTCGGGCGGAATTACCAAGGGACCAAGACGCTCGCTCCAGTCAATGACCAGGCGATTGCCGTTTGAAGCCTGAAGCTTACACCAAGATAACGTTATGCAACCTGTGTCATTTGATAGCGCGCCGTATTTGCTAGCATTTGTTGCCAGCTCGTGAAGCGCCATGCCAAGTGTTTGAACCGCAGAGGCAGACAAGGTGATTGGATCACCGGATATGTTGATGCGGTTACCTATAAGATCCTTGTAGTGGCTAAGCTGCGCCCTCGCCAGAATCTCGAGTTCCACGCCCATCCACTCGTTCTCGACAAGTACATCCTGACCCGCAGCCAATGACTGAATACGCGCTGAGAATTTTTGAATGAAATCCGCATGGTTTGCGCCGTCGGTCTGACGGGCTACCGACATCACTACAGCCAGCAGATTCTTGGCACGGTGATTTATCTCTCCCATAAGGAGTTGTACGTGACTATCCCGGTTTTTCTGATCGGTTACATCAAGGTTGGTGCCCACCACCCATTCAGTTTCGCTATCCGGGTTGGCACGGGCTATCTCGGCAGCGCGAATGTGCCTAATGTTGCCGTCGGCACGCCGCAGTATCCTGAATTGCCTTTCGCTTGGCCCGCCGTTGCTGGCAGTCTCTTGTAAAATGGCTCTTTGTTCCTCGACATCGTCAGGATGGATGTTTCCAATATAGTCAGTGAAATGCATTACCCCTTCCGGCGTCGGCGGGGTGCCGTACAGCTCAAACATAGTTTTGTCCCAATGGACCTGCCCGGACGGGACGTGCCATTTCCAAAGTCCGATGCCCGCAATTTCTGTGGCAAGCCGGGTTTGCAATTCGCTGGAACGCAGATCATCAAGGGCTTGCTTGCGCTCTACGCCCTGCTGCTCCAGTTCGAGGAACATCTCTTCCTTAGCGCTGGCCAGCTGTTGGTTAATTTCGCGTTCGAGGAGCAACTGCTTGTTGGCCTTTTGCATACCATCGACCAGAAACAGATCTGTTGCGACAACAAACCCGTAAAAGGCAAGCGCGACCTCCGCGCCATCAGTCGCAAATGATCCTCTTGGGTTTAGAAAATAATACCACGCGACGGCCCCGCACAATAAGGCAGACAATATCCCTAATCGTGCACCAAACAGAAACGCAGTTATAATTACAGCCGGAAAAAATGTGACGTAAGGAAACCCTGTTGGCAACACAGGGTCGGCAATAATCCGAACCAGCCAAGCTAGTGCGAAAATGGCAACTGTTATTGCCACCCCGAGGGCGGGGGTTCGCTCACAGATAGGAAGCAACTCAATCCAACGTGTAAGGCGAGCACCATTTTCGTGCTCCTGAACTACTTCCGCCATAATCTTCCTCACTGGTGAATATGTCACTGTTCACGACCGGACGATGGCTGGTTTCAAGACCTACGCAGCAGGGCTAAAAGCTTCCAAAGATGATGTGTGCATAATCGTGTAACGCTGGAACCCGACGCGGACTGCCCTGCGCCGGGTCTCACAGCCTGAATATCAGGCCTTTGCTTTCAGGCTTTCTGCGACTTGAACGCCATGCCTTTCAAGCGCCTCGACGATCTTGCCTGCGCCCTCCAACTCGCCCCAGAACATGGGCCCGCCGCGATAAATTGGCCATCCATAGCCATAGATCCAGACGACATCGATGTCAGACGCGCGCTGGGCTTTGCCTTCTTCAAGGATTTTATAGCCTTCGTTGACCATGGGATAGAGTGTGCGTTCAACGATCTCCTGATCAGCGATTTCGCGCTTCGGCAAGTTTGACGTCGCACGAAATTCTTCGATGATGGCAAGTGCCTCGGAACTTGGTGTCCCGACGCGCTTCTCATCATAGTCGTAAAAGCCCTTGCTGTTTTTCTGGCCAAAACGGCCCGCAGCGCACAGCGCGTCACGAATAGTCTCAATTCTTGAAGGGTCACGGTGCCAACCAATGTCGAGTCCCGCCAAATCGCTCATCTGGAATGGCCCCATGGGCATGCCGAAATCGGTATGCACCTTGTCGATCTGCGCAGGTGTTGCACCCTCTAGTAATAACTGCATTGCCGGTTGCTGCCGTGTAGATAACATTCGGTTGCCGATAAAGCCGTGGCAGACCCCCGCCACAACTGCGACCTTGCCGATTTTCTTGCCAATCGCCATCGCGGTAGCGAGAACGTCAGGCGCGGTCTTGTCGCCGCGCACGACTTCGAGCAATTTCATGACATTGGCTGGCGAGAAGAAATGCATGCCGACCACGTCCTGCGGACGAGAGGTGCTGCCCGCGATTTCATCGATATCGAGATAAGAGGTGTTTGAGGCCAGGATCGCGCCGGGCTTGCAAATGCGATCCAGCTTGCCAAAGACCTCTTTCTTGACGTCCATGCTTTCATACACGGCTTCAATGACAAGGTCGCAATCGGCGAGATCATTCAGGGAAAGCGACGGCGTCAAAAGACCCATCATTTCTTCGACTTGTTCAGGCGAGAAGCGGCCCTTTGCTGCGCTATTTTCGTAATTTTTGCGGATTACGCCGACACCACGGTCGAGATTTTCCTGAACCATTTCGACGATGGTCACAGCGATGCCCCTGGACAGGAAGTTCATCGAAATGCCACCGCCCATGGTGCCAGCGCCGATAACGCCCACTTTCCTGATGTCGCGCAACGGAACGTCTTTTGCCAAGCCATCGATCTTTGCAGCTTGCCGTTCGGCGAAGAACATGTGCCGCTGGGCCGCAGATTGCGATCCGCCCATAAGCTTCATGAACTCGGCGCGTTCAAACTTCATGCCTTCTTCAAAAGGCAGCCGCGTGGCTGCTTCGACACATGCAAGGTTGGCATATGGCGCTTCAAAGCCTTTCCACTTCTTGGCATTGGCGGCTTTTAGCTGTTCGAAGATTGCAGTATCTCCGCCCAATGGACGCTCGCGAGTTGGCCTTGGTCCGAGGGAAATCAATTCCCGCGCGTAAGCAATGGCGTCGTCGGTGAGACTATCTTCACCTGCCAACCGGTCAACGAGGCCAATCGATGCTGCTTTGGTGGCCGACAGCGGCTCACCAAGGGAGCACATCGTGGCGGCAGCCTCTATCCCGACGACGCGCGGCAGCCTCTGCGTCCCTCCGGCACCCGGTAACAGGCCGAGTTTCACTTCTGGCACACCGAGCCGCGCAGAGGGCACAGCGATACGGTAATGACAAACCAGTGCGGTTTCCAGACCTCCACCCAAAGCCGTGCCATGAATGGCCGCGACGACCGGCTTGCCAGCAGCTTCAATCATGTTCAGTACCGCGTTAAAATCCGGGCCTTGGGGCGGCTTGCCAAATTCGGTGATGTCGGCCCCCGCTATAAACGTCGATCCAGCGCAGCGCAGAACAATGGCCTTGACGGCGTCGTCAGCCAACCCTTGTTCAAAACCGTCCTTGAGCCCCTGACGCACGTGCCATGACAATGCGTTGACAGGGGGATTGTCGACAAGAACGACGAGCACGTCATCGATTTTTTGGGTGGTCACTGATTGCATGGGCTACTCCTGATATTCTGGGTCGGCTCAAGCAAAGCCGAGTATCGAACGATATATAGTTCTCGGCCACAGTCCTAATAGGTTTTTCCGGTGATTTGCAATCCCGCTGCTTCACGGCTTTTGGTCTTGTTAACGATATTTATCATTCAAAATGTTAGTTACTCGTCCTGCATAGAGAGAGCATGAAAATTGATATGGACCAATTTCGCGATCCTTCGCTTGGCCTGGGATCCTTGCCGGACGATAGCGACCAGCCTGATCGCCGTGAACAAGCGCGTAACGTAAAGGTGATGCGTGTGGCCCGTCTGAAGGATATTCAGCTGCATGCTGAATGCTTGGGCATGGTGCGCGATGTCTCGTCTGGCGGTATGATGATCGATGCGCATTTCCCGCTTGAGATAGGTCACCACATTTCCATCGCCTTGCTAGACGATCAGGAACTAACTGGCGAAATTGTCTGGCGCGAGGGGCGGACAGTCGGCATCAAATTTAACCATGAAATTGCAGTGGAGCGTATACTCGCGAAACCGGCAAGAAAGATCGACGGCCAGCGCAGCCGGCTTCCGCGCTTCCAAACTTGTAAGCCGGCACGCATTACCTACGACAATCGCGTTTACGACGCGGTGCTGTCCAACATCTCTCAGCGCGGCGCAAAGTTGCTCTGCGACGCAGCCCCTAAGATGAATAGCAAGCTTGTCATCCGCATTGATGCCAGTCACTCGGTCGCCGCGACCGTAAAATGGCGCAGCGGGCGGTTATTAGGTGTAGAATTCCACCGCCTGTTACCCTTGGCTGAGCTTGCTGACTGGATTGCCCAAAATTAATCCAATGTGTGATTAATCCTTCAAGCTTTGGATAATCGCCGAAAAATCCAACCCGCCTTTGCCCGCTGCGTCGAAGGTTTCGTAAAGCTCGGTCGCCCGCGCCCCCATCGGCACATCGGCATTGACTGAACGCGCGGCTTCCATCGCCAGTTTCAAATCCTTGAGCATCAGCGCTGTCGCAAAGCCGCCGTGATAGTCATTGTCGGCAGGCGAAGTTGGCCCTACGCCCGGTACTGGACAATAGCTGGTCATTGACCAGTTCTGTCCGGAAGCCTTGGACGAAATATCGTAGAAGGTCTGGAGATCGAGACCAAGTTTTTCCGCCATGGCAAAGGTCTCGCAGGTCGCGATCATCGAGGCGCCCAGCAGCATATTGTTGCAAATTTTCGCCGCCTGCCCTGCCCCCGACGCGCCAGCGTGGATTACCGCCTTGCCCATCGCTGACAAAATCGGCTCCGCGCGCCCAAAAGCTGAATCTGTGCCACCAACCATGAAGGTCAGCGTCCCATTATTGGCCGCAGCTATCCCGCCAGATACCGGGGCATCAATCATGTCATAGCCAGCAGCGACAGCATCAGTTGTAACATGGCGCGCGGTGTCCACATCAATGGTTGAACAATCGAGCAACACGGCACCCTTGGGGGCGTGGCCCAATACGTCATTTTCAAAAACGCTTGCGACGATCTTGCCATTGGGCAGCATAGACACGACTGCGTCCACGCCATCGACAGCTTCACGCACCGAAGTAAAGGTTGCGCAGCCATTTTCCTTTGCGCGCGTGAGTGCGTCAGACGACAGGTCAAATGCATTCACCTTGTGTCCCGCCTTCACAAGGTTCGCGGCCATGCCGCCGCCCATATTGCCAAGCCCGATAAATGCAATTTTCATATGCCCTACCCCATTGTTGGAATGACGAACGCGTTGGCTGCGTCACCGACGCCGCCATCTGGCCAGCGTTGTGTGATGGTCTTGACCTTAGTCCAGAACTTCACGCCTTCCATGCCATGCTGGTTGGTGTCGCCAAAGGCAGACCGCTTCCAGCCGCCAAAGCTGTGATACGCAACTGGCACCGGGATTGGCACGTTGATACCGACCATGCCGACATTGACGCGCGCTGCAAATTCGCGCGCGGCATGACCGTTGCGCGTGAAGATCGCAACGCCATTGCCATATTGGTGCTTGCTCGGCAGTGCGAGCGCTTCTTCGAAGTTTGCAGCGCGCACCATTTGAAGCACGGGGCCGAAGATTTCTTCCTTGTAGCTTTCCATGTCAGTGGTGACATGATCGAACAGGGTTGGGCCAATGAAGAAGCCTTTCTCATGCCCCTGAAGCGTAAATCCGCGGCCATCTATTACCAGTTCTGCGCCTTCATCGACGCAGGTCTGGATCCAGCCTTCAACCTTTTCCTTGTGGGTTTGCGTAACCACTGGGCCATAATGCGCCTCGGCGTCGGTCGAGATGCCAATACGCAATGCTTCAATTGCCGGGATCAGTTTCGCCTTCAGGCGTTCAGCAGTTTCATCGCCCACAGGGACAACAACCGGAAGCGCCATGCAGCGTTCGCCAGCCGAACCAAAGGCCGCGCCAGCAAGGTCGTTGACCACTTGATCAAGATCGGCATCAGGCATAACGATACCGTGGTTCTTCGCGCCGCCCATGGCCTGCACGCGCTTGCCATTGGCGACACCGCGATTGTAGACATAATGCGCAATGTCGGAGGAGCCAACAAAGCTCACCGCGCCAATCGCAGGATGGTCAAGAATGGCATCGACCATTTCCTTGTCGCCATGCACGACCTGGCAAATGCCTTCGGGCAATCCAGCCTCGATAAACAGTTCGGCCAAACGCACGGGCACGCTTGGATCGCGCTCGCTTGGCTTGATAATAAACGCGTTACCCGTCGCAATTGCAACGCCGCTCATCCACAACGGAATCATTGCAGGAAAGTTGAATGGCGTAATGCCTGCACCAATACCGATTGGCTGGCGCATCGAATATACATCAATGCCGGGTCCTGCGCCCTGGGTATATTCACCCTTCAACACATGCGGAATGCCGCAGCAAAATTCGATAACTTCCAACCCGCGCTGAATGTCGCCCTTGCTATCGGCAATGACCTTGCCATGCTCGCTACTCAACATGTGCGCCAGATCATCGATATTGGCCTCAACCAGCCGTTTGAATTCAAACATCACGCGGGCACGGCGCTGCGGGTTGGTCATCGCCCAGGCAGGTTGCGCCGCCAGTGCCGCCTGCACCGCACGCTCAAGCACCGCTGCGTCGCCCAAGGCCACCCGCGCCTGCACCACGCCATTGTTCGGGTCCATGATATCGCCAAAACGTGCCGAGCTGGCACCTGCCCCGCCGCTGATGAAATGATCGATTTGACGCATGTATCTTCTCCTGATTCCTTGGGCAATCCATGCGCCCGTCAGTAGATTATTGCAACCATGGCTTATTATATTTCAAATCAGCGCGGCGATGCATATATGGGCTTCTCAACAGCCGACACGCCATAATTTCCTCATTTCAGGAGCCTTCATGATTAGCTTTTTGGTTCGGACATCCGCACTGGCTATCGCCGTCGGCACGCCTGCAGCCTATGCGCAAGCTGACGCCTCTGAGCCGCTCATCGTCGTCACGGGAAAAGGCTTGGACCAGACGAAGGGTGATCCAGCCTATGGCTCGGTTGAAATTGATCGCGCGCGCCTGATCAGCGAGGCTTCGGGACGCATCGAGAATGTCCTTGCCGACGTCGCGGGCTTTCAGCAATTCCGCCGTTCCGATAGCCGTTCTGCCAACCCGTCAGCGCAAGGCGCAACGTTGCGCGCGCTTGGGGGCAATGCGTCGAGCCGAACACTCATATTGCTCGACGGCGTGCCTCAAGCCGACCCTTTTTTCGGCTATATCCCTTTTAGCGCCATTGCGCCCGAGCGACTATCCTCTGTTCGCGTGACGCGCGGCGGCGGCAACGGTGCCTTTGGTGCAGGGGCAGTGGCGGGCACCATTGAACTTAATAGCGCTGGCCGCAGCGACTTGCCTGACGCATCGCTATCGGCTTTTTATGGCAGCAACAATTCAACCGAACTGTCTGCCGGCCTAGCGACCGATCTTGGAGCTGGCTTTGTAAGCCTGTCGGGCCGATGGGATCGCAGCGACGGATTTTTCACCACGCCTGCCACCACGCGTCAGCCAAGTGATGTGCGCGCGGCTTATGATAGTTGGTCAACCGGATTGCGCGCCGTAGCGCCATTGGCGGATGGCGTCGAAATGCAGTTTCGCGGTTTGCTCTTCCAGGACAATCGCACCTTGCGATTTGCGGGCGCTGACAGCAGCTCCGCGGGGCAAGACGCAAGTATCCGCATCGTGTCGCAAGGCCAGTGGCAAGTCGACGCATTGGCATATGTGCAGGCGCGCAACTTCACCAATGTGGTGATCAGCGCGACATCGTTGCGCAAGACGTTGGACCAGCGAAACACCCCATCGACTGGATTGGGGGGGAAAATCGAAATCCGCCCTCCCGTTGGCATCGATCATCAATTGCGCATTGGCGCAGATGCCCGCTTGTCCGAAGGCGAATTGTTTGAGGATGCCTACAGCCAGGTCACAGGCCTTGTGACGGCGCGCCGCAATGCCGGCGGCAATACGGCCACGCTTGGCGTATTCGCTGAGAATGACTGGAACGTGGGCGCATTGACGCTGACCGGTGGCATTCGTGCCGACCGTTGGACCCTCGACAATGGCTTTTTTGCCGAGCGCTCCGCCAACGGCACCGTCATACGCGATGACAATTTTGCCGATCGCGCAGGCTGGGAAACAAGCGCACGGGTTGGCGCGCTGTATGCAGCGGGCAATGGCTTTGCCTTGCGGGCTGCTGCCTATACCGGTTTTCGCTTACCAACATTGAACGAGCTTTACCGGCCCTTCACCGTATTCCCGGTTGCCACGCGCGCCAATGCTGCGTTGGAAGTTGAAAATCTGCGCGGTGTTGAAGCAGGGTTTGACCTGCGCCCGACCAACGGCGTCTCTTTCGGCGCCACTGTATTTTACAATCGCTTAAACGATGCCATCGCCAATATCACCATTGGCAACAATCTGCGTCAGCGCGGCAACGTGGACGCTATAATTGTGAAAGGCGTTGAACTTTCTGGCGAAGCAGCATTCGGCGAAGTGGCGATTTCGGGTTCCTACGCGTTTAGCGACAGCAAGGTGCGGGCATCGGGTAGCGCGATTGGGCTAAATGGCCTGTCTCCAGCGCAAAGCCCGCGCCATGCCGCCAACGCCACGGTGCGCTGGACGCCAAGCACGGGAGCAGTGTTCTCTGCCACCGCCCGCTATGTCGGTGCGCAGTTTGAGGATGATCTGGAGAGCAACATCCTCCCGTCGGCAGTGACGCTCGACGGCTTTGCGCAAATCCCGCTGAATAAGCAGGTCGCATTGACTGGCCGCGTTGAAAATATCCTCAACGAGGCCGTCGTGACACGTAAGGTCGGCACGTCGATCGACCTCGGCACCCCGCGCATCTTGTGGATTGGCCTGAAGTTCACGACACGCTAGACCGCGCCGCCTACCCCATCAGCCCCAGAACTGCTTCGAGGCGATCTTTGCGCCTTCGGACAGCGCTGCCATCTTCGCCCAAACCACGCTGCGGTCGACGCTGCCCGACCCAACATGGATGCTGAAGCCGCAATCTGCGCCTGCCATAACATTATCGCGACCAACAAGATGGGCGTAGCGCGCGATCCGCTGGGCGATGAGTTCAGGATGCTCGATATAGTTTGACTGGCACTCAATTACACCGGGGATAAGAACTTTGCCCTCGGGCAGCTTGATGTCTTCGAACATCGCAAATTCATGCGCGTGGCGCGGGTTGGCACCTTCGATCAGCACGGTCTGCGGCTTGGCGGTCCAGACGATATCGGCAATCTCACCCAAGGCCACGTCGCAG
>NZ_JBKBQV010000071.1:0-13549 GCF_046292425.1 Sphingorhabdus sp.
ACGTCCTATATAGTTTTGCAGGGGTCCGGCCATTGGTTGACGATGGCTCCGGCAAGCCTGAAAGTGCATCACGGGGCTATCATTTCGAACTGGATGTCGATGCTGACGGGGCGGCTCCCATTCTGTCAGTTTTTGGTGGCAAGATCACCACCTACCGGCATCTTGCCGAAAGCGCCGTTCAGAGGCTTAGCCTTTATCTACCGATGCTAAGTGGACAAAGCTGGACTTTGCGGCAACCGCTGCCCGGCGGGGATTTTCCGATCAACGGCGCCGCCGATCTTGTTGACACTGTCCTGCGCAAGCATCCTTATGTGACCAAGCCGCTCGTGCAACGATGGGTACGAAGCTACGGCGCGAGGGTGAATGTTATGCTGGAAACTGTCCGGGGCGCTTCGGATTTGGGTAGAGATTTCGGGCATGGGCTTCACGCAATCGAGGTCAATTATTTGATCGACCGCGAGTGGGCCCGATCCGCCGAAGATATCTTGTGGCGGCGCAGTAAGCTCGGTTTGCGATTTGACGTGGCGCAGTCGCAGCGGTTGGAAGCTTATGTTCTTGACCGACTGCACACCCAGGCAATTTGATCAAAGGCATCAGGTCATCCTAATGTCGTTCTTATTTAGAAACTTGGCAGAATTGCACGCAGGTCATTGACGGAAATTACAGGCCAATGCATGACGGGGCATGGGAGAACACAACAGCGTTGGACATAATGCGGACAGCACCGCAATTCTGTCCCCCGATATGATCGAAGTCGTTAAATTTGTGCCGCCACCCGCGCTTGCGCCATTTGTTACGCAAATCTATTTTTTCCGTTGTGATCAAGAACGCGTCTGTGACATGCAGCCTGCGGCACCCGGGCATCTGGTATTCCTTCTTAAGGGTTCGGGGACCATGCGGTTCCAGGATGGGCATGTGGATGCAGTGACCAAGGCGTCTGTAATTGGTCCAGGCTTGGCTGCAGCCGAATTTCAGATTGACGGTCCGTTGCATGATCTTGGTTTTGCGCTCTCGCCGCTTGGCTTTGTGGCGTTGACGGGCCGACCGGCAAATCATTACGTTGACCGGGCCGTTCCCGCGTCGGCCCTGTTTGGACCGGAAATAGATGTCCTGACGAAGAAATTAATGGCAGGACACACCGACGGAACAATGCGATTAGCCCAAATGGTCGACGAGATTACCGCATTCTTGCTTTCCAGACTGAAAACGGTGCCCACCTCCCATGTCAATCTCGTTCATACGGTGATTAGCTGGCTCTCGGGCGAATTCGACCCCGATGTCGAACAGCTATATGCTCAAATCGAAATGTCCCGCAGCACCACCGTGCGTTTGATTACCAAATATTTCGGGACCGCGCCCAAACAATTGATGCGTAAGTATCGCGCTTTGCGCGCGGCGACAATTATGGTGGACTCACGTGCCTCGTCGGAGATGCGGGCTCAGGTGGAATCAATATTTTATGACCAACCCCATATGATCCGTGAGATACGCCAATTTGCCGGACGCACTCCGGGCGCCTTGGACAGCGACGACGCAAAGGTCATGCGATTGTGGCTGAATAAGGATAATTTCCGGGATATTGAGTCCTTTCTGGCTTGATTTAAGCGGTTAAAAGGACCATCTGCACCCAATCGGAGTAAATTTATCTGATTAGGATGCGCAATATGCGTTTGTCGAATATGACCGATTATGCGGTGGTGATCATGAGCGCAGCTTCGCGCCATTGCGGTTCTGCGCGCGTGTCAGCAACGGATCTTGCGGCGGAAACCGGTCTGGCATTGCCGACAACGCAAAAGCTTGTCAGCATACTTACAAAGGGGGGGCTTTTGCGTTCGGCACGTGGCACAGGCGGCGGCATCACCTTAGCCCGTCCGGCAGCTGCGATCAGCATTGCGGACATTGTTGAGGCTGTCGAGGGACCGATTGCGCTGACCGCGTGCTGCGATTCACATAAGCATTCAATCGGGCAGCATTGTGCGAAAGAGGGTAGCTGCAACGTCCAGTCGCATTGGCCAGCGGTGAATGACGCGGTGCGCGGTGCGCTTGCACAAATTAATCTGGCGGGGCTGACGCGATGACCGACGATATCGATATCAAAGACATGGTCAAGGACCAGGCCGCATGGGATGCAGCTGAAAAGGTCGCGGACTATGAGCATGGCTGGTCGTCAGACATTGAAACTGACTTTGCGCCAAAGGGTCTGACTGAAGACACCGTTCGCTTCATCTCAGCGAAGAAAAACGAGCCGGAATGGATGCTCGAATGGCGGCTAAAGGCGTTCGCCATGTGGAAGACGATGACGCCGCCCGATTGGGCCAAGCTGAACGTTCCGCCGATCGATTATCAGGACGCATATTATTACGCAGAGCCCAAGGCCAAGCCAAAGCTTGGGTCACTGGACGAGGTCGACCCCGAAATTCTGCGTATATACGAAAAACTCGGTATACCGATTGCCGAGCAGGAAGTGCTTGCCGGTGTCGAAGGTGCACGCCGCGTTGCCGTTGATGCTGTGTTCGACAGCGTTTCTGTTGCCACCACTTTCCGCGCGGAGCTTGAGCGCGCCGGTGTCATCTTCCGCAGCATATCTGAGGCGATCAAGGAATATCCTGACCTCGTCCGCAAATGGCTCGGCAAGATTGTGCCGATGCACGACAATTATTTCGCCACTCTCAATTGCGCAGTGTTTTCCGACGGGACTTTCGTCTACATCCCCGAAGGGGTGCGTTGCCCGATGGAGCTGTCGACCTATTTCCGCATCAATGCAGAGAATACGGGTCAGTTCGAGCGCACACTGATCGTCGCGGACAAGGGCAGCTATGTCAGCTATCTTGAAGGCTGCACCGCACCGATGCGCGACGAAAATCAGTTACATGCTGCTGTGGTGGAGCTGGTCGCGCTCGACGATGCCGAGATAAAATACTCGACTGTACAGAACTGGTACCCCGGCGACGCCGAAGGCAAAGGCGGAATTTACAATTTCGTCACGAAGCGCGCTTTGTGTCAAGGCAAGAACAGCAAAGTATCCTGGACTCAGGTCGAAACCGGCAGTGCCGTAACCTGGAAATACCCAAGCTGCGTCCTCAACGGCGAAAACAGCGTTGGCGAATTTTACTCGGTCGCAGTTACCAACAATTACCAGCAGGCCGACACCGGCACCAAGATGATCCACAATGGCAAGGGCAGCCGCTCGACCATTGTGAGCAAGGGCATCAGCGCTGGACACAGCAACAACACCTATCGCGGTCTGGTGCGCGTTGCGCCCAATGCGGAAGGCGTACGTAACTTTACCCAGTGCGATTCCTTGCTGCTGGGTTCTTTGAGCGGCGCGCACACCGTGCCCTATATCGAGGTGCGCAACCCAAGCGCGCAGATCGAGCATGAGGCAACGACTTCGAAGATTTCGGACGACCAGATGTTCTACGCCATGGCCAGAGGCTTGAATGCCGAAGAAGCCGTCGCATTGATCGTCAACGGCTTTGCCAAGGAAGTGTTGCAGCAACTGCCGATGGAATTCGCGGTCGAAGCGCAGAAGCTATTGGGAATTTCACTTGAGGGGAGTGTGGGGTGATCCCGTCCGCGGGAACCACTACTCAGAGAATTGATGGATGAAATAAGTATAATGCTTGAAATTAAGAACCTCTGCGCCACTGTCGGCGACAAACCGATCCTTAAGGGTCTTTCGCTCTCGCTTGGCGCGGGCGAGATCCACGCCATCATGGGGCCGAACGGCGCTGGAAAATCGACCTTGGGTTATGTGCTGTCTGGCCGCCCCGGTTATGAAGTGACTGAGGGTTCCGTTACGTTCAACGGGCAGGACCTGCTGGCGCTCGAACCACATGAGCGGGCAGCCGCTGGGCTGTTTTTGGGTTTCCAATATCCGGTCGAAATACCCGGCGTGTCGAATGTGCAGTTTCTGCGCGAGGCCCTGAACGCACAGCGCAAGAACCGTGGCGAGCCCCCCTTGTCGGGCGCTGAATTCCTGAAGGTCGCGCGCGAACAGGCTGGCGCGCTTGGCATGGATATGGATATGCTCAAGCGCCCTGTGAATGTCGGCTTTTCCGGTGGCGAGAAGAAGCGCAACGAGATGGTGCAAATGGGCATCATCAACCCCGCGCTGGCGATTCTTGATGAGACCGACAGCGGCCTCGACATCGACGCGCTGCGTATCGTAGGCGATGGCATCAACAGGATTATGCGCAAGCCTGACAAGGCCGTCCTGCTCATCACCCATTATCAGCGGCTGCTTGATTATGTGAAGCCCGACTTCGTCCATGTCCTCGCCGACGGCCGCATTACCCGCACGGGCGGCGCTGAACTCGCGCTTGAGCTTGAGCGCGACGGTTACAAGGAGCTGGCGGCTTGAACTTGCCTACGCCTACACGCCACGATGAGGCATGGCGCTACAGCGACATTGCCGCTGTCAAGGCAGCATGGCCATTGCCTTCGCCGGAAAGCATTATTGTGCCTTCGGGAGGCAATTTTGCGCAGACCATTACTCAAGCCAGCGGATCCATCCATCAGCTCAATCTTGCCATCGGAAAGCGCGCAACAGCGGCTGTTCACATCCTGAACATGGGCGGCGAATATGGCCGCATTGAACTGAATGTCACTTTGCATGAGGGCGCTGATTTCAAGCTGGGTGCTGTGCAAATCGGCGGCGGCAACCAGACGCTCGAAATCGTAACCACTGTCACCCATGCCGAACCCAGTGCGACGTCTTCGCAGGTTGTGCGGTCTGTTCTGGCTGGCACCGCCACGGGAACCTATTTGGGCAAGGTTGCTGTTGCGCGCGATGCGCAGCATACTGACAGCGTACAATCAGTGAAAGCAATGCTGCTCGACCGCAGTGCGACTGCCAATGCCAAGCCCGAACTTGAAATCTACGCCGACGACGTGAAATGCGCGCATGGATGTGCAATTGGTGAACTTGACCCCATGGGGCTGTTTTATCTCCAGGCACGCGGAATTGCGCCTGCTGATGCTAAGAAGCTCATGCTTCAGGCATTCGTTGCCGGCGTATTCGAAGGTGCGGCCGATGAAGAGAGATTGATTGAAGCGGCACTCAAGAAATTGGGGGAACTGGTGTGAGTGCCGTTTTGCTCAACCCGACCGAACACGCCGCTGGCGGTTGGGAAAATGAAGGCGGGACTCTTTCGAATGTCGTGCGTGACCACTTTCCCGGTCTTGCCAATGGCTGGCATTATCTCGACACCGCCGCGACAGCGCAAAAGCCGCAGGTCGTGCTTGACGCGATGATGCGTGCTGGCGGGGTCGATTATGCCACCGTCCATCGCGGCGTCTACGCGCGGTCAGCCCATATGACCGTCGCGTTCGAGGCCGCGCGCGAACGCGTGGCGCGTTTCATGGGTGCCACTTCGCTCAACGAAATCGTATTTCTTCGCGGTGCGACGGAAGGCATTAACCTGGTTGCACAAAGCTGGGGTTCGGCAAACGTAAAGGCCGGCGACCGCATCATGCTGAGCCAGTTGGAGCACCACAGCAACATTGTGCCGTGGCAGATGCTTGCCGAGAAGGTGGGCGCGTATATCGATGTCTGCCCGCTGACCGACGATGGCCAGATTGATCTCGACTGGCTTGAGGCGAACTTGACGCCAGCGCATAAGATCGTTGCACTAGCCCATGTGTCAAACGTGCTTGGGTCAGTGCTTGACGCTAGGCGCGCCGCGAATGCCGTACATGCCGTTGGCGCGATGTTCCTTTTGGATGGCTGTCAGGCCGCGCCTCGGATGCGTTTGGACATGGCTGCCCTTGGCTGCGATTTCTACGTGATGTCGGGCCATAAGCTATATGGCCCGACCGGTGTTGGGGTGCTGTGGGCAAAGGCAGAGACCTTGAATGCGATGCCCCCATGGCAAGGCGGCGGCGCGATGATTGATCGTGTGACGTTCGAAAAAACCACCTACGCCCCGGCTCCGTCGCGCTTTGAGGCAGGCACGCCCATGATTATTGAGGTGATCGGCCTGCACGCCGCTATCGATTTCATTGACAGCTTTGGCCCCCACGCCATATTCGCGCATGAAAGCGCGCTTGCCGCGCACACGCGTGATGCCTTGCGCTCCATCAATTCCATCACTTTATATGGTCCTGAACAATCTGCGGGCATCGTGTCCTTCTCGATGGAAGGGCTTCATCCGCACGACATTGGCACCATTTTGGACGAAGAGAATGTCGCCATTCGCGCTGGCCATCATTGCGCACAGCCATTGATGGACCATTTGGGCGTGCCCGCCACCGCGCGGGCGAGCTTTGGAATTTATAATAACGAAGATGATGTCGCGGCTTTGGTGCGTGGCCTCGAACGGGTGAAGAGGATTTTTGGATGAACGAGAACATCCGCATAGAAGAAGTCAACCATGTCGAAAAGCCGCCCCGTGCCCGCGTCGATGACGCCCAGGATACGCTACCTGTTGAAAGCGCGAGCGAGACCTTCGAGCGCAAGAAGGACTATCTTGAAGGCTTTCTCGCGCAAAAGCCTGCTGCGCCTGCAGCGAGCGAACCCGATGGCGATCTTTATGAGGCAGTCATTGCTGCGCTCAAGGAAATTTACGATCCCGAAATTCCGGTGAACATTTATGACCTTGGCCTGATTTACAATGTCGAGATTAATGATGGCCATGCCGTCGTGTCGATGACACTTACAACGCCGCATTGTCCGGTAGCGGAATCCATGCCCGGTGAGGTCGAGCTACGCGTCGGCGCGGTTCCCGGCATTGGCGACGCCGAGGTGAACCTAGTATGGGAACCAGCATGGAGCCCTGCGAACATGACCGATGAAGCCCGTCTGGAGCTTGGAATGCTATGACCGACCTAAAATCACGCGCGAGGCCTGCCGCCGTCCTCCTGACCCCAGCTTCCGAAGCGCGGATTGCAGAGCTCATGTCCAAGGCACCCGAAGGCGCCATCGGCGTCAAGCTGTCGACCCCACGCCGGGGCTGTTCAGGGCTTGCCTATTCGGTCGATTATGTGACCGAAGCCGTCCCCTTTGACGAGAAGATCGAGACACCGGGGGGCGTGCTCTACATCGATGGCGGATCAGTGTTGTATCTCGTCGGATCGGTGATGGACTGGGTGGAGGACGAATTCGCTGCTGGCTTTGTGTTCACAAACCCCAATGCCACCGGAAGTTGCGGCTGCGGCGAAAGCTTTACCGTTTAAAAGTCGAATTGGAGCCTGAAGGCGACGCCCACATCGTCAGGCGCGTTTTTAAAATGTCCCGGCTCTTGCCGCCAAAAAAGGTTTGACGAAAAATAGCCGCCATATACCGGCACTGTCCACGCAAGCTCGCTGGCAATCTCCCGCCCCTTAGGCGCAAGCGAAAATTGCCGCACGGCATACGTCGTCCCAAGCGTTGCATAGTCATAGGCGACCGGCAAATTGAGCGCCAACCCGCCACGCGTCACGCGCAACGGCTGCGCAATGCGGAAGGAAAGGCGGTCATGGCTGGCCAAGACGTTGCTGCCCGACAGGTCGAGAGAGAACGCATTGCTTTCAAGTGAGCTTTGCCCCGTTAGCGAGGCGCCGGCATTGGCTGTGGTCCAACCCTGTCGCCAGCTTGCGCCGAGCGACCATGAACCAAATAATGCGACATCGCCCCGACCGTCGACAAACAGGCTGCGCGCGCCATTCTGACCTATGAAATTGGCAAAGCGCGCACCAAGCACCGTTTCTTCCTCACGCATCAAGTTCGCACCCAATGCCAACTTGGCGGGACCAATTTGGCGGTCCAGCGCGACTCCGACCGAGGAATATGGATAGCGATTATGTGCGTTCCGAAAAAATTCCGTCCCGCCCCGTTCAAACAGGCGTGCTTCGCCCGCCTCTACACTTCCGGTGAGACCGAAGCGCCCGAGTTGTTTGCGCAATGCAAATGATTGCCCCGGCGCACGTTCAAAGCCAGCGTCCATCCGCGCATCGGTCGCAGTCAGAAACGCCCCAGTCGTCGTGCCCTGCAATGCGGCGACTTGTCCTGCCGCCGCTTGACGGATGCCGAGGCTGAAACGCAGGTCTTGCGAAATGGCAGCACTAACGCGGCCTGCCAGAATACGCGCCTTATTCTGCTGCAAATCTGAAAGAAGAAGCGGCACAATGCGCGCATCGCCGCTACTGCTGGCGCTAATGGAGAATGCAATTTCGGTCTCGCCTTGCGCTATGCTGACCGACCGCCCCTGATCCACCAAGGCGGGTGTAAGCCTGAGGCGGGGGGAGGACGCGTTTAAGCCGTAAGCAAGATCAATATCATATGCCCGGCCATAACTGTCGAGCACTACGGCGTTTACCGGCCTGTTCGACAAGGCAACATCACCCATCGGCGTTGACGTTGTACCTCCGCTGCCGCTGAGCGAAACCGCCATTGTTGTCCCGGCAAGCGAAGTCGTGCCGGATGGTGCAAAGGCGCGGGCAATGTCTAATATGCCCCGTCCGTAAATCGCGTCTGTGCCAACCGCACCCGCATCACGCGCCGATGTCAGCAGCAAGCTCACAATCTGTGCGCCCGTCAGATTAGGAAAGGCCTGAGCCAGCAAAGCCGCTGCCCCAGAAATTTGCGGGGCCGAGAATGACGTGCCATTAAAAACCCGCACAAAAGTCTGACCATTTTCGACAAAGCGATAGATAGTGTCGTTGCGATATTCGCAACAAATGCTCTGACCCAGCGCTGACAACACCGCGTTCTGCGCAACGCCTGCCTTGTTGCTAAACTTCGATATCACGCCGTTATCATCGACCGACGTCGCAATAATCACCAGACCGTTGCCATTGGCCAAAAGTGCCTGAGCAAAAGGGCTTGGGCTATTCGGGTCAAATGCCGGATCGGCGTCGTTACCTTCATTCCCTGCCGACGCTACAATGACAATACCTGCTGACGTGGCGCGATTGATGGCGGCACGCAATGTGCTGCTAGCGCCCCCAGCGCCGCCAAGCGATATGTTGATGACGCGTGCACCATTGTCCACGGCGCGATTGACACCCGCAGCGATTGACGAATCGAAAAATGAACATGCCGCCTCATCTTCACCGAGTTTAGCGGTGGTGCAGCTTCCTGCTTGGTCGGCACGCAGTGCGAGTACGGTTGCGTTAAAAGCTATCCCATGCGTGTCGCGATCATCTTTTGCAGCGGCAAGTATGCGCGTAACTTCGGTCCCATGCCCATCCTCATCGCCAAGTGGCCGGCCCGCGCCAGTCACGTCGCCCGACTGGGCATGAATGCGTCCAACAAACTCGTGGCTGTTGGGATCGATCCCTGAATCGATAACGCCGACCGTGACGCCCCGACCAGTCGCTCCAGCCTGATAGGCAGTGACCGCCTTGTGAAAACCGGGTCCATCGGATCGATTAAATTCTGCTGTCGCAAAATCTGTGGTCGATGCAGTTGAAGGTGGAGGCGGTGGAGGCGGCGGGGGCGGAGGCGGTGGTGCAACCACAGGGGGCGGCGCAGCGACGGGCGGGGGCGCAGAGTTTACACCGCCGCCGCCGCCACATGCGGACAATGTGAGCGCAAAAATAACGGAGCCCCCGATGGCAAGCTTACGATCAACCTTTGATGCAATCATGGAAATGCGACCTTCATCCCAGCGGTATTCTGCATTACGCATGATTCGCTTTCGCTAATCTTAACACCTGCGTTGAGAAAAATTGTCCAGCCTGATAGGCGCTATCAATGCAGACTGCTTTTGCCCATGTCGACAGCTGGATTTTTGACCTAGATCTTACCCTATATGGGCCAGAGGCCAACATTATGGCGCAAGTTCGCGACCGGATTGCTTTGTTTGTTGAAAGATATTTCAATGTCAATTCCGATCAAGCGCATAAAATTAGGCACAATTATTGGAAGAAATACGGCACCACGCTCGGTGGTTTAATGACCGAACATGCAGTCGATCCGCACGGATATCTCGATTTCGTCCATGATGTCGACATGAGCCTGTTGCATCCGGCACCGGAATTGCGTGATTTGATTGCGGCTTTGCCGGGTCGAAAGCTCATCTTCACAAATGCAGATGCTCCTTATGCCGAACGGGTTTTGACAGCGCGCGGTCTTGATAATCTGTTCGAAGACGTTTTCGACATCCACCGGATGCAGCATTTGCCCAAGCCAGCGGCGGCAAGCTATCATGCCCTGTGCAATGAACTCGCTATTGACCCGCAACGCGCGCTTTTTGTTGAAGACTCCGCGCATAATCTGCTTCCAGCCAAAGCGCTGGGAATGAAAACAATTTGGGTGAACCACGACGTTGAAGCTGTTAGCAGTGATTTAGAACAATATATCGACCTTGAAGTTGCCAACCTGACTGGATGGCTTTCTTCGCTCCATGCCATGGAAAGAATAATATGACTGACCAGCTAGCCAATATCATCGATGCCGCGTGGGATGCGCGCGATAGCATTTCCAGTGCGACACAAGGCGAAGTTCGGGAGGCTGTGCATTCTGCACTGGCGGGGCTGGACAATGGCTCGTTGCGCGTCGCCGAAAAGCGGGACGGAGCGTGGCAAGTTAACCAGTGGCTGAAAAAAGCCGTACTCTTGTCATTTCGCCTTAATGACAATGTACTGGTCGAAGGCGGTGCGTCGGGTGCCCCTGCTTACGACAAGGTGCCGTCAAAGTTTAGCGGATGGGACGCGGATCGTTTTCGCAGCGCTGGTTTTCGCGTGGTGCCCGGTGCCGTGGCGCGTCACGGCAGCTTCATCGGCAAAAATGTCGTGCTGATGCCAAGCTTCGTCAACATAGGTGCGCGCGTGGATGACGGGACCATGGTCGATGGCTGGGCCACCGTTGGAAGCTGCGCCCAGATAGGCAAGAATGTACATCTGTCAGGTGGGGTTGGCATTGGCGGCGTCCTTGAGCCGCTTCAGGCTGGCCCCGTAATCATCGAGGACAATTGTTTCATTGGAGCGCGCTCTGAAGTTGTCGAAGGTGTTATTGTCGAAGAAGGCGCTGTCCTGTCGATGGGTGTTTTCATTAGTTCCACTAGCAAGATTATAGACCGCACAACGGGCGAGGTATTTGTCGGCCGTGTCCCCGCTTATTCGGTGGTCGTGCCGGGATCAATGCCGGGCAAACCGCTACCGGATGGTAGCCCGGGCCCCCATCTTTCTTGTGCCGTCATTGTCAAACGCGTTGATGCGCAGACCCGCGCAAAGACGGCAATCAACGACCTGTTAAGGGATTAAGTCGGCAAGCCAGGTATGTTTCTCGTCGATGCTACTTGCAATTCAGACCGAATCACTCCATAACTATAGGGCGGACCGGGCCCCTCTGACGCTTGCTTCTTCGGAAGGATCGTGATGTCGGCCGCATCGGATGTTTCCGGTGCATTGGTCAGGCGGTCTTTAAATACCCCCGAAATACGCTTGGCTGTGGCCGGAACATCCGATTGAACTTAACCTATGTTCAAAGAGGATGATGTCATGACATTTTCGTCATTTCGATTGATGCAATATCACCAAAAGATTGACCGCGAACTCCGCGCCGAAATTACGCGGCGCTGGCCTGATATGTTCAGGATTCAAAAGCTGAAGCGGCTCAAACTCGCAGTCAAGGACCGCTTAGAAAGCCATTCGCACACGTCATTGCATCCCGTGCGATTGCACAAATTCTAAACTTTGAACTCTGCCACCGCGCAGTTTGACCTGCGCGGTGGATGAGATTTCTAAAACAGGGAATAATTCATGGAATTTTTGATGATGGACTGGCTGGGGACGCCAGTCTGGTTTTGGCTAGCTTTCCTCAGTATTGTTGTCGCGTTGACCGCCTTTGACCTTGGCATATTGCACAAGGAAGACAAGGAAATGGGCATAGCCGAGAGCCTGAAGCTTTCGGCATTCTACATTAGCATCGCGATGCTGTTCGGCCTGTGGGTATGGTTCCAAAAGGGAGCCGACATGGGCATGAAATATTATACAGGCTTTTTTATCGAAAAGGCGCTGTCGATCGATAACGTGTTTGTCATTAGCCTGATTTTCACGTTCTTCGCGATTCCCCGGAAATATCAGTATCGCGCTTTGCTATGGGGTATCATTGCCGTCATTGTCTTGCGCGGCCTTATGATCGCGGCGGGTGCAGCTATTGTGCAGGAATATTATTGGACGCTGTATATCTTCGCAGTCTTCCTCATCGGGACTGGCATTAAAATGCTGTTCACCGGTGATCAGGAAATGGATGTCGCAAAGAATCCGGTGGTGAGATACATCTCGACCCATATGCGCGTGACCAAGGAGCTTCATGACGAAAAGTTCTTTGTGAAGGTACCCGACGAGAAGACGGGCAAGATGGTGCGTGCAGCAACGCCCCTGTTCTTGGCACTGGTTGTCATCAACCTCGCCGACCTTGTCTTCGCAGTAGACTCAGTGCCGGCAATCTTTGCGATCACCACCGACACCTTCATTGTCTACACGTCGAATATCATGGCAATCTTGGGCCTGCGTGCTTTGTACTTCGCGTTAGCGGCAATGGTGCATCGTTTCCATTATCTCAAATATGCGCTGGCTTTGGTCTTGGTATTCATTGGTTCGAAAATCTTCGTGTCCGATTTCCTCATGGCGGGCGACAAGTTCCCACCAGTGCTTAGCCTTGGGGTTACCTTCGCGCTTATCCTTGGCGGAATCCTGTTTTCCCTGTGGAAGACGAAGGACGACGGTCAATCGGCACAGGCCCATTAAGGAGATAGATGATGGCTCTAAAATCAATATTTCTCTTTGCACCCGCTGAAACCGCAGTGGTCGGCAAAGGGCCCATGGGCTTTGCCCTCAGCCTCGCAAAGGCGCACAGCGCGCAGTTGACGATTTTCACGGTCGCCCTTGATGTGACTACCCCCGGACGCAGCACGGATGCACAATCCGTGGCGGACCAGCTATGCTCTGCGGCGGACGCCGCGGGCGTTGCATGTACGCTCATAACGGAACACTCGCATGCCTTAGGCGTCCACGAAGTGGTAGCCGAGCATGCGCGGTTGCACGACTTGAGCATTATCGGCAGTCAGAAGTCTGGGCTGTTGAATGAACGGATGGTCGCGGAATATCTTATGTTCGAAAGCGGTCGTCCAGTGATCGTCGTGCCTGAGGCGTATGACCTGCCTTATCAACATGAGGCATTTGGAGTGGCTTGGGATAACACCCCGGCCGCAGCCCGCGCGTTGGGCGATGCCATTACCTTGCTTGAGCCCGATGCAATGCATTTCCTCACCATCGTCGGCGAAAAGCAAATGCCGACTGATCTGGATAGCAATGCCCTCGTCACCGTCACTGGGCGGCGCGGGGTACAGGCCGATCATGCCAATGCGGCGCTTTTCGGACGGAGCATCGCCTCTGCCCTACAAGATGAGAGCAGGGCGGCGGGCGCTAGCATGCTTGTCATGGGTGCCTTTGGCCATTCGCGTTGGCGCAGCTTTGTACTGGGCAGTGCAACGGCAGACATTCTGGACAGAACGGAAATGCCCGTACTGCTTTCGCACTAACAACGGTCAGAAATCGGCCGATTAGCGCCGTTCTTTTGTCGGTGCGTTGAAGTCAGGCGGTTTGTTGGCAATCCAGTCAA
>NZ_JBKBQV010000072.1:0-12999 GCF_046292425.1 Sphingorhabdus sp.
AGTTGCCGGCGCCGCGCAGCCTGAAGTGCAGCCCGGATGCGGGCCTTCACGTCTTCGACCGAAATCCCGTTACCGGTCCCTATTCCGGGCGGCTTGAAGTGAAGGCCATCGGTTTCAAGAGAAACGCGCCAGCCCTGCTCAAGCAGGTCGGCAATGAGTAGGCAGATAGCGCGCAGCTTCTTGCTGTCACCGTCATCGATGTACCTGCGCGCCAGACCTCGTAAGCTCTCCACAAACTCCGGTGGGGGCGGCCCGGCGAAGTTCAACAATCCGTGAAGTTGGTCGCGTTCGTCGGGCGCTAGAAAGGGTGCAAACTTCCGAAGGTCGGAAGGGCCGGTTTCACTTTTTGTCATTACTTCTCCCTTCCTTCACGCTTTCAGAAACGCGGCCATGCCAATTTCACATTGATAACGCCAGCGACCATTGTGACTATCCTCTGGTCAAGTGCTTGTTCCCCGAGAAGTGAGCCAACTGCTTGACCCATCCTCTCAAAAGCCGTTCGTATTCGTTTATGATCATCCCGTTTCCAGCCAACTTCCTCCGTTCAATCCGCGTGAGTAAGTTATCCAACGCTATCCCAGGATCGACGCCCTCTAAGCAAAGTTTCGCTGCGGAAACCTGATTACCTCCCGCACAACGCGCCATCGAGCGCGATGAAGTTTGTTGTTCCAAGCAGTCTTGATCGCAATGAGCGCTAGGGGGCGACATCACACGAGTCCCGGAAGCTCGGTGCCGCTCCGCCTTCACGTTACGGACCTTTGCCCGGAGATGCTCGATTGCCTTTGGAAGCCCCGCCGCCTGGAGTTGCTCCCACATTTCTTGCGAGACCGTCACCTGCTGCTTGGAGGTCGTTACCCCGAATGCATCGTCCAATGAAGCGGAGAATTCCACCTCGACCCGGATGTAGCGATCGTTGTTAGTAAAAGTTGTCCATGGCGTCCGCGATTGGACGTCGAGAACACGTCCGTTCCGGCTGAAGATGATACCGTGGTAATGCTTCAGGATGGGAAAGCGGGCGTTCGCGTTTAGGCCAATGGCGTCTCGGTGCTTGTCAATCGCACCAAACGTGGGCGGAAGCCAAGCGTAGCGCAGGACGATCTCACCTGCGGCACCGTCTTCAGTTCGAATCCTAAGCGTAATGGGCTCTAATGGCTGCGCGTGATCGTCGTCCAGCGTGTTCAACTCGCATCCTCGTGACAGAAACAGGGGATCGATCGGCTGGACCAAATCACCGTCAATGTAGATGGCCGTCGCGGTGAGCAGTTTGTGGTAGGCTACGCCAAACTGGCGGATCAGATTACGTCGGAATCCTGCCACCGTCGCCCAGTTCAGCCTGTCGAGCTTGTCGATCACCACGACCGTCCCTGACCGCCAACCTCCCGGATGTAAACGTGCGATTTCCTGGCTGACGAACGGCGGAAGCACGGCTGGCTGAGCCGACGGGATGTACAGCCCGGACGCCTTGTCGCAATATTCGCCAGCATCCAACAGGTCTAGGTCTAGACACACAGCATATACCTTCCCACCTTTAAGCTTCGAATAAATAGTGAAGCGGCGCCCCATGCTCACTGTCGCAGACGGGAGGCCGTAGCCGAACCTTCCCAGACCATTGCGGTCATTCTCGCGATGGGTCCCACCCCACATCATCGCAACGCGCAGCATTGCCGGGTTCATGCCGTGTCCGTCATCCAAGACCGCCAGTTGAACTGGACGGGTGCGCTGTCCCGCCTCGGCGAAGCTAAAAATTAAGTCCACCCGTTGAGCGTAGGCTTGGATAGAGTTGTCCACGAGTTCAGCGATCGCTTCGACATTGCTTCGGTAACCTATATGCCTTATGCCGCGCACGAAAGCTTCCGATACGACTAGGCCAGGATCAGCATCTAGTTTCGACGCACGACAATATTGTCTCTGAGCGCTCAGCGCTGCTTCAGATTCGTTTATCACTCAGGCGCACCTTTCAGGTCCTCTTGTTAAGCTTAAGGCAGTCAACTCTTAAGCCATTACATCTCGAATACACGACACATTAAAGCGCTATCGAGAAGAGCTTCAAGGAGCAGGTGAGGTTCGACTTGAGGCACGAGTTAGAGGGGTCATGGTCCCACCTCTTCGAAAACTCGATGAGTGAGCGCAGTTGGATACTCCCTATCGAACAAACGCCGACGAATGACGTTAAGTTCGCCAATATTGTTTCTTACGGTTTCTATGATCGGCTGGATACCAGACGCAGGGCAGCCCGCATTGAGCAAGTCCGCGTCATTACAAATAGCTTCTAGTGGCTTGGACTGTCCCCATTCCAAGCGTTGCGTCAACAGAACGCCTTCCGCGTAGAAAACAGCTAAGCAGCCTGCGCTACGCGCAAGAAACGCAGGCAAATATCGTGCAAATACGCGGCGGATTTCCGGACAATCTCTAACGTATGTGCTAATGGCACGTTTACCGATACGCGTATGTTTATCGAGGGCGTAAAGCGGAATACGATCATCAGATCGAGGCTCAAGCGTTGGACAAATTACAACCGAAGAATTGCAGGTATCGTTTGCCAGCATATGCCACAAAACTGCAAGCATCACTACCAATGGTCTGCGCGTCTTTTTGGCGGCCAAGTAGAGATCGTCAGCTAACTCTTCAGGCACACCACTCGCTTTGAATGCGCCAAACAAGCCGCATAAATCTCCATCCCTTAAAGCGGAGCTCTCTTCATTGAACCCAGAAGCGTACCACGCTGCCACAGCTCTGCGGTCGAACGGTTCACATGGATTCGTCGCGATACGTATGGACTGATTAATCGAAAGCGTGCCGATAGTTTCGCGAACACCCCGCCAGCCAGGATGTCTGCTCGCAGAAATCCATAGATAATCAGCGGAGCGATCCTTGACAGCATTTGCAAGGTCTTCACACAGTGCAAGTGCCACTTGTTCGTCGCCACCCGCATCAAGACGCAATTCGGCATTCAAACTCAGTCGGATTACCTTTGAGACCAAGTTCAGGTCACCAAGCCCGACATCCTCGCAGGCAATGACAATGAGCTTAGACCAAATTGCATTTCCGCGTTGCCTTATGAAAGACTTTGCAGCAGCGACGGCTACATCAGCTTCTCCGCGACGAATTGACTTTTGGAGCAAAGAGCTAGCTATCCAGGGGTCAATCGGAATATTTTGAAATTCTTGCGGCATTGATATCTCCTTCCAAACGGGGGAGACTGGAAACACGGTTCCCGCTATCAATATAACCAAATATTCCGACTAATTATAGCATTTTCAATTGTTTGGATTGAATAATTCGTCCTTTTTATAATTTAGGCTCCACTGAAATCAGCTACCTCAAATCGGAATTCCGGCCAGAGAAATCGCAGGAAGTGAAATTGGTTACAAAATTCAGTATCTGACTGATCTGGTTCATTTTTTTCGAACCGGCTTTGCTCATTTCTTTAGCGGTTCCCCCTACTCCCTCTTAGTAAGGTCATTTCAGCTATTTCGGACGTCGGAATATTTCGAGCCAATAACTGTACGGGACATTATTTAAGAGCGCATTCGTTAGAACGAGACTTGACACGACGCCGCTTAAGTGAAGCCACCTTTCTTCAAACCAGAATAGTCGGAAATGCAAAATTCCAGCTCAAATTTGGTGTAATTCAGTTGTTCGCTGCTCGGTTTCCAATGGCGAAAGCTACGCTTCCACATTTCGAAATAGCCCTCAAAAACTTCAACAGCCCGATCATAGTCGAGACCACCTCGATACTGATGAAATTTTTTAAACAGCTTCGCGATGAACTTCTTTTTGGCTCTAAGCCCAGGTATGATTTCGAGACTGACTCCGTCTTCACAAGGATTCCCTTGTATCCAGTAACCCAGAAACTCGAACCCAGTGCTGAGGCGACGGACCTCCATTTTTTTGAAACTTATCGGCCCGCCTTTAAGGTTGGCAAACCGCGCTTTTAGGGCTTTGGCAATCTTGTGCGCCTGAACGGGGCTAGAAGCGCCTATGACTCCGTCGTCGACGTATGTCACTTTCCCCAATGCTCCGCCTATGCAACGGAGTTCTCGTCTTAGAAGCGCGCTTGCGATTTGTCCTGACACGATTGCCCCCTGCGGTAAGCCTTGGCGGGCCGTTTCTGTTTTGAGCAAAAGTCCTTTCTGTGTGATTTGCACAACGTGCTTGTTGAAGAATACTGTGTCGAGCACGTGCTTTGGCAGATTGAGCCATTGCAAATGTTCGGGCCTCACAGACGAGAAAAAATTTTTAAAATCGAAGACTATAAATGTGGAAATCCCCTTATCCTCAATTTGACGGATAATTTCAGCAACAGCTGCTTCGCGGCCTTTTCCTTTTGAGTTGAATTCGGAAAAGTTTTGTGGAAGCCGTGCATAAAGTATGTTGGCAAGTACCCTCTGAGCTTGACGCGTGCGCGGTCCGGGAGAATTCAACCAGCGCACCTCTCCATTTTTCTTGAAAACAGCATACACATGGCAAGCATCGGCGGTCGTTTTTACCAAAGGAACTCGGTTTACTTGTCTCTCGAATTCGTTCCAAGGCGTAGGCAACAGCGGCTTGTGGCTGTATTTTCCGTATTTGCTTTCATACAGTTTGCCGCAGAGTCGTGAAGCGAAGCTTCCAACGATTCTCGACTGTAATCTGGCAGTTTTTTGATGCTGGCCGAATATCACAGCTTTACGAAGACTATGACACATTTTCGTGTGTTCATCGATCTGTTTTCGCAACCAACTGACGCGTTCGTTACTCCACCCAGACAGGCGCGCTTGCTCTGTAAGCGCCTTATTGCACTTGCTTCGAAATTCATTAATTCGGTTTTTAGGTGTCATAGTTCTCGATCCAGTCCAAATGTGGCGCAGCGCTCCGCTTTAGTTCGCACTCAAAGTGGCAAACCAACGTTCAGCGTCTTCACGACGAATTCGAACTGCACGCCCTACGTGTAGGAATTCGATTTTGCCCGCATCTTTCAGGCGGTAAACAGTCGAACGACTGATACGATAAATTTCGATAAATTCGGCTATTGTTATTAGTGTACTCATGACCTTGCCTTGTGTTGATCACCCAACTGCAATGTTGCAGCGTGGGGTCAGGACGGTCCCGACAGATTTAGGATTGCCGATCTAAATTTAATGTCAAACCGCCTCCCCAGATGGAGTGCGGGACTCTACGCATTTTTTTTCAATTGCTTGAAATTACGATTTTATTTCTTTTTGAAACGCATTTTTATGAGTGCAATTAATTGCACAACAAAAGCCAACTCGCGTTTTCTGAATACATTTTACAGGCGAAGCAGCGAGCGCAAAACTCTGGCTTTCGCCTGTTTTAGCCGGCCTTCAGTTTATCTAAAAAGTTTGACCACCAATGCGCCATTCGAACTCGCTCGTCCCAATGTTCTCCTCGGTGATATGCACCTCGAACAGCATCACTAAATCCATGTGCCAGAGCACGTTCAATTGCGTCTGGATTCCAAATTCCGCTCTCATTTAGCAAAGTCGACGCTGATGATCTCAGTCCGTGAGCTGTGATCTCCTCCTTACCGAAGCCCAATCGCCGAAACGCAGAGTTGACCGTGTTTTCACTCATTGGCCGTTTGGAAGTATGCATGGCCGGAAATATGTACCCCTCAGGCCCTGTGAGTTCCTTCAGTTGCAAGAAAAGCTGGACCACCTGAGGAGAAAGAGGAACTGCATGCGGCCGCCTAGCCTTCATCTTGTTCGGTGGAATCTTCCAAACAGCGCCTTCAAAGTCGATCTCATGCCATTCCGCATGACGTAGTTCGCCAGGTCGCACGAAAACGTGAGGTGCAATTTGCAGAGCAAGTTTTGTAACTGGGCTTCCGGTAAAACCATCTATCGCTCGAAGCAATTCGCCTAGTTTGTTAGGTTCCAGAATTGCTGCGTAATGTCTCGCTTTCGCTGAAACCAATGCACCCGAAAGAAGCGCAGCAGGATCGGAAGAAGCTCGACCAGTAGCAACAGCATATCGAAAAATCCGGCTCGCGAAGCTCCTAGTTCGTTTGGCAGTTTCGTAGTTGCCTAGTCCTTCAAGTTTTTTAAGTGCAGCCAACAACAGTTGGGGATCCACTTCGCGAATTGGCATCGCACCAATTGACGGCTTTAGTAGCGAGAGAAACCAATGCGCTTTGGAGAGCGTAGCTTCAGCTCGGCCCTCTTTTTTCATTTTCGCAATATACTCTGCACCGATCGCATTGAAGCTATCGTCGGCACTAAGTTTAGCGGAAGCTTTTTTGCGCTTTCTCTCCAACGACGGGTCGACGCCGTTCTCTATCTGCACTTTGGCTTGATCTCGCTTTTTCCTAGCATCTGCAAGGGTAACGCCAGGATACGACCCAAGTGCCAACCTTTTCTCTTTGCCCCCAAACCGGTACTTAAGCCGCCACAATTTGGAACCGTTAGGGAAAACTTCAAGATATAGACCTTTGCCATCAGCCTTTTTGAACGGTTTATCGTCAGGCCTCAATGCCCGAATTTCTGTGTCTTTGAGTGCCATTTGGGGGCATCACCTTTCAGACCTTAGCTTGAAACGCATATATGCCCCCAAATCTGCCCCCTTTTTTGGTGATATATCCAGAAACGCCGAGACACTTTGAGCGACAAATATGGCCGAAAAGTAGCAGAAATGCGCCACTTTGTCGATACACAGAGGTATGATGAGGGATGTGTAAATGGTGCCCAGAAGAGGACTCGAACCTCCACGCCCTTGCGAGCGCCAGCACCTGAAGCTGGTGCGTCTACCAATTCCGCCATCTGGGCACGGGATGCTGGTGACAAGAGCGTCTCCGCATCGGGTAGGCGCGCTCCTTTAAGGCTTGGTGCGGCTTTGTCAACGCCTGCGCTGGGGTGATGGCTAAAAAAGTCGAACTGCCCGCAACAGGCAAAATACTGTACTGGCGTCTCGCCACGCCATGTGGCAATTTTAACGCCTCATAAGGGTCGCACACCCTTGCACGAAAAGGCCCAATGTCTGTCGTGCAAGCCTGAATCTTTTTTCGAAGGAGAAGGCATGTGAAAAAGTCATCATCATTGTTCTTATTGGCAGGTGCAGCCGCGGCGCTGACAAGTGCCAGCGTTGCCCAAACCGACAAGATGGCACCTATGGGTCGTGGCGAGGCAACCATTTACCGCGATCCCGGATTCCAAGGACCTGCTGTTTTCGTTGGCGAGGCCAAATCGAACCTCGCGTTGCGCTGGTCGGTGCGTTCGATCCGAGTCCGATCGGGAACTTGGGAGTTATGTGCACGAACCCGATTCCGCTCCCCCTGCGTAACCGTGTCCGCTGACGAGACTGATATCCGCCGTTTTGCTCCACAAATGTTCATGGTCCAATCGATGCGGCCATTGGGATATGCGCCGCCGGCCATCATACACCCGCCTGCAGGTACATCATTGCGTGGAATGGCTTCAGAATTCTTCCCTGCGCCGGGCGGACGCGACGGCCGTCGGCTGTTATCATGCGAAAATGGGTCTGCAACGGCCAATTGCGCCGCAGCAACCGCAGACCGCTTCTGCAAATCGATCGGCTGGAGCGGCTCGGCAAGCCAGCAGCAGGAGACCGTGAACGGTCGTGTCTATCTGGCAGATGTGCTTTGCACGCGGACGGGGTATTGAACCATGCGCGGCTCGAAAGCCATTGCAGCAACTATCCTGTTCGTGATCGCTTTCGCCCCAGCGGCGTTTGCGGCCACGCCCGCCAGCTGGATACAAATCGATAAGGTCTCGCAATCCGCCTGCCTGAAGGCTGCCAATCTGAACAATGCGGAAGCCGGCCCGCCGATCCGCTATTCAGACCGGCTGTTGATCGACGCGCGCGTCGTCACCGGTACTTGGCCGCAACCCCATATGAAAGGGGCGACAGCAAAGATGCTGTGCCTTTATCACCGGCGAAGCAAGCGGGTGGAAGTGCAGGAACTTGCATACCCTATTCCGACTGATCCGATAGCCAGTGTCAAAGATATCTGGTGGCAGGCAAAGAGCATTGGCGGCAAGCCAGTAGTCAGCGGCAACGAAGTGACGCTTATGCTAGGTAGCGACGGCAAGGTCGGCGGCAAATCGGGCTGCAATGGCTATGGCGCCAGTTACAAGCTGGAAGGCGCTAACCTGACAATCTACTCTCCGATGATTGGTACGATGATGGCTTGCGCACCGGGATTGATGGATCAGGAATCGGCCTATCGCAAAATTCTTGAAAACGCGGTGTCGGCGAAAGTCGAGGGGAACAGGATGGCAATTACCGCGGCAAATGGCCAGACTATCGACTTTGTGAGGAAATAGGAGAGGGAGCTCCGACCTCCCCCCTTGAATCCAGCCCGCGCCTCGTGCAAAGCGCTGCCCATCAACACTCCCCCTGATTTAGGCAAATGGGCAGGCAATGAGCGAACTCAACGGTAAATTGGTCACCGTCTTTGGTGGCGGTGGCTTTGTCGGGCGTTATGTGGTGCAGGCGCTGTGCGCAGCCGGTGCGCGCGTGCGCGTTGCGGTGCGCCATACGCGCACTGCAGAGCATGTGAAGCCGCTTGGCAATCTTGGCCAGGTTTCGCTTTGCGCCGCCGATGTAACCAAGCCAGCGACGGTCGCCAACGCCCTGATCGGTGCGGACATGGCGGTGAACCTTGTTGGCAGCTTCGACAATCTGGATGCAATCCAGCGCCAGGGCGCCGCGAATGTAGCCGAAGCTGCAGCCGCAGCCGGATTGTCCGCGTTGGTGCATATGTCGGCCATCGGTGCCGATGCGAACAGCGCCGCCGAATATGGACGCAGCAAGGCAGGCGGTGAGGCCGCCGTGCGCGCTACCTTCCCGGCCGCGACAATCCTGCGTCCCTCGATCATTTTCGGCCGTGAGGACCAGTTCATCAACCGCTTTGCCGGCCTGATCCGCATGCTGCCGGTTGTCCCCGTGATTGGCGCGGATACCAAGTTCCAGCCGGTGTTCGTCGGCGATGTAGCGCGCGCGGTGGTGGCTGCGTTGCAAGGTTCAGGTGGTGAAACGCTCGAACTGGGCGGGCCGGAAACCTATTCGATGCTGCAGCTCAATGAATGGATTGCCAAGGCGACCGGCCATAACAAGCTGTTCGTGCCGGTGCCCGATGCCGCAGCCAAGCTTTTGACCTTCATCCCCGGCGGGCCGATTTCGGGCGATCAGCTCAAGATGTTGGCGAGCGACAATGTGGTGACGGGTACCAATGGCCTCGCCGCGCTGAGCATTGTCGCGACCCCGCTCGATGCAGTCGCGCATGATTGGCTCAACATCTATCGCAAGCATGGCCGCTTTGGTGATGCGGCGGCTGCTTGAGGCGCAACACTATTAGTGCAGACAAAACCGCAGCCCTGGGCCTGTTACCGCAGGCTCGGGGCTGTGGTGCTTTTTCGACGGACTTAATAAGGCAGAAAACCGATGAGTGAATTCTGGACCGCCGTGATCCTCGGCATTGTCGAAGGGATTACCGAATTCCTCCCCGTATCCTCCACCGGACATTTGATTCTCGCGACCGAGTTGATGGGCTATGATGCCAAGCGCTGGGCGCTGTTCAACATCGCGATCCAGCCGGGCGCGATCCTTGCCATTGTCGTACTCTATTGGCGGACCTTCTGGGAAGTGTTCACCGGCCTGTTCAAATGGGACGCAAAGGCAGTGGCCTTTACACGCAACCTGTTGCTCGCTTTCATTCCGGCGGTCGTGCTCGGCCTTGCATTTGGTGATGCTATCGAACTGATGCTCGAAAATGCAGTGATAGTGGCGTGGGCGCTGATCATCGGCGGCTTTGCGATATTGGTGGTGGAGAAATATGCCAAGCCGCAGGAAATGGGCGGCGTGGCGGAAATTAGCTGGCAACGCTCTGCCATGGTGGGCGTGGTGCAATGCCTTGCGATGATCCCCGGTGTATCGCGTTCAGGCGCAACGATCCTGGGCGCGATGGCGATGGGGGTGGATCGCAAGACTGCGGCCGAATTCAGTTTCTTCCTCGCCCTCCCCACGCTGACAGGTGCGACCGTGCTGCAGCTCTACAAGCATCGCGCCGAGGTGAGCGCGGATGATCTGGGCTTATTGGCGGTCGGCTTTGTGGTTTCGTTCCTTGTTGCTTGGGCAGTGGTGAAGGCCTTCCTCGCGGTGGTGACGCGCTATGGCTTTGGGCCTTTTGCCTGGTATCGAATCATAGCGGGAACCGCTGCTTTGATATGGCTCGGGATGCGGTAAGGTCCGCATCGGACCTATTATTTTGAAATAAAGTTGCAGGCGGAACTAACTAGGTTTCAAATGCGGTAAATTAGGTCAGTTTATTTGTCCTATATATGTTGATAGGCCTTGAACAGAGGCCTTAACGCTCGCTATGGCCGCGCCATGGCACACGAACGCATGCTCAAATTTGTCGGCACAGGCCAATCCTTCCCTGAAAAGCGGGAGCCTAACCTGCGCGCCGAGGACTTTCGCGAAATCGCCAATCGCTATGCGCCGGAAAAGGCTGCAGAGCAGGCCTCGCGCTGCTCGCAATGCGGGGTGCCCTATTGCTCGGTGCATTGCCCGCTTGGCAACCACATCCCGGATTGGCTGCGTCTGACTGCCGAAGGGCGACTGCGCGAAGCCTATGAACTTTCAAACCTGACCAGCAGCATGCCCGAAATCTGCGGTCGCATCTGCCCGCAGGATCGGCTGTGCGAAGGCAATTGCGTGATTGAATTTTCGGGGCATGGCGCGGTCACCATTGGCAGCGTCGAAAAATACATCACCGATACTGCCTGGGCCGAAGGCTGGGTCGAACCAATCGAAGCAGGCCCTGCCCGCGGCCAATCGGTCGGCATCATCGGCGCAGGCCCCGGCGGCTTAACTGCGGCCGAGCAATTGCGCATCGCCGGTTATGAGGTTCACATCTACGATCGCTATGATCGCGCAGGCGGTCTGCTCACGTACGGCATCCCCGGTTTCAAGCTGGAAAAGGATGTGGTGATGCGCCGGGTCGATCGCCTGCAAGCTGCCGGCGTTGTGTTTCATCTCAATTTCGAGGTGGGTCGTGATGCTTCGCTCGACGAGCTGCGCGCCAAACATGACAGCATCCTGATCGCCACCGGTGTGTACAAGGCGCGTGACATCAAGACGCCAGGCAGCGGACTTTCCGGCATTCACGCAGCGCTCGACTACCTCACAGCATCCAACCGCAAAAGTTTTGGCGATACCGTTCCCGCTTTCGACAATGGTACATTGAATGCCGAGGGCAAAAATGTCGTCGTCATCGGCGGTGGCGATACCGCGATGGATTGCGTCCGCACCGCGATCCGCCAAGGCGCGAAGTCGGTCAAATGCGTTTATCGCCGCGACCGGGAGAATATGCCGGGATCACAGCGCGAAGTCGCCAATGCCGAAGAAGAAGGCGTCGAATTCGTCTGGCTCGCTGCTCCCAAGGCATTTGACGGCACAGAGCGCGTCGAAAAAGTCCATGTCAGCAAGATGCGTCTCGGCGCGCCCGACGCCAGCGGTCGCCGCTCGCCCGAGCTGGACCCGGAAGGCGATTTCATTCTCGACGCCGACATGGTGATCATGGCGCTTGGTTTCGAACCCGAAGACCTGCCCGGCCTTTTCGGCTCGCCCGACCTTAACGTCACACGCTGGGGCACGATCCGTTCCGACCATGTCACTGGCATGACCAACCTCGAAGGTGTTTTCGCAGTTGGCGACATCGTGCGCGGAGCAAGCCTTGTCGTCTGGGCAATCAAGGATGGCCGCGATGTGGTGGAGCATATGCACCGCTGGATGGCGACCAATGCAGTCAAGGAAAAGGTCGCAGCATGAGGATCAATCAGTTTCTTCTGACAATGTTTACTGGCTTGTGCTTTGCATTTGCGTTTCCGGCCGTCGCGGAGAGTTACGATCAAAAGTTAAATGACGCCCGGGCTATAGTTGTCGCGTCCAATTACGAGAATTCCATGAATTTGATGATGGCAAATCTGATGCCCGCGACCGAAGAAAACTTTATCGCCGGATTGGGGAAAAGCTTTACCGGCATAGGTCTGCTGGTCGATATCGACGCCAAATATCCCGGCGGACGTGCAGCATTTGGAAAACGCTTCGGTCAGATCTTTTCGGAGCTTTTCAGAAAGAGGCATAAGCAGATCATCGAGGAAGCGGCTAGGCTCTACGCAAATGAGTTTACAGCAGCTGAACTAGCCACAATCCGGAGTTTTATGGAGTCTCCGGTGGGACGAAAAATGAACGAAGCGACGCCCCGCATCCAGCAAAGCTTAGCTCAAATAGGACGTAAGTTTGGCGAACAAGCTGGAAGCGAAGCAGCAGGTTTGTTGCTCGACGAGGCCGAACGATACCTAGGCGAAATCAAATGACCAACCACCACCTGCCAACCCCTGAGCATGAACGCCTTGCCCGCGAAGGCATGTATTATCCGGAAACCGAGCGCGATGCGTGCGGGGTTGGCCTGATTGCTGCCACCGACGGCAAACCCTCCCGCCGGGTGGTCGCAGCTGGCATCGAGGCGTTGAAGGCTGTGTGGCACCGCGGCGCGGTCGATGCCGATGGCAAGACCGGTGATGGCGCGGGGCTGCATGTCGATCTGCCGGTCCGTTTCTTCGACGATGCCATCACCGCTGCCGGGCACAAGCCCCGGCCCAATCGGCTCGCAGTGGGGATGGTGTTCCTGCCGCGCACAGATCTCGGCGCGCAAGAGGCGTGCCGTACCATTGTCGAAGCCGAAATTATCGAGGCTGGCTATACCATCTATGGATGGCGGCAGGTTCCCGTCGACGTATCGGTGATTGGCGACAAAGCGCAGCGCACACGGCCAGAGATCGAGCAGATCATGATCGCCGGGCCAATGCCCGACGCGGTCGATGCAGCAGAGTTTGAAAAGAACCTCTACCTTATCCGCCGCCGGATCGAGAAAAAGGTCGTGGCTGCCCAAATCCGCGATTTTTACATTTGCAGCCTCTCGTGCCAGTCGATTGTCTACAAGGGCCTGTTCCTCGCCGAGAGCCTGTCGATCTTTTA
>NZ_JBKBQV010000073.1:0-12574 GCF_046292425.1 Sphingorhabdus sp.
CGCCTGCCTCACGTGCACGCTCCACAATCGTGCGTTCTGCCTTGGGAACGGTACGATATGCGGCAATCAATAAGGCTATTGCCACGGGCGCAACGGCGATGAGTGAGAGAATGCCGACACGCAAATTGCCCACCAGCTTTCCGTCGACCATCGTTCCGGCAAGGTCGGAAATCTGCCCGACCATATAGGGCCCGAACGAGAGACCGACGAGCGTGGTGCCAAGGAAAAAGGCTGCAGTCGCGGTCCCGCGCATGCGCGGCAATACGAGATCCTGCGTCGTCGCTGCCGCCGCACCAAGCGCTGTGGCACCGAGCATGCCAGCGAGGAAGTTCATGACGTAGAACAATGTCGCGTTGTCGGTGGTATAGCCAATGCCGATGGGAATAATTGGTCCGAGAACACCGAGTATGATGACAAGGATGCGCCCGGCGGGGTTTTTGGTGCGCAATGCATCTGCCACGCGGCCACCGACGATGACACCCAGAAACCCGCTGACTGCGCCATTTGCGCCGAGAATAAACGCCAGTTCCTGCTTTGGCAGGCCAAGCACGATTTCCGCATAAGGTGCAGACCAGAAGGCAAGGGCGTATGCCGCCAACGCCACAAGGCCATAGCCGATGGTTGTGCAGATAAAGGCTGGTGTGCCCCAAATCAGACGGAACGTCGCCGGGTCCTTTGCGCGCAGCGTGGATGCCCATGAGAAGACAGCGTAATAGCCAAAGCCAACGGCTGACCATTGCGGCAAATTACCGGTTAGCTGGATCATCCAATAGGCAAAGGCGGCAATCGCAGCGCCTGTTAAGACATTTATTACAAGCGCTGTCGGGCCGCGCTGCCACGCACCCAAAAGAGTAAAGGGCGGAACAATCATCGAAAGATCGCCAACAAACGCTCGGAAAGGGGCAGGGTGCATGGGCGTAGTTAGGCCATCCATTGCGCCGCGCTTCGGTTCGCGAAGGCTAGCAACCCACAAGCCTACGAGTACGCCCGGAATACCCACCGCCAAGAACGCCGCCTGCCAGCCCACCAGCCCCAGAGGACCACCTTGCGGATAGGCCGCGTTCCAGCTTTGCACGATGAGCGCGCCAATGAACAACGACACGCCCCCACCGATATACAGGCCTGACGAATAGATTGCGAGCGCAGTCGCGCGCTGTTTCTTCGGGAAATAATCGGAGATCAGCGAATATGCGGTCGGACTTGCCGTCGCCTCACCAACGCCAACCCCCATGCGTGCCAGCGTGAGTTCTACCTGGTTGCGCGCAAAACCTGATAATGCAGTCATGATTGACCACATCGCAAGACCGATTGATAGGAGCTTCACCCGGCTCCAATTGTCCGCAAGCCGTCCAAGCGGTATGCCGAATAGCGCATAAAACACGGCAAAGGCTGCGCCGCCCAAAAAACCCATATCGGCATCTGTCAGGCCAAGGTCAGCCTTGATATCGACGGCCAAGATGCTGAGGATCTGCCGGTCAATAAAGTTGAGAATATAGACAACCACAAGCACAACGAGCACATACCAGCTGTAACCGCTGGCTTCGGGTAATGGCGTCTCCGACTGCTGCGGAACGTTGCTGGGGGTTTCGCCTTCAACCGTCACACTCACTATACTCTCCCTGACTGGCCGTTATCGACTTGAATTTCACGGCTAGCAGAACATGCATAGCGTGCAACATGAATTACCATTCAACTTCAAACTGCACAGGATTCCATAAAAATCGCAACTGTCCATGTCGTGTTTCGCTTGAATTTGGAACGATTTCATCCAATATAGTCCTCATGCGGCTATATTGCCGTGTTTTGAGGAGAATTAAGTCATGGCACAGTGGTCCGATCCACGGGTAACCGGGACCCAGTCAAGTCTTGCAGGTGTTGGTACGCGGGGTGGCGACGTCGCTTATGACGCTGGTCTGCGTTCGCACATGCTCAAGGTTTATAATTACATGGCATCGGGCGTGTTGTTGACAGGCATCGTTGCCCTGTTGTTCGCTCAGACGGAACTGGCTCAAAATCTGATGCTCAATCCAAGCTTGATGAGCTGGGTTATCATTCTGTCGCCTCTGGTAGTTGTAATGGCCATGAGCTTTGGCCAGGGCAAATTTTCTGCCGCAACGCTTCAGGCGATGTTCTGGGGCTTTGCAGTCCTTATGGGACTTTCAATGGCGCGCATCTTCATGATGTTCACCGGCGAATCCATTGCGCAAACCTTCTTCGCGACGTCGGCAGCTTTTGCCGGTCTTAGCCTGTGGGCCTACACCACAAAGAAGGATATGAGCGGATGGGGAAGTTTCCTAGTCATGGGCTTGGTCGGTTTGATCGTTGCATCCATCGTTAACATCTTCCTTGGATCCGATACCTTGGGTTGGGTTATCAGCTGCGCTGGTGTGCTCATCTTCGCAGGACTGACAGCTTATGATACGCAACGTATCAAGAGCGAGTACTTCTACCTTCAGGGTGCAGAAATGATGGGTAAGGCAGCAGTTATGGCTGCGCTGACGCTTTATCTCGACTTTATCAACATGTTCCAGTTTCTGCTGAGCTTCCTCGGTAACCGCGAATAGTCATCGGCGGTTCAGCTTGAACACATGATTATGGCCCGGTGGGAAACCACTGGGCCATTTTCTTTGGAATTTTGTCGAACAGGGCTTTTCTTTCGGTGTAAAATCCTGTTGGAATCGGGCTCAGGTTATCGGAGAGAAATACATGCGCCGGGGCGTCAAAAATTTAGCTGCCATTATCTTTATCAGCGCGGTCGCAGCGTGTGCACCTGCGCCAGTCAAAGTGGCGCCGCCGCCAATTCCGCTACCTCCCCCTCCGCCGCCACCCCCCGCAATGCCCTTGCCACCTGGGGGCGCAGCATTGTCCATGACTATTCCACCCGTAGGCTTGGACGGCATTCGGGTCACCCCCAACCGCGGCCTAAGCCGTGACGAGCAGATTTGGCATTTTCGTTCTGCGCTGAACGTTGCTGCATTAAATTGTCAGGGCCCAGTCTGGGGACAGATTGCGACAGAATATAACAAATTCATCGTCACCCATAAGGTGCTGCTTTCCAAAACCAGCAAGCTGGTCGATCGGGAATATGTGAAGCGCTATCCCAAAGAAAACGGCTTGCGCATTCGCGACACCCGCATGACCGATCTGTATAACTATTTCGCGCTGCCGCCTGTGCGCGCGCAATATTGCGACATATCGCTACGGAAGCTTCAGGAAGCTAACCTGCTGCCAAATGACGCCCTAGCCGATTATGCGGTTGCCGGTATCGCTGACATCGATAATGTGTTCGTCACTTTCTACGATTCATATGTGCAATATGAACGTGATTTGGCCGACTGGAATATGAAATACGCGCCAAAGCCGGTGTATACGCCGTCTAACAACATCATGAACCAGCCAGAAACAACGCCGCCAGTCGCGACTTCTCCTGCCTCAGGACCAGACGCCGGGCAGCCGGGATAAGCTGCCTACAATAGGGGGTTGGATTCACCGGCATTTGTGCAATTAAGGCCGCATCTATTGCCTTGGCCTCGACATGGCCATGCCGGGCGCTCAGTCTGTAGCTATATGGCATGAGGGCGTCGCGTTTGGGCACGGAGCCATCACTTGCCCCAAATGACCTGGCTCCCGACATAATCCGCGCAAGTCAACCGATCACGGTACGTTACCTGAATATTCGGCAGATACTCCGCAGCTACGTCGTGCAGGGCCCAGCGTACAATTTGACCGCGCGACATGGGGTCGCTGTAGAAATCGAAGTTGGACATTATGGTATTCCAGATGCGACGCGAGGGGCGCGGGCGGAAGGATTTGGCGGTCAGTTGGATCAAGCCATACTTATATAATCCCGCATTGCTGCTGCCTCGGCCTCAATCTTTTCAATCCGGTGTTTGACCAGATCACCGATCGAAACAAAGCCCACCAAATCGCCATTTTCTATGACAGGAAGATGGCGAATGCGCCGTTTCGACATCAGCGACAGCGCTGACAAAATTGCCGTGTCAGGCGCAACAGTAATCGCGGGCGCGGTCATCGTATCGGCGACGGTCTTGGTCAGGAAAGCCGCACCGTGCTGGGCCACTCCATAGACAATGTCCCGTTCGGAAAATATGCCAATGACAGACTGACCATCTACCACAGGCAGTGCGCCAATCCGGTTCTCCGCAAGTCGCGTTACAACGTCGGTGACGCTTTCATGCGGCAGAGCTGTAAACACATCTGGATGATGTTTGGCCAAAATTGCAGAAATCGTCATCGACTCTCTCCCTATGTCCTTGCCCCTCAGGGAACTTATAGCATAAGGCGGCCTTATCAAGCTATGACTCGCCCCTCCCGCCTCGATGATCCCGAATATGCCAACTTTGCATGGCGACGCTATTGGCGTCTTATGCGTTGGATGTTCGCCGTGACACTGATTGTGACGCTTGTCGCACTTGGGACATTCTGGTGGCAGAACGGTATGGTTTCCATCCACTTCTTTATAGCAACCGCTGGCGCGATAACCGGGGCAATCATGCTGACTGCAGCCCTGATGGGCCTTGTCTTTCTATCCAGCGGGTCAGGGCATGATGAATCGATTGACGATCCTTTTGAGGACGAAGCCGACAGGTGACGGACAATATTCGAAATCTTCCGCAACGGAATGACCCTGTTTTACGGGTCGTTCCGGGGCCCGCGGATATCAACGCCAACGGCCATATCTTTGGCGGATGGGTTCTTGGCATGATGGATCAGGCTGGTGGCATATTGGCCGGACGTATCGCGCAAGGGGCCTGTGCGACGGTCGCTATCGAAAAGATGGAGTTTATTGCGCCAATATTGCTGCGCGATATCATTTCGGTCTACGCAACGCTCGAACGGTGCGGACGCACATCAATGGGTATTCGCGTCGAAGTGATCGCAACACGCGAGCGCGGCCAGCAAGAGGTCAAGGTGACCGAAGGACTGTTCACGTTCGTCGCGCTGGACGATGACCACAAGCCACGGCCTTTACCAGAGGCTTGATGGTGGTGCGGCATTAGCCCGCGACCGTCATGCCATCATTCCGCAGCGGCAGCAATTTCCTCATCGCCAGCGGGTTTTGCGCGGCGGGCACGTGGCTTGCGGGCTGGCTTTTCAGCAACGCTTTCATCTTCGTTTGAAGATATTGCGATCGACGGCGGCAGCACCGCAAGATCAAGGCCAGCAGGCGCGTCATCATTGACTTCGCTGTGATGGCGGCGCGGGCCACGATTTGCGTTCCGGTTATTTGCTGGCCGCTCTGGGCGCTCGCTACGCTCTGGACGCTCGCTACGCTCCGGACGCTCGCTACGCTCTGGACGACGCGCGCGTGTTTCACGTTGCTGACCGCGTGGCTCGCTGTCATTTTGGTCGGTATCCCCAACATGTTCGGAATCAGCGTTCACGGCGGCTGGCTGCTCGTCATAATTTGGTGAGCGATCATAGTTTTGCGAACGATCATCATTCTGCCAGTCATCGCGATCATCGCGGTTGTCTTCGCGTGCATCGTCGCGCGGACGACGCTCGCCCTGCTGTTCCTGACGCGCTTCTTGACGGCTGCGGAAATCGGCTAGAACGCGGAAATAATGGTCAGCAAATTGTAAGTGATATTCTGCGTTAACGCGGTCACCGTTGAATTGCGCATCTTGCGCCAGCTTTTTGTATTTCTCCAACATCTGCGCCGCGTTGCCGCGCGCACGATTGTCAATCTGATTTTGGTAATCAAAACCGTTGCGATTGTTACTCTGTTGCCGATTGTTGTTATTGTTCCGACCGCGGCGACGATTGTTATTCTGTTGTTGCCTGTTGTTGGTATTCATCAGGGCTGACCGTCCTCTATTTAGCACTTTATGGTTGCATGAAACCCCGAACCCATTTTTGGGTTGCGCTAGGGTCGACATTGACCCTGCCAATTCGTCCATCTGCGCTGGGGGGCGGCTTCGCGCTAAAAGACCGTCAAACCGGATTTTTTGCTGCGATGCCCCTATGCCCTAGTCGTTGTATTGTTCGATTCCAAGCGAAAAGCGAACAACGCGTGGATTACCGGCAAGATCATGTCGCAAATGTGTTAAAAACCCAGCTTGTGCAGCCAAGTTACCGACAGATTCGGCTTGATTATAACCAATTTCGAAAAACGCGACTCCGCCCGGATTAAGTAATTCGTGCAATATCGGAACCAGGATCCGGTAATCATCCAAGCCCTCTTTTCCCGCAAACAGTGCGCTATGGGGTTCATGTGCGGCCACCATAGGAGAAAGCACAACGGTTTCTTCAATATACGGCGGATTGCATAATATCAGGTCAAACTTTCCAAAACCATCATTCCAGTTGGTCTTGGTCCAGTCGCGATGCTCGAATCGCGCACGCCCCGTAAAGCCCAAACGATCGGCATTATTGCTGGCGACGGCTAGTGCCGCCCGGCTCGCGTCTATCCCTAAACCCTCTGCAGTCGGGAATATCGAAAGAGCAGCGAGAAACAACGCACCTGAACCTGTGCCAAGGTCCGCAATGCGGCCCGGTGATCTGTCGGGACCAAACCAGTCCATTGCCGCGTCAAGCAAGGTTTCGCTGTCTGCGCGCGGGATAAGGACATCAGGTGTTACCTGCAGATCCATATTCCAGAATGCCTGCGTTCCCGTGATGTAGGCCACAGGTTCGTCAGACAGGCGGCGGGCTAGCAAGGCTTCGAAACTGTCCGGAGTGCACAAGTCATGCTGTCGCAGCAGCATCTCCGACCGATCGATCCCCAGCGCATGTGCCAACAGCAACTCGGCATCAAGCCGGGGCGTGGGGCTAACGCTATGAAGAGCAATGGCCGCACTTCGCAGGACAGAGGCAAGGCCAGTCATCATGCTTTCCTATATCGCGATTGACGGGAATCCCACTTATTAATTTGGCTGCAATGCATCCATCTACCCTTGACCCGCGTTACTGTCTGTTGAGGGGTCATACGGAAGGACTTAGATTATGACAAAATTGAAACTTACATGGGCAGCCGGTCTGTCAGCGCTTGCATTGACGGCTTGCAGCGGCAGCGAAGAGCCACCAGCACAAACCACAGAAACCGAAGTCGTACAAGATGATGCGATGGCATCGGACACTATGGTTGCCACCGAAGCGACTGGCGACAAGACAATTGTGGCGTTGGCACAAGGCAACCCGCAGGCTTCAACGCTGGTCACTGCGGTAACGGCGGCGGGCCTGGGCGAGACGTTGTCGGGCGCTGGTCCATTCACCGTGTTCGCGCCATCGAACGACGCATTTGCCAAGGTCGACAAGGCAACGCTTGATGGATTGTTGAAGCCAGAAAGCAAGGACAAGCTTGCAAGTCTTCTGAAATATCACGTCGTCGCTGGCGATGTGAAGTCGGGCGATCTTGTCAAGTTGATCAAAGACGGCAACGGCACCGCGACCGTGAAGACGCTTAATGGCGGCAACCTGACGGCCCGCATGGATGCTGATAAGATTGTTCTGACCGATGCCAAGGGCGGCAAGTCGACTGTAACCGCACCAGATATGGTTGCATCGAACGGCACGATCCATGTGGTCGATACCGTCGTAATGCCATAAGAATTCGGGCTGCTTCGGCGGCCTGAATGACGTCCTCATATATCCCCCTAGCAGGCGAAGAGGACTATATCGACCCCGTCCGGACCCCTCCCCCGGACGGGGTTTTTTATGTGCCTGCCGTAATTATGCTGCAGCGTTGATTTTCACCGGGCCAAGCTCCCGCAAGCAGGCTTGTACCTTGGACATGCCTTCGGCTGGACTTGGCGGATTGGCGGCCAGATCCGACACGCTTTTGCCATCCATAACCTTGTCCGCTGCACAGCCGCAGACCTTGTCAATGTCCACCTGAATACCCTCGGGAACCTGCTCGCTCGCCGCCGTGGTGCAAGTTGCAACCAGCGATTCGCGTACGCTGATCTTGACCGTATCGTTCAGGGCGCTGCCTTCACCGCATCCTGCCAGTGCAACCGACAAACATGCGATAGTCATAATCCGCTTCATAAGCTTCCTCCAGTGCAGTACCCCCGCACCCAATAAGGTGGGCGGCACTGCCTGGATTACAAGCCCGCCTTATTTGAAACCCAGAGCCGAGCGCATGATCTGGAAGATGGTGTTCTGTTCAATCGTGCCCTTGAACAGATGCGCCTTTGGGCCAGCGGCGCGGGCGACCACATCATCGCCGCCATGGGTTTCGCTGGATAATGGCACGAGCGCCTGCTGCCGATAATTGAGGGCGCCTGTGTCCTCCTTCGCCGGGTCACTGCGTTCGGCGGCGGAAACTGCGCCGGGGCCATTGGCATAGCCCAATGTGGTGTAGCCTTTGCCATCCTTTGCCAGTGTCGGCGTGCCGACGGGCGCAGAGACCACCCCAAGGATCGGGTTGCCGCGTTCGGGGTAGCCAGCCATGGTGAAGGCGTGGCCATGGTCCGATGTCACGACGATCAGCGTATCGCGCAGATCAACCGCCCCCATCGCCGCCTTCAACGCGGCGTTCAGCGCCACGGTGTCCTGCAAGGCGCGATAGGCATTGCCGCCATGATGCGCATGGTCGATGCGTCCTGCTTCCACCATCAGGACATAGCCCTTTCGGTTCTTCGACAGCATCGCAATCGCCTTGGTCGTCATTTCCGCCAGCGATGGCTCCTTGTTGCCGGCGGCCGTCCGGTCCGCCTCAAACTGCATATGCGATGGTTCAAACAAGCCAAGCAGCTTGGTTGCGTTCCTTGGGTCGACCGCAGCGAAACTGTCGCTGTTCCAAACATAAGCGCCCTTGGGATTGGCCGCGCTCCACGTCGCGATCAGGTCCTTGCCATCGGCGCGCTTGCCCTTGGCCTTGGGATATTCCGGATCGGCCATCGTCGCGGGAATGAAGTGCTGACGCCCACCGCCCAGCATGACGTCGAGGCCATTGCCATGCGGCCATTCGACCATTTGCCGCGCGATGTCAGTGCAGCCAGCCGCCTTGGCAGCGGCGGGCATGTTGGCGTCGACCTCCCAATCGCGTTGCGCGGTGTGGGCATAAGCGGAGGCTGGCGTTGCGTGGGTAATCGTCGCGGTGGAGACGATGCCAGTGGCAAGGCCGCGATCCTCCGCCATGCCGAACAGCGATTGCACCTTGAACGGCGCGCTTGCGGCGCAGTCATTCTCGACCGCTTCGGGGCCAACGCCAATCACGCCATTGCGGGTTTTGACGCCAGCGACGATGGCGGTCGCAGTCGGCGCGCTGTCAGGCACTTGCGCGTCGTGCGAGTAGGTTTTGACCAAGGCGGTGTGCGGCAAACGGTCCATTTCGCCGACAAAGGATTCGCCGTCGAGGCCAAGCTGCTGCCCTTCAAAAATCCGGCCAGCGGTCAACGTGCTGACGCCCATGCCGTCGCCGATGAAGATGATGACATTGCGCGCCTTGCGGTTGTTGGGCTTCTCGGCGAGCAAGCGGTTCAGCTCCGCTTGCCCTGCGTCAAGATAGCCCTGGCTGGTGCTGACTGGTGATTTGGCAGGCGCGCGCGCGGGAGCGGGGGCAGGCGCACCTTGCGCAAACAACGGCGCGGCGATCAGGCAGGATGCCAAAAGGGCGGATGACAATGTACGCATGATATACTCCCAAAAAACCGTTTGCCCCATCGCAGACCAACATGACCAGCGCGTGACAAGGATGTCCAATGGACGCTGTCTACACGGCTGCTTTTGCCTTGGCGAGTGGGGCCGTTCGCGGGTCGCGGATTTTACAGGGGCAGCTTTTCTGCGGGAGAGCGGCGAAAGTTCACACTAAGGTCTCACTAAAACGCTTCAGCTTGGAGGCGCGGCTTACGGGTGGAAAGTCACACCAAGGTCTCACCTAAAACGATTTGGGCGGCGCCTAAACCTACAGAAGTTCGGCCAACCGCGTTGCCGCTGTCTCCCTTGTCGCCTTAAGGGCGGAGCGGGAGAGGCATCGCTGGCTGATTGCATGCCCATACAGCCAATGGGCGGTTTGCGGATGTTGAGGGTGACGCTGACAGACGAAATCCTACATTGCAAGGGGGAGGTGAGGGGAGTGTTAACTCACCACTTCCCGCTGCCGTTGAGGCAGAGTTTGGGGAGTATCGCACATGTCACCCCTAATTCTAACAACCTAGGTTAGAAACGTCCTTTGCTGTTACAATTTAAGATGTTATACAGGCTCGACCGTGGGTAGAATGTACTGTTGAGTATCTTGACAGATGAGTAGTATGCGCCCAACTCTGGCTACTTCGATGAGCCTGAATGGAATACTTTTGGCGAATTATCGGCATACCGATTAACCGCATAGGAGTACCCACGGTCACAATGATTGAGGATCTACAAGCCTGCAAAGATCGAGCAGCGTTTGCATCGATAATTGGCGTGCCCGTCTCTGACCTTTCATATGCCCTTTACAAAATGCCGCCTGAAAACAAGTACTCAGCTCAGTGTATCAGCAAGAAGAACGGTGGAACTCGTAATATTCTGGCTCCAACGCCGAAACTGAAATTTATCCAAAGGAAGCTACTAAAGGTACTTTACGAATGTGAAGACGACATTGATTTGGCGAAAGGAGCGGCTTCGGGACTATATTTTGGATTTCGAAGGGACAAAGATATTATAGACAACGCAAGCCTTCATACCCGGCGACGATTTGTGTTAAATATAGATATAAAAGATTTCTTTGACCAATTTAATTTCGGCAGAGTGCGCGGTTATTTTATCAAAAATAAAGACTATAACTTGGACGAAAAAGTCGCAACTTACCTAGCGCAGATTGCTTGCTTTGATAATAAGCTACCGCAAGGAAGTCCATGCTCTCCTCACATTGCAAACCTCTTAACGTGTTTTTTTGACGTTCGTATTTCGAAGTTTCTAAAAAAGCGCGGTTGTACATATTCTCGGTATTGCGATGATATATCAATCTCAACATCGCATAAAATATTCCCTTCCGGTGTTGCCACTGAAGATATCATTTGGCCTGGAGGATGGAAATTAAGTCCAGAGTTGGAGAGCATTTTTGAGAAGGCAGGGCTTCCGATAAATTACGAAAAGTTACGGATGAGCGAAAATAGGTCACGTATGACGGTTACGGGCCTTACAGTTAATAAATTTGTTAACATTAGCCAAGATTACTATAATCAAACCAGAGTTCTATGTGATAGTTACTTTAGAAATGGTTCTGTAATTTATAAGGAGTTCGTGGAACCGTTTACTGACAACTGCCCTAAGCTCGGTGAGATCCAGTCAACCGCAAATAACAATCCGGTTGGGCGCCTGGAAGGGCGCCTTATGCACATCGCGCACGTAAAAATGCATACCGATCAACGAACAATTATCGAAATTAGAGCCAACCCACCTCAGTATTTTAGTCTCCTTCAGAAATTTGTTTTTGCAAAGAACTTTGTGCTGAACAAGCAGGCTTCGGTCCTGACGGAAGGACCAAGTGATGTTTTATATTTGAAAGAAGCAATCAGACGTAAGCCTCATTTGGCCCCACATTGTTTCGATGCTAAAAACAATAAGTTTTTGATTAAATTTCTTCGACATGACGGTTTGCAAATGCTTAGCGTCGGACTCGACGGCGGCAGTGGAAATTTAATGCGATTTTTGGAAATGTACTACAGGAAAAAAAATAGATTGAATCTAGATTTAAGATCGCAGCCAACCATAATTGTGTTAGATAATGATGATGGATGTAAAAATTTAATTAATAGAATGAACAATGTTCACAAAACAAATCTGAAAACTGATGATAATATAATCGGTAAAAAATTACAGAATTATTTATATGTGGTTAAAACACCTCAAGTTTCCGGTAAAGTTGAAACATGTATTGAGGATCTTCTTCCGAAAAGCGTACTAAATGTTACTTTAAATGGAAAATCATTTAATCCAAATGAGAAGACATTCGACTCCACAAAGCATTTTGGTAAAATTGCACTGGCTAGCTATGTGTCCAAAGATTTTTCGTCCATTTCATTTGACGGATTTGATCAATTTATCAAAGCTCTCGATGAATGCGTTGCCATGCATACACCGTAAAATTTAATCGCGTAAACTCGTCGAAAAAACCTGCGACTTTAAGTCGCCCAAAGCATTGGCAAGAATTCTGTCTGTATAGCCATCCCGGAATTACGGTGACAGGGGCGTTATCCCCGAAATAGCTTTATACTATGACCGGCCAGAGTAGGCCTTCTTCGCGCCTTTGCGGCTTTGCGTGAGATTAGATTGGCGCAGTGTGTAGCTTTAGCGGGCGTCGCGCGCTCAACCGATTGGCACATGCCCTCCCCTAACCCAGTGGAGCCTCTCGGATCAGTTCGGGGGACTGATGCCTCCACTCGCCTGCGGGAGGGGAAACTCGATGGGACTTAACCAACATCGGCGCGAAATAATTTGGCACATGCCCTCCCCTAACCCCTCCCGCTTGCGGGAGGGGGATGGATGAGGCGCAAGCTCGGCATCCTCATCTCGGGCCGCGGGTCGAACATGCAGGCGCTGGTCGAAGCCGCACGGCTGCCCGATAGCCCGTACAGCGTCGCCCTCGTCGCGTCCGACAAACCTGAAGCGGCCGGCCTCATCTGGG
>NZ_JBKBQV010000074.1:0-12202 GCF_046292425.1 Sphingorhabdus sp.
GCAAATTCATCCGAGATGGCGATAAGGCCATCATAACTAGCACCAATATATCCCCCCGTCGCACGCGGAATGATCGAGCAGATTTTTTCACTGACCGGATGCGTTTGCGTTCCCCGTGCCGCGCTCCACTGGAAAACATGCGGGGTATTGATGTCGACCCAAAAAAGGCTTTGGTTGCGCTGTGCCCAACATGGCCCTTCGCCCAGCACTGCGCGCACGTCGGCAAGACATTCCATCTTATCCGGTTCTTTCCGCTTCAGCGATGAGCATCATAACATCCGCAATCAGCGCTGCCATGGCGGCCCGGGCTTTTTCAGGTTCGCGCTGCGCAATTGCGTCAAGTACCGCCTTGTGCTGAGGCAAGCTGGCGGTGCGGCCCTTGAAACGGTTGGTGAAGCGTATGGAGGTGCGCAAAGCTGTTGTCACGACGTCGCGAAATTGCGCGTAAAACGGATTGGCTGACGCCTGCAATATTGCAATGTGAAACGCGATATCTGCCTCAAGCGAATCATCCTCGTCGCGCTCGGCAGCTTCCATCCTTGCAAAACCTGCTTCAATTGCCGCGAGTCCCTCATCACTATGAGCCCGAGCGGCCAGCGCAGCGGCAGCAGGTTCGATGGCTTCGCGCAGTTCCGAAAACTGCCTAAGCACAGAAAGCGAAAACTTACGGTCGAGCAGCCAACGCAAGACATCTATGTCGAACAGGTTCCAGCGGTCAGTCGCCTGAATGGTCGTGCCTTTGCGCGGCCGTGCCGTTAGTAAACCCTTGGCGCCCAGCATCTTTACTGCCTCACGCACAACTGACCGGCTAACATCATATTGCTTGGCAAGTTCAGCTTCGGTGGGAAATGGCTGATCGTCATAATGGCCCGTGACAATAGCCTTACCGAGATTGTCCAGCATGCCATAAGTCAGATTGCGGCCCATTGCCGATGACAAGTTCATGTCGGATACTGCATTCATGTTTTGACCCCCCGGCCGATTTGCGCCCGCGCATGTTTCGCTCTGTGCGCTCCTTTATCGGCAAAATCAGACAAAATCTTCCACCATTTTACGCGTACCAGTCAGGAAGCAGTCCGCCACGATACGTAAGGGTTCGCGGTCGACCCGGCTGCGCCGACTTTTGACGATCTGCGCGAATTCCTTATATATTCCGCGATATTCATTATGGTCGGGCAGAGTTTGTCGTGTCCCATCGATGTCAAGCTGCGCGCCGCCCTGTGAAATGTCGACAATTTTGCCAGATTGCGTCATGAGCCGGATGGACCATTGTTCCTCGGTGCCACTACGCCAGTCGAAAGCAGCAGTGCGTGCACTGCCTTGAAAGCATATTTCCGTGGCAATTGGGGCCTGTTTGTTTGAAGGAAAATAAAGCGTGGCATCGTCAACCAATAAGGGTTCGTCGAGGATACGCGTCAAGATCGACAGACCGTTAATGCCCGGGTCGAAAACACCAAAGCCGCCGGCTTCCCAAATCCACTGCTGACCAGCATGAAATTTGCGGACGTCCTCCTGCCAAAGGAGAGAAATAGATATTATCTCTTCGCTGGCAAGCGCGTGTCGTGCAGCATCAACTGCTGCAGCATATTGCGAATGCCATGCTGTGAATATGGGCACCTCGTGGCTCTCTGCGACTTGGAGGAGCATGTCCAGTTCGCCAAGCGTTGCAGCCGGCGGCTTTTCCAGCAACATGGCTACACCGGCAGTGGCCACCTCAGTGGCTATCGCAAAACGTGGCCCGGGGGGCGTGCAAATGGCGACTGCGTCGACACCAGTAGGCATAGAATAAAACATATCCGCAACACTGCGGAAATGGGGGCAGACGACGTCCACCGGCTTGGTGGGTGTTACAATTGCTACCAGTTCAAAGTCCGGGTTTCCTTTAATAGCGGGAAGATGCTCATCGCGTGCAATCTTGCCAAAGCCAATAAGCGCAATGCGGATTGTCATGCGAGATCCTGCAATGGTAGTGCGGCAACGAACTGCGACGCTGCTTCGTAGACATGCGAAGCCGAATAACCCGGACGATACAGGGCACCGCCAAGGCCGAAGCCGCTTGCACCGGCCGATAGCCATTTTGTCGCATCTTCAGCTTGCACCCCCCCGACAATAAACAGGGGAAAACCGGCCGGAAGAACAGCCCTTTGCGCTTTCACCACAGCGGGCGAAGCAGCCTCGGCAGGAAACAGTTTAATGGCGTGGGCACCCGCATGGATCGCGGCGAACGCTTCAGTCGGCGTGAAATAGCCGGGAATTGAAATCATCCCTGCTGAGACGGTTGCCGCGATAACGTGGGGATCGGTGTTCGGTGACACCACCAATTGACCGCCAGCCTTTTTGACTGCTGCCACATCTTCCACGCGCAACACGGTACCTGCGCCGACTATGGCGTTGTCGCCGGCATCGGCAGCGAGACGCCTGATACTTTCCAAGGGGTCGGGTGAGTTGAGTGGGATTTCGATAATGTTTATGCCGCACTCCATAAGCGCCCGGCCTACGGCAAGGATTTCGTCCGGCCTAATGCCGCGCAATATCGCAATCAGTGGACAGCGATGGATGTGGTTCGTGAATCTGTCGGTAAGCTGTGCCAATTTATTCACCCAATTGCCGAATAATGGAGTCGATGCCAGCGCGAAAAGCTGCCCCGCCATCGACAAAGCTGCTAGTGCATCCCGATGCTGCAATGGCTCTGGCGTAAAGATGACAAAGGTCCGGTCGCCCGATCAGCGTCACGTGACTGCCAGAGGCAGCCTGCATGAGCCCCGCCATCACGTCATTGCCAATCAGAAGCCCGCTGGCATAAGATGCATCAGCGGGGGGCGCTGCTTGCAAAAGGTAACGTGCCCTTACGGCGAACAAAGCGTTGAGCAACGGCGCGCCATCGCGCGCGTCCTTCAATCCCTGTTGAAACGACGCGTTGTACATCACGTCGTCACTCATCTGGGCTGCCAATATGCTATGTGTTTTCAGCAGATCGAAAATCTCGCCCGTCATCGCAGTTTGAAAGCGACTAATCCGACCGTTTTGGAGATGGATCCATTTGCAGTGCGTCCCCGGGTGGCAAATGATAGCATTGGGCGAGAGTGAAGCGATGGCTTGCGCACCGAGCACCTGCACTTCTTCGCCGCGCATAACATCAGCATGGCCCTCTGTCTGGCAAACGCCGGGGATGATGCCGGTGCGCATCGGCTCGACCCATAAGATCGAAGCAGCGAGCAACGCAGCGTCGGCTGGGCAAGGCACATAGCCTGCTTGCCGCCACCCCCTGTCCGAACCGACCATTCCGGCGAGAAGCATGGGGTAGTCGCCAAGCTGCTTGCGAATGTCCGCAGCCGCTGAGTCAAAACCGCCTTTCGGCACCGACATTAGTCCAAGATGATCCTTGAATTCGGATTCGACTGAGCCACTGCTGTCAATAAGCCACGCGCGGCGGTTGGTCGTTCCCCAGTCCACTGCAATGTATTTTGCGTGCCACATAGCGACCTTTCTCCTGCGGCTTAATCCTGCCCAGCGATACGTCGGGGTGCAAAGCTAGTTCCGATTGCATTGTATGTATTATCATATAAATGTGCAATCACAGTTTGTCGTAGAAGAAGAATATTCGTTATGAAAATCGCCAGAATCGAAACCTTCCATGTCCCCCCACGCTGGCTTTTTGTAAGAATGGAAACCGAGGATGGCGGTGTTGGCTGGGGTGAGGCAAGCCTTGAGGGGCACGCTGAAGCGGTGGACGGCGCAATAGAGGCGCTGCGAGACCGTTTTTTGGGCACCGATCCACGGCAAATCGAAGATATATGGCAGGTTGGGTATCGGGGCGGATTTTATCGGGGCGGGCCAGTGTTGATGTCGGCAATTGCTGGACTCGATCAGGCATTATGGGACTGGAAGGGTAGGCATTATGGTTTGCCGGTCTGGGAAATGCTCGGTGGGCGTGTGCGTAACAAGATACGCGCTTATGCATGGATAGGTGGCGACCGACCTGATGATATCGCTGCGGCTGCCCAGGCGCGCCGTGCCCAAGGCTTCTCCGCTGTGAAGATGAATGCCACTTCGGAAATCGACTATCTGGTTGCGCCCAAGATGGACGAAGTTGTTGAACGCGTGGTCGCGGCTCAAAGTGAAGGGTTGGATGTCGGCGTCGATTTCCACGGGCGCGTCCACCGGCCAATGGCGAAACAACTGGCCAAATTGCTTGAACCGCTTGGCTTGTTGTTCATCGAAGAACCAATCCTATCGGAAAACCCTGAAGCACTGGCGCAGCTTGCAGGGATGGTCAGCACGCCAATTGCGGTCGGTGAGCGGTTATATTCGCGCTGGGACTTCAAGCCGTTTCTGGCCAGCGGCGCGGTTGATATTATTCAGCCCGACTTGAGCCATGCTGGCGGCATTACCGAGTGCCGCAAAATTGCGGCGATGGCTGAATCTTATGATGTTGCCGTTGCGCCGCATTGCCCGCTGGGCCCGCTTGCACTGGGTGCGTGCCTGCAACTGGCAGCGAGCACGCCAAATGTGATCATTCAGGAAATGTCGTTGGGCATCCACTATAATGATACCCACGATTTGCACACATTTTGCACCAATCCCGAGGTTCTGACGCCTGTGGACGGGTTCCTGCCCATTCCAACGGGACCCGGGCTTGGCATAGAAATTGATGAAACCAAGGTGCGTGAGGCGCACAAACATAGGCATCGTTGGCGAAACCCGGTGTGGCGACACGCGGACGGCAGCGTTGCCGAATGGTAACAATTGACCAAATAATCCGTTCTATAGGATAAATCATACAATTGACTTGCTCCAGCAGGAAAATTTCGTATATTGCATGCTTAGAGAACCGTGTTTGCGGTCGTGAAGAGGGGACCTTATATGCGCTTTAAGACCATCGCCCGTTGTACAGCATCGTTTGCTGTGATTTCTTTGTCCGTCAGCGCAGCCTATGCGCAGGATGCAGCACCCGCTCAGGGCGCGGGTAGCGCAGAGGAAGACGCAATTGTTGTAACCGGGCTTCGCGCCTCACTTCAATCGGCACAAAGCCAAAAGCAACGGTCAGACAAGATTGTTGACTCGATTGTTGCTGAAGACATTGGAAAACTACCGGATGTCGCGGTTTCGGACACCGCCGCACGTATCCCGGGAATTCAGGTGGAACGTAGGGGCGGCGAAGCCAACCGCGTCCTATTGCGCGGCCTCGACCGGTTCAATTACACAACGACTTATAATGGGCGTGAGATATTCACGGCGGAAACGCGGTCGGTAGCTCTGCAAGATTTCCCTGCCGGCGGCATTAGCGCCATCGACGTCTTCAAGACATCAAGCGCCGATTTGGTCGAGCCAGGCATTGCCGGCCTTATCAATGTTCGTTCGCGACGTCCGTTTGACTTCGAAGGCTCAGAGATTGCAGGCTCTGTTTGGGGCGTTTATCCCGACAAATCGCGCGATCTGGAACCAAATGCCCAGTTGCTGTTGTCTGATCGCTGGAGCGCGGGCGATGGCGAAATTGGGGCTTTGATCAATTTCTCGTACACGCGCATGCATTACCGCGATTCTGTACGTCGCCATGGCTTTTTTATCGCGGATCTTGCAGGTGCGCGTTCACCTGACTGGCCGGAAATTCAATATGCCGAAGCCGAAAGATGGCGCCCTTCCATAAATGGGGCGCTCCAATGGCGTCCTTCACCCGACCTTGAATTTTACGCCGAGGGTCTTTGGCAAGGATATCGCGAACGCGCGACCGACCGGATGTGGGCGCAGCCGCTTTGGGGTGGCGCATCCTATGAAAATCTTGTGGTGGAGAATGGTCAACTTATCAGCGGCACGGTCAACCGGCCAACGGACTGCTGTGGCGGAAACCATACCTGGGGCTTTCAAGGGGCAACCAAACGAGACACGAATACCTATCAGTTTGCCATTGGCGGTCGGTGGGACGCCGGGCCATTAAGGGTCACTGCCGATATTGCTCGCACAGACAGTACATTCGATCTGCGCACCGAAAGTGTGGATTATGAAATCAACACCAAAAATTATTCGGTAGATTTCTTCACCGGTCGTCCGGGCGGTTCTGGCCCTACGTTCCAGATCCGCGGAGTCGACCCAACTAACCCAGCGATTTATAACTATCGCGGCTTTTTCGAAGATTATCTGACTGCCAGCGGTGACGATCTGCAAGCGCGTCTTGACTTTCAATATGATCCCACCGGCATCAGCTTTCTGCCGAAGTTGAGTTGGGGTGCGCGCTTCGTCAATCGCGATGCCTCCTCGCGTGCTGGCGATTTTTACTGGAACCTTCGGGACCGAGGAATTCCGATTAGCGCCGTGCCGCTTGATTATGTCCTTCAACCGCGCGGTTTCCGTGGCGACAAAAACGCACCTTTCCCGGTAAGCTGGTTCGGACCTACGTTTGACAGCGTGCATGAAAACTTGAAGGAACTGCGCCAGTTCAACATCAATCTGACTGGCAATGGTTCCGTTGATGGCCCACCAAATGATCCGGCCCGGACGTTCAACATTAACGAAAAATCTTACGCAGGATATGCGCAGGCGAATTACGAATTTGAAGCTGGCGCTGTAACGATTGATGGGCAAGTGGGCCTTCGCGTCGTCAAAACCGAGACCGATACGACAGGCACCATTTTCACCACAACAGGACCGCAACCGATCAGTTACAAAACCAGTTACACCGACTGGCTGCCTAGCGCGAATATGCGTGTTCAGTTCACCCCGGAAATTCAAGCACGGCTCGCGTTTACCCAGACCCGCACCCGCCCGAATTTTTCACAATTGAATCCCGCATTGCGGCTTGCGCCGACACCAGCATGTACGCCGGGTCAGACCGACTGTATCCGGACGGGATCAGGGGGCAACCCCTTCCTGAAACCGCTCGACTCTGACAATTACGATGCGAGCTTGGAATATTACTTCTCACCGACAGGATTTGCCTCAGTGGGTGTATTCCGCCGGGACATGAAGGGGTTCATTGCCAATCGTGCCTATGAATTCCCTGAGCCCGATCCCGAAACCGGATTGCCCCTAGTCATATCCGGCCCCATCAATACAAGGGAAGCACGCATCAAGGGTTTTGAAGCGCAGGTCGGAGGATTTTTCGACTTCCTTCCCGGCGCTCTAAGCGGTCTGGGTGCGCAGGCGAACGTCACCTATATCGACGCCAAAGCCGAGTTCGGGTTCTTCTGTCCGAACAACGCCAACGCACCCTGCACGGCTGGCCCTGGCGCACCAAATGCAGCGACATTGCGTACGCCCATCCCTGACGTATCAAAATGGACGTACAACCTTGTCGGCCTGTACGAACGCGGCGGCCTCACATTACGCCTTGCGTACAATCACCGTAGCAGTTTCCCTGAAGCTGACCGCGCAGAACGGGATGGTTTCTTCACGCTACAGGGCCGAGGCAATTCGGTATCCCGGCTTGACTGGTCGAGCAGCTATGCTTTGACGGACAAGTTCACCGTGTTCTTTGATTGGACAAACATACTCGACGATCCTTTCAAATCGGACATCGTGCGGGTCAACTATCCCGGTGGCGTTCCGAGCGCCGAGGAAGTGTTCCCGATGGTCGTTCGGTTCGAAGAGTCGGTGATGTCGGCCGGTGTCAGGTTCCGTTTCTGATCTGAATCAGGCCGTCACCCGTTCGGGAGGTATGATTCATTGAAAAAACGATTTTTGTACTTCACTGAACGGCAGGCAGCGTGAACGCGCACGCCATTCGCAAGATAGTGATCGTTGGAGGCGGCACGGCTGGCTGGATGGCCGCTGCCGCCTTGACGACATTGCGCGCAAAAAATGCGGTGGAAATATGCCTTGTCGAGTCCGACGAAATCGGGACCGTTGGGGTAGGGGAAGCTACGATCCCACCGCTGATCGCCTTCAACAACATGCTAGGGATCAATGAAGACGAATTTGTTGCAGCGACCAACGGGACCTTCAAACTCGGGATAGAGTTTGTAAACTGGGGTGCCGTGGGCGAGCGGTATTTCCATCCTTTTGGTCCGCATGGGCAGGATTTTCGGGGTGTCCATTTCCACCAACTGTATTCGCGAGCCGCCCGGCAGCGCGCGATGCCGGATATCCAGAACTGGTCGATGAGCGCAGTCGCGGCAGAACTCGGCCGCTTCGCTCGGCCGGGTCCCGACGCGCGCCTGCCGCTTTCGCAACTGGGTTATGCGTTCCATTTTGATGCTGGATTATACGCACTGTTCCTGCGCCGTCTGGCTGAAACTGACGGTGTGCGCCGCGTAGAAGGCAAGATCGTGGCATCAGCACTTGACCCCGAAAGCGGGCATGTCCGGTCTATTACCCTTGCCGATGGTCGCGAGATCGAGGGCGATCTATTCATCGACTGTTCGGGATTTCGTGGGCTGTTGATTGAGGAAAAGCTTGGCACCGGCTATGAAGACTGGAGCAAATGGCTGCCTTGCGACCGTGCTGTCGCCGCGCCCTGCAGCCTTCCCGACGAGCCAGATCCATTCACGCGGTCGACTGCATTGGCCGCAGGCTGGCAGTGGCGCATTCCGCTTCAGCACCGCATGGGTAACGGCATGGTATATGCAAGCAACCATCTCGCGCGCGTCGACGCGGAATCCATGCTTGTCGAGAGCCTCGAAGGAGACATCCTTGCCGAACCCCGCCATTTGACGTTTACGGCAGGTCGGCGTCGTCGCGCATGGAATGGTAATGTCGTGTCCCTTGGTTTATCAAGTGGGTTTGTCGAACCGCTGGAATCCACGAGTATTCATCTCATTCAAAGCGGGATCGTAAAGCTGCTCGCTTTGTTCCCTGACCGTCGCTTTGACCCTGCGGAGCGCGACGAATATAACCGTCAAATGCAAACCGTATTCGAAGATGTACGCGACTTTGTCATCCTGCATTACAAGGCAACGCGGCGTGACGATTCCGAATTCTGGAATTACTGCCGCAATATGGATGTGCCGGATAGCCTTGCCACCAAATTTGAGCTTTGGCGTACAAAAGGCCGGCTGTTCCGTGAAGGATTTGAACTTTTCGGGACTGCAAGTTGGGTCGCGGTCTTATTTGGCCAAGGCGTTTTGCCGTTAGAAACCGAACCAGCAGTTGATGCCATCGATGAGGACATGGCGAACGACGCACTTGAAAAAATGCGGTTGAGCTATCGTCAAATGGCCGAACATATGCCCGGCCACGCCGAGTTCATCGCGCGGTCATGCACCGCGTCCAGCGGATAGCAAACCCTTGCGGCCCAGTCTTCATTTTGGGGCGGCAGGCCGCAGGCTCACGCCAATCTGCGGTTTCCCGTCCTTCCACAATAATGGTGCAATATACATATAGCGTTTATTATCGAATTTCCGGCACCCCTTAGTTGCGGCCCATGCATGGAAGGAGATGAATTGCCGACCCCCTACATCAAACACTGATTGATGCCCTGGGCCACTCAAGCACCCGACTTTACGGTCATTATAGCTATTCAAGATTGGATTGTTCGAGGCGTCCTTGCACGGCCCCATCGGACCTTCGCACGTTGCATAGCCAATTGCATAAGGCGAAAGCCGCTGGTGGGTTTCCCAGCCATAATGGTTGGCGGAATAAAACATCACGTAGCTGTCGCCACGGCGGACCATAGTGGGCGCTTCGATGACATGCGCCTCCCATGAAGTGTCGTTACGTAGCAGCGGCGTGGCCTCGCCCACTACGTTTAAACCGTCCGGAGTCAGCCGCTGCACGTAGATATCGGTCGGCTTCTTGAACTGCGGGTTGTTGCCGTCATTTTTGTAATAGAGATAGAACTGCCCGTCAGTGTCGCGGAATGCGTGGGAATCAATGGTTCCTCCAAGGTCCGTCTGACATATAACGGGCCTGTCTGCCGTGGACGTAAAGGGTCCCATCGGGCTCACGCTGAACGCTGTGCCTAAGCACTGCAGGTCGCTCTTTTTGTCACGAGCCGTAAAGTGCAAGACAAAACCGTCCTGAGTCTTGAGCACTTCCGGTGCCCAAGTAAGCCCGCGTTTCACCCATGACGGAAGCTGCGGCATGGCGTCGTGCAACTTGTCGCCTTCAGCCAGCAGTTTCCAGTCTACAAGATTTGTCGACCGGGCCATTGGCACATTAGCGCGATCTGCACTGGCATTGGTGGCATATGCGAGAAATTCAGTTCCGTTTCGAAAAATGAATGGATCGGGAAAGTCAGTCGACAACACCGGCACAAAAGCAGGCTCACCCTTGTTTGATCCATGGGCAGCAAAAGCGAAAGCGCCGAGCACTATTATTCCGAAATATTTCACATCGTCTCCATTACATGACAACGCATTGTGCATTGACTCGCTACGCGGTTGTCACGCGTTTTGTTTTATCATATAAATCAGTTTAAATGAAAAGGGGATAAAATTTGACGCGGTCAAAGCTCATCAAAGAAGTTTTCGGAACGCTTGCCAATGGTGAAACCGTCGATTTGGTCACCTTGACGAACGCTCGCGGGATGACGGTCAAAATCATTTCATATGGCGCCTCTATCCAATCCGTTATTGTGCCCGATGCGTGTGGTCGTTTTGACGATGTAACAACCGGTTATGCAACGCTGGATGAATATGTGGTCCAGCCGCAATTTTTTGGCTCAACGGTCGGACGCGTTGCCAATCGGATTGCACATGCGCGTTTCACGCTTAACGGCAAAGACTATACTGTACCTGCCAATGATGGTGCGAATTCGCTTCATGGCGGCGACGTTGGCTTTGACAAGGTTAATTGGACGGTCTCAGCTTGCGACGAGGAAGCTCTGTCAGTTACACTATCGCACATCAGCCGTGATGGCGACCAGGGTTATCCCGGCACTTTGACGGTCACCGCGACATATCAGCTAAGTGAGGGCAATGCGTTGTCGGTGACCTACCATGCGACTACCGACGCGCCGACTTGTGTCAATCTATCCAACCACGCTTATTGGAACTTAACCGGCGAGGGCGCGTCGCACAATGCAATGGACCAACTGCTGACAATACCCGCAGAGCATTATTTGCCCGTCGATAGCGGGGTAATCCCTACAGGGCAGCGCCGCGAGGTTGCAGGTACCGCCTTTGATTTTCGGACGCCAAAACCAATCCGTGAACAGGTCCGTGACGTAGCGGATGAACAGCTGCGCCACGGACGGGGCTACGATCATAACTGGATTATCGACGAAAAAGTGGCCAAGAAACCGCGACTACTGGCTGTTTTGGAAGATCCGCATTCGGGACGAGTAATGACCTTGCTGTCCAACCAGCCCGGCATGCAATTCTACTCTGGCAATTTCTTTGACGGCTCTACCTCCGGCAAGGCGGGAAAGAGCTATCGCATGGGTGATGCGATAGCACTGGAGCCGCAGATGTTTCCCGACGCACCCAACCAGCCAAGCTTCGCGACTGTCGCGCTGCATCCGGGCGAGACGTACGAGAATATCATTATCTGGCAGTTTGGCACTCGTTGAGGAGAAGGTGCATGAAAGGTTTCACATTCGGCTTGGCAGTTGTTGCCGCCAGCTTTCTGAGCAGTTGCGCCAACATCCCAAATGGCGTGGTTAGCACAGCTATTATTGCCAACCCGGTTTTTGATGCAAACTTCCCCGATCCGGCATCGGTCAGGGCGCCCGATGGCTATTATTATGTCTACGCCACGCAGGGCGAGGTGGATGGCAAAATGCAGAACATCCAGACTATTCGGTCACGCGATTTGCAAAAGTGGGAGCGCGTCGGCGACGCATTGCCCGACAAACCGGTTTGGGCCAGCCAAACCCAAGATTTTTGGGCTCCGCATGTCGCTTTGCACGATGGGCGCTATTATCTCTATTATTCCGCCAAGCCCGATGTGGCACTTATCGATAAGGTCAGCGGCCTGTGCCTGGCTGTAGCAACCGCGAGGCAACCGCAGGGACCATTTATAGACATAGGGACGCCGCTGCAATGTGGTGACGGGTTTGTCAACATTGACCCCATGTCTTTTGATGATCCTGCGACGGGACGGCGTTTGCTTTATTGGGGCTCGGGTTTTGGCCCAATCAAGGTTCGTGAACTTGCGCCTGATCGCACGTCTTTTGCGGAGGGCAGCACAACAACCGATTTAATCGACGTCATAAAAGACGAAGACCCCAAAAATTACCAGCGCCTCGTAGAAGGCGCTTGGGTGGTACTGCATGACGGATATTATTATCTCTTTTATTCCGGTGACAATTGCTGCGGTCCTAACGCGC
>NZ_JBKBQV010000075.1:0-11434 GCF_046292425.1 Sphingorhabdus sp.
ATTCGCGCGCCCATCGAACTGCCGACCACGTCAATCCCAGTCAATCCATTGTCGGCAATATAACGCTCTACGCTCTTAACCAAACCACTAAACGTGCCGCTGTCGGGTTCAGCGGGCGTAGCGCCGTGTCCAGGAAGATCGATTGCAATAACTGTGCGATCAGCACTAAGTCCGCCGATTACAGTGCTCCATGACTGCAAACTTCCGCCTAGGCCGTGAATGAGCAGGAGCTTAGGCCCAGTCCCGCGTTGGATGTCGTGCATCGCTGCTTCCTTATTGAAATTATGGTTGAATTACTCATTAGAAGGCTGTGGTGTTTGCTGATCGGCTGCCGTTTGAGCGGCCATGTCAATACCTCCCGCCAAACTGACTTGAAGCTCTGGCTGGTTTGATCGAAGCCATTGAGCAAATTCAAACGCCATTCTCGTCTCCGACCCAATTACCGCTAACAAAACAATGTCGATTAATAAGCTTGGCTCACCAACATCTGTATAAGCCTCATCAAAATTTGCACTCTCAACCACAGAATACCCGCAATGGCGAAGATAGTCAGCAATAACGTGCCGCGAAATAATTTCACTATCAACAATCAAGGTTGAAGGTGCAATTTTGTTCGTTTCCACCGACGTCATGTTGTCCTCAGGATCACTTCAATTTTCTGCAACAGCGCATCGTGGGCATACGGTTTTGGCATGAACTGCGTGTACCCGTCAGTAATTTCAATACCAGTCAAATGGCCCGACACCAAAATTACCGGAAGCTTAGGGTGGGTTTCACGGACCCGACTCAGCAAATCTATGCCGTTCAAATTGCCCGGCATTCGAACATCAGTCACAATTAGACAAGGAGTTGGAGCGGACAACATTGTCAGCGCCTCGTCTGCGCTAGATGCTTCGATCACATCGAACCCATGCTCGCGCAACTGATTGCTTAGCATAAGTCTGAGCAAAAATTCATCTTCGACGATTAGGACGGGTGCACGTACTGCAGCATCGGCTTGTTGCTGCGCTAAGTTACGACCTAAATTCATGTTTGATATGGCCCTTTGACCCAGAACATAAACAGCATCGAAATGTTCAAAATTGCGAGCACAAATTATGGTATGAGATCGCCGTCTAATATTTAGAAGACCGGAAGGGTTTAATAGGCTAGATGGTCGAAATGGCGACTTTTTCCTCATGATCGCCGAGGCGCATATCAAGCAGCAGGAACGCTTGGCGGCACTCCGGCGCTACGAAATTCTAGACACCCCTTTTGAAAGGGAGTTTGACGAAGTCGTCGATCTGGCATCGAGAATCTGTGATACGCCTATTTCAGTTATCAACCTCATTGACGTAGATAGGCAATGGTTCAAGGCCGAAATTGGCCTCGGTGTTAGATCAACTCCTCTCGCAACAAGTATATGTTCTCATGTAATCCTCGAAAACGATTTTGTTGAAATTGAAGACACGCTTGAAGATCCCCGAACAAGGTATAATCCGCTCTGCTTTGACGAAAATGGCTTGCGCTTTTATGCGGGTGCGTTGCTGAAAACGCCAGATGGCCTTCCGATTGGAACTTTGTGCGTTCTTGACCATCAGCCACGCACACTTACAGCATTACAACGAGACGCCTTACGAATCCTTGCTGACCAAGTGATGCGCCAATTGGAGTTGCGGCTCGCACTAAAGCGACAAGAGATCCTTCGCCGCGAGATGGATCACCGTGTTAAAAACTCCCTTCAGACCGTCAATTCCATTATTGGCTTACAGGTTTCTAAATCAGCAGAGCCTGCGGTTAAAATCGCGCTAGATGCAGTAAAGGTTCGGTTAACCGCCATCATCGCGTTTCATGAAGAGCTTCATCAAGCTGGAGATGGCGAAAGTATCGAGTTGGCCACTTTCTTGGCGCGTTTAGCAAATTTGCAATCTACAATTTGTCCTGCGGGGGTGACAGTTAAATCCCGTGTAGCGCAGTCCCGCGTGTCAGCCGACACAGCCAGCTTGCTCGGAATGATTATTAATGAGTTCGTCGCAAATGCCCTGAAGCATGTTTACGCCAGTTTCAAGGGCGGGGAGATAACCATTACTGGAACTCAGGCCGGGTCAAATTATCTTGTCACCTGTACTGATGGAGGGCCGGAAATTCACGATGTAGTAGCTGCTCTTTCTGATGCAAAAGGTCTAGGCCTGCGCATTATAGCTGCGTCCATTGAAGGATTAGGCGCCATCCCTTTATGGACAACTGGGGAAGCGGGACTGCGATTATCGTTCGCGTTTAAGATTGCATAGCTCTGTCAAAACCTAATTATGATGGCAAACCGGCAGCCCTTCGTCCCTGTCTCGGGAATGTGAGTTATTTTTAAAAATAAGCATCCCAATAGATATTTTGAAGTTGCTTAAACGTCCCGGTGCACCCTGCGCTTGGATAATCCTCGCATTTATATGCCAAAAGGAGAGCGACGCATAAAAAAGTTAGGTTATCTTATAACGAGCACGATTGCCCTCAGCGCAATGTCTGTGCCTGCGTCTGCAGCCGGGTTTATGTTCGATTTCAACACATCGACACCTCTCTTCGGACCGCAAGTTTCGGGAAGTGGCGTATTTACAACCTCCGATACACCAACAGAAGTAGCTGGTGAGACCGCATTTTCCATACTTTCGATCACGGGTATGGTTAATGGATCCCCAATCGTGGCACCGTTCACCGGCACGACATATGGCAATTTCTTCACGACTGGCGATGGATTTCTCGATGGAACCGGCACAATGTTCCTCACCGCATCTGGCTTGGACGGTCGTTTCTTTCAACAAAGCTCTAACGGCCAATTTCGCGTTAACACGTCTGGCCAGCTTGGTTCCTCCAATTTTGTAAATGCATCGGCTTCGCAAATTGCAGCAGCAGTGCCTACAACCTGGATGCTGATGTTGATCGGCATGGCGGGCGTGGGTTTCTCAATGCGCCGCAAAAAACATACTACAATGCAAGTACGTTACGCTTAGATCCGTCGCACTAATTGCGAACACGGGCGCCAGGTTATCTTGGCGTCCTTTTTTATTTAGCACTATTGACCTGTGGCATGTATATTCGGATGGGATGATGCTGACTTCAATAACGGCCATGGCCGGCCTTAGGTCCTAAGCAGATCGCCCGCTTCTGGGCAAATTGTTGCCATAAATCGTTCTAGCTTGAGCGAATGAACAGACGGCAACTTTTAGAAAGCTAGTTGGTCCGAACCAATGTCCGAAACGTTAGCGGGAATTGCCGTCGCCTAGGCGGGCGTGTTGAACGTCGGTGTTTTGGAAGTTTTGCCCTAAAAGGGGACGGCCCGGACACGACAACATCGCCGACATTCCCTGCGGCTTAGTCACACCCCCGAAAGCGGACAATGTCTCAGTAATCCAAAACGGCCGGAATTGGGCAGGAAGCATACCGGAAACTCTGCACAGAAAGCCGGTCACAGTTTGCATCTAATTAGCAAATTAAAAGCAATCCCGCCGGACATTGATGATGTTTGCAGATCGGGAGACCTTCTCAGCCGCGCGGCGTAACCTTCCAAGCTTTTTCGCCAGCGGCTTCCTTAAACTGAGCGACCCGCGCGATAAGGTTCTTGAACTCGGAGTAAAAAAGAAGCGACTTCCACAAGTATTGAATAAACCAGCTGCGATGCGTCTTTTGCTGCGCGTCAGCCAGAATCCACGTGAAGTAGATTTGTCCCGGCCCGGTCGCAAGCGTTGCGATAGTTAGGATAAACAAAATCGGGACGAACCAATTCAGACGGTCCAGTCCTCCCGCTTGCCCAGCCCAAAAAGCGACGATCGGAAAAATTTGCAACGACAACCACGGAAATATCTCGCGCCAAACCAGTAGGTGAAAAACCCCCAATTTGTTCCGCAAAGACAGATGCGGCGAACGCAGCATGGGAAATAGACGTCTTTTCGAAACCTGAAACCAGCCCTGCGCCCAGCGGAGCCGCTGGTTGGTGAGCCCCTCCATGGTTGTGGGAGCTAGTTCACGTGAGATCAGGTAAGGGTCGGAAACGATTTGACCACCGCTTTCGACCACTCGCAATGAGCTGTCGATATCTTCAGTCAGCATTGATCCGCGAAAACGTGTTTTGCGCAACAGTTCACTTCGCCAATATCCGTTGCTGCCCCCAAAAATGCCAAAGCCGTGAAGACGCGCGCGTCCTGGATGCGAGACAGCGTAAATCTGTTCGAATTCGATGGCAACAAGCCTGGCTACCCAAGATACCTCGCCATTGCGGATAAAACAGTGGCCCTGAACGATGTCCGCTCCATGTGCGAGCCAGTCCCACGCGCGGCGAAAACTACCCGGATCGGGCTGATGATCGGCATCGAATATCCCGGTGAACTCGCCCTTGACCAAAGTGAGTGCCGCGTTGACATTTTGTGCCTTGGAGGTGCTTTCATCGACGCGCAACGGCACGAAATGTGGGTGGCGGCGTGCAATTTCCTGTAGCACGCTCTCAAAAGCCATATCTTGGGGCGTATTGTAGGCGAGTATGATCTGAAGATCGGCCGGATAGACCTGTGCTTCGACCAGAAATGCGTCGATTGTAGATTCAAGTGTCGACGCTTCGTTCGGCAAATACGCCGCTATGATGGCACTTGCGTGCGGGTAATTGGTCGCCGGTTTCGGATCAATCCGCCTGAGCGCCAGCAGCCCTTCAACCCATATCAGAACCGCGGTGAGGGCTATCGAAACGACGATGAACCAGTAGACAAACCGCACAACGCCTTCGCCGCGTGCGCCCAGCAAGACGTAGATGAGGTAGGGAACCAAAACCCCAATTGCGACCGAGAGTACCATCTGGCCCGGTAAGCGAAAAAACTGCCACAGCGCAGGCAGCACGTTACCCAAAAAATATGTTTCGGAAGCGCGATCACGCATTGCAGAGGTGAATGCAGTGGGTCTAAGATCGAGGTGAGCTGCGGATTCGTTGGCCGCTAGTCGTGCCGCCTCGAATACGTCCGCGCCATTGCGACCATCTGCGAATTCGGCATAACCGATCGAGGGTGAAATCCGCAAAGCTTCGGTGCCAAGCGAAAAGCGGTCAGCCGCAATTTTCTGGGCCAGCCGCTCTAGTGCGGTCCCGGCCTCGCTGCCGCGCAGACCTGGTATCATGATTAGAAAATCGCCGTTCGCTGCGTGTCCCAGACTGGCCAGTGGATCGGCTGATTGTTCCAGCAACCTGCCCAGTTGCGATGCGAGCGCGCGATCCGTGCGCGGCCCGAAATATATCCTGAGCCGAGCAAGGTCGGGGATCACAAGTCTTGCGACAACGCCGGGATAGGTGCCACGCTTGGCGCGGGCATGTTCGCGTTCCAATTCACTGAGGAACGCTGCTTCTCCTAGCAAGCCGCTGCTCGTATCGCGCCGCAAGTCGGCGGCCGGGACTGGAGGGCGCAACAGCTTGCTCTGCACGCGAGCGATTAACTCAGCTGGCTTGAAGGGTTTTACCAGGTAATCATCTGCGCCCAGCGCAAGCCCGGCCACGATATCATCGAGTTTGGCCCTGGTGGTAAGAAAGATAAGCGGAATAGCCTCCAATCGCGGGCGCTTGCGCAATTCTTCGAGGAACCGGAATCCATCCATTCCCGGCATCATCACGTCAGAAACTATTATATCCGGCAACATTTCATCGAGAGTTTCGAGCGCAGCCTGGCCATTTTCGACATGCGTGACCTCGTAGCCAGCATCTTCGAGCTGAGCAGAAATGAACTCGGCGAGATCAGGCTCATCTTCAAGCAAAAGGATGCTGGGTTTTTGCGTGCCGCCAGCAGAGTTCACCAACGGTTCCTTAGTGTCAGACCGGTCGTTGTCCGCGAGAACCCTCCAAGCGCTTCGGTCCGCGACGAGAACGAGTTAATATAACCTTCGATTTGCCACGAGCGACTGGCATCGTAGGTCAGGCGCGCCTCCGCGGAATAGATCGTGCGGCCGCCCCCGCCTCGCTGATCTTCCCGACCGATAGCCCCCCGCAAATCATACCAGAACGCGCCCAACCTTCCCCATCCGTGAGTCGTGAACTCCAGGGCTCTCAGCCGGTCTGGATCGAAATAGCCGTTGTCACGCTGCTCGTCGAAAGTGAAATGCGTATAGCGCGCACCCAAAAACAAGTTTGGCCGGCGTCCGACGCGTCGGCGCAGTTCTAACTGTCCCCAGTCGCGATCATTGCCGTCGGAAAAGTCTGAATGCGCCGCCCGGGCGCTCAGCTTCCATGCAGCATCGGAACCAATGTCGGCCGACCAGCTAAACGTGTCCGCATAAATACCCAGCTGGTTGGAGCGCGCATTGTCGAGCGTCGAGCGGTTGAAACCAGTGTCGAACCGCAAGCGGTCACTAGGCGCAAAAGTACCCCATACATTCCACGTCATACGCTCGCGATCGGTTTGAAGGCTCTTAGTGAGGGTAATCCCCAATTGCCCGTTCAGTTCTATAGAATCGGAAACGCGTGCCCGCGCGGCGACTGCCGGGCGATGAACATCAACCGTCGAAGCAGTTTCGGCCGGATCGAAGTAAAAACCATCGTATCCAACGCTTAACATGACAGCTTCGTTAGGCCATATGCTTTGCCAACCCGATACCTGCCAAAAGTCGCTGGCGTCCGACTGATCGGAATGGCGCACGCTTATTTCACTCAAAGGTTTCGTGGCGCGCTCGCTTTCGCGCAAGAGGCTCAGCGCTGCGGGATCGTTTGGCTGCATTGCCATCACCTGCGCCAAGCTATCGCGCGCTGCATTCGGCCTGCCCGACCACAACAGCGTCCGTCCAAGAAAACGAAGGTCATCAGCGTCGATGTTCTGGGGCAACCGGGCCAGCGTAGCCAGTGCGTCGCGCTGATACCCCGCAAGGCTTTGTGCCTCGGCGAGTGCCCTGAGCGCTTCTGTGTCACTCGGGTCGCGAGCCAAGGCGTGTTTGAAATCCCGGATTGCGGCGGAGTATTGGCTCGACCAGAGCAAGACCTTGCCCCTCATCACCCGCGCATCACGGTCTTCATGATCGATTTCAAGCAGGTCGCTGTAGGCGGCGACAGCCTCGCGATGCTGCCCGCTCCATGCTAGCGCCAGCGCGAGGCCGCGCATCGCCAAGCTGCGTTCGCTTGCGGCAAGGTCACCCCTACCAAGTACTTCCCGATAAAGCGGTACTGCCTCTCGGCTGCGGTCCGAGAAGGTAAGCTGATCGGCATATTGCTGCAGTAGCGCGTCGCGCACGGACGGGTCTTCGCGAATGGCTTGAGCGTACAAGTCAGCAGAATCTTGATTGCGATTCTGGTTCGCAGCGGTCTGCGCTGCGTCGATTGTTCCGGCGTGCTGTGCCTGCACAGATGCCGTAAAGGATAGGCCGATTGTGGCCATAGCCGAAGTCAGATAAAATCTTCGCATTCAGTGCGTTTCCTTTGCAAGGTCGTCTAGCGCGTCCGCAAGCGCCGTTGCCTTTTGCCCGATATCGTCGTTGATGTGGACGTGTGTAATAGTTGCTTCTTCCAGAAGTTGAGCGTGTGCACCTAGCCTGTCGAAACCAAATGTCCCAGCCATGCCATGCAGATCGTGCGCAAGCGATCGCAGGCCTCCCACATTACCTGAAGAAAGATCAATACGAAGCGTCTGCGCACGCGCCGCCGCTTTGCTGCGAAAAGACATGCGGATCTTTTCCAGTCTTTCTTCCAGAGTCGTCATAGCAGGAACCCGCGAACTTCGGTCGCCAAGGTCATAGGGTCGAATGGCTTTGCCAGCACGCCAGCCGCCCCGAGAGCGCTCAACTTTGCGGTTTCGCCAGCCTGCACACGGGCAGTGATGAATACGACTGGAATTGCGTGGGTGCAGGGATTGGCGCGCAACATGCCGAGCGTCGTCGGTCCATCGATTCCAGGCATCATCACATCAAGTAACACAATTTCAGGCAACCAGTCCTGCGCGATGGTGAGAGCTTCGCTGCCCGACCCGCATACCCTCACTTCAAACTCGGGATCAAGTTCAAGAGCGAGTTCTGCAATTTCGCGAATATCTGGTTCATCGTCTACATAGAGTACGCGCATCATGGTCAAGTTCCTTCAGACTCAATCTCGCTTTTGGCGAGCAAGCTATACAGAGTTTCGACCACGCAGGACAGACTGGCGCGAGATTTTGTCAACACCGCATCTGCTCTATTCGCCAAGTCCTGGTCGATGTCTTGCGCCGAGAATACAAGGACAAGGGTGTCTCCAAGTTCGTTGAGCAATTCTTTCCCGCTACCATCGGGAAGAGCGACGTCAAGAATGACAACATCGTATTTACTGCGCAGCAATTTCGTGCGTGCTTCAGCCAGCGTCTGGGCCGAAGCAAGCTGGAACCGTCCCTCAAGAGCATCAGCGACAATGGCTAGAACATCTGGATCATCCTCAACATGCAGCACTGAGGGATATAAGCCTGAATTAGTTTCTACGCGATTGCTGGCGCGACGTTCAGCGGGGAGGTCGACATGAAACGTAGAACCTGCGCCCACTTCGGTTTCGAAACTGATTTCACCGCCCATTCGGTGGACAATCTCCCGCACAATGCTGAGGCCCAGGCCTGTGCCGCCCTTCTGTCGAGCATCGCTGGCCTCTGCCTGCGCGAATTTGCCGAAGACGCGGCTGCGAAATGCCTCAGAAATACCAATGCCCCGGTCCGCGACCGAGATGCGCCAGCGGCGATCGAGCGAAAGGGCTCGCACGACGACTTCTCCACCCGTTTCGGAAAACTTGGTTGCGTTAGAAATCAGATTTGCCATAACCTGCATAAGCAGATCGGGGTCAGCAATGACTGTCGCGTTGGGTGGAACTGGTTCTACCACGAGCGAGACTGAATATTGCTGGGCATAGCCCAGATTCGCTTCGATGGCCTGATTTAAAAAACTGGCTAGGACCAAAGGTTGCAATACGAATTTCATACGCCCTGCTTCAAGTTTTTCCATGTCCAATATATCATTGATCAAGCGCACCAGCCGCTGACTGTTGTCTCGCGCTATTTCGATCAGACGTGCCGCTCTTTCTGACACTTCGCCCGCAGCGCCGCCTTGAATCAAGCCAAGCGATCCAGCAATTGAAGTCAATGGCGTGCGCAATTCATGGCTGACTGTAGAAACAAATTCGCTTTTTAGTTGCTCCACCCGCCTACGCTCAGTCGTATCGCGGACGATCGCGACAAAGGCTTGTCCTTCGGCGAGCTTAACCGAGCTGATCGCGACATCGCAGGGGAAAAGTGTTCCATCTTTGCGCCGCGCAATCAGTTCAATGACATCGCTGCCGCTCTCGCGACTTCTCTGGGCAAGTCTGCGTAGGAAAGTCTCTTTATTGCCTTGATCAGGTGCCACTTCGAAAAGCGATCCGATGTCACGCCGGATTAGATCGTTGCGCGCATAGCCTGTCATCGCTGCCGCCGCGCCGTTAAGCGTCTCGATTGAACCGCTCTGGTTTACGATCAGCATACCATCTTTTGCGCCTTCGAAAATCGCCTCCTGCCGTGCGCTCAGATCGCGATATTTCTGCGTCGCTTCCCCGCGCGCGCGCCAAGCTTTCGAAACAATGAACATCGCAAATATGAGGGCTGCACAGAGCCCGGCGAAAATTACAAAAACCCAGAGCTGGACATCTAAACGAGCTCGGCGGACCGCTGCTTGGCGATCAGCCAGTCGCTGGTATTCCGCTCGGTCCAGCTCCAAGATGCCGGCGCGAATCTGGTCCATCAAATCCTTGCCCCGACCATCCGCGATCAGCTGCCTTGCACCCTCAAAATCGCCGCCGCGGGCCATAGCGATAGAGAGGTTCACAAATTCAAGTTTTTGGTCGGATATAGCTTCAAGTTTTATCAATAGTGCAGATTGTGCCAACACGGTCTCGACGCGGCCGAATAGCTGTTCAAGCTGGGGTCGGGCGTTGACATACGGTTCAAGAAAATCTTTGTTCCCTGTAAGAATATAACCGCGCTGGCCGAGTTCGATATCCTGATGAATTGCCAGCAGTTCGCCAATCTGGGCACGCGACAGATAAGACGTTTCCACCTGCAGCGAGAGGTCCTCTTGGCGCTGGAACTCATCTATGATGAGAATGAATACGAAAGTAAGCACTACCGGGAGTAGCAGAACCCCAGAGATCCAAGTAAATTCCCTACGAATGCCGCCAAAATAGGTTAACAAATCTGATACTCACGGCGGCTCGTGGCCTACGCACGATATTTGGAGGCCGCTTCGAAATACTTAACACGCCAATGCTGAATTTATAGTAAATTATTTCCTTGGCCGGTCCGATTAATGCGGCGCACCGAGATTACCTTCATTGGTCCGCAGAGCGCCAAGGGCGCCATTCGCATTGTGAAAGCAAATTCGCTAAGTCCCGCCGCTCGGTCGCAATGCTTGGTGCGAATGCCTAAACAGACGACAATTCCGCCGCCAGATGACGAAGGCATTCGTCATTGATGAAAGACCGCTTACCTACATCGCTCGGAAAAATGGGACTTTCCTGTAAGCTGACAAGTTAGCATTTCAATTTTACTGATGCGATGTCCGGTAAAGTTGGAGCCAGCCGTCGCTCATAATGACTGCATTTGGGCGCAATCCTGTCATGCACGCAAGCCGCCTTTACATGTCTGGGTCGGCCAATCAGAATTCCATGCGGACGGCTGGAATCTAAAACATTCGGTCTTTCAAGTTGCAGGCTGAAGCAATCGCTTCCTGCCAATTGTTCATCGGCATAGCATAGGGCAGCTTTCCGACAACATGCATAAAAGCGGACTTACCGGATACGACAACATTGTGGTCGTTTTTAGGGTTGAGCGCGTTTGTTAAAAGCTAGCATTCGTTCAGCATCCGATTGTGGCCCAGCGGAATGTCTGCTATTTAACAAAAAAATAGGGCAATGCAGACGAACTCGGCGAGGCTCCAAGTATTTGCCGTGAATATCTCTTTAAACCAGTGAAACTTTTAAAAGATTAAGCGAGTTCCCGCATAAGCGCTTCGTTCCTCTAACTGGCCTCCATTTCTATAGGCGCTTTCATCATGTTTCTCTCGGAGCATGTTCATGGCCGCAACGAAAAATTCGAGGTTGTTGGAAAGGCGCCAGCCTAGACGCGCATCGGCCTCGATATACGACGCTACGGCGGGACGTCTCAGGTCATCAATTGCACGAATTCCAAAATCTAGGTCGATATTTGGCGCAACTTCAATTTGGGAACGCGCTATCAATCGGTATCCCGGATCGTTACCAAGGGCGGCCCCCGCCGTTATGTCGGAATGGCCGTCCTTTTCTTTGAAATTTTTGCTGAGAGTAGCAAAATCTACTTTCAGCTGCCACCAAGAAGCCAGCTGATGTGTAGCCCATGCCTCAACTCCCCAACTATTTCCACGCAGCCCGTTGGAGAGTCGGATCGGCCAAGTTCCGGCAGTCAGTTCTGTTGTTCGCAGATCGTCATAAAGA
>NZ_JBKBQV010000076.1:0-11222 GCF_046292425.1 Sphingorhabdus sp.
TTTGCAAGGCTATACGCGATTCCTGGATTGCTGCGCGCAGGTCAGGACCTTGCATCGCTAAAGTGCCCGAAATATTTTCGACATTGTCCAGAATCTGCTCGATCGATTGTTCGTTTTTATCAGACAGGATATTTGTTAGCCGTTCTGTCAATGTTGAAAGTCGCTCCAATAGCAGAGGTGCGTTGTTGAGCAATTCGACCAAAGCGCCGGGCTTCGTGGGGATGACTGGAACACCTGTCGGGCATGCCGTTTGCGGGTTTACCTCAGGGCAAGCCAATGCTGGCGCGCCTTTAACGGCGCCATCAAGCTGGATTTCAGATACGCCCGTAAAGCCTACGCCGTTGATAGTGGCTGTCGTACCCTGAAGCACGGGCACGGTATCCTTGATACTGATCCGCACACGAACGAAATCAGGATCTGGCTCCCATAACTCTATGCTTTCAATCTGACCAACGGGAACGCCAGAAAAGGATACGCCTGATCCCTTTGCTAGCCCATTGACAGCTTGCTGAAAGAATATGTCATATTGTTTTTTGTTGCCATCACTCGCCCGGGACAGCCACACTGTAAAAGCAGCTAGTAAAGCCAGAAGTAGAAGCGTGACAGCACCCACTATCACATAGTTGGATTTGGTTTCCATCGTACTACCTTATGACCTTCCTCGTTGCTTCATTTCCGCACGTACGTTATCGTCTCTTTCGCTATGTCCCCTGCGCGCCGCACGCCCGCGCGGTCCGCTGAAATATTCGTTGATCCACGGGTGTTCGATGGCCAGCAACTGTTCAATAGCGCCAATGGCGATAACTTTTTGATCTGCCAAAACGGCCACACGGTCACAAATAGCATATAACGTATCAAGGTCATGCGTGATCAGAAAGACCGTCAGGCCCAGCGTTTCCTTTAAATCACGGGTTAAATTGTCAAAATTTGCAGCGCCAATAGGGTCAAGTCCAGCAGTTGGCTCATCCAGAAATAACAGTTCCGGGTCCATTGCCAGCGCCCTTGCCAATCCGGCGCGCTTTCGCATGCCCCCGGATAGCTCCGATGGATATTTGTGCGCAGCCTCGGCCGGTAGCCCACTTAAATAGATTTTATAGCGCGCGATTTCATCCAGGAGTTCCTTGCTGAATTCGGGATAGAATTCTCGCAAGGGCACCTGCACATTTTCTGCAACCGTTAGGGTCGAGAACAATGCCCCGCCCTGAAACAATACGCCCCAACGCCGCCTGACGTCGGTTGCTTCATCTTCTTCTTTGCCAATCATGCCTTCATCAAAAACGCGGATCTGACCAGCAACCGGCTCCTGAAGACCGATAATCGACCGCATGAGCACCGACTTGCCAGTGCCGGATCCTCCAACCACGCCAAGTATCTCACCGCGGCGGACTTCGATGTTGAGATCCTGATGTATGACCTGATCGCCAAAGCTGTTGCACAGGCCAGTCACTGAAATGATATTGGGTTGGTTCATCGCCTAATCCCAACCAATTTCGCTGAAGAATACGGCGAAGAACGCATCAAGCACAATAACAAGGAAAATAGCCTGGACGACTGCAGCGGTGGTTTTGAGCCCAACCTGTTCGGCATTGCCTTTCACCTGCATGCCTTGAAAGCATCCCGCCATGGCGATAATTGCGCCAAACACGGGCGCTTTAATCATGCCAATCCAAAAATCGGTCATTGGCGTTACTTCGCGCAGACGCTGTACGAAGGTTGCGGGCGGGATATCCAAAACTATCCAGCACAATATGCCGCCCCCAATAATAGCCATCAGCGACGCATAAATGCCAAGTAAAGGCATCATGATGACGGCGGCGATGACCCGCGGTACAACCAGCGCTTCTGCCGGAACAACGCCAATTGTGCGCATGGCGTCGATTTCTTCGGTAATCTTCATTGTTCCAATTTGCGCTGCGAATGCAGAGCCCGACCGGCCGGCGACCATTATTGCTGTCATCAGAATGCCAAGTTCACGCAACGTAAGCCTGCCGATGAGGTTGATTGTGAAAACCTCGGCACCAAATTGCCGAAGCTGCACTGCCCCCTGCTGCGCGATGACAATGCCGATCAGAAAACTCATAAGTCCAACGATACCCAAGGCTCGAATGCCCACCATGTCAAAATGCTGCACAACGGCGTGCCATCGGAAACGGCCCGGGTTCATCATCAAAATGAAAAATGCCTTCACAACCTGCCCGACAAAGCCAAGAAACTGCAAAAGGGTTGTGATGCCGACGACTACGCCGCTGCCGACTTCGGTCAGAAAACGATTAAGGGGCGACATATGTGGCTTTGGAATGACTTCGGACCGATCAACCCCGCTAATAGCATCAATCAGGCGGCCTGCGTCATTGGCGCCGCCTGTAACCTGCGCGTTATGTTCTTTGGCGGTCCGATGGACGAGCCACGCGCCAACCGTGTCCATACGCACGACGCCGGATATATCTATTTCGGAAACAGGGCCTTTGACATCACGCAGACGGTTGTCCACATCACCAACAGATGCGATGGCGAAGTTACCCGACAGCCGCAGGATATTGCTACCGTCGGAAAGCTCTTCTTGCGAGAAATCTGCAGGGTTAGCCATGGCCATATAACTGGCGTATAATCGGAACTATCACAAGCCTGTAGACTTCTTGCTTATAATTATGCCTTTTATGCTATGATGAACGAACCCGAAACCACCTTGCTGGCCATATACGATATGGACAAGACCGTCACGCGACGCGCCACGTATAATGGGTTCCTCCTGCATATGGCGTTTAACAAGTCACCGTGGAGATTGTTCCTTTCACCGCTATTGCCCGTAGGTTTGGCGCTGTACGCACTTAAAATTTGGGACCGCGCGCGGCTCAAGCAGTTTTCACAGATTTTGCTGATTGGGCGGCGCGTGCCCAAGGCTCGATTTGCCAAATACCTTGAAAGCCACGCCGATCTGGTGGTGGGAAAAAATGTATATCCACAACTACTTGCGCGCGTTGCCGAAGAAAAGGCGGCGGGCTATCGCCATGTGATGGCCACAGCGTCCTATCGTTTATATGTCGAGGCGATTGCAGCAAGGCTTGGTTTTGACGATGTCATTGCGACCGATTTGTCGACCGACAGCAGCGGGCATGTGCTGGCGTTGATTGACGGGCACAACTGTTACGATGCGGCAAAACTTGAACTGGTCAAAGGCTGGATGGCAAACCATGGCCTTGACCGCGCGAATTGCCATATCCGGGCCTATTCGGACCATGTGTCTGACGCGCCACTGCTCAGCTATGCCGATGAACCCTTTGCCACCAACCCGCACGGCCCTTTGGCACGACTGGCGGAGACAAAGGGTTGGCCTATACTTGACTGGCGCCTGCCTCAGACCTGAGCGAGCGCCTGTTCGAAGTCCGCGATGAGGTCATCGGGGTCTTCGATGCCAATCGAAACGCGCACCAGATTGTCTGTGATACCAAGCGCGTCCTTGCGTTCCTGAGGCACTGACAAATGCGTCATGGCAGCAGGGTGGCTGGCCAGCGTTTCAGTGCCTCCAAGGCTCACGGCCAGCTTGGCGATTTTGAGTGCATCGAGGAACTTGAAGCTTTCTGCCTCGCCACCTTTGATGAACAGGGAAAATGTCGAGCCAGCGCCACTGCAATGGCGGTTGAAGATATCCTGCTGGCGCGGATCATCAATCATGCCCAGATAGCCAAGACCTTCCACCTTTGGATGCGCCTTCAAAAAGGCGCAAACCTTCGCCGCATTTTCGCCGGCGCGAGTCATCCGCAGTTCGAGCGTTTCCAGACTGCGCAACAACATCCAGGCAGTGTTCGGGTCGCAAATTGTGCCAATGACATTGCGCATCGGCCGCATGATGTTGATCAGGTCCTGATTGCCTGACACGCCGCCCGCGACAAGATCGGAATGCCCACCAGCATATTTGGTCAGGCTGTAGACGACGAGTTCAGCGCCTTGCTTTATGGGCTGCTGCCACAATGGACCAAGGAACGTGTTATCGATCGCAATTGCTGGCTTTTGTTCGCCGGTGAAAGCTGCATCGCGGGCCGCGCGAACGGCTTCGACATCGACAAGCGCGTTGGTCGGGTTAGCTGGGCTCTCCAGATACACAAGCGCAACCTTGCCGCCTTTTTCTTCCGCCAGCTTCTTCGCCCGCTCCAAGATCGCGTCAATCTCTCCGCGGGTTGCACCCGCCGGAAAATCCAGAAAGCCGACACCAAAGCGCGCCAAAATACGCGCGATCAAGGTTTCGGTCGCCGCATATAGCGGCCCGGAATGCACGATGACATCATTTTGGCCGACCAAAGCCAGCAACATCGTTGCAATCGCCGACATGCCGCTGGAGAAAACAAGGCAGTCGTCCGCCTCGTCCCATACTGCCAGACGGTCTTCCAATATTTCCTGATTTGGACCGTTGAAGCGCCCGTAGACGAGTCCGTCGGCTGGCCCTTCGCGCTTACCGGTAATATGTTCGAAGAATTTCTTGCCAGCTGCCGCACTTTCGAATGCAAAAGTCGACGTCAGGAAAACAGGTGGTTTCAACGAGCCTTCGGACAAGGTCGGATCGTATCCGTGACCCATCATCAGCGTAGAAGGTTTCAACTTTCTTCCGCCAATCGTTTCAATGTCAGCCTTGGGCTTTCGGCGGTCGAGTGGGGTGGCAACGGGTGGTGTGATAGGGTCGGTCATTGGAATCTCCTGATGACCAAAGCTACATCATAATTTGTTTCAATTGAAACTAAATTACAACATTCGTAACTGACCTACGAGCCAGACAGCCCCAACTATCAACGGTATCCCTGCGATATCAAGAAGAAAGCCCGCCTTCACCATCTTGGGCAGAGCAATATGCCCGCTGGCCCAGGCAATCGCATTGGGTCCCGTGCCTGATGGCATCATAAAGCCCCAGCTTGCCGCCATGGACGCGGCCATTGCCATGAGCCAAGGGTCCGCGCCCGTTGCAGCGACTAGTCCAGCCACCACGGGCAGTACGCCGCTGGCAGTGGCGACGTTACTGGCAAATTCGGTGATTAAAATGACCAGAGCCGTCAGCGCCAGCGCGATGATGACTGGATGCACGACGGAGAGTGGCTCAAGCGCCTCTCCAAGCCACGCAGCGAGCCCTGACTGTGTGATACCAGCTGCGAGAGCCAAGCCACCGCCAAACATCATTATAACGCCCCACGGGGCTCTGTCCGCCTCCTGCCATGTCAGTAACGGTCGACCGGTGCCGTCTGGTATAAAGAACAGCAGCAAAGACCCTGCAATAGCGATGCTGCCGTCGGTAATCCCACCCTTGGGAAGCAGTGGTTCCAACAAGGGCTGGGCAATCCACATGCCTATGACCAGCACAAATATTGGGACGAGCCTCTTCTCGGCTAAGGACATCGGCCGCGCCTGGCCAATTGAGGCACGTGCGGCGTCGACATCAAAACTGCCAGCAGTGACATTTTGCACGCGCAAAAGGATGAAGGCGCAGAGGGGCACGCCGACAATCACAACGGGCAGGCCGTAGAGCATCCACGTCAGAAAGCTTATCCGAACACCCAATTGTTTTTCCACAAGCCCAGCGGCAATCGCATTGGTCGGTGATCCGACAAGCGTTCCAAGCCCGCCGATGGATGCAGCAAAGGCTACACCCATGATAAGCGCACCGGCAAGCCCAGCGGTCTCTCCTTTCTTGGTTCCGCCAGCAGCAAGTACGGCGACGGCAATGGGCACCATGATGAGCGCCATGGACGTGTTGGACATGATCATACTGAGCAGTGCAGTTGAGCCCATGAATGCAATCATCAGGCCAGTGACTGTATGTCCCGATCGCCCGAGGATCGCGAGCGCAACGCGTCGGTGCATGCCAGTGCGCTCAATGGTGAGCGCCAAGAACGCGCCACCGAGAATTAGGAACAATGTCGGCGAGTAATATTCCTTCGCGACATCCTGCGCGGTCATAATGTCCATGAGCGGAAGCGCCAGAAATGGCAGCAAGGCAGTCACCGTTAGCGGCAAAGCCTGAGTCATCCACCAAGTTGCCATCAATATCGTAAGCGCCGCAACGCGCCATGCAGAGGCTTCCATCCCTGCAGGCGTCGGCACCGCCAACATGAGGACAAAGACAGTCAGTCCGCCCCAAAAGCCGACCTTGTCTGCTTTCACGGATGCAAGCCAATGAGCGATAGTTGGCGGCCATATCCGGGTTCGCCCAAATGGCAACTCCGCCGATAGCTGAAGAAACGATCCGGCTGGCTATAGGTATCTTCGCCCAGACATTCGACCGTCCTGATGCCTGCTGCCGCCAGTCGCGCCGCGACATAGCCTTCAATATCGAATTGATAATGGCCAGCTCTGCCGTCGGCGAAGAAATGTTCGTTTGCCGCGGCCAGCTCGACAAAATTCCGGAAGAAGCCCTCGTCCACTTCATAACTTTTCTGGGAAATGCATGGGCCAATGGCACAGCTTATACGGCCAACATCAGCGCCAAGTTTCTCCATCGCGGTAACAGTATTCTCAAGCACGCCGCTAATCGCACCTTTCCAGCCTGCATGCGCAGCGCCGATGATATTGGCGCCGGCGTCCGCAAACAGGACGGGCACACAATCGGCGGTCACTATCCCGAGAAGGACGTTGGAGCAGTCCGTCACGATGGCGTCACCGCGTGGTGGATCGTCTTCCGATATATCGTTTCCGACTTGTACAACATCGGCGGAATGGAACTGGTGGACACGAGCAAGTCTTGCGCCGGGCAGGACTGATTGCACGCTAAGTAGGCGATTTTCAATGACGGATTCCCGCGTGTCTTCAGACCCCAACCCGACGTTTAGGCCTGCATAGATGCCAGTCGACACGCCACCACTTCGTCCAAGAAATCCATGGGCCACGCTGCGCAGCACGCCTGATTGTATTACTTCAACTGCCATGCCTCGCGTCTCCTCCCGTTGCCTCTATTCGCAACTGCCGCGCTTGACGGCAAGCCATTAGATTGCGAACCGGTGTTCATGCAGCGACATATGCTTATATTTGGAATGGGCTACACCGCCACCCGTCTTGCCAACAAGCTGCGGGCCGACGGCTGGCTGGTGACAGGCACGAGGCGGATGAGCGGCGGCGATGCCATGGCCTTTGACGATGAGGTTGCAGTGATGACTGCGCTGGAAAACGCGACGCATATCCTGTCGAGCGTGCCGCCAATGGGTGAGGGCGGTGACCCGGTCCTCTTGAAATACGGTGCGGCCATTGCTGCCAGCCAGGTCTCATGGATCGGCTATCTATCGTCGACCGGCGTATATGGCGATACGGGCGGCGCGTGGGTCGATGAAAGCGCGCCTGTGGGCGAGGGGCGCCGCACTGCCCGGGCCGAAGCCGACCTTGCTTGGCAGGCGTTGCGCGATGACGTTCACATTTTCCGCTTGCCCGGCATTTATGGCCCGGGAAGGTCCGCCTTGGAGCGCGTCGAGGAAGGAAAGGCCAACTGCATTGACATGCCGGGACAGATTTTCAGCCGAGTGCATGTTGACGACATATTAAGCGCTGTTATCGCCGCTTTCGTTGGCCCCGCTGGCGTTTACAACATCGCTGATGACGCACCTGCCTCTCAAAATGATGTTATTGAATATGCGTGCGACCTGCTTGGGCAAAAATGGCCCGAGCTGTTGTCACTGGATGCGGCTGGACTGTCGCCCATGGCCCGTGGTTTTTACGCCGAAAACCGCCGTGTAGCCAACGGCAAGGCCACAAGGCTCCTTGTCTGGAAACCCCAATTTGGCAATTATCGCCAAGGGCTGAAAGCACTTCACGAAGCGCGGCGGGGTGGCGATTAGGCGCACCATGCGGAACAATAAGACCAGCCTTTTATTTACCTTGCTGATAGTTTTTCACGGAAATAGATGGAGACAGGTTTTGACAACGATGACTGCTGACGGCTTGGGAACGACCAAGTCCCCGTCCCTGTTGCTGGCCGTGACCGAATTTGCGCGCGCTTCTTTGGATATTGGTTCGCTTCCCGTCGCGGCCCCGTTGTTAATGCAGGCCCCGAAAGGGGACGGGCACCCCGTCCTGCTGTTGCCCGGTTTCATGGCAGGCGAAGGCACGATGAAGCCGCTGTTCAAATTTCTCAAACGTCTTGGCTACAACCCCTATCAATGGGAATTGGGCCGGAATATGGGGCAGAAAGCTATTGGTTCAGAAGGCGAGAAAATGGTCGCGCGGCTGGATCAGATATACGCGGAAACGGGTCGCAAGGTTACGTTGATCGGCTGGTCGCTTGGCGGGTCGTTCGCGCGGATGCTTTCGCGCCGCCGCCCCGATATTGTTCGCCAGGTCATTTCGCTTGGTTCACCCATCAAAGGCTCACCGAAGGCGACAAATGCCTGGATGGCGTTCCAGTTCCTCACCGGCCAGAAAATCAACGGCCCGGAAATGCGGGCGCAGGTTGCCGAAGGGCATTTGATCCCGCCCGTGCCGGCTACCGCCATATTCTCGCGCTTTGATGGCATTGTTGCGTGGCGCAATGCGCGTGAGCCGAAAGCGGAAACTACCGATAATATTGAAGTCCGCAGCAGCCATTGCGGGCTTGGTGTGAACCCCGCCGTCTGGTGGGCAATTGCCGATCGATTAGCTTTGCCAGAAGGAGAATGGAAACCGTTTGACCGTTCGGGCGCCAAGGCTTTCATCTACCCGTCGTCAGGGCATTAAACCTTTCGCGCCTGCATCGCGACGACCAAGCCAGCTAGCGCGAGTGCCCCGCCTGCCAGCGCCAGCGTCGACCAGATATACCCTTCGAATATCGTCGACAGAACCATTGCGACGACGGGTATGACAACGCCTGTATACGCGGCCTTGCCGGGGCCAATGTCGCGGATTAAGCGGAAGTAAAGCGGGAAGGTCACAACTGAACCGATGATGCTGAGATACAGCACGCCGCCGATATATCCGGCACGTGTGTCAATGACGGGCGGGCCGTCTGTCACAAACGCGAACAGCGCATTGGCAACGCTGCCCCAAAGCATGGACCATGCCAGAATAGTGATAGTCGGATAGCGCGCGATCTTTGGCGTAACCTGAAGCACGTTCGATACCGACGCAGTGCACACAGAACATAATGCCAGCGATAAACCGAGAAGAACCTCTGTCCCGCCCACTGGCGCCACGCGATATTCTTGCAGCATCAACAGGGCAACACCAGCGGTGGCAATCACGGAGCCCAGAATAAAGGCCCCGCCAATTTGCCGCCCAAGCCAGTATTTCGCAAGCAATGCATTAGGCACAATCAAAAGCGCGAACATTACCGCCACCAATCCGGACGTGATATGGTGTTCCGCTGCGTAGACGAAGTTGAAGTTCATCGAGAATTGCAACACGCCAAGAAGCATCGTCCAACCCACCATCTGCCGGTCGATTTTCAAAGGCTGGCGCATCGCCGCCGCAAGAAGCACCATGCCGATGGCGGCAATGACGAAACGGTAAGTGACTGACCAGCTTGCCGGAACTGTGCCCAACTGATCGCGGATCACAAGCCAGGTTGACCCCCATATGAGCGACACCACCAAAAATGGAAGCCATACCCGAGGGGCCAGAAATCCTGGTTCAGGCGTCGATCCGGCTTCAGGCAAGCTCATAAGGCAGCGATAGCGTCGGCCAGCGGAGCGACGTCAGACTCCGAGTGCTGCCAACTCGTCACCAGCCGTGCTGCGCCCCAGTCTTCGTCCAGATTGCCCCAGTCGTAAAAGTCAAAGCCCTGCGTGCGCAATGCCGCGGCCTCGGCAGGGGTCAGGCGCAGGAACAGCTCGTTTGCCTGCACCGGATATAGCAGGCGGTCCGCTGCAGCCTCCGCAATGGCTTTGGCTGCGGCGTTAGCGGAGCGCGCATTATGCAGCCATAAATCGCCTTCAAGCATAGCCAGCAATTGCGCCGCGAGGAACCGCCCCTTTGACTGCAAATGCCCCGCACGCTTTCGACGATAGCGTGCGGCGTGGGCAAGCGCGGGGTCGAAATAGACCAAGGCCTCTGCGCCCATGCCGCCATTTTTGACAAAGCCGAAACTTAACACATCCACCCCTGCATTGACCGTAACATCGGCAGGCGTGCAGCCCAAATGCGCGACGGCATTGGCGAAACGTGCGCCGTCCATATGCAGGCCAAGCTTGCGCTTCCGGCACAGTTCGCCAAGCGCTGCGACCTCGGCGGGTGAATACACCATGCCATATTCGGTGGCGTTAGTGATCGACAAGGCAGCCGCCTGAACCTGATGCACATCGTTCCTGATCGCGTCGAGGCATGCATTGACGGTTTTGGGCGACACCTTGGCGCCTTCGCCTTCGACAAGCATGAGCTTTGCGCCAGCGGTGTAGAACCCCGGTGCGCCGCATTCATCAACCTCGATATGTGCCTCACGGTGGCAGATCACGCCCTGATGCGGTTGCACGAGCGACGCAAGCGCAAGACAATTCGCGCTTGTGCCCGTTGCCACCCACAAAACCGCCACATCGCGCCCAAACAGATCGGAAAATGCCGCGTCCAGCCGCATGCTCCATTGGTCACCGTCGTAGGCGGTATCCATGTGGTTGGCATCGGCCATGGCTTGCATGACGGCGGGGTGCACCGGGGCGGCATTGTCAGAGAAGAAACGCATGGAAAGGCGCATGACTGGAAACGCTGTCCTGCGTCAAGGGGTTAACCGTTGTGATGAGGGGTTGGTTATATTGCCGCATCCGCCAATCCCTTGGCGTCGCGGCCAGTAACGCAGACCTTCATGGCGGGCGACAGCACTCAATACGAACCGAGAAGGCGACGGCACAAGTGGTCAGGGTGACTCGATACCATTGACGAAAAAACGCAAATTTTGGGCAGATAGCTGACTGAAGCGGTTTTAGACCGTTTGCCCGTCCAGCACTTGACGGATTTTCTGGGCAAGTTGCTCCATGTTGAAGGGCTTTGATAAAAGCACAACGCCGCGGTCTACCATGCCATCCTGGAATGTCGTGTCACGGGTGTAGCCGGTGGTGAACAATATCGGCATGTCTGGTGCGCATTCGCGAACCTTGTCGGCCAGCTCACGGCCGTTGATGCCGGGCATGACGATGTCGGTGAACAGCATGCTGATATCATCGCGGTTCGCAATCACGTCCAGTGCTTCAGTGCCATTTGCTGCCTCGACCACCGTGTAGCCAAGTTCGCGTAAGCTCTCCGCGGACATTTGCCGAACTTGGAATTCGTCGTCTACAACCAAAATAACTTCT
>NZ_JBKBQV010000077.1:0-10224 GCF_046292425.1 Sphingorhabdus sp.
GACCGACTCCAAGACATTATCGCAGGGAAATATGCCCATGGCTCCCGGGCGATTGGTTAGAGGCGCTCTATCAAGCCCTGTTCCGATGCTTTTGATTGACGGGTCTGCCGACAATGTTGTTTTGACAGCAAATTCGAGCTTCCTTCGAATGAGCGGCCTTAAGAGTGCGCAAATTAGCGGAAGCACCCTTGCGACTGCACTTGCCGGTATCATGGACCAAAAAAGCATCCAATATGTCACCGAACAGCTGGCGCTTGCCGAACCAGCGACTTGGGAGATTGAGACCCGGCGACCAGACCAATCCGTTCAGCGTGTGGGTGTCATAAACTTTCCGATATCGGTGGCGGAACCCAATCGGCATCAGCATCTCCTGACTTTTCTTACGGCTCATGGCGATTTGCATGCGTGGCATCCCACTGCAGACGAGATACGCGCGCTCTACATGCATACGCCTGGTTTTATTGCCATGACCGAGGGGCCGGAACATCGGCTCACCTTTGCCAATGAATCCTACAAGCAATATGTCGGAAGGCGGCAGCTGGAAGGCTTAACAGTTGTCGAAGCAATGCCTGAAACCGTGGAGCAGGGCTTTATCGAATTGCTCGACAACGTATTTGAAACTGGCATCCCCTATCATGGTAGGGCAATTCCGTACGAATTCCCGGATCCGGAAAGCGGTGAAATAACGCGGCGTTATGGTGACTTTGTCTATGTCCCCGTCCGAGATGCGAATTCAAACATCGTGGGCCTGTTTTGTGAGGGACATGACATCACGAAACAGAAAGAGGCAGAAGCAGCAGTAGAAACCCTGAAAACCAAAGTTGCACATGCATCACGGGTTAACGCTATGGGCACCATGGCAACGACCATGGCGCATGAGCTGAACCAACCGTTGACAGCAATATTGAACTTTACTGCAGGTGCGCTTCGGCTGCTGGACCGTCCGGACGCTGATAGGGACGCCATTCGGCAAGCTATATCGTCTATACAGGAATCGAGTGAGCGTGCTGCCGCTATTATCCGCACGTTGCGCGACCTGACCGATCGTCGCGTCCGCGCACATGCTGAATTTCAACTCAGGCCAGTGGTTGCTGAAGCGTTGAACCTCGTCCGCAATAGCTGCTCTGTAGATACAAACTTGCAAGCGGATATTGCAGGGGACGTTACGCTGAACGCGGACCGAGTCCAAATACAGCAGGTCATCATCAATTTGGTGCGCAATGGCTGCGATGCAGTAGCGGGATTGAAGGTTCAGGATATCAAAGTTGTAGCCGTGGCGACGGATGAGGATGTCACCATTGCCGTTCGTGATACCGGGCCAGGACTTGCGGTTGAGTCGGCGCAGGACATTTTTACGTGGATGAATTCATCGAAGGAAAGCGGAATGGGTCTCGGTCTGTCCATCTGCCGCACAATTGTTGAATCGCATGGCGGCCGCATCTGGCTGGAAGATTCAAGCGACAGGGGAACGGAATTCCGTTTCTCGCTTCCGCGGACGCCTTCAGAATTAACGTAAGTCTCCATGAGTTAAATGCAGAATGGAAACAGGCGTTGCAAGCTCAATACCAACCCTGTCGCCCTCGACCCATTTTACGGTCGCATCGAATATTTTGCCATCACTTAAATTCACCAGAAGCTGCTGTTCCGGAACCATGGGGAGTTCGGTTTCGATCATCATCCCCGTTTTCGACACATTGCGGATGCGCGCGGACGATGACCAACTTGAAAGGCTGATTTTGGCTTTTAGCCGGGTGGCTGTCCGCGGCATGCGTTCTTTATGGTCCGGTAGATGGCCCAGATCGACATGCGCACATGGGGGGAGAACATCGAGTAGTTTCGAAAACTTCATCCCGAACCGGCCATCCTGAACCCATCTGATGCTGCCACTCACGTGGGTTAGGTCATCGAGACTGATGTAAGCAGGTTGGCCGACGCGCAATTCCGCCTCCGTCGTGCCGCGCAGCCCACTACGCGATATGTCTGTTACAATCAGATCGCTCTGCAACCGGACGACATGGATATGCGCGCGCAAAAGGACGCGCTGTCGGCCCTCCTTCCGCTTCGAAAGAGTGTCTGGCCGCGTTCCATCGGCCGTCATCCATATTTCGGCACTCATTATATCATTTGGCATTGGTGAACGCGCCCTCCCAAACCACGGTTCATGTGCGACTGTCACCTGACAGCGACAATAACTTTGCCGTTGGCGCGACCACCACGACCGTCACTCAGAACATAATTGATTTCATCGGCACGCGGTTGCGTGCTGTTGGGAGCATAGGCCACCAGACCATCCGAGGTGAAGGCGACGGCGCCATATTGGGCAGTCGCTTCAACAAGGATCAGAGTGTCTTTGTCTGCGTCGGTATCATTTGCGAGGATGTTGAAGGCCTGCGTAGCGTTTTTTAGAGCGACATAGTCTGTAACAGCAACGGGGTGGGAATTTCTGTCGTCCCGCGCGGCATCGTTATGGCCTTGCGCCGATACCCCGTTGATGTTTGAGCTATATCCCTGCGCGGGCAAGCATATCGTTAAGACCGCGAGCGCCATAGCTTGTGCAATGTGCGCCCGCGATCGCGCCCGAGGGATTTTCGCCGCTTTGCCGTGCATGAAGAGGTTTTTTTGTGTCATCGCGCAACGTCTTTCTCTTGACTGATCGCAGCACAAGAGATGCGCGATCCGGGAGCTTGAAGAACTGGAGTGGCGGCGGGTGTGGGGCCCGCCGCCGGTTGGCAGGGACCAGACCGCCAACAACTCCAGATAGCCGCGAAAGTGTTAACGCCTACGTGCCGGGCCTCCCCGGAAAACTACGGTATGCAATTATTAATATCGTTGTTTTTCAGCGGCAGGGACAACCGTACAGACGCCGAATTTCCTTAGGCAGATAAGTTAACAGTTCGGATTGGCGAGGGTAAGCGGGCACATCTGCTCGCGGGATATTAAACGGTGTTTGGCATTGCCAGAAACGCCGTGAAGATGTCCGTCAGCCGGTCAACGCCGCGCCGTTGATCTGATCGCGAATTGTTGCGTAACAGTCTATTGATATGTTGGGCAATAAATTGTGACTGCCCCGCATAGGCCATCTGCCAATCCGAAAATATTCGAGATGATATGGGATAATGGGCAGCGATAAACATATCTGCATACCGGTAATCCGCCTTTAACTCAGACATAACGAGCGCGAGGCAACTTGCACGGCCTTCCAGAATCTGGGCGAAATGGGTCCCAGTGAACAGCAGCGCGCCAGATACCGCGAGAGATGCATTTCGTGATCTCGCCTCCCGAACAAGTTGAGTGATCGCGAAGTCCGATCCGGCAGCCTCGATCCGGCTCTTGCTGACATAAATTAATCGCTCAAGCCGCATCGTCTATCTCACTTTTGTAATCGGAAGTGCGGCTAGGCGGGCGGATTTAAACGGAACGATGTTGGCGTTGCGGGTCATGCGTTTTACCAAATCGGCGATGTCCGGCGCTGGCCGCGCAACACCATAGAGAAAGCCTTGGCCCAAAGTACAGCCGCAAGTTCTGACAAAGGCCGCCTGTTCGTGCGTTTCAATGCCTTCTGCCACGGTCTCCATGCCGAGGCTGGAGCCCAAGCCGATAAGTGCCCGAACAATAGCTGCGTCATCGGCGCTTTTTCCGAGCCCTGATACAAATGTCTGGTCAATCTTCAAAACATGCACCGGAAACTTCTTCAAATGCGTAAGCGAAGCAAAGCCAGTCCCGAAATCATCGAGCGCAATGCGCACGCCGCGCTTTGCAAGCGTGGTCAGTGCACGCAAAACATAATGGCTGCCGCGACCAAGAAAGACGCTTTCGGTGACTTCCACTTCAACACGGCGTGGCGAAAGGCCCCGCACTTTCAAGGCAGCGAGCAGCCGTTCGGCAAAGTCATTCGCAGCAAAATCTCCGGCACATGTGTTCAAAGCAATTTGACCGAAATTTACGCCCTCGACGACCCATTTTTGCATGTCGTCGAGAATGAGGTTCATCATACGGTCACCGATGATCAGCGACAGTTCCGTATCGAGAAAGGCGGGCGCAATCATATGTGGCATGCCAAGACGGCCCGTACTTTGATCCCATCGCAGTAGCGCCTCAAACCCCGTAAGCTCTCCTGTCAACAGGTCTACCTTAGGCTGGTAATAAGGGAACAGCCGGTCTTCCCGGATCGCGCTGCGTGCGAGCGCAGTCATATGGATTTCACGCTCGAAATTAGTTTCCATGTCGGGATGGAAGTCGACTGCACATCCACGCGTTGCTTTCGCCACCCCCAGCGCCAGGTCGCCGCATTTAATCAACGCTTCCGACGTTTTCGCGTGCTCTCCATAGATGGCAACGCCAATGCTTGCGCGGCATTCAATCAGGCGACCATTATACTCAAGCTTTTCACGCAGACGCATATTCAATGAATCAACGATTGTTGCAAGATGCTTGCGCGCCTTGACAGATGTCAGCACGATGCCAAATTCGTCGCCGCCCAGGCGTGCAACGGTGTCTCCTTCACGAACAACATCGCGCAGCCGTGCCGCAAAAGCACATAAAACGGCGTCCCCCGCATCGTGGCCGAGGGAGTCATTGATCTGTTTGAAATGGTCAACATCGATGAGGATAACAGCTACGCAGGATTTATCATTTTTGGCATTGTTCAACGCCAAGGCCAACTGGGTGTGAAACATGGTGCGGTTGCCAAGATGCGTCAGGGAGTCATGTGTGGCAATCCACTGCAGTGCGGTCGCGGCTGTCCGTTGTTCCGCTGCGCGGTTGTCGCGTTCGATGATGGATCGGCGAAGTTCAAGCTGAGCCTCGACCTGCCGAGCCAGCACGTGCAATGTGAGTTGCTGTGTCACGGTAAGCCCAGCAGGGCGCGCAACAGTGTCGAGCACGCATAAAGTTGCGATGAGTGTGCCGTCCGAAGCCTGTAACGGCATGCCAGCGTAGAACCTGAGTTTGGGACCGCCAGTTACAAGAGGGTTGGCCGCAAATAGCGGATGTTGACGTGCGTCCGTCACCACGAAGATATCCGCTTGGCGAATGGCATAGGCGCAAAAGGAAACAGAAATGGGGATTTGGCGGACGCCCAGTCCCACTTCGGCTTTGAACCATTGCCGATCTTCGCAGACGAAGCTGATCGCAGCAAAGGATGTTCCGCACACGGCCGACGCCAGATTGGCGATCTCGTCAAATTCTGGCTCAAATGGCGTATCGAGGACATCATAGCCGTCGATTGCTGCGCATCGTTTCGCAATCTCTTCTGCCCGTTCAGCGGTTGAGAGATTTGGTAGGTTAAAGTCGTCGATTCCGCACAGCATATTCACGATATTTGCGCCCATCACATTTCTGAACCTAATGCCTGTAACGGGCCGATGACTATTGACGAGATCGGGAAAGTGCGGGGAGGGTGCGCAACGAACTCTTAACCTATCTGCCGGAGCCGTAACATGACGTTACGGCGCGGGTGGGAAACGTCATGTTACTTCGCAAGTGACGGAACTGGTGCCAGGGTGTTTCTACTGCCAAACTAGGGATCCCCCATGGTTACACGGTCCGACTCCGAAATCTTTAACGCCCATTGGAAACATATGCTGTCGGCACCGCCTAGCTCTCCTGTATATATTATTGATGATGAAAGTGACGTGCGTCGTTCACTGCACTTTTTGCTGTCGACTGTCGGATTGGTAAGTTGGCCATTTGCGTCGGCACAGGATTTTCTGGATAATTTTTCTGCACTTGAGCCTGCTCCCGTCTTACTAGATATCCGTATGCCGGCGGTCGATGGGCTTCAACTTTTGGCTGTCATGCGCGAGCGCGGCGTCAATTGGCCCGTCATTGTTATAAGTGCGCATGGGGATATTCAGGTCGCGGTCAAAGCCATTAAAATGGGCGCAATCGACTTTCTCGAAAAGCCATTTGACTTTGAGGCGCTGGACTCATGTCTTCAGACTGCCTTTGCGCAGCTCGCACACCTCAATGATAGCTTTACGGCACGTAATACTGCGCGTGCGGCATTTGCTTTGCTCAGTCCACGCGAGAGCGAAGTGATTAAGGTGCTTATGGGCGGAGTGCCAAACAAGGCGGCGGCCCATATGCTTGATTTAAGTGTACGGACTGTTGAAATGCACCGTGCCAATGCGTTGGCAAAGCTTCGCGTGAAGAGTATCGCTGAGGTCATTCGCCTAGCCGCTGCCGCAAAATTGGGGCCGGAAATAGCCGTGCGCCACGACCAGGAATACGCACAATAAGCGTATTCTAGCCTACGGCCTCAGGTTGCGATGTGTAGCCTTATGCTGCATTTGTCCGCCAATTTTGTGCCGAGAGGTCGAACAACTTTTGTGCCGCTAGAACGGCGGCAGGCGCATTTGGCGCGGTGGCATCTGCGCCCATTGCAACGCTGATCTGCGGATTTTGGGTGAACATCGGCCCACCAACCATGATACCGATATCCGCATTTTTTGACATTTTGCGAATATCCGCCACCACGGATTTGAGAGCAGGCAACTGACCGTCCGATCCTGCAGTTAGACCGATGACTGCAAACCAGTTGCGTTTGACCATTTCAAGGATTTGGTCGGCGTCGCCCGAATATTCGGTTTCCACGTCCCAACCAGCAGCGGAGAGCAACCGCTCGATCATCGACGCGCCAAAGCTGTGTTGGTTGCCCGGGGTCGTTGCCATTAATACACGACGCCGAGTACCTAATTGAGGCAGGGTATAAGTATCATTAAAAATCGCGAGCAGTTTCTGGAGCCGACCTACCCCAATGGTGACATCGATAAAGTCACATTCATCATTGTCCCACATTTCGCCGAGGTGCCGCGCGGTGGGCTCAAGCAATTCCACATATAACATTTCCATTGACAGTCCGCGGTCACGCATAATCGTCACGTAAGTGGCCGCGGCCTCCAGATCATCACCCAGCACGATATGTGCAAGCGCATCGATTTCAGTATCGCTAGGTCGAAGGGCGTCAATTAACGCGTCAACCGTAGGGGCGTCCGGGACCACTTCAGCATGCAAACGTAACAAACGGGGAACGATCTCGTTTGAAATTACGCGCGCAAGTACCGATTGGCGGATGCTTATATCTGGACGTTGCTGGATTTCCGGTGATATAAAATGCTTCTCGAAATGATACAGCGTTTGGCGGTCAAAAACCTGTGACGCTATCGCATTCCCCGCCCGGCCCATATCGTTCTCTCCCTAACGATCTGATGTGTTGTTATCTGCACATAACAGCAGAACAACCGGCGGGAGTCGATAGTCTAATATGCATGTCCCAATGTTCCCGATATTTGTTCCTTTTAACTGAGCCACGATGCCGCTTGATTTTGTGTCCTGTAACTGTCATCAACTAATGATAACGTTCACAAGAATTTGGTTGGAGTGGATTTGATGCGGTTTCATAGATCGATTGCATTGCTTGCCTTTGCATCGGCAGGATGTGTTTCGGTGGTCACACCATCGCAAAGCGCTGCGTTGGCGTCGTCCTCTGCCCAAGCCGTTGCAAATCCGGAAATTTGGCCAGACGCCGCCAGCCCAGCGGCAATTACCGACTCAAACACCGAGGATGCAATTACCGCGCTCATTGCAAAAATGAGCTTGGAGCAGAAGGTGGGCCAAATCATTCAGGCCGACATCAGCGCAATCAAGCCTGAAGATTTGCGCCGCTACCCGCTTGGGTCGATACTGGCTGGCGGCAACTCGGGCCCATATGGCGACGAACGTGCTAGTGCCGAAAAATGGGCTCAACTGGTCAATGCGTTTCGCGATGTGTCGCGCACGTCAGGTGCGGGCGTCCCCATATTGTTTGGCGTTGATGCCGTGCACGGGCACTCGAACTTGCCGCAGGCAACAATTTTTCCGCACAATATCGGCCTGGGCGCCGCGCGTGACGTTGAACTGATCGAGCGAATTGGGAGAGCCACGGCTGCGGAGATTTCGGGCAGCGGCATTGAATGGACCTTCGCGCCAACGCTTGCCGTGCCGCAGGATTTGCGATGGGGCAGAGCCTATGAGGGTTATTCGTCCGACCCGTCCTTGATTGCCGCTTATGCACGCGCCATGACCGTGGGCCTTCAGGGCGATCTGGTCGCGGGTTCGCCGTTGGACGCAACGCGTGTGGCTGCAACCGCAAAGCACTTCCTCGCCGATGGCGGGACTTTGGATGGCCGTGACCAAGGCGACGCACAGATTAGCGAAGAGGAACTTGTCGCAAAGCACGCGCAAGGCTATCCGGCATCCATTAATGCAGGGGCGTTGACTGTCATGGCCAGCTTTTCAAGCTGGAACGGTGTGAAGCACCACGGCAATGCATCGCTGCTAACGGACGTTTTGAAAAAGCGCATGGGGTTTGCCGGGCTGGTAGTCGGCGACTGGAATGGCCATGGACAAGTTGCAGGTTGCTCCGCGACTGATTGTCCTGCGGCGATTAATGCGGGACTCGACCTATTTATGGCGCCGGACAGTTGGAAGGGCCTGTTTGCTTCCACATTGGCTGCGGCGCGCGACGGCCGTATCCCGAAGGCGCGTCTGGATGATGCTGTACGGCGGAACCTGCGTGTAAAGTACAAGCTCGGCCTTTTGGGCGATGCACCCACGATGCGTGGACAAACATCATTGGTCGGCAAACAAGAGCATTTGGATCTGGCGCGTGAAGCCGTTTCAAAATCGCTGGTGCTGCTGAAAAATGATGACGGCGTGCTGCCCATTCGCAACGGAGCGAATGTTCTCGTCGCGGGGTCAGGCGCTGATAATATGGCAATGCAGGCTGGTGGATGGACGATCAGCTGGCAAGGCACCGATACCACAGCAGCAGACTTTACCAATGGCCAGACCATCGGGCGTGCGATTTCGGAGGCTGTCAAAGCAGGCGGGGGTGTCGCGACCATTTCGGCAGATGGCCTGTTCGACAGGAAACCTGACGTGGCTGTGGTTGTGCTCGGCGAGAAACCTTATGCAGAGTTTGAGGGCGACGTGCCTCATCTCGCTTTCCGGCCGCAACCTGCGGAAGAAGAATTAATAGCGCAGTTCAAGGCGCAAGGCATTCCTGTGGTCATCCTTTTCCTGTCCGGTAGGCCAATGTTCGCGGGCAAACTCATCAACCAAGCCAATGCTTTCGTTGCGGCGTGGCTGCCTGGGACGCAAGGACGCGGGGTTGCTGACGTGCTTGTTGCAGGAGCAAATGGAAAGCCTGTGCGTGGTTTCACAGGGCGCTTGCCTTTTGCATGGCCGGCAGATGCTCGGTCACCTATGGACGCGCCGCTGTTTCCTCTGGGCTACGGCCTTGATTACACACAAACCGGGAAACTTGCGCCCGTGAACGAAGATCCACGGGTTGATATGTCATCACTGACTATCGCCACTCATTATGTTGTGCGCGGCAAGGTACCGGCGCCTTGGAATTTGCAAATGGACGGCGCGATCAGCGCGCGCGCTGTCGATTTGTCGGCACAAGAAGACGCAAGGCAATTCACTTGGAATTCCGACGGCGCGTTTGTTGTAAACGGGCCTGCGGTCAACCTTAGCAGGCAATTGACAGAAGATTGGGCGTTGCTCATCGACTGGCGGATCGATCAGCCCGCAAGTGGACCAGTCATGTTGTCTTTTGGCGGCACAGCGCTTGATATTCAAAAATTGATGCGTGCATCACCAGCCGGCGCAGTCATGCAAACGCGTATTCCACTGCGTTGCTTTGCAGAAGCGGGGGCAAAACTAGATGTAGTTGGCTCACCCATACGTATGCAGGCAGCAAAAGGCCTTGTTGCCACAATCCGTAACGTTCATATCGAAACGACAAAAGAAAGCGCTTCGTGCCCCGGCAAAACGCGCTGAAATAAAGAGGGAGAGAGAACATGGCTTTGGCACCTGGCGCGCCTGCGTCTGCCGACACGGGCGAAACCCATATCGACGCACCACAATTGCAATTGTTCGTGATGGGGTTGTTCTTCATCTTTGGCGGGATAACCAGCCTTAACGATGTCATCATCCCGAAACTGAAAGAATTGTTCACGCTGAACTATACACAGGCGATGCTCGTGCAATTCTGCTTTTTTGCGGCCTATGCCGTTATTGGCATTCCCGGCGCGCGGCTGGTGAAGAAAATCGGTTATATGCGCGGCGCGGTAGCTGGGCTACTGACGATGATGGCCGGGTGCCTTTTGTTCATTCCCGCGAGCCAGACCGCAACATATGGCGTCTTCCTGTTTGCATTGTTCGTACTCGCAAGCG
>NZ_JBKBQV010000077.1:10234-10848 GCF_046292425.1 Sphingorhabdus sp.
TCGTGCAGGTCGTTTCTAACCCGTTGATCTCGTTGCTCGGCAAACCTGCTACGGCACATAGCCGACTGACCTTTGCCCAGGCCTTCAACTCGCTAGGCACCACGGTCTTTCCGATTGTCGGTTCAATTCTTATCCTGGGTAGTCTGGCTACGGTAACCGCCGACCAGCTATCGGGTGCGGAACTGGATGCCTACCGTACCGCCGAAAGCCAGGCGATTGTGAATGGATATCTGGGTATCGCTGTGGCGCTGGCGATTGTTGCAGCCGTTGTGTGGATGTTCCGCAATGCACTAAAAGGTGAAAAGCATGAGGCAAGCGAAGGCCTTGCCGGTCTGGACCTACTTCAGCGCCCACGTTTCGGTTTCGGCGCAATGTGCATATTCCTGTACGTCGGCGCTGAGGTTGCGATTGGGTCGCTGATTGTAAACTACCTGATGCAAGACCATGTCATGGGCTTACAGGAACAGGCCGCTGGTAAGCTCATTGGTCTCTACTGGGGCGGGGCCATGGTTGGACGCTTTATCGGATCAGCGGTGCTGCGCGTTCTAAGCCCCGGGAAGGTGCTGGCGAGCGTGGCAATTGCGGCGATCATATTGTTGATCATTTCAACCCAA
>NZ_JBKBQV010000078.1:0-10745 GCF_046292425.1 Sphingorhabdus sp.
AGCTTGTGAAATTCGCAATGCTTGGACCGCTGCAACTCAAGGATCGCGGCGTCATTCACATCATCTCTTTCTTTGACCTTCGTTATGCCGAAAATCGCGGTGTTTCCATGAGTTTCCTGACGGCTGACAGCGATGGCGAGCGTTGGGCGCTTGTCGCTTTGACCTCAGTGATTGCGTTGGGGGTCGCTGTGTGGATGTGGCGCGAAAAGTTACGCGGTGATGTGCTGGCATTGTCACTGGTACTTGGCGGTGCGCTGGGCAATATTGTTGACCGCGTGCGCTATGGCTATGTTGTCGATTATGCCGACCTGCACTTTGGTGCTTTCCGACCATTTTATATATTTAACTTGGCCGATGCCTGCATCAGCATTGGTGTATTGATATTGCTTGCCCGCGCGTTCCTGATAGGCGACAAGGAAACTGGTCGCGGGGCTGATGTTCAGGAACCTGCAAGCAACGCCGACATAGTGGAGAAGTCATGAAGCGGATATCATTCTTAGCGACGGCGTCAGTTGCCGTCCTCGCGCTTTCGGGCTGCGGAACGACCAGCATCTACGAACGTGACCGCCCCGATGAATTTGCAGTAACCCGGTCAAAGCCCATTGAAGTACCGGCCGAATTCATTCTGCCAGCGCCCACACCCAATGCACCGCGTCCGCAAGATGGCGATACAAAACAGCAGGTTCTGGATGCCATGTTTGGTGGCGCTGCACCTGCACCCCGCCCTTGATCCGGTTAGAAATTGGATAAGTATATGAATAAGAAATCTGTTCTTCTCGCCATCGCTACTTTGACGGCTCCCGCGCTGACAGGATGTGCGTCTGTGGGAAATCTGCTGGGTGGAAACCAGGCATCTGCATCGGCCGCTGGCCGTGCTGCGCCTTTGGTGGTCCCGCCAGACTTTGCGCTTGAACCAACGGCTGCGGCGGCTATTCGACCTGCCGAAGCGGGACAGGAGCAAGTGCTGGAAGCCTTGTTCGGCGGCGCGGCTCCGCGTTCGGCAGCAGAACGCGCTATCTCAACCCAGCCCGGTTCGGCTGAACTCGGCATACGTTCGTCGGTCGGCGATCCCCAGACTAACACGATTAACAAGGGCAGCATCACCCGCGATATTATTTCCGCGCCCGAAGGTGACGGCCAAACCGCTCAGGCCGTTATTCCCGGTTAATTTGAGCGAATAGGCGCGGTTTTAAGCGCTCACGCTCGCTTCTTCTACGCCAGCGCTGTTGTGGCGAAGTGCCTTCAACACGGTTTCCACGATCTGCGGTGCGTTCAGGCCAGCTTCGTCATATTGCTTCTGTGGCGAGTCATGCTCCTGGAAAATGTCGGGCAGGCGCATGGTGCGGATTTTTAGACCAGTATCCATCAGGCCTGAATCACTCGCCAGCGTCAGGACATGTGCACCCAGGCCACCGATGGCCGCCTCCTCGACGGTTACGACAACTTCATGCGTAGCGATCAAGTGGCGGATCATCTTTTCGTCGAGCGGCTTGGCAAAACGAAGGTCAGCGACGGTGGTGCTAAGACCCTTGGCATCAAGGGTATCGGCGGCCTTCATCGCCTCTGCCAACCGCGTGCCGAGCGACAGGATCGCTACCTTCTTGCCTTCGCGCATGATCCGGCCTTTGCCGATTTCAAGCTGCTGCGGCACTTCGGGCAAGGGAACGCCAGTGCCATTGCCACGTGGATAACGGAACGCAATCGGGCCACTGTCGTGCAGGACGGCCGTATAGGTCATGTGGACCAGCTCTGCCTCATCGGCAGGAGACATAACCACCATATTAGGCAAGGTTGCCAGATAGGTGATATCGAACGACCCGGCATGGGTGCTGCCGTCTGCGCCGACCAAGCCAGCGCGGTCAATGGCGAAGCGCACAGGCAGGTTCTGGATCGCAACGTCGTGCACGACCTGGTCGTATGCGCGTTGCAGGAAGGTTGAATAGATTGCGCAGAACGGGCGCATGCCTTGCGCAGCGAGGCCAGCGGCAAAGGTCACCGCATGCTGCTCGGCGATACCGACGTCGAATGACCGTTCAGGGTGCGCAGCGGAAAATTTGTCTACGCCAGTGCCGCCCGGCATTGCGGCTGTGATCGCGCAAATTTTCGGGTCAGTGTCGGCAAGCTTTGCCAGCGTTTCGCCAAAGACGTTTTGATAGGCTGGCGGACCGCCGCCAGGACCCTTTTCCTGCTTGCCGGTGATCACGTCGAATTTTACGACGCCGTGATATTTGTCATCGGCGGCTTCCGCCGGGGCATAGCCCTTGCCCTTTTGCGTGACCACGTGGATCAGCACTGGGCCTTCGGCGTTATCGCGCACATTTTCGAGAACCGGAATAAGCTGGTCGAGATTATGGCCGTCGATTGGACCAACATAATAAAAGCCAAGTTCTTCGAACAAGGTGCCGCCCATGGCCATGCCACGGGCAAATTCTTCGGCTTTGGACGCTGCGGTATAGATTCGACGCGACAATCTTTTGGCAACCTTGCTGGCAAGACTGCGCAGCCCAAGATATTCGCTTGAGGACACGAGGCGCGACAAATAAGCCGAAAGTCCACCGACGGGCGGGGCAATTGACATGTCATTATCATTCAGGATGACTACGAGGCGGTTTCCCGCTGCCTGAGCGTTGTTCATGGCCTCGTACGCCATTCCTGCCGACATCGATCCATCGCCGATCACCGCAATCGCCTTGCCGGGCTTGCCGGCAATTTTGTTTGCTACTGCAAAGCCCAAGGCTGCCGAAATCGAAGTCGAGCTATGCGCTGCGCCAAACGGATCATATTCGCTCTCGCTGCGCTTGGTAAAGCCGGAAAGCCCGCCACCAGTGCGCAATGTACGGATGCGGTCGCGGCGTCCGGTGAGAATTTTGTGCGGATAGCATTGATGGCCCACATCCCAGATCAACCGGTCATCGGGCGTGTTGAATACATAATGGATAGCCGTCGTTAGCTCCACTACGCCAAGCCCGGCGCCCAGATGCCCACCAGTTACCGACACTGCCGAGATCGTTTCAGCACGCAGTTCATCGGCAAGCTGGCGGAGCTGCGACGCTGCTAGATTGCGTAGGTCCGAGGGCACTTTAACCGTGTCAAGCAACGGCGTGTCAGGGGAATGTGTCATGGCTTAAGCTTTAGCGCCGTTTTATCGGGCTGTCGAACGGGTAATTGCGGATCTTTCACCCGCAATCAGCACACTTCCCGCGCACTTCGATGACTGGCCGAACCTGTGCGAAACCAGCATGTTCCGCCGCTGCACGTACGCTCATGGTCAAAGCGTCGTCGTCGATATGGGTCGCAGTCCCGCAGCTATCGCAAATCAGGAAGATACAATCATGTAGGCATCCGGGGTGGGAGTTGGCAATATATGCATTGGCGCTTTCGACGCGGCGGGCAAGATTTGTCGCTACAAACAGGTCCAGGATACGATAGACGCTATTAGGGGCGACTCGCTTGCCGCGACGCTGCGACACAAGGTCGGCAATGTCATAGGCCGAAGCTGGCTTTTCAAACGTAGCCAGTACCGCGAAAATGTCTGACCGCATGTCAGTCCATTGTTCGCCAGCTTCAATAAGCGCGGCCTCTGCTGCGTGCGCGAGCGACGCGCCTGCATGCTCGTGGTGGTTATGTGCTGCCATGTAGCCTATGTAGGCTTTGGCACGGGGCGGGTCAATCGACCGTCAGTTGGCGTTCAGATTCTTGCCCGGTGGTTCAGCAAATGGCCAAACCCAAGAAAGATTACGCCCATCACGGTGCAGGCGATCTCCATGCCGCCATGGGGCAGTGTGAGTGCGCCGCCCATCATACCGATACCAAGCGCCCCGATGGTGGCAGGCATGAACAGCCCGTGATCACGAAAGCCCTTGCCCAGTGCCAATATGCCGAGTGCAATGGCAAGAAAAAGCCCGACCTCGTGAATGACGGGGTCAAGCAACAGGCCACTTGCAGACGCGAGAACCGCAAGCAACACCGTCGTTATAAGGCAATGCAGCAGGCACAGGCCAGCTATGCTTAAGCCCAATCCGTCCCATCGCCATTTGTGCCAAACACGTGTCATGACTTCGGCCCTACACCGATTCGCTGCACGTTACAACATTACATCACATTATTTGCAGTTAATTTGGCGTTTTTTGCAAGTGCTGCCTGCTTGCGGGGCGCAGCATTACGGGGCATATCGGCTGCCATGGATATTGCGCTTAACTCCTCTCCCGCATCCAAGTTGCATATGGCAAGACCGGGCGCGCTTATAAACTGGTTGATGTTTGTCGCTGGTCTCGTGTTTGTGATGGTGGTTGTCGGCGGCATTACGCGTCTGACGGAATCTGGCCTTTCCATCACCGAATGGAAGCCAATTACCGGGACATTGCCCCCGCTCAACGAAGCGAGTTGGGCCGCAGAGTTTGAAAAGTATAAGCAAATTCCCGAATACACCGAAATCAACGGGCCCGCCGGAATGACCTTGGCCGAATTCAAATTCATCTATTTCTGGGAATGGGTGCACCGTCTGCTTGGCCGCGTCATTGGCCTGGCCTTCGCATTGCCACTTGCTTGGTTTTGGGTGAAGCAAGCTATTCCAACGAGCTATAAGCCACGCTTGCTTGCGTTGCTCGCTTTGGGCGGTCTTCAGGGCACCATTGGCTGGTGGATGGTATCGTCCGGTCTTTCGGCCCGTACTGATGTCAGCCATTATCGCCTTGCCGTGCATCTTCTTACCGCGCTGATCATTCTTGGCGGGCTTGTCTGGACTGCGCTTGATTTAAGGATGCTCGCGAACAATCCTGCAGCGCGGTCGGCAAAAGTTACGCGCTTTACGGCTGCGGTCTTTGCCATTCTGTTTGTTCAAATGCTGTTCGGTGCCTGGGTCGCTGGTCTGAATGCCGGTTATGTGTCCAACACCTGGCCTTTGATGAACGACCGGCTTTATCCAGATGGGGTCGGTACCGCTAAGGGCATGTTTTATGCACTGGTGAATGACCCGTATCTGACGCATTTTGTGCACCGCTGGTGGGCATGGGTCGCGGTGATTGCACTTGTCTTGCTGTCCCGTCGAGTCAGACAGGCAGGGGTGCGCAGTGCGTCCGTCGCGATTCACAGCGCCTTTGGCGTCCAGATCATCCTGGGCATTGCTACCGTAATGACTGGCGTGAATATCGTGCTTGCCGTGTCACACCAAGCGGTCGGCGCTTTGGTCGTCGCAACGACCGTGTGGGGCGCGCATATATTGGGGCGCAAAGCGGCCTAATCAGAGAGTGGTATTATTATACCCGTCTTAAAAACCCCGCTTTTGCTTGACTATCGGGGCTTTCATCGCCATTGGCACCGCTTCGTGTGTAGATCAGCAATGATTCTACAGTTCTACAAAATTTCGAAAGGTGCGATTAGCGATGAAAACGCTATCCAGAGTTACGAAATCCATCCGTCCGCAGGACGTGGAGAAATCGTGGATCCTTATTGACGCAGAAGGTTTGGTTGTTGGCCGTGTTGCTAGCATCATCGCCAATATTCTGCGCGGCAAGACCAAGCCAAGCTACACCCCACATGTTGATTGCGGCGACCATGTTGTTGTCATCAATGCCGACAAGGTGAAGTTCACCGGCAAGAAACTGACTGACAAGGTATATTATCGTCACACCGGTTACATCGGCGGTATCAAGGCAATCACTGCCGGCAAGATACTCGACGGTAAGTTTCCCGAGCGTGTCCTTGAAAAGGCCGTAGAGCGCATGGTTCCACGCGGACCATTGGGCCGTGCACAAATGCGTGCATTGCACCTCTATAACGGCACTGACCACCCGCATGCCGGTCAACAGCCAACGACGCTCGACGTCGCTTCCATGAACCGCAAGAACAAGGTGGGTGCATAATGTCCGAAACTGCAACTTCGCTCGCTGATCTCGAAACCCTGGGCGCCGACGTTCAGGCGCCTGCGCAGATCGCTGCTGTCATTCGTGAACAGGAAATCGATGCGCAAGGCCGCGCTTATGCAACTGGCCGCCGCAAGGACGCCGTTGCCCGCGTCTGGCTGAAGCCTGGCACTGGCAAGATTGTCGTCAATGGCCGCGATCAGGAAGTGTATTTCGCACGTCCGTCGCTTCGCCTTGTCATAAACCAGCCGTTCGGTGTGACTGAGCGTACCGGTCAGTATGACGTGATCGCAACCGTCAAGGGCGGTGGACTTTCGGGCCAAGCCGGCGCCGTCAAGCATGGCATCGCGCAAGCGCTCTCGAAATACGAGCCTTTGCTGCGCAGCGCAGTGAAGTCGGAAGGCTTCCTGACCCGCGACAGCCGCGTTGTCGAGCGTAAGAAATACGGCAAGGCCAAGGCGCGCAAGAGCTTCCAGTTCTCGAAGCGTTAAAGTCATTCAGTCCGGCAAGCTTACCCTTGCGGCTTATTCAAAAAAGGCGGCTCCCAATGGGGCCGCCTTTTTCCGTTGTCGGATAGTGTGTTGACGTGCAGATATATCGCATGATCAAATATATCCTCATCGCGCTGCTGCTTGGCTTGGTTGGTTCGGGCATCTGGTTCTGGACCAAGACCGATCCCCAAAAGCTGGATTTCGTCGACCGTATTGCGCCAGGCGCATCTGAACATATGCAGGCGCCCCTGACCGGCATAGCTTATGGTGATGATATGCGGCAAAAGCTTGATATCTATACCCCGGCGGAAAAAGCCGGAACGCCGCGTCCCGTATTGATCTTCTTCCATGGCGGTGCATGGCGTGATGGCGAACGTGACGGCTATGGCTTTCTAGGGCGTGCATTTGCATCACGCGGGTTTGTCACCGTGGTTGCCGATTACCGCAAAGCGCCGACGGTGCGCTTTCCCGCCTTTGTGGAGGACACAGCAGCGGCAGTTGCATGGGTGCATGACAATGTTGCCAAGCACGCTGGTGATGCCAACCGCATTTTCGTCATGGGGCATAGTGCGGGCGCGCATATCGCGATGATGACTGCGCTTGACCCGCAATGGCTGGCCGCGAACAATCTTAAACCCGATATTATCAAAGGGGTTATTGGCCTTGCTGGGCCTTATGATTTCCTGCCGCTGACAACAGAGTCCTCTAAAATCGCGCTGGGGCAATGGCCTGATCTGACGGAGACTCAGCCCATTACCTACGCGCGGGCCGATGCACCGCCACTTTTGCTTTTGACGGGCGACAAGGATACGGTGGTCAAACCGCGCAACAGCAAGATTCTATCGGCAAAAATTGAGGAGCTTGGCGGAGCGCAACAGTTGAAGATTTATCCCGGCGTAGATCATGCCGACATTATCATGGCGATTGCGCGCCCGTTTCGGAATAAGGCACCTGTCATCGCCGACATTGTGAACTTTATCAACGCTCACGGACAACAATAACATCGCAATTGCGGATCAACGCACCAAGGCGGGCTTGCAGGTGGCGAGAACGTCGTAATGCTTGCCCCGCCCGAACGTGGTAAAATCGTTGAATCCGCCACTTTCCAGAATTGCGCGCAAGCTGTCCGCATCGCTCCATTTGGCATCGACTTCATAAAACACCGACTGGATGCGTGACAGGAACCGCGATTTGACCAGCTCTGCCATTACCGCAGCTTCATGACCTTCAACGTCAACCTTGATCACCAGCATGGGGGGGTCGCCAAGCAGGTTGTCCAAAGCTTCCATATCGATGGTTTTAATCTCAAGGCCGTCAGCACCATCATCGCGCAAGGACGCAAGTCCACTGTGCGCGGCGTCGAAGACAATCCTGGCTGTCCCATGCTGGTTTGACAGTGCAGCTTCCACAGCCTGTACTTTGTCCTGAAGACCATTGGCGTCGACATTTTGGCGCAGTCGCGCGAACGTGTCCGGTACCGGCTCAAGCGCGATAGCGCGCGTGCAATGCGGGTTTTGGCCGGCGATCAGACTATACAGACCTTGGTTGGCACCAATGTCGAGGAAGACGAAGGGTTGCTTGATCGATTTGAGATGACCTGACAGGCCATGACCGTAAACGGCAAACCGACAGTAAATAAATGTGCGGTCCCGCCAGTTTGTTTTCAGCAACACGCCATAGCTGGAACGGCTGAAGCCCGTGCCTTCGCCGCTTAGCTTCGCCCTCAATTTGGCATAAGGAAGAACCACAGCCTTTTTGAGCTGCTTGATCAGAAAATCCACACTCGTCATTTCAAGTCCCCCGCGCGGTCTGTGGGCGCGTAATCACATCCCGGTCCGGGGCGCAAGGGAGGATCGGTAATAACTCCAAATCAGGAGGCTGACGAGGACAGCGCTTTGCAATATCCCGTGCACCCCCGCGCCGTTCAACCCAAGCCACCAGATGATTACGGGCAGCAAGGGCAACATTCCGATATTGCTGGCCAGATTAGCGCGGGCACTCACCCATGGTCGCCCCTGTGCCGTTAAAGCTGCGGACAGTGTAGGCATGCCAGCCATCATGGCGCGGCCAAGGACGACAAGGATCAGCAACGACGCCCCCCCGGCAAAGCTTGCACCGCCAAGCAGTATAAGAACTCTGTCAGCAAACACGCTCATGATAGCGGCTGCGACAAGCGCCGTGATGGTTGCAAAAATGGCGGACCGGCGGACGGCCCTGCCTGCGGCCTTGTCATCACCGCTAATCAACAGCCGCGTCACCACCGGATAGGCAGCTTCACCAAGCATTTGGGCGGGCTGGATCAAAATTGCACTTGCTCTTTGCACGAGGGCATACAGCCCGGCAGCGGCAGGCCCAAGCATCCAGCCAATGATAAGCGGGGTGGCCTTTGGAGCAATGTCGCGCAAGGTTAGGTCCAGATTGGTAGTGGCAATAAATCGCACGATACCCGGGTTCTCCCGCCGTGTACCTTTTAGCGTCGGACGTCCATCTGCTGAAATCGCCAGATGCCGTGTGCCGATCCAGCACAGGACCCACATGGACACGCCCTCGGCAATTGCGGCGGCTAACCACACCCAGAGAAAGGCACCCAGTCCGCCACCGGTGAAATAAATTGCAAGCGCACCTGCCAGACGAATAAGTGGCATAATCGTGGGATGCAGGCCGATAAGGTCAAAGCGTTCTGCCAACTGAAGCAGGCCTTGCGGCGTTGCGCGTACGGTCGCGAAAATGGCGAGGCAATATATTCCGCCGAACTGAATGGCTTCGGAGCTCCATCCCAGTGACGCACCTACCCACGGCACCAGCAGCATCGCCAGCGCGATGGCGACCGCCGCCATGCCAAGTTCGATGAGGGCGAGCAACAGTACAAGATTGCGAAACTGGCTATGTGCACCGCGGTTAAGTGCTTCCGCCCCGTAACGCACCATGCCGTGGAAACCGGAAAAGGCGATTGTCCCCCCCATGAGCGTTGCAAAGCCATGCACGAGGTTGAGCACCCCATATTGTTCGACACCAAGCACGCGGGCGGCAATCGCAATCGACCCAAGGCTAATGACACCCGCCGCAGCCTTGCCCGACAACAGTCGGCCCATATTGCCTGCAATTCGACGCACGGGCGAATTTGGTGCTACTGACAGAGGGCTATTCTCCTTCGTCACCTTGGCTCGCCCAGATAATCGATTATGGCCTTTGCGCCGCGCAAAGAGGCGAGTTCATCGGTCACGGAAAAACTGTCCTGAAGAACGGCGCGCTGCGCGTCACTATATGCAGCGTGGGTCGCAAACGCCTCGTCCACTGCCGCGATGATGTCGCTTGCGTCAGTTTTGACAGGGCCAGTTGTCCAATGGCGGTAATTCGCATTGCCCTGCCAATCCGTCTGGTGGGCGTCCAGAAACAAGCATGGACGGGGACGGAACAGGAATTCATAAACTTGGCTGCTTACGTCACCCAGATAAAGGTCAGCGGCATTGGTATAGGTCATATCAGTGCACGCGGCGCTGCCCAAATCTATCAGCATATGCGCAGCATCATAATATCGGCGCGCAGGTTTTTTGGCGCGCGCGATGGACAGCCTGTCGATGGTCATCGCCCATGGGCGCGCAAAAAGCATCACATGAGGCGCGAAAATCAGATTGTACCGGTCACTGTGGTAGAACTGTTCCAACACATCTGCACCAAACTCAAACCAGCTTGATAGATGCGGTGACGGGTGTGGATTATACAATATGGTTGGGCGGTCAGAATGCGGAAACAGCGGCTTTCGATCCGGTGCCGCAATGTCAAACTTCGCATAGCCGATGATGCGGATTTTGTCCTGCGCAACATGGGCGTCGTGGACAAGGCGTTCCCGGATTTTCTCTCCAGATACCAGAATAAGGTCAAACTGCGCACTTTCAGCGTTAAAGCCAATTGCCCTGTCGCCCGCCCCATGCCGGGTGTGAATAAATTTCAAATCACGCAATCCATATCGTGTCTTCAATATCAGGCTGGATTTCTCGGAAACGACCAGCGCGTCGAACTGCCGGAAAAAGTCAAGATTATCACGATATATGAGAATTTTACGAGCGGGCACCACCTTGTCCAAGCCGCGCACGAGCAGTTGCGACAGCATTGATTGGGTGTTCAACTGGATAATGTTTACCCCTTGAAGTGCAGCGCCACTCAACCTGCGGATTTCCCCCTCCAACACCGCGCTTGTCACCGCAATCGTAACCTCAGCCGCACGGCTTCCAATCATCTGCAACGCGATCGGCAGGCTATGCGCGATCTGGTGCGTTTGATCATGGTTGAACAGGAAACAGATTTTTTTCACGTGCTTCAGTGCCCGGTATCAATGGAAAAGTTGCGCACCTGCCAGTTTTTCTGCGCTGCCATCCGAAGCAGCTTTTCGGAG
>NZ_JBKBQV010000079.1:0-10521 GCF_046292425.1 Sphingorhabdus sp.
GTCGACTTGCAAACAACGGACTCAAGCGTTTGGTTATTTTATCGAAGTAATAGAATTGCCCGGGGTTTGTGTCGCTGCCCGCCCAAATTACGAGCTTTTGTCCGTCTGCACTCATTCCCCCAAAATTGATTAAGCCAGCGTCAGGCAACGCCTTTAAAAGGGAAGCACCAAGTTTTTGCAAGGCGGGATCGAAATAGAACGCCTCACGCTTCTCCGTTGCGAAGCTTACCCCGACCACCCGTCTTTGCCTACCCAACCTAATAAGACCGTCAACATCGACATCTGGTCGGCTGAACACTTTCGTTTTAGTAAGTGAGCCATCCAGTTTAACTTTATATAGTGCTAGCCGACCGTCCGTTTTTTCAAAGCCGTAAGCCACGTCTTCTGCAGGATCGACGGCATAGGGATTAAAACCAGTGTTGTTGGTGGAATCAAACTCGCTAAGAAAATTCCATTCGTTTTTCCCCGATATGCGGTAGAGATAGCGCCGCATGCCGCTATCATAGTCAGATGCCGTTTTTACGACGCCCATAATCCGCACATTACCGACGCCATCACTGATATATTCACTTGCCAACCGCGTTGGCGCAACCACCGGCTTGGAAATCAGGGTGCGCGTGTCCACACGATCTACACCGTAACCGTCCTTGGTTTTGGCCACCAGTGATCCGATTTTCCCCTCCGGCACATATTCGCGACCTAAAAGCACCGCGCCATCATCTGAAGGTAGCAGATCCACCAGATTACCTCCGAAATAGGAGACACGCTCCGCATTGGCGCCCTGTCGTACCGAAACCAATTTGAGTTCAGTCCCGTCGGCATTTATCGAGACCAAGCGACTGGCGACGATAGGATCACCATCTTTGCGTACAACCATGACAATACTGCATATCAATCTTGCGTTGGAAACCCATTCGCAAGAGGACAATCGCTCGGGATCACCTGATGCTGCCAATGCGGCGCGGGGTGTGGCACGATCAACTATATCAACAGTAAACAAACGGCTTCCCTGTCCCTCGGTTGGAACAATATAAGCTATCTTATTGCCGTCAGGCGACATGGATACGTGTTGGATAGCCTCACGGGCTCCGAAATCCGCGGCAGATTTGTCCTGCGCCGACAGCACTGCCGGCAACGACATTGCAAGAAGACAACTAACAAATCGCATATCCGCTCTCCCCATGTGTCGACTGCATACATGACCGCTGATTATGATACAGCAAGCACAAAGTAGCTTCTAAGATGTAAATTTTCACGATAAGAGTCTAAAGATAAAGCATAAAATATCGCATAATGTGGACCACGTTTAATGGGGCGCTGCCGTAATGACCCAAAGTATTTTCGCGGTGACGCCTGAAGAGGCGTCCCAGCCCGCGGTGGTACGGCGGTAAACTGACAGGAACGTTCTTCCCAGTCCCAACAGATAGCTGTGTACAGGCTCACGCTATAATCCTGCTGCTATTCGACGTTCATATCGTAGGCCTTTTTTGTTTGAGCCGGACGGACGGGTCTGGCACAAGGCGCGTAATAATATTTCCCCTTAGGAGAATTTCATGCGCCTGCTTTCTTTGGCCCTTATTTCCACGCTGGCTCTGACCTCCGCCTGTCAGAAGGCGGAATCGCCGGTAGCCGAAGTATCGGCTTTTCCGGAAATTGAGGTTCCTGCGTTATCTGAACAGACGATGAAAGACGTGACGCGCGAATTGTCGCTGGACACTTATGAAGGCCGCGCGCCGGGGTCTGCAGGCGAAGAAAAGACCGTTGCCTATCTGATATCTAAATTTAAGGCGGCAGGGCTTGAGCCCGGTAACAATGGCAGTTGGACGCAAGACGTTCCGCTCATCGAAATCACCGCGAAAAACGTTTCTGCATTAAGCATTGCTGACCGTAGCGGGAAGGCTATGTCTTTTGCATATGGCGACGAATATGTCATCGGCAGCTATCGCGAAACGCCAAAAACGGAAATCAAGCAAAGCGACATGGTCTTTGTCGGTCATGGCATCGTCGCCCCTGAAAAGAGCTGGAACGACTATGCCGGCGTTGATGTAAAGGGCAAGACCGTGGTCGTAATGGTCAACGATCCCGACTTCGAAAGCGACGGCCTTGATGGCCCCTTCGGCGGAAAGGCGATGACTTATTACGGTCGCTGGACCTACAAATATGAAGAAGCCGCACGCCAGGGCGCAGCAGCTGTTTTGATTATCCATGACGATGCGCCTGCGGCCTATGGCTGGAACGTGGTCAACTCAAGCTGGACTGGCACTCAGTTCCTTGCCCAGTCAAAGGATGGCGGAAAAAGTCAAACGCTGGCCAATGGCTGGATCCAGAAATCTGTCGCAAAGGAAATATTTAATGCTGCAGGGCAAGATCTTGAAAAACAGATGGCGGCAGCAAAGCAGAAGGGATTCAAGGCAGTACCCTTGAACCTGACAGCATCGCTTAATTTCGAAAACGATATCGCGCGCAAGGCCAGCAAGAACGTCGTTGGCGTGCTGAAGGGCACGAAACGCCCTGACGAATATGTGCTCTATACAGCGCATTGGGACCATTTGGGGCGCTGCACGGCTGCCGCCGACGGTGACGACATATGCAATGGTGCTGTCGATAACGCCACCGGGACCGCTGCGCTGGTCGCATTGGGCGAAGGTTTTACCAAAGCAGGCGCCCCTGAGCGGTCAGTCGTATTCCTTGCGGTAACCGCTGAAGAAAGCGGCTTACTCGGTTCCAAATATTATGCCGAAAACCCAATCTTCCCCTTATCACAGACCGCAGGCGGCGTGAACATGGACGCGTTTTCAATGTCGGGACCCGCCAAGAATCTAACTGTGATCGGCAAGGGCAAATCCGAACTTGATAGCTATCTGGAAACGGCTGCAAAATTGGAAGGCCGCACGCCTGAAATGGAGCCAACGCCTGAAAAGGGCTTCTATTATCGGTCCGACCATTTCAGCTTTGCCAAGCTTGGCGTGCCCATGGTATATTTTGAAGGCGGTGACGATTTAGTCACAGGCGGGAAAGCCGCTGCCAAAGCAGCAGCCGAAGATTATGAAAAGAACCGCTACCACGCGCCCGGTGATGAATTTGACGAAAATTGGGATTGGGCCGGCGTCATGTCCGACCTTAAACTCTACTATCGCGTTGGACGTATGCTCGCGATGACCGATGCTTGGCCAAACTGGAACGAGGGCGATGAATTCCGTGCAGTCCGCGACAAGAGCCGCAGCGGGAAATAAGCACATGGCCTTTAGAATGCCCGCGGAATGGGCACCGCATGAATCGGTTTGGATCGGGTTTCCAAGCTCGGCGGACGCGTGGGGTGCACCTTTGGGGCGAGCGCAGCAACAAATCGTCGAGTTTGCAAATGCCGTTCACGCAGCGGGTCGCGGCGAGCGCGTGCACTTGATTGCGGGAAATGACGAGGCCGCCAAGATCGCGTCTGACAATGTCGACAGTGGCATCGTTGTTGAACAACGTGCGATCGGGGACATCTGGCTGCGCGACACCGGTTGTATCATCGTCAAAGATGGCGACCGCCGCCTTGCCCGCGATTTTGGTTTCAATGGCTGGGGCGGACGTTTCGATTATCCTGGCGATCAAACAATTGGCCACGAACTCGCAGCGTCAGCAGGTTTTGCGATTACGAAGGCTGACTGGATCTTGGAAGGAGGCTCGATTGACGTCGATGGCGCAGGCCTCGCCGCAACGACCACGGACTGCCTGCTTAATCCCAACCGCAATCCGTCACTCGATAGCACCGCAATTGAAGCCGTGCTGCGCGACGAGCTCGGGATCGAACGGCTTTTATGGCTAGGCGATGGGCTGGCGAACGACCATACCGACGGACATATCGACAATCTTGCCCGTTTTGTAGGCGTAAACCATATCCTAATCCCGCAAAGTGTGGGGCTTGATGACCCCAACAGTGCAGTTTTTGACGATGCCCGAAGCCGAGCCGAAGCATTTGGTTGCCGCATCAGCATCATGCCCTCTGTCGGACGGTTTATGCTGGATGGTGAGGCCGTTCCTGCAAGCTATATGAACTTCTATATTGGCAATCATGCGGTAGTCGTGCCGATTTATGGCGCGGGGAATGATGACGCAGCCATTGCGACTTTGGCCGCGTTATTCCCCGACCGACAAGTTGTTGGTGTCATGGCAGACGCAGTATTGACTGGAGGCGGCAGCTTTCACTGCTCAAGCCAACAAGTGCCAATTTGACGGTATTGGAATTCTGCGCTCAGATAACCATATAGATTGCACGCAAAAAGGAGAGGACCCCCATGAAGAAAGCATTTCTATTCGCCCTCGCAGCCGCAACTTTGGCAATGCCAGCCCTAGCTGACCACCACGGCGCGAACAAAGCCGAGCATGCAAAGATGCATAAGGCACATCAGGAGCGGCTTGCCAAAATCCTTGCCGACCCTGCCCGGGCAAATGACGCAAAGCGTGACAGATATCGTCATCCTGCCGAGACGTTTGAATTCTTTCGCCTTCACCCTGACCATGTGATTGGGGAATATGCCCCTGGTGGGGAATGGGTGTCACGCATCCTTGGCCGCTACGTCAACGAAAATGGCAAATATACCGGCCTGTACTTCGGCACAAAAACACATTTCAGCGACCAGCAAAAACAAGGCATTGCAGCCGCCGTCACCAAATTTCCGTCTGACGTCGCTGCAGTCTCCGGTCGGCCTGCAACCGACTTCAACGCATTTTCTATCAGCGAAATCCCAGAAGGCGCAAAGGGAACCTTTGACCGTATTCTAGTAATGCGAATGATGCATAACCTGATCAATTGGAACATTGCGGATTCCGAAATCAAAGCTATGCGCGACTTGCTGAAACCGGATGGCTTGCTGGGCATTGAGCAGCATCGCGCCAAAGCAGACGCACCTTATAGCTATACCGATGGCACAAAAGGCTACATGCGGGAGGCGGACATTATCAAGTTCATGGAGGTTCATGGGTTTGAACTTGTTGCCAAGAGCGAGATAAACGCAAACCCCAAGGACAGCGCGAATTGGCCTGACGGCGTCTGGACTTTGCCCCCTGCATTGCGGTTGAAGGACGTTGACCGGGCGAAATATGAAGCGATCGGTGAATCTGACCGCATGACGCTGCTCTTTAAAAAGCGACCTTGATAAAATTGTGACCGCCTTTGCAATTCGTGCAATCCTTTCGGGGATCATCATCGCACTGATTGCTGTTATTGGTCGCAAGGCGCCGGCAGCGGGCGCGTTAATCGCCTCGCTGCCGCTTATATCCGTTTTTGGAATGATCTGGCTTTGGCGTGATACAAGCGATTCGATACTCCTTGCCGATCACGCCGAAGCAACATTTTGGTATGTTCTGCCCAGCCTGCCAATGTTCCTGCTCATGCCATGGCTGCTACGCGCTGGGCATAGCTTTTGGTTCGCGCTTTCGTGCGGCATTGCGCTCACAATAATATTGTATCTGGCAACAATCGTGATTGCGGCACGTTTCGGGGTCCGGCTATAGACGCGGGATGACCAGAAATATTACCGTCGCCGCGTTGCAACTGCCCTTGTCGGCCAGTGAAGCTGAAAATATTGATGCCGTCAGCGACCTGGTGTCGCAAGCGAGCGACCTTGGCGCGCAGATAATCCTGCCGCCCGAACTGTTTTCTGGTCCTTATTTCTGTAAAACGCAGGAAGAAGCGCATTTCGCGCTTGCGCGGCCGACACTGGAGCATCCTGCAGTCACGGCGATGGTGAAACTCGCCAAGCGGCTTGGCGTTGCCATTCCAGCAAGCTTTTTTGAACGGGATGGCGCACATTTTTATAACAGCATCGCGATGATTGGCCCGAACGGCGAAATCATGGGCATTTATCGCAAAAGCCATATCCCCGATGGTCCTGGGTATCAGGAGAAATATTATTTCCGTCCCGGAAATACCGGGTTCAAGGTGTGGGAGGTGTTCGGCACAACTGTTGGCGTCGGCATATGCTGGGACCAATGGTACCCCGAATGCGCCCGCGCGATGGCCTTGATGGGTGCTGAGCTGCTCTTCTACCCGACCGCTATCGGCGCTGAGCCGCAGGACGCCACATTGGACACAAGGCATATGTGGCGGCGGGCAATGGTTGGCCATGCTGTTTCCAACTGTATGCCAGTAATTGCGGCCAACAGGGTCGGAAGCGAGGACGATCATGGCCAGACGGCACAAAAATTCTACGGCACCAGCTTTATCTCCAATGAATGGGGCGATGTAGTCTGCGACCTTGGTGATGCCGAAACAGGCGTATTGGTTTCGACATTCGACCTTGACCAAGCGCGCGCGCACCGGGCCAGCATGGGCTTCTTCCGCGACAGGCGGCCGCAACTTTACACGCGCCTTGCCGAGGATATTTAGTCTGTCCCATCTCTATCTCGTTGGTATTGGATCGAATCAGCCGCACCCGCTTATCGGCCCCCCCTGCCGTGTTGTTAAGCAGGCAATTGCTGCATTGGAAATGGAGGATATCGACGTATTCGCCCACTCCGCGACGATTCAATCAAGTCCCATGGGTCCATCGTCGAGGCGCTTTGCCAATGCAGCCGCAGTCGTCGCAAGCGAACTTGATCCCCCAGCCCTTTTGACGCGCCTGCACGAAATCGAAAGCCATTTCGGACGGATCCGTCGCGGCCAAAGCTGGCGCGCACGCGTGTTGGACCTTGATATTCTTCTGTGGTCCGGCGGCATGTGGGCAGAAGATAGCCCGATGCTTTCCATTCCGCACCCCGGTCTGCATTCACGCGGTTTCGTGCTGACACCGGCGGCGATGGTTGCACCCGATTGGCGGGACCCGATGACTGGCCTTAGCATCCGTCACCTGCAATCGCGATTTAACCGACCAAAGGCGCTTGACCCCACCCCCCACCGCTATTAGGGGAAGCGCTCTCCTTTGAACCCACAATGGTTCAAATCGGGGGCCCTTAGCTCAGTCGGTAGAGCAACTGACTTTTAATCAGTAGGTCGCTGGTTCGAACCCAGCAGGGCTCACCATATATTTCAATAGGTTAACACCGTTGAACGCTTCAATTTTTTTGGTGAGAGCGGTTTCAGTAATCAGATAGCAATCAGATAGAGCGACTATCGTTTTGATGCATTGATATCGATGCGTCACAAACGCGTAAGATTTACGCGGAAATTATTCTGTGCTTAGCGGGCGAATGAGTTTGGAAAGCACCTTGCCCCCGTTTTCGCTGACGGACCGCAGCGTTTGACGTTGCAAAGTAAAACGATTCGAGCGACGCCGCGTGGAAGGCAGATGATGCGAAACGGTCACATTAGCGCACCCAATTGACATTTGTATCTATTCATTCGATAAGGATGCAGCATCAAGAGAAGGGTTAAGTCGCCCTCACCAACCTGTCAGCTCTGGCAAGGTGGTACTGGTCCGCAAGGATCGGGATGTGGCTAGGACAGCAACTAAGTGAGCCCTTCGTCACATATTCTCTGGGTGTAGCAGCACTGGAGATAAACTATGTTAGACAGCAGAATAATTAGAGCAGGAGATGTAGTAGTCTGCATTGATGCTCAGCCGCCAATTCCAATTGAACCAAGGCAGGCCGCGGTGATAGGCCGGCTCAAAGAGCGGGCTACCTATCGCGTTTCTGCAGTCGTCTGGGCAAACGGTAACCGAGGCCTTCATCTTGAAAATATTGACCACCGGCCGACTGACGGGTGGCGTGCTAGCAGGTTTCGTAAAGTCCTACCGGCCGATCCAGCTTTTTGTGAAGCTGTTAAAATGAGTATTCTCGCTCTTACTTAATCCTTTATGCCTTACCTGCGACCTCCGCATTCGTAATGCGGGGGTCGTAGGTTCGAATCCTATAGTCGGCACCATATTTTTCAATAAGTTATCGCGTAGCTTTTGGAATAATGTGGGCAAGTGCTTTAATCAGGCAAGCACTGGGCAAGCACTCGGAACCTGTTGTGTAGGCTGCTTTGATGTGGCCCATTGCAAGTGTACCGGCCTTTGAACGTGCTGCGGAATGGCAGCTTTGCGCCCAATTACGGACACCCGAGGTCCTAAAACATTTGCTTGAATGCGGACATTGTTACGGCACAGGCGCACGCGGTGAGTTCGAGGATGATCAACTATCCAGCCGCAAGCCATTAGAACGGATGAATAATTTACATTAATTGGGTAAACTACTTGTCCGCACAGATACGGTAGCCACTAGTCCCGTGGGTTGCCAATCGTAGGTGATACTCCCTGCAAGTTCCGCCTCCAATATTCGAACTAGCATTTGGCTGCCAAATCCACTCATTGTTGGTTGCTCGGAAACGACAGGACCTCCGGTTTCTGCCCATGTAATTATCAATTGCTCGTCTTGTATGGCGCCAGTGATGGCAAGAGCTCCCTCCTGGCTCGAGAGCGCGCCGTGCTTGGCCGAATTTGTCGCCAACTCGTGGATGACCATCGCGAGAATATTCGCAGTTTGCTCACCTACCCCCATACGAGGCACTGCAACTCGGATGCGATCGCTAAAAGCACCTAGGTCGTCGTAAGGGGCGAGCAAAACTGTGATCAGGTCTCCAAGCAATGCAGCATTACCTTGAGACGCAGGTAACGGCCGCACAAGGTCATGTGCCCGACCGAGCGCCGAAAGTCGCCTCATCAAATCCTTGGTCATCTCTTCGACAGAGTGGCAAGACTGGGCTGTGAGCGCAGTAAGGCTACTTGCAATTGCCAATAGATTTTTTACACGGTGGCTCATCTCGCCCGCTAAGAGTTCGTGGCCCTCCTCGGCTTGCTTGCGCCCCGTGACATCAAGAAAAACACCAAACATCGTCCGGTCTACAATACCCTCGTCGGCTCCTTGCCCACGTGCAGAAATCCATCGGATCGCATCACCTAACATAATCCGGAAATCAATTTCATAAGGTCCGCTAACTGATCTCGTCGCAACAAAAGCTGCACGTACCCGATCGCGATCTGCGGGATGAATATGCGCGGAGAGTTGTTCAAATTCGAGCTTCGTAGACCATTGCAGCCCCCAAAGATCAAAGCCACGCCTGTCCATGTAGAAGCTGTTGTCGTCAACGTTCCAACGCCACAAAGCGACACATGCGGCCTGGACGGCGAGTTGAAGTTGCTGGACGCTCCAATCGCCCACGGATGTATCAATATTGTTCATGTTAGGGTTCCGTGCGTCAGACGGACCAAGACTAACAGTTTTATAATTTTACACAAACGGGCAGATGTTGTGAGCAGCCACATAGTATGAACGACATCTCGCCTGAACATGTCCGGGCCACAAACAGTACCTCCGTGTGTCGGTTGCGTTGGGTCTCAAATTTGAAGCCGTACAAGCTGCCTGTCGATATGAACGTTTGAATACATTTAGCCAGCTCCGAAAATTGCGCGCGGAACAACGATAGTCACTTCCAGCAGGTCGTTGGCAACGTCGAAATTACGAGCTCCCCCCAACTGGTGCTCGACTACAGTGTGAATGATTTGCATACCGAACCCTTCTGTTAGAGTGGCGTGGGCGCCAGAAGGAATAGGTTCACGCCACTGTATAACCAGTGCGTCATTCTCAATTATGCACTTGAGCTCAATCTTGCCCGCATCTGCCGCCAAAGCTCCATGCACACGCGCGTTAGAAATTAACTCATGAATTACCAACCCCAGTGGCTGCACAACTTGCGGCACTAACTCGGCATCTTGTCTGTCCACGACGACCCTGTCGGCGCCCCCGTGGGCCGCGAGCAGTTGATCAATCAAATCCGTTAGGCTGACAGACCGCCAGCGCCGTTCCGCTAAAAGTCGATGAGTAAGGGCAAGAGCGTGAACCCGACCATTTATTGATCGGGAAAGATGCTCAACATCTTCTGCTCGGGATAAACGGACGATGCTTTGGACAAGTGCTAGAGCGTTTAGAGTTCGATGATCCACTTCTTTCAAAAGTCGGCGCTCACTAGCTTCTAACTCTTTGGCTCTGTGTTGCAGAGTGATGTCCTCTTGGGATGCCAACCAGTAGAGCAGACGGCCGTCCTCGCCTCTGATTGCACTGATCAACAGAGCGTTTATAAACGACGTGCCATCCTTGCGGTAGTTCAGCAGTTCGATTTCAATGCGATCGTCGCCGCGGGACAAAGCATGGCGTAACTTCGCGATCTGAGTGTCCGTCGTCAGAACATTTGGCACTGATGGCTGCGTAAATTAGCGGAGTGTTGGCCTCATCAGTTGGGTTAATATTAGGCGGCGATCTTGTGGTGTTGCAAGCGCCGATATTCGATAGTCTGTCGTTTAATCCTTTCACGTTGTTGGATGATGGCTTGCGCCCTGCCGAAGTAGGCATCGGCAGGCGTGACGTTGTTCAGGCTCTCGTGATAGCGCTGATGGTTGTAATGCTCGACGAACGCTTCGATCTGATGCTCAAGGTCGCCGGGCAGGAAGTAGTTGTCCAGCAGGATGCGGTTCTTGAGTGTCTGGTGCCAGCGTTCGATCTTGCCCTGTGTTTGCGGATGCATTGGCGCGCCGCGCACATGGCTCATCTTGTTGGCTT
>NZ_JBKBQV010000080.1:0-10460 GCF_046292425.1 Sphingorhabdus sp.
GCTGAACTCGTTTCAGCATCTTAATTTTTTCGACGCCAGTAAAGTAGGACCCTGAAACAAGTTCAGGGTGACATTTGAAGGAGAGGCACATCACTCAATCACCTTAGGCACGCCAAAAAAGCTGCCTTCCTTGGCTGGTGCATTGGCCAGCACCTTGTCGCGCACGTCGCCGTCAGTGACAACGTCGTCGCGCAGGCGCAGCTTGTTGGGAATGACAGCCGTCATCGGCTCAACGCCGGTGACGTCAACCTCCCCCAATTGCTCCACCCAGGCAAGAATGCCATTGAGCTCGCCGACCATCTTGTCAGCCTCAGCATCGCTAATCGCGATACGCGAAAGCCGTGCGATTTTGTTCACGGTATCTTTATCTACAGACATGAGCCAGCCGCTAGCATTGCGCCTGCCATGCTTCAACGGAAAAGCTTATTCTTTCAGCCCCTATTCAATTTTCCCATGCTATTTTCGTCTAATCTTGTAAATCGCATCAAAATCTCAGGACATAAACTTGGCTCGTAAATTTATATATCTTGTCGCGTCGCTCATCGTACTCGTTATTGTGGGTGGTTTCGTTATCCGCATTTACGAAAGCGAGCTGACGGCGCTTGCGTTCGTCCCGACCGCTGAGTTTAAAGAGCAGAAGGCATTTGCGCCGAGCAAGTACGCCAGTGACGAGATGTGGCTAACGCGCCCCGGCAGTGCTGCTAACCCTGCGAACTGGTTACCGACTGGCGCCGCAAAAGCCGACATTCCCGGGTCGGCAGCGATATTTTTCGTCCATCCCACATCTTATATCGGCAAGGATTACTGGAACGCGCCGCTGGACGACGCGGAATCACAAGAACGCGCGCGGCTGTTTCTGCGTGGCCTTGCATCACCTTTTGCGGATACCGGCGAAATGTGGGCTCCACGTTATCGTCAGGCAGCCATTGGCGCTTTTCTGACCACGAAGCCGGAGGGTCAGCAGGCACTTGATGCCGCGTACCAAGATGTACTTTTGGCATTCGACGAATTTGTTGCGAAAGTGCAGAAAGACCGTCCAATCATATTGGCTGGCCATAGCCAGGGCGCACTCCATTTGACGCATTTGTTGAAAGACCGTGTGGCGGGCAAGCCCATCGCGAAGCGGATAGTCGCCGCCTACGTGGTTGGCTGGCCAATATCTGTGACGACCGACTTGCCGGAAATGGGGTTGAAGGCCTGTGCCGGTCCAGACGACACGGGTTGCATCATGGCGTGGCAAAGCTTTGCTGACCCTGCGGAGTATGACCGGATCGTAAAGGTCTACAACGGAACGACTGGCTTTAACGGTCAGCCGCGCAAGGACACGGTAATGTTGTGCACCAACCCCCTTAACGGCGGCGCACAGCCGAGCGCATTAATGGAAGCCAATCTGGGAACATTGAAGCCCGATGCCAAGCTGGAGTCAGGCGAACTCATTGTGGGCGCGGTGCCCGCGCGCTGTGATGACAAAGGCTTTCTTTTGATCGGCGATCCCCCGGAAGTTGGGCCTTATGTCCTGCCCGGCAACAATTACCATGTATACGACTTTCCCTTATTCTGGGCAAATGTCCGCGCGGATGCGACATGGCGGCTTCAGAAATTTATGCAAAAATGATTTTTGACTCGGTTGCCGACTTCCGCGCCCTATTACCCGAGGGAGGCGTATTGATCGGGCTTGATATCGGCAGCAAGACTATCGGAACCGCTTTTTGTGACGCTGGCTGGACATTTGCCTCACCTGCTGACGTCATCAAGCGTAGCAAGTTTACCAAGGACAAATTCGAACTTAAGGCAGCTATCGCCACGCGACCTACACGCGGCATCGTCATTGGCTTGCCGCTCAACATGGATAGCAGCGAAAGTCCGCGCAGCCAGTCAAGTCGCGCCTTTGCAAAAAATATCGAGGATCTAGGCCTCCCCATTTTGCTGCGCGACGAACGCTGGTCTACACAAGCCGTCGAGCGAGACATGATTGCCGCCGACATGAGCCGCGCGAAAAGGGCAGAAAAAATCGACAGCGGCGCAGCGGCGTTTATATTGCAAGGCGCGATTGATGCGCTGACAAGCAGTTAGCGGCTCTCACGGCGCATCTGCTTTGACGGTAAAATCGATTGAGTCTTGCTACCAATCCCGTTAAGGGCATGCCTTTAATGACATGGACCCAACCCTTTGCCGCCGACAGCTTTCCACGCGGGTCGGATGCCTTTCCGCACAAGCATTTGCTTGGCATCGCCGGACTTCAGAAATGGGAAATTCTCTATATCCTGAAAGAAGCGCAACATTGGGTTGCGCTAAATCGTTCTGGTCCCGCAAAACATGACGGTCGCTTGTCCGGGCTCACAATCATCAACGCCTTTTTCGAAAATTCAACGCGGACATTATTGTCCTTCGAAATCGCAGGCAAACGGCTTGGTGCCGACGTTGTAAACATGCATGCCGCGCAATCGAGCGTGAAAAAAGGCGAGACACTCATTGATACTGCAATGACGCTAAATGCAATGCGTGCGGATGCAATTGTGATCCGCCATGGCAGCTCCGGCGCGGTGCAGTTGATTTCAAGCAAGGTCGATTGCCCCGTCCTGAACGCGGGCGATGGCAGCCACGAACACCCGACGCAGGCATTGCTTGATGCGCTGACCATCATGCGTCGCAAAGGCAAGATCGAGGGGCAGACCGTCGTCATTTGCGGGGATGTCCTGCACAGTCGCGTGGCACGTTCAAACCTGTTCTGCCTGAAATCGCTTGGTGCAGAGGTCCGTGTTGTCGCACCGCCAGCACTGATGCCACATGGTATAGAGGCATTTGGTGCCCTGCGCTTCAGCAATTTTGATGCTGCGCTAAACGGTGCAGACGTCATCATGATGCTTCGCCTGCAAAACGAACGGATGCAGGGCGATTTCATTCCCTCCCCGCGTGAATATTTCCATCTATATGGCCTCGACGAACGGCGGTTGGCTTTGGCAAAACCGGACGCACTGGTCATGCACCCCGGCCCCATGAACCGCGGGGTGGAAATTGCAAGCAGCGTCGCCGACCATGTTGAACGCTCGGCCATTACCGAACAAGTGGAAATGGGCGTAGCGGTGCGCATGGCCTGCCTTGACATATTGACCCGCAAAGCGCGCGGCCAGGAGGGTTGGGCATGACTGGCGTCAGCATATTAAATGGCCATGTCATTCTGCCCGGCGCAGACAAGGCAGAGTCCCTGCACCTCCATATCGAACACGGCAAAATAGCATCGGTAGGCAAGGCCGCGCCAATTGCGGATCAGGTTAATGCCAGCGGGTTGATCGTTGCGCCTGGAATTATCGATTTTGGCGTATTTCGTACCGACAAGCCCGCTTTCCGCTTCGGTGGCATCACCCGCGCCGCATTGATGCCGGACCAGTCGCCCGTGCATGACGATCCCGCGACTGTCCGCTTCGCTGCGTTAAAGGGAAAGCCTGATCTGTGGGTTCACCCCCTCGCCGCTGCGACTCAAGGCCTTGACGGGCTTCGCATGGCCGAAATCGCGCTGATGAAAGAGGCGGGCGCAGTTGGCGTTGCCACTGGCCGCAAATGGCTTCCCGACAGCGGGGTGATGCTGCGTATCATGCATTACTGCGCAGCGCTTAACTTGCCTGTCATCGTGCATTGCGAAGATTCGGGTATCGTTGGCCAATCTGTTGCGACCGCGGGGGAGACTGCGACTTTGCTTGGGCTTTCAAGCGCCCCAAGCGTGGCCGAAACGCTTGCGATCTCGCGGGACATTATGCTGGCGGAAGAAAGCGGCGCGCATGTTCATTTCCGCCAAGTCACTACTGCGCGGGGCCTTGATCTCATTCGCGCAGCAAAGGCCAAGGGCCTGCACGTAAGCTGCGGCATCACACCAGCGCATTTATTCCTGTCCGACAACGCAATTTCCGATTTCCGCACCTTTGCGCGACTTTCCCCGCCGTTGCGTTCCGAAAGCGATCGGCTTGCGTGCATCGCCGCAATCGCCGATGGCACCATTGACGTCATTGCATCAGGGCATGACCCCCGCGGGCCAGAGGACAAGCGCCTTCCGTTTTCCGAAAGCGCGCCGGGTATGGCAGGGGCAGAAACGCTGTTGGCGTTATCCCTGAATCTCGTTCGTGATAACGTCATCTCGACAGGACGCATGTTTGAACTACTGGCGTCAAACCCTGCCAAAATATTGGGTTTGAATGCAGGTCAGATTGCTGAAGGGCAAGAGGCAGACCTCATCCTGATTGATCCCGACGCGCCTTGGCAGGTTGACGGTGACCGAATGGCTGCACTTGCGGGCAACACGCCATTTGACCGATTGCCCGTTCAAGGCCGCGTTCGGCATATGCTAAAGGGCGGCAAGCTTATCTAAACCAGCCACCCTTTGCCGTATTCAAAGCAATTTTCTTAACGTGAGGCGATTTTCGATCTGCCAGTTTGTGCCAAGCGGACGGATTGCGTCGCACCAGTGGGGACGATAAAACATGCTCCGCCCTGTGCCTTGATTTGCTGGCATGTGCTCCGTGCCGTTGCGGCATTTCCAAAACCCGTAGCGGCAAGCCGCGTCAACTTCCGGCCGTTTACGGTGACAGTCGAGCTGGTCGATTCAAACCCGCGCAACGCACCAAACTTGGCCGAATACTTTGCCCACGCGGCTTTGGCGCTTGCAGCTGACGAAAATGCGCCCAGCTGCACGAGATGCGTTCTACCGGATGACGCCGCACCTGATGCAGGCACATCTGCAAGCGCGAGTTTTGCGGGCGCCACTGAAGCCCTGATGGGCGGCGCTTCACCCTTAGGTGATGGTTCTGCTGGCACTTGGGCAAGTTCAACTGTCGTTTCGGCGGCTGCAAAACCCGCGCTTGCTGACGACAATGGTGGCTCCACCGCAGCGAGTTCGGCAGCAGCAGGCGCTGGTGACAAAGATTCAAATGATGCGGTAGCAGGAGCAACATCCGCCATAGCAAATGCCACAGGAGCCGGGCTGTTCAACGCAAGTCGAACAGGTTGCCCAGTATCAGACATGTCGGGGCGCACCTTCAACAGACCCGCCACACGTAATGCATGTGCGCCCGGGCGTGCGAATTGCGCCCATTCGGCGATGCGCTGATTGACATTGTCTTGTGACATATCTTGCGACGCCATCACACGTGCTTCGCGCCAGCGTCCGTCAAGCGCATAGGCCAAAGCAAGGTTCTGCCGTGTCCGTGAAGATGCGCTGTCCGTCCGCACTGCGTCTGTCAGAATGATGATTGCATCGCCAGAACGTCCAGCCAAGGCAAGTGTCAGCCCATAATCGCTAACCGGAATGATCGAACGATGGGCATCGATCAACGATAACGCAGATTCTGTGTTCCCCTGCGCGATCCGGCTAAGCGCAAGGCTGATAACCGTGCGCGAATCGACCTGGCCCAGTTCCATCACGTCCAACAACGTCCGTTCGGCCGACACAAACCGCCCTTTCGCCATGTAGACGCGTGCCAACAAAGCCCGATAGTCGCGATTCTGTGGCTCTGCCTCAACGGCGAGTTCGGCAAATTGCAGCGCGCGGTCATTTTTGCTGATGACCAAAGCCTGCTCGGCCTTTCTCGCCCACTGGAACGCCTTCTCCGGGCTTGCCTTTTTGGCAAATTCTTTGCTTGTGCTGCCGGCCCCTGCGGCCGTTGCTGTCATTGCCGGCACCGCCACAAATGCGGTCGACAAGGCAAGCTTTACGACAAAATTGCTGTTCATGGCATCACCTCAAAAAGTCTAAATTCAGATATCAATGTCTTTTGCCCGGAACGTGGGACGCAAGTTGGCCGATTTCCGGCATTGATTCGAGAAACGCGTCCAATGCATCGGTGACAAGCTGCTGTGCGGACTGGTGACGGACGGCACATGCCAGCCGCAGCTTCAGATGCCGCTCGCTGTCGAGACGCAGCGTAAATGCCGCTTTGTCCTTCAATCCTGGCTTTGACCTTGCACGAGATCGCGGTGCATCGGTTTTACCGCGACGCGAAATCGGGCGCGTAACAGGCTCCGGCGTGACCGTCACAATGGTGAGCGCTTCAGTCACCAACTCCGGCTCCGTTGCAAAGCTGTCAAAGCCTGCTTCGATGTCATTGTTCGCCTCTATGGCTTTCGCCAGACGGTCTTGCTGATATTTGACCTCAGGGACAGCGGCCGCAAGCGGGTTAGCCCCATGAAAGTTATGGTCGTAATCCATTGGCGTCGTTGGATCGGGATCGACATCATATCCCATGTCGTTCCAGCCAAGGTCATCCTGAGTCATCGCGGCGCTGCCATCGCTATTCAACATCGATGGACGGCGCATGGCTGGACGTGCAAGCCCTTTGCGCGCCAGCAAGATACCTGAGAGGGATGCGATTGGTTTTGGTTCACCCATTTTCTTGCCCTCTCTTGTTTAACCAACGACCCGGCGACCGAAGCCACCCATGGGACGCGCGGCAGATACCTGCTGACTGGTTGCGGCGGGGGCACTGAAAACAGTACGGCGAAAATTCTTCTCTAGTCGGTCAGAGATATAAGACCAAAGCTGGATCACTTCTTGCGACGACCGGCCGTTGGGGTCGATTTCCATAACGGTGCGGCCATCAATCATCGATGCCGCAAAGTCGGTGCGGTGGTGAAGCGTAATTGGGGCAACAGTGCCATGTTGCGACAAGGCCACTGCAGCTTCCGAGGTTATCTTCGCTTTTGGGGTGGCAGCGTTCACGACAATGATGAGCGGCTTTCCGGCACGCTCGCATAGATCGACCGTTGCTCCCACTGCCCGCAAATCATGCGGGCTTGGCCTGGTCGGAACCACAATAAGCTCGGCCACCGAAATCACACTCTGGATGGCCATGGTGATGGCTGGCGGGGTATCGATGACCGCAAGTTTAAAACCTTGCTGCCGTAATATGGCCAAGTCAGCCGCTAACCGCGCCACGGTTGTCTGCGCGAATGCTGGAAGGTCCGCCTCACGCTCGTTCCACCAATCGGAAAGAGACCCTTGCGGATCGATATCGATAAGCACGACTGGACCTGCGCCCGCCAGTTGCGCCTGTACCGCCAAATGGCCGGACAGGGTCGTTTTACCCGAGCCGCCCTTCTGTGATGCCAATGCGAGAACCCGCACATCATTCCCCTTTGCAATTGTTACAAATGGGGGTGTGACAGAACAGGGCTAAAAATAGGTTAACGCTAACCGTAATAAGCTACACAGAGTTTGCAGGGCACCTGTGTAACTCCTTAAAAGCGAGAGGACGGATAACAGCGGCGCTCAGCCAGGTGGTTTGGTTAAGGTGTTAATCGCAAATGTTAACCAAATATCAGTTTTTTCAGGATAATTTAAATTTAGTTTCGGAAGTGCAGGAAAGTTGGAGTTGTTAATATGGCGGTGCGATCTGATCTGGGAATGCTTGCAGCAGCAGCTATCGCCCTCATGGCAGGAGCGTTGCCCGCACATGCGGACACGAAAGCTGGTGTAGATGCCTGGTCGCGGGGGGAGTATGAACTTGCAGTCAAGGAATGGCGCCAACCCGCTTTGGCAGGTGATGCCGACGCGCAATTCAACCTAGGGCAGGCATACAAGCTTGGTCGTGGCGTCAAAACAGACCTTGATGTTGCTCTCGATTGGTACCGCAAGGCGGCAGCGCAGGGCCATGTGCAGGCCGCAGATAGCTGTGGCCATTTGCTGCATTATCAAACAAAAATTTCCGAGGCATTGCCGTTCCTGATCGCGTCATCGGACCGGGGGGAGCCACGCGCGCAATATTTACTGGCGACCGAATTGTTCAACGGCATCAACATCGGCAAGGATTGGGTCCGTGCTTATGCATTGATGACTCGCGCTTCTTCGGCAGGAATGGCTTCAGCGTCGCGGAGTCTCGCGCAAATGGATCAGTATATTCCTATTGAGGAGCGGCAGGCAGGGGTTGTGCTGGCCGGCGAACTGGAACAGCGCGCCGACCGGGCACGCACGGCTCAAGTCTCAGCATTCCCGATCGATAGCAGCCGTATGCCGCAAAAAATTGCGCCAGTGACGCTACCGCCGTCATCGGCAGCGACCGAGGAACCGAACTCTGTGCCCGTCAAGCAGGAAACCCCCTCCGGCGGAGGATGGCGTATTCAACTTGGTGCGTTCAGCAATACCGCGAACGCCCAAAACCTATGGAAGAAGCTTGCTAAAAACGAAGCCGAACTGGCGGACATGGCTCCAATACTAAAAACAGACGGTGCGCTTACCCGCCTTCAAGCTGGTCCCTTCGCGACGCAAGCAAAAGCCAATGCAATGTGTTCAAAGCTTAAAGCGAGCGGGCAACAATGTATCGCTTTGTCTATGAACTAGATCCGGACAGATCAGGAGCACAGTCGCTCAATATCCCTGCCCAGCGTGTCGCGCGCAGCCGAATTACCGGGCTCAACCATGAAATAATGGGTGCCCGAAAAACTTGCCCGGTCAGAACAATATTGAGCGCAGCCGCTGTCGACTACCGCAGGGAAACGTAGCTCGAAACCGTCATAACGTGCGGTGAACTTGCAGTCCGCTTGCCCGTTCAGGATGATTTCGACCTTTTCGCCGTTTATTCTGGCAGACCCGGTTCCTTCGCATTTGCTTTCCGACCCACTGACGGAGAGAAAGCCGATATCGAAGCTGCCCGACGATTTTTTCACCGCGCACAGCTTATCCACGCCTATATCTCCACGGGTTTCATAGCGTCCGGCAAGGTCACTTTTCCTTGGGTCCGGGATAATGCCTGCCTCAATCGCCCTGGCGTCCAACGCTGCGCCAGCGCTTTCGCCACCACCAGGCAAGGACGGGAGACCGTCACCGCAACCCGTGAGAAGCCCGCATAATGCGCCGGACAGAAGCACAAACACCCTCAAACGGGCTCAAGCCCCGAATCGGTCACCCTGCGGTAAAAGCAGCTTCTGGCACCGGTATGGCAGGTCGGACCCTGAGGCCGCGCAATGATCCAGATTGCGTCCTGGTCGCAGTCGATGCGCATATCGACAATATGCAAAATATTGCCACTGCTCTCGCCCTTTTGCCATAGCCGCTGGCGACTGCGCGAGAAAAACACTGCGGTGCGGCTGGCCATACTTTTTGCAAGCGCCTCTGCGTTCATATGCCCCACCATCAATACCGCACCATCGGCCTCATCCGTCACAATGGCGGTCAGCAACCCATTGGCATCATATCTGGGATTGAGCGTAAATCCGCTCTCTTGTTCGTCGGTCATATCGCTTGCCTAACGCATGCAGAAATGGCCCGCCAACATTTTCTTTATGACAACCACGCGACAAGGGGGAGACAATCGGCACAGCCATGCCTATAGGCAACCCAGCGAAGCGCAGCGGGATTCGATATATGCTGACCACCGACCCTTTTGACGACGACAAACTTCGGGAGGAGTGCGGAATCTTCGGTGTCTATGACGCCGAGGGAGCTTCAGCCATGGTGGCGCTTGGTCTCCATGCTCTTCAACATCGTGGCCAGGAGGCCGCGGGTATCACCAGCTTTGACGATCATGATTTCCATACACATCGCGCCATGGGCCATGTGGCGGGCAATTTTGACCGTGAAGAAATTATTGGCGGTCTTGTTGGTCGCTGCGCAATCGGACATGTGCGGTACTCGACAACTGGCGAGACTTCGCTGCGCAATGTTCAGCCCTTATATGCTGATTTGGCCACTGGCGGTTTCGCCATTGCCCATAATGGAAACATCTCGAACGCGGTGACCGTGCGACGCGACCTTGTCCGTCGCGGGTCGATTTTCCAGTCCACTTCCGACACCGAAGTGATCATCCATTTGGTTGCAACCTCGGGGTACCGGACGTTGCTCGATCGCTTGATTGACGCTTTGAAGCGGGTCGAGGGCGCCTATTCGCTGCTTTGTCTGACTACAGAAGGCATGATTGCCTGCCGCGATCCCTTGGGCATCCGGCCTCTGGTAATGGGCAAGCTTGGCGATACCATCATTTTTGCTTCGGAAACCGTGGCGCTCGACATTGTCGGGGCGGAATATATCCGCTCTGTAGAGCCCGGCGAACTGGTCGTGGTGCGTGGCACCGAAATCCAGTCGCACAAGCCGTTCATTCCAGTTTCGCAGCGTCCGTGCATATTCGAACATGTGTATTTCTCGCGGCCGGACTCCATCGTTGAAGGTATCAGCGTCTATTCGGTCCGCAAGGCCATTGGCGCCGAGCTGGCGCGCGAGAACGGCGTCGACGTGGATTATGTAATACCGGTGCCCGACAGCGGCACTCCAGCGGCGATCGGCTATGCCGAGGCGGCCAAGATCCCATTCGAACTGGGTATCATTCGTTCGCATTATGTCGGACGCACCTTCATTCAGCCAGGCGACGGTGTTCGCCATCTCGGCGTAAAGTTGAAACATAACGCCAACCGCAATCTTGTTGCTGGCAAGAGAATTGTCCTAATCGATGATTCCATCGTGCGCGGCACAACCTCGCTAAAGA
>NZ_JBKBQV010000081.1:0-9650 GCF_046292425.1 Sphingorhabdus sp.
TGACCGATTTGATTATAAGGACGACCGGACACCCGGCGAACTGTCGCATCGATACTGCCATTTCAACCGTCAACGTTAAGATGTGCGAAAATCATGGGACAGCGATGAGCCCTGGATGGACACTCCAGACTTGCAAGGCTTTGCCGATGGCAATGGTGTGCATATCGAGCCAATCAGGATCGCGGCTATGTTCAATTATCCGATCGAGGGACGGATGCTATCCGATCATGATGCGCTAAGTGTTACCTATCGAATAAGCTGGAGAGCCACGCGGAGAACGGACGTCCTGCTGCCGGACCAAAAACGGCCGTCAAACTAAATCCGAAATGTAGCGACGTGTAAATTCTCAAGCCCAAAGCAGAACCCGCAGCAGACCCACGCTACTTGCTTGTTTATGTGCTCGCATGAGAATTCAAAATCGCAAGAACGGTTAAGTTATGGTGCAGGCAGCATGGAGCCCGGCAGAGTATGCTGGCATCACCGCGTGGGCCCTTAAGCACGGTCCTGATTTTTTCATAAGCTCAAAAAATATCGCCGCGTTGCCCGGTAAAAAAATTCTTCACCACACTTTCCGCAGAGGCCTTCGTAACCCAGGTATTTTGGTCTCATCTCGGTTTGTTGGTGAATACGGTGAGCCAAAACAATTTTTTAATCGTAGCCTTAGATCGGTGCCAATGGTGCTGACTGAATACAATGCTCTTGCAAGGCGAACGTGAAATGGCGCTATGTCTAACGAGAGTGGATGGCATGCCGAGCATGTTAGGACGAGGGTAATTCCATGGTCGGAAAGTTAACCTGAACAGCAATGTCAAGACGAGTATTTCATTTTTGCCAAGTAGCCCAAACGAGGAACTAAGGTCAGAGCGGGCTGTTGCTTTAATAGTTAATGCGAGAGCCCCCATGTTTGAGTCAAACAATTTTCCAAATTTTCGGGGCGACGATCCGGCCGCTGCTCGAGACTTTCACACATTGGACCGACGCGAAATTGCGTTGGTTGCAATGGAAAGAACGCGAACGCCTATGATTGTGACGGACGCACGTAAGCCCGATGACCCAAATATTTTAGCCAATCAGGCTTTCATGGACCTCACCGGCTATAGTTCTGAGGAAATTATCGGCCGAAACTGCCGTTTTTTACAAGGTGAGAAAACTTCGAGGAATGATGTCGCGGAAATAAAGAAAGCCTTATCCCGTGGGGATGATCGCATCGAAATCCAGCTATTAAACTACCGCAAGGATGGCACGCCATTTCTCAACGCTCTTTTGATCAGTGCGATCCGGGGTGACGACGGTAAAGTTCTATACCACTTCGCGTCTCAAGAAGACGTTACAGCGCAACACAGGGCCAAAGAGTTAGAAGCCAGCGAGCGCCGGCTGCTGATGGAGGTAGATCATCGCACTTTGAATGCCATAACCCTGATCCAAAGTATCGTCCGTTTGTCCCGAGCCGAAGACGTTGAACGCCTTTCCCAATCAATTAGCGGTCGCATCCAAGCGCTCAGCCTTACGCATCGTCTATTGGCGGAGCGGCGCTGGCAATCTGTGAGCTTGACTGAACTGATAGAACAGCAATTAGCGGCGCACGAGGTCGCGGACAGAATAGCAGGTTATGAAAGCGCTGCTGAGTTAGCGCCGGAAATTGTACAGCCGCTTGGTTTGGTTATCCACGAACTAACGGCAAATGCGCGTATTCATGGGGTTTTGGCAGCAGATGTTGGGGTAATTGAGTTAACGTGCGCGATAGAAGATAAAGCACTCGTCGTTCATTGGCGTGAGCCTACCCGTTCTATTGATCCCTCCAGACTGAAAGAGGGATTTGGTCTGCAGATGGTTCATACAGTGGTTGAACATCAACTCGGGGGACAATGCAACTTCCATATTTCTGACGACCTGCTTGAAGTTACCGTTGTCGTTCCACGCGCGTTTGTGCAGGCTGGATAATGACGGACAAGCGTGGTCGTGACTAGCAAGACGATATTGCACACCGTTACCCAACCAAATAACATATGGCGCAGTTTTCGGCGGCCACTGTTACGAACAATTTCTGAGATCGCACCCAACAACGAACAGCGACCGATCGTGGACGGCGGTCGGCTTCGCTTGTCGACCGTTCTTGAAATTTAAAGTGGCTGCTTAGCTGTCACATTCATTATAGATTATTTAACCACGGCTCTTACCAGATATCCTATTTTGCATGTGGCCAACCTTCAACTCGGTAAGATTAGCAGCTTTCATAGCTGCCATAAGCTGGCGTCTCGTAAATGCTCCATCCAAATGCTCTAAAACGTTGTCGAAGCCTTCTTTACGAAGCTCTCGCTCTATTTCAATAATCGTTTGGTAATCACCGCTTTTAGCCAACTCCAATGCTCGCTCAACTGCACTGATCATGCCACCAACCTCCTTGCTGCACCAACAACGAATGCTCGGGGCTGATTAGAACGCGTGATTTTATTCTGGTCCAATCCACGCAAGCCTCACACCAACAGTCTTCGAAGCCATTTGTCCACATGCAACAGCAAACTCAGTTACAGAGTCTCATCGTCAAAAGAGCAGAGTTTCGGGGTGCTGATAACAAAAGGATGTAAAACTAATGCTGACATGATATCTTGCGCGTTCAATGCAAAAATAAAGTGCGTTTAATATGTGCGCTGCGAATAGCCATCTTGTATTTCGCGCTGTACACCTGCGCGCTACGCAGCACGGGTTTTTACCCTGTAACGAGCATCTTGCTTGGTTGCGACCCATCCATAAGCCACTGATTTATTGTTACAGCAAAACGTTTTACGCTTTAGAAGGGCGTGATCAGCAAAAGATTCAGTGGGAGTTGGAGCAAGCCGCCGCATTGCACCAGCGGTTATCCGGCGTTCTCGTGGTACGACTGGTGTAAACTGGATGTGTACTACCTCACGTATACGTGGCATGGAACTGCGCATTGTCGTTACGATAATGGCAATTGATGCAAACAATGCGATTATGAACAAAAACGAGGCGAGGATAGTCATGACAAAGGTCCGGCATAAGAACTAGCCTGTGGATAACTTTTCTATCGAAAAAAGGTTCAGTACGGCGTTCAATTATGTGGCTCAAGGCATTCAGATGCTTGGGCGAACGATAGTTCAACGCATTCTTGATTTACACCCCGACTAGTTCGGTTATTCCAATTAGACTGTTGACTGCACAAGATGCACCAATTGAAGTTGACGCAAAGTAGGTGCTTCACTTCTTTACTAGCAGGGCGTGGCGCTACAAGGTGCTATGCTATTTTCAACAGCCCGTCACTAAATCTCACTATTTGTGAAGGCCTCGTGCAGGTTTACCTGCAACATTTGGGACGGCTTTTGGACAATAGCCGCCCCTTCCACTGGGCGACAGCGGCAATGGCTAACAGACCTTACCCGGAATTGATCCAACGGTCATGCCTATTCGTAACCCACCGTCATAAAAACGCGTGCGAGTTATTACCCGGGGGTCATCGCAATAAGCGGAGCGGCTTGCTGCGTCAGCTGGTCGCCCCATCCATTGCGGGGGAGTAAAGCAATGGACATGACACTAGGGTGTTTCGACCCAACATATCATAACGAAACATCATGCCAATACTCACCGATAACAAAAGATGACACGCCCTATTGTCGGATGCTAAATTACAACATTAATATGACCATTCGATTCCGCTTTTAGATTTTGCGCTCGACCGTTTGCGCTTGCTCACTGTTTTAGAGATAACCGAATGTTCTCCAGTTCCGCATCAGCCGTTTGTTGCATGCGGTCCTTATCTCTCTGAACTTTCATCTGATAAATTGACGCCACAACGCTTGCTGCAATGACTGTGGTTAACGCGGATCAGGTAGCGTCAAACTACAATACAACCTAGATAAGCAAGGTCGTCGCCAACAGCAGACATATTACTATGCACTTCTTCAGTCCTATTGTGTGTCGCCCCTAAACCCATGACACGGTACATAAGGTAATTATTCAGATAATTTAACGTTATGTCGACCTATTATCACCTGTATTATCCCACAGGTCGTGCACGTAAGGCACGGCGAACGGGGGCGAACCCTGAGGAACTGACGCTGTGTTACCCCAGGCGGCCTTTCAGTGTTGAAGTCTCGCTAGACTACACAAAATTTGGCCCATTAACATTATGGGTTTCCTACACAGAATCCATCAGCTTAATTTGCATGCATGGACAACGAACTTCACAAATTAAGTTACATTATGCGGCTGTTCTTGCTTTCAGGGGCATGCGTGCATGGGGCTTTAGGTGGAATGATGGCGCTGTCAATCAACGCAGCGGGTAGACAATTACGCGATTCTGGCGCATCTCGCTTTTTGACTGGTTATTTGAGTTTCTCAGGAACGGCCCCGGCAATGAAAAGAACGAATTCGTCGCCGCCGATGCGCGCAACATGGCCACGATAGGCTGATACGTGAGCTATGAGCCAATTTGTCACCTGTATTATCAGTGCATCGCCCGCTGCATCGCCGAGCGTATCGTTGACCGATTTGAACCTGGCCAGATCTGGAAAAGCACGGCAGGACGTCGCCTTCCGCTGCTTCTAGAAAGGGCCTGCGCCAATTGCTTGTCGAACTTGATGCGGTTTGGGAGGGCCCTCAGCGAGTCATGACGCGCAATATGCGCGATACGGGCACCTGCAGCGCGCCCCTGAGTAATGTCACGCACAACGTCCACACATCCGATAAAGTTGTCGTTAGCGTCAAGCAAGAGCCGAGGAGAAGTTTCAATCCACAGTGGCTACTCGTCGGGTTTTAGCACCCGATATTCGGTAGAGCCTTCGCGCACCTGGCAGCGCTCGGCATGCTTCGCTATCAGCAACGAAGCGGAATGCTCGATCCGACACAACGAGCCGGTTTATATCGACTAACTCGGTAACATCATTCATCGTCCCGATTAGCCAGGTCTCCCCATAGCTTTTAGGAGGCTGTTAGACCGCCTTAACGATGACATGACGAATTTTCTCTGCTCGTTCTCACAACGCGCTCCTGCCAGCTATTGGGGCCGCCTGTTTTTAATATATGCGCCCATTGCCGAGCGACAAAGTTCGCATCATGGGGGTGGGAAAATTTGAAGATGGTTTCGTTGTCTGCAGCCTCGGACTCTCGAGGAAGTCCACAGATGTCGAACATTCTATCTCTCCATATAACCGTCCAGCGGTTTTTTAAGTAGCGCCGCCCAAGCGCTAAGTCCCAAACTGGCCAGGGCATCACCAACAAGAAGCGAGATCGGACATCTGCATCCGTCGAATGCTGCGACGATGATCTTTAACGATCGGAAAAACCGCAGATAGGTAGTTATACGGTAGCGGGAGAGTTCTGAAGGGTGGTTACAAAACTGGACGACGACATACCTCATCGTCTTTGGTTGTGAGGTGGGTTGAATGCAACAGCTCGAAAAGCCCGAAGTAGAAAGCGCACGCGTGGCGACACTTCTTCACCGGTTAGAGATAGCGACTACAACATTAATGAAAAAAACGACAGGCAGGTTGAAAAGGTCAAAGATTTTGGCACCTCGCTGACGGACGCTGGTGATGAAGACAGCGATGAAGCTAAGCATCTGGGCATTGTTCCGTTGTTCAGATTTTAACTGCAATCAACCTATCATCGATCAGGTTTCCTTCCGTCCAGCCCCTCGCGCAATTTGCGTGCCAGTTGCTCAATAGTAAAAGGCTTCGATAGGAAAGCTATCCCGTGATCGACTATGCCATTATGGATAATAGCATTGCGAGTATACCCGGTCGTATATAGCACAGGCAGATCGGGAACAATTTCCCGCATTTTGTCGGCCAACTGCCGCCCATTCATCTCGGGCATGACGATATCTGTAAACAACAGAGATATGTCACGATGTTGTGCCAGAATGACCAATGCTTCATTGCCATTTGCAGCTTGCAGCACGGTGTAGCCAAGTTCGCGCAGATTTTCAGCTGACATTTGCCGCACTTGAAATTCGTCCTCGACCAAGAGGATAATTTCGTCGGCCGAGCCACGTGGAACTGAGTTAATGATCGGATCAACCGACGCCGTTGTTTCAGTTCCGTGGTAACGGGGTAGATAGATCTTGATGGTGGTTCCTTGGCCGATTTCGGAATAAATGGCGACGTGGCCCCCAGTTTGGCGGACAAAACCATGTACCTGAGCCAACCCCAGGCCGGTGCCTTTACCGACGTCCTTTGTTGTAAAAAACGGTTCGAAAGCTCGCTCGATTATCTCACGTGACATTCCCGGCCCAGTATCGGTGATTGCGACGACGACATATTGACCAGCCGTCACGTCATCGTGACGGCTGGCATAGGCATCATCCAAATGCCCATTTTGGGTCTCAATCGTCAGTCGGCCATACCCCCCCATTGCATCGCGTGCGTTGACGCAGAGATTAAGCACAGCATTTTCAAGTTGTCCGGGGTCAGCGCTCGTTCGCCACAACCCGCCAGATAGCACGGTTTCGATCAAAATACCTTCGCCAAGAGTTCGGCGGAGCAGTTCGGACATTTTCGATACTAATTGATTGGCCTCGATGATTTGCGGCTGAAGAGGCTGTTGACGCGCAAAAGCTAGCAGACGGCGGGTTAGGTCAGCAGCTCGATTTGCTCCTTCCCGTGCCTGGCTAGCTGCCCACAAGACCCTATCGTTATCACCAATCCGCCGCTCAATCATATCGAGCCCTCCGATAACGATTGCGAGCATATTGTTGAAATCGTGAGCAATACCGCCGGTTAGCTGGCCAATAGACTCCATCTTCTGTGCCTGACGCAATTTGGCCTCAGCCACCTCGCGGTTATCCACCTCTGCTCGAAGTTCAGCATTTGCTTTCGCAAGGTCGCTATTTGCATGACGGAGCGACCTTTGCACCATAGCGAGTATCAGAACGATGAGCGATGCAGCGACCGCAAAAGCACCGATTAACGCGAAACGGGTGAACCGCCGGAAAAACGGAATGGCATCGCTGGAGAGGTATACAGTTCCTATCCTAGAGCCATCTCCGTTAATTGGCGCATAGGTTTGGATTGAAGCGTCAGCTTCCTCGGTCACAGGAAGATTTTTTGGTAATATTTCGCCCGACCTCGCAAAACCGCCCAGTAGTCTACCCGTTGCGTCATATACTGCTGCCACGCGGGCATTTGGATCAGCCTGAAACGCTCTGGCAGAGTCCTTGATCGCTCCGGGATCACCGAAATCGACAGCTGCGGTAACGCTCTCCGCTAGTATTCGCGCTCTAACTTGAGCGCGTTCCGCTCGTTCAACCTGATAAGCGTAGTCAGACTGCACGACCGTCACCAGTCCCAGCAACAGCACCGCAATTGCCAGCAAACTTACTATAATTTGAGACAGCTCGAATCGACGAGGAGTGCGTGTAGTCATGGAAAATGGTTTAGGGTCGCCGGGATTAAAAGGTGTTTCTTGAACGCTACCGGCCGTCATGTCGTGCCCTCCCTCCGAACCTTACGCGCAAGTGCTAAAAGCTTTGAACTGATACTAATATTGCTTTGGGAGGCGGCGACTGTATCCACATCGAATTTCACACGCCCGCCGACAAGTTGAAAATGGATTATGGCAGCTACGCTCGACTGGCGGGAATCGGACACCGTCACGACGGGGCGTCCCCCTAGCGCCAAACGAGCTAACGAGACCTCACGGGATGATCCCCCGAGGTAAGCGAGATGACACGCGACTGCTTGAGTGGGCGACGTTACCCGCCGTACAACGACAGGGCGGCCACCGGTTTCCCGCCCCATTGCCGCTCGATCCAATACCGCACCAAACGGGTCGGGGCCAACGACGCAAATGTTAATGGCCGCATCGGCTGGTAGTGCATTGTCCGACCAGACGATATAGGAAGCGAACTTAACAAGGAAAGTGGCCTTTACCGCCTTTTCGGCGGCCGACGGGTCGGTGGCAACCGCCGCCAGTGCGGCGGAGCTGATGAAGAGTGCGCTCAGCAAAACCTGCCAAGATGTCAATATGTTCAGGGTTGCCACCGCAGACCTGCCAAGACTCGACGCGCAATCTGGTTGCTGCCGGACCAAACATATTCGCAATGGGAATCGTGGAAAGCTGGAGCAGGGAGAAGCTGTTGTACGTCTATAAGGGCGTCAGGATAATGCATAATTGTTTCCCCATCCGCTGCTGTTGGATCTTCGACTAATTCAACCTAATCTTTTGCCGACACTTTGTTTAATTGAACACTGCATCACATCAACATATTTTCGATACAATCGATTGCTGGAAATTATTTTAGAATCAAGATCCTTTTACTCCATATACTTACATCAAAATTATTGCTTCTACTGTGGTACGCTCATAATTGGATTGATGAAAAAGCCCGTAATCCGTCACGGCAATCAAATTTGCGGCTCTTTTTGATCACGACAATTTCGATTACGTGGAACGTGAATGCAAGTCGGAGGCATTGGGTGTCATTAAATGGTATATTTCGTTGGCTTGCTCTCCCAGCTTTTTCCCTGCTGGCGGCACCTGCATTGGCTGACGACAAAAAGAGGTCCGATGATTTTGGAATCGAGGAGCTTGCTAATTTATCAATCGAGGAACTGACTAAAATTGAGGTTTTTTCAGCATCAAAACGTGCAGAGCCTCTCGCTACGGCTCCAGCGGCACTTTATGTCATTACAGAAGAAGACATCCGACGCAGTCCCGCTACTTCACTCCCGCAATTACTGCGTGAGGCACCCAACCTAGATGTTCAGCGGATTAATGCCCGGCAATTTGCTATAAGTGCGCGGGGGTTTAACGGCTTTGAAACTGCTAACAAACTTCTTGCACGTATCGACGGACGAAGCATCTACTCCACGCTTGCGGCGCAGGTCTTTTGGGAACTACATAATCCTCTGCTTGATGACCTTCAACAAATCGAAGTCGTAAGTGGACCAGGTGGAACGCTGTATGGTCCGAACGCTGTAAATGGCGTTATCAATATCAGCACAAAGAGCGCGCTAGAAACGACCGGCGGACTGGCCCGCGCCACGGTCGCGTCAAATGAGCAAACTGCTGGTCTGCGCTACGGCGTTGACATTGGGAACGGTGCTGCGGTCCGGGTTTATGCGAATTATTTCAACCGCTCCGGGCTGCCCGGCGGCGCGTCTGGTGATGCCAAAGATGATTTTAGGGGAGCGCAAGCGGGCTTCCGTATGGACGCAGGCGGCCTGCAAGATCAGTTCACTTTCCAAGGTGACATCTTTGATACCGATACCAAGCTTGTCAAAGAAGACGGAGAAAAAGGTAGAAACTTATTAGGCCGGTGGACAAGAAGCCTTGGAGATCAATCAAGTATCTCATTTCAGGGTTATTATGATTTTTTCCGACGAGATTATATTTTGGTCCGGGATCAGTTAGAAACGTTTGATGGTGAGGTGCAGTTTAACACTGCTTTAGGAGCCCATCGGTTGGTCACAGGTGTTGGTGCACGCACCACCAAAGACCTTTTTATCAATAACCTTAATCCCTTCCGACTAACACCCGACAGTGCACGGCTTTGGATCGTGAATGGGTTTGTGCAAGACACCTTTGCAGTAAATTCTCTGGTCGATTTTACAGCGGGAGTTAAGTTCGAGCATTCAACTTTTGCAGGGCTTGAAATCTTACCCAACGTGCGCGTCGGTTGGCGGCCAACCGAC
>NZ_JBKBQV010000082.1:0-7420 GCF_046292425.1 Sphingorhabdus sp.
AAGCTGCCGCCAACGCGCACGATGTCACCAATTGGTGCTGACACGGTCAACACGCCATCGGCTTGTTTATATGTGCCGACCGTAGCACGTGCGCTGAGCGAAAATTCCTGGGGCAACCGCTTGGTCACATATTTGACGGCGCCACCGATAGTGTTGCGTCCGTACAGCGTGCCTTGCGGCCCGCGCAGAACTTCGATGCGCTCCACATCATAAATGTCCAGCACTGCAGCTTGCGGTCGGTTCAGGTAGACATCATCAAGGTAAATACCGACGCCGGGTTCAAATCCTGACACCGGGTCTTGCTGTCCAATGCCGCGAATGAAGGCGGACAAAGTGGAGTTGCTGCCGCGTGACGTTTCCAGCGTGGTGTTCGGGGTGATGTTGCCGATTTCGGTAATGTCGAGCGCACCGCGCATTTCCAGCGATTCACCGGAGAAAGCGCTGACGGCAATCGGCACGTCGAGCAAATTTTCCTCGCGGCGGCGTGCAGTAACAATGATTTCACCCCCGCCTTCCGCTTCATCCATGGCTGGCGAAGCATCTTGCGCGAATGCAGGCGCTGTCCAAGCGATGCCAGAAATCGAAATGCTCGCCAGTAAAGCGGCGCGAATGACAGAGTTTTTAGGGGAATTCATGAGCTACTCTCCTCCACATATGCGGGTCTTTACCCGTTTCCAAATATCCGTATAGTGAAAGTTGAACCATGTTTCAACTTATTGACTTTAGGAAGAGTAGCGAATGTCCGCGGAACGTGGCATATCAGCAACAATGACACCGGCAGGAAAAACGCCGCGCACTGAAAGGGGGCGCAAAACGCTTCGTCTGTTGCTTGATGCTGCTGCTGCGGAGTTTGGCGAAAAAGGATTTCACGAAAGTTCGGTTGTGTCGATTACCCAGCGCGCTGGCGTCGCTCTTGGCAGTTTTTACACATATTTTGATTCGAAGGATTCCCTGTTCCGTGCACTGGTGCGCGACATGTCCGCGCAGGTCCGGCACACTGTAGGCCCGGTGATGGCCGCCGAACCGAACAGGCTTGAAGGCGAACGCAAAGGTCTTGCAAAATTTCTCGAATTCGTGCGCGAGCACAAGGAACTTTACCGGATTATCGACGAGGCGGAATTTGTTGATCCAGCAAGCTATCGTGCGCATTATGAGGACACGGTAAACGGCTATCTGAAAAGTCTCACCGATGCCGCCGCAAAGGGCCAATTGCGCGACGACGTCGATGAAGTGCACGCTTGGGCAATTGTCGGCATGAACGTTTTTCTTGGACTGCGTTTTGGCGTCATGGGGGAGGATCGCGACGTAGTCGATGTGGCGAATATTGCCGCAGACCTGCTTACAAACGGGTTGAAGCGATAATCAATCGTCCCTAAGCCGCGCTGCATGACGCTGAACCGCCGCACCTTTGCCATTATTTCCCACCCTGATGCTGGTAAGACCACACTGACGGAGAAACTGCTGTTGCAAGGCGGCGCCATCCACTTGGCAGGTGAAGTCAAAGCGCGGGGCCAAGCGCGGCGTGCGCGTTCGGACTGGATGAAGATCGAGCAGCAACGCGGCATTTCGGTTACCTCATCGGTCATGACATTCCAAAAAGACGGCATTGTCTTCAACCTGCTGGATACGCCTGGGCATGAGGATTTTTCGGAAGACACCTATCGCACGCTGACGGCGGTCGATTCTGCCATCATGGTCATCGACGCGGCCAAGGGCATTGAGCCACAGACGCGTAAGCTTTTCGAAGTGTGCCGTCTGCGCAGCGTGCCAATTATCACGTTCGTGAACAAGGTCGACCGGGAGGGCCGCGCTGCCTTTGAAACAATTGACGAAGTCGCGGACGCGCTCGCGCTCGACGTCTGCCCGATGAACTGGCCCGTCGGCATGGGCGGCGAGTTTGAAGGGCTATATGATTTCAGCAGCGGTCGCCTGAGCCAGCCATCTGGCGACAGCAAGGCATTTGAGGGCAAGACGAGCGACCATAGCGGCCTTGATGCGACATCGCTTGAGCAGGTGCTCACGCCAGCCGGTGTAAATCGACTGCGCGAAGAGGCCGAACTTGCGCAGGCCGGCTATTCGGAATTCGACCTGACAGCCTTCCAGAATGGCGACCTGACCCCTGTCTATTTCGGGTCCGCGCTAAAGGAGTTTGGCGTAATCGAGCTGATCAACGCCATTGCGAAATACGCCCCGCCACCCCGTCCGCAACCGAGTTCCAAGGGCAATATTGACCCGTCCGAAAAGGAAGTCACTGGCTTCATTTTCAAGGTACAGGCCAATATGGATCCGCAGCATCGCGACCGCATCGCGTTCATGCGTTTGTGCTCGGGCACGTTTAAGCGCGGAATGAAGCTGACGCCTTCGGGGCTTGGTAAACCGGTCGCAATTCACTCCCCAATATTGTTTTTCGCGCAGGATCGCGAGATTGCAGACAGCGCCGAGCCCGGCGACATCATTGGCATTCCCAACCATGGCACATTGCGCGTTGGCGACACCTTGTCCGAACGCAACGAGGTGCGGTTTACGGGTCTGCCAAATTTTGCACCTGAAATCTTGCGCCGTGTCGTGCTTCGCGACCCGACTAAAACGAAGCAGTTGCGCAAGGCGCTGGATGATCTCAGCGAAGAGGGCGTGATTCAGGTTTTCTACCCTGAAATAGGGTCGAACTGGGTTATTGGGGTCGTCGGCCAACTGCAACTGGACGTACTAATCTCGCGACTTGAGGCGGAATATAAGGTCGATGCCTTTTTGGAAGCGGCGCCATACGACACCGCACGCTGGCTTATCGGTCCGGAAAGCGCATTGGCGCAATTTGTGTCGTTCAATGGCGGCAACATGGCCAAGGACCGTGACGGACACCCAGTTTTCATGGCCCGCTCGTCATGGGATGTTGGCTACCAGCAGGAAAAGCATCCGGATTTGAAGTTTAGCGCAACCAAAGAACGCTAACGCCAGACCGCGACGCCATAGGGTTCGATTTCCGGGCCACCGATGACGAACTCCACGCCCCTGGGCGCAGGCGCTGTTGTGGGCGTTTCCGCCAGATTGAATGCGAACGTCAAGTCCCCGCGCCTGCGCAACCGCAATGTGGGCGGCAGGGGCGTTATGGCAATCCCCGCCTCCGCACAGAGATCAAGAAGCAAGCGGGTCACGAACGCATCATCGGTTAACGTAGCGATGTAAGTGCTGCGCCCCGACCGGACTGCGGCGGGCGCGTTATCTTCATAGGTGGCAATTACCTTGGCGTCACCAGCTTCAATCGTTTCACGCCAGCGGCCGCTTTCATAGGTTTCGTCTTTATAGATTACGGTGCCGTTGCAGTCCGGGCGAAGCGTTTCTACCGATGTTACCTTGATTGGAACAAAGGCGCGCAGTCTTCCCGGCGGCAGGCTGTCGCTGATGGAAAATTCCTCCGTCTTCGCACCCGATCGGGGTCCAAACAGCAACAGTCCTTTGCTTTCCTGAAGCGCAGCAAGTGCAACGTCATCAACGACCGCAAGCGTTGGTACGACAATCAGCCTGTAGCTATCAAGCAATGGCTGACTTGCCGAAACGAAATCCACATCGACGCCCAGGGAACGCAACGCGCAATAATATTGAAACACCACCGCATCATATCGATAGCCAGCCCCTTGGCGTTCAATATCATCAACCCAGCCCGATACGGGATCAATGATGATCGCAACGGACGACCGCGGCGCAACGGCGGACAGGTCACCCAGCGATTGCAACTCGGCGGCAGCCTGCTCTACCTCCGCCCACGCAGCGGCAGGCATATCGTCTGGTCGAAGCAGGCCTGCATGCATTTGTTCCTGTGCAAAGGGCACTTGCCGCCAACGGAAGAACGCAACGCAAGCCGCACCATGGGCAAAGGCCTGAAGCGTCCAATGGCGCACCATGCCGGGTGCCGGGCGTGGATTATGCGGCGCCCAGTTCACGGGACCCGGCTGCTGCTCCATAACCCACCAAGCGCCTTTCGACAGCCCGCGTACAGAATCGAAGTTTAAGGCCGCGAGGTCAGGGTGCCCCGTGCGCATGAAGGGCTTCCAATGTTCCGCCGACGCCTTCGCCATCAACTGGTCTGAAAAGCCGAGCGGATAATTGTCGTAGCTTAAAAAATCGAGTTGTCGCGTCAACGCCGCATTGTCCACGCCGGTTGTGGCCGGGGGGATGATATTGTGCGTTACCCATTGGTCCGGCCCTGCATGCCGCCGAATCGCCGCAATCATAACGTCGTGAAATTGCACCACCTGTTCCGAAGCGAAACGGCGATAGGCCAGCCGGTGCGCGGGGTTGGTTTCGCAAACGGTGAAAAATGGCAGGTCAATCTGATCGAAATCGTCATATTCCATTGACCAGAAAACATTGCCCCATGCAGCGTTCAGCGCGGCAATATTTCCATAACGCCGCGCGCAGTAGGCACGGAATTTCTGCAAAGCCGCTGGCGACGCGCTCATTGTCGTGTCGTGGCAGCATAGTTCATTGTCGGTTTGCCAGCCGGCGACGTTGGGGTGGCTACCATAACGTTCCGCCATGGCAGCGGTAATCCGCTCGGCCTGAAGCAGATAGCTGTCGCTTGAAAAATCATAATGCCGTCGCGAGCCAAACCGGCGCACTTGGCCCGTGTGAATGTCGACTGGCAGGATGTCCGGATATTTCTCGCACAACCATTTGGGCGGTGTGGCCGTGGGTGTCCCCAACACGACCTTGAGGCCAGCCAAGCCTAGAGTGTCGATGGCCCGGTCCATCCAGTCCCAATGGAATACGCCGCCGCTTTTTTCAATTCGCCCCCATGCGAATTCCCCAATACGGACGTAGGTCAGGCCGAGGTCGCGCATCCGCTGGGCGTCCCGTGCCCAATATTCCGCAGGCCAATGTTCGGGATAATAGCAGACACCTAACATGAAGAACGGTTTAGCGGGCTGGACGCGACTGGCAACCCGGCAAACGTCCAAGTGCAATGTCTTGGCAGACCCGTTTGGGAACAACTGCGCCTGCAATGCGTTGTTGCGGTATAGTCCGGGGGACTTTCCTGCGCGGCCAGTTGGCTGATGCTGACATTCTCTGGGCAAATTTTGCATAAGCGAAGGAACAGACGTGGATAACGGGCGCCGGGTTCGAAATATCACAGAGTTAGCGCAATTGGCGGGTGTGTCACCGGGTACGGTTTCAAGGGCGCTAGCTGATTCGCATTTAATTGCACGCAAAACGCGCGAACGGATTCAGGCAATTGCCCGCGAACATGATTTCCGGCCAAATGCTCTTGCCCGCAATCTGCGGACAAAAAGGACGGGCGCTATCGCCGTAGTTATACCGGCAAAAAAACAGACGGAAGACCCAAAGCAGGACCCGATTAGCGTGACAATGTTGGCGTCGATCAGTTCGGCATTGACGGATAGGGGATATGATCTGTTGCTTATGACGGCTGATGAATCCGATCCACGCTGGTTGAACCGAATGACGGACTCAGGTCGCTGTGATGGAATTATCGTTCTTGGTCAGACAGATGTAGAGGAACAACTGGGCGAGATTTCTGAAGGATATGATCCGCTGGTAACATGGGAGCCTGGATCATCTGGTGACGGTCGCAATGTGTTGGACGGTGATCTGGACGAGGACGGCCGCGATCTGGTAAACTCGCTATTTGGCCGCATTTCGGGCAAAATGTCGGCAGCGCACGCACCAGCGTAAATCGCTTAGCGCGAGAATACCGATTACACTTAGTAATACAAACTCGCCATAATTCCGGCATTCTGCCATTTTGTTGCCACGACTGACGCCTATCTGGGCATCCATGATACCCGTTGGACAAATCGAATCGCGCATGAATGACCTGTCATTGACCGCTACCCTTCCGCTAGACGATGTCCGGCAGGGGATTGACGTTGCTGATCGTGCAGCGGCGTTAAAGCGCGTGCCCGATGACAAAGCGATGCTGCGTGCGGTTGCCGAACTCACCCGCGACCTTGGCAACCCCAATCCGCGCATTTTCTGGTCCGATTTTCTGGGTTCGGCTTTTCTGGGCTATGCCGGACTGGCCATTGCAATTGGTTCTGAAATCATCTGGCTTCAATGCGCAGCAGCACTCGTCTCGGTGCTTGCACTATACCGCGCTGGCGGATTTATTCATGAAGTAACCCATGTGAAGCATTCTGCGCTTCCAGGATTTCGTTTCGGCTTTAACGCCGTAATTGGCGTGCCGTTGCTGGTGCCGTCATATATGTATGAAGGCATTCACAATCTTCACCACGCGCGCACCCGTTATGGGACTGATCAGGATCCCGAATATCTGCCACTTGCCCTGATGAAGCCTTGGACATTGCCCTTGTTCATTTTGGCTTCACTGCTTGCCCCTGTCGCCCTGTTGTTTCGCAACGCCGTGCTTGCACCTTTGTCGCTGGTAATCCCTGCATTGCGCAGAGTTGTCGTAGAGCGCTATTCGGGACTGGCAATTAATCCAGCCTTTCGCCGCCGCCCCGCCGAAGGCGAGGCGCGCCGCAATTGGATCATTCAGGAAACCGCTGCAAGCATCTGGTCCATCGTCCTGCTTGCTGGCGTGTTTACTGGATTTATTCCGTTGAACGCATTCCTGATATTCCTTGCCATTGTTTCGAGCGTTGCGGTTTTGAACCAGATTCGGACTTTGGTTGCCCATCTTTGGGAAAATGATGGCGAACCCCTGAGCGTCACCGCCCAGTTCCTTGATAGCGTCAACGTGCCGCCACCTGGCATGCTCGCATCGATCTGGGCGCCCGTAGGGCTTCGCTACCACGCGCTGCACCATTTGCTGCCTAGTGTGCCCTATCATGCCTTGGGTGAAGCACATCGTCGTCTCACGGCACAATTGGCCCCCGACTCCGCCTACCACCGCGCCAGTTATAATGGCTTGGCTGGCCTCGTCTATCGCCTGACGCGCAGCACACTGGTGCGCGGCGCTTAAAACGGCAGCGCCGCCTATGGCAGAACCCTTGGTTCTGCGGTGGCTATTATAAATGTGACGGAAAAACTGGAGCGGGCGAAGGGAGCGGGCCGATGAAGGGCATGATCTTGCACATCATTACCCTCACCATCCCTTGACGCTGCCCCAGCTTCGGAGCGTTCGATGATGGTCTCGGTGGATGATTCAGCATCATTTGAGACGACGGTATCAGGCTCATGTTGATCGACCGTTTTGTTACCGTCGCACAGATGGTCATTAGGCTGACGCTCGTTCATTTCGGTGTAGCGCCACATGCTGCGCACCACTTCGCCCTCGGTGTTCGTAACGGTTTTCCACATTCGTCGCATGGCGGACCGTATAGATCGACTATGTGATGCCAGATTGCGTTGATGTTGGTCTCGCGGAAGCTGGTCAGTTCGAAGTAGAAGTCTAACGCCAGTTGCTTGCTTTGGTCGTCGGTTATCCTCGATAGGACTGGAT
>NZ_JBKBQV010000083.1:0-7347 GCF_046292425.1 Sphingorhabdus sp.
GTCCAAAATGAAGGAAACAGGATCGCCGCTGGCCGGTGAAATGAGCGGGCATGTGTTTTTCAAACATGAATATTATGGCTTTGACGATGCCATTTATGCCGCCGTTCGGTTGATGTCTGCGTCGGCTAAACTGGGTACAAGCGTCACAGAATTGCGCGGCGAAATGCCCCAGATGATCAACACCCCCGAGATGCGCTTTCAGGTCGATGAAAGTCGCAAGTTCGCAGTAATTGACGAGGTGCTGAGCCGGCTTTCTGCGGACGGCGCGGATGTGAACAACACCGACGGTGCGCGCGTTAACACGCCGGATGGCTGGTGGCTGCTGCGCGCTTCGAACACGCAAGATGTGCTCGTCGCCCGCGCCGAGGCGTCCAGCGAAGAAGGCCTTGAAAGGTTGATGGCGCAAATTGATGCGCAATTGGCGGCATCGGGGCTGGAACGCGGGGAAACTGTCGGGCATTAAGCCCAGCGTGGAACTTCCTCCGATCATTCTCGCCTGGTTCGCCTCGCGCGGCTGGCAACCGCGCCGGCATCAGTTGGAAATGCTGGAGGCGGCAAGTGAAAGGCGGCACGCTTTGCTCGTCGCAGCGACGGGTGCTGGCAAGACACTGGCGGGATTTTTGCCAAGTTTAGCGGAGCTGGTCGCAGCCACGCGCGCTCCGTCGCAGGCGGGGGTCCAGACCGAAAAGAAGGATCCCCTGTCAGGGACTGGACCCCAGCCCCCGCTGGGAAACACAATCGAACCTCAAGCTGGCCTCCACACGCTTTATATCTCCCCGCTCAAGGCGCTGGCTACCGACGTCCGGCGAAACCTGCTTATCCCGATCGAAGAAATGGGCCTCCCTATCCGCGTGGAGGCGCGCACGGGTGATACACCATCGGACCGCAAGGCACGCCAGCGCGTCAAGCCGCCGCACATATTGCTGACGACACCGGAGTCGCTGTCGCTGCTGCTTAGCCATGAAGACAGCGTCCATATGTTCGCCACCCTGAAGCGTGTGATCGTCGACGAAGTCCACGCCTTTGCCAATGGCAAACGCGGCGATTTGCTCAGCCTGTCGCTGGCTCGGTTGCAGACGCTGGCGCCGGTCGTGCAACGCGTTGCCTTGTCCGCCACGGTGGCCGACCCCGATGACTATCGCGCATGGCTCGCGCCCAATGGCGACATTGATCAGGTCCGCTTGGTTGAGGGCGAGGCCGCGGCTGAGCCCGATCTCACGATCCTGCTCCCCGAAGGCCGCGTGCCATGGGCAGGGCATAGCGGCCAGCATGCGATCCCGCAGTTGATCGAGGAAATTGGCCGCAACAATATCACGCTGATTTTCTGCAATACGCGGTTTCTGGCTGAATTCATTTTCCAGAAATTGTGGGACGCAAATGAACCCAAATACGCCATCGGCATTCATCATGGCTCTTTGTCTGTCGAGGCACGGCGCAAGGTCGAAGGCGCCATGGCCGATGGCAAATTGCGCGCTTTGGTATGCACCGCCAGCCTTGATCTGGGCGTCGATTGGGGCAATGTTGATTGCGTGATCCAGATGGGCGCGCCTAAAGGTTCGTCACGCTTGTTGCAGCGCATCGGCCGGTCCAACCACCGCATGGATGAACCCAGCCGCGCCATCCTCGTCCCCGGCAACCGCTTTGAGTATCTGGAAGCGCAAGCCGCCTATGATGCAGTTGCCGAAGGGATGCGCGATGGAGAGACTTTCCGCCCGGGAAGTTACGATGTCCTGGCGCAACACGTCATGGGCATTGCCTGCGCAGGGCCATTTGAGGAAGGCGAACTGCTGGCCGAGGTACAGTCCGCTTTGCCTTATTCAGCGCTTGATGCTGCCACCTTTGCGCGCGTCATCGCCTTTGTTGCAACGGGTGGATATTCGTTGAAGGCCTATGACCGGTTCCAGAAACTGGTAAAGGACCCCGATGGCCGGTGGCGGCTTTCACATCCACAATTTGCGGCACAGCACCGGTTCAATGCCGGCATCATTGTTGATGCGCCCATGCTGGAGATCCGCTTCCGCAATGGCCGCAAGCTGGGCAAGGTCGAAGAGGCTTTTGCCTCAACGCTCAGCCCAGGAAACACCTTTACCTTTGCCGGAATGGCGTTGGAGGTGGAATCGATCAAGGATCTCGACCTCATCGTCCGCGCTGCAACGAAACCTGCGACCAACATCCCAAGCTATATGGGCGCGCGCCTGCCGCTGACCACACATCTGGCTGGCCGGGTGCGACAAATGCTGACGGACCGGCTGGGCTGGGCCCGCTTTCCCGACGAAGTGCGCGAGTGGCTGGAGATGCAGGCCTATCGCAGCCAGATGCCAAAGGCCGGGCAGTTGCTGGTCGAAACCTTTCCGCACGAAAAGCGGCATTATATGATAACTTACCCGTTTGAAGGCTGGAACGCGCACCAGTCGCTGGGGATGTTGCTGACTCGGCGCATGGAGAGCCGCGGTCTGATGCCAATGGGTTTTGTCGCCAGCGATTATGCCTTGGGCGTGTGGAGCCTGAAACCCATTACTGACCCGCGGCCTTTATTCTCGGCCGACATATTGGCCGATGAATTTGTCGACTGGGTGGAATCAAGCTACTTGCTGAAACGCGCATTCCGCGAGGTTGCGGTGATCAGCGGCCTTGTCGAACGACAGCATCCGGGCAAGCGCAAAACCGGCAGGCAAGTGACTTTTTCGACCGACCTGATCTACGATGTGCTGCGCAAATATGAACCCGACCATCTGCTGCTTGAGGCCGCTTGGGCCGATGCGCGGACGCGGTTGACCGATGTCGGGCGGCTTGGCGACCTGCTCGACCGCGCTGCCGATACGATGCTGCACGTCGACCTTGAACGCGTTAGTCCGTTGGCCGTGCCGTTGCTGGTGATGATCGGCCGCGAGAGCGTGGCGCAAGGGTCAGTCGACGACGCGCTACTGATGGAGGCGGAGAGCCTCGCAGGTGTGGCGATGACACCTTAGTGGAGAAACCGTAGCCCTGAGCCCGTTGAAGGGCGTCTAGCCGACAAGCGCCCTTCGACGAAGCTCAGCGCTACGGTGATTTTTGACCCGTGTCGTTTGACCTCAATTCAGCAAATTCTGTTTCCAGAACATCAATGTTGCCCAGAACTGGTAATCGACATTTTCCTTCTTGGCGAAACCATGCCCTTCATTCTTGCCGAGCAGATGCCAGGCAACACCGCCCTTGTCGCGAATGGCTTTCACGATCTGGTCGGCCTCTGACGCTGGCACCCGCGGGTCATTGCCGCCTGTCACAACGAACATCGGCTTGGTAATTTCCGACACGCGCGTCAGCGGGGAAATCTCGATCAGTTTAGCACGCTGTGCTGGATCACGCTCGTCACCATATTCGACACGGCGCAAGTCGCGGCGATAGCTTTGGGTGTTTTCGAGGAAGGTAACGAAGTTTGAAATGGCCACAATGCAGTTCGTTGCCCGCAACTGATCCTTATACTGCACCGCAGCGGCGTAGCACATATAGCCGCCATAGGATCCGCCAGCGAGGCCAAAACGCGATGCGTCAAGCGAGGCATCCTTGCCCAACGCCGTCAGAAACGCCCCCATATCCTTCACGGAATCCTCGCGCTTGAACGGGCCATTGTCCAGGCTGACAAAGTTTTTACCATATCCCGTCGATCCACGCACATTGGGGTAGAAAATGGCAACGCCCATTTCGTTAAGCAAATAGTTGCTCCGGCCTTGGAAGCCGGGGCGCGATTGCCCCTCTGGTCCGCCATGCACATTCATGATCATTGGCCGTTTGCCGGGAAATTTCGCCGGATCGGGACGATAGAGGAAACCCGAAACCGGAAGCCCGTCAAAGCTTTTGATCGTAATCAATTCCGGTTCGACGTTCCTGGTCACGTCAAGCCCACCGGTTTCGCTTTCGGTCCAGCGGGTAACCTTCAGGGATTTGGGGTCAATGCTGTATGCGTCGGCTGCACTGCGCGCCGAGGTGAAGGTAATGCCTATTTCACCCCATTCCGAAATATCAAAGCCGCCGACGATACCGGCAGGCAAGCCATCAACGACACGGACCTTGCCGGATTTCGTGTCGAAAATTTTGACTTTGCTCATGCCAGCCTCATTGGTGGCGTAGACTATGAAGCTTCCGTCAGGTGAAATGTCGAAGGCATCAACGTCCCATTTTTCAGCAGGGCCGCGCGGTGTGAACGCACCGGTCTTGATATCTACCGTGCCAAGCCGCTGGAAGTCGGAGCCTTCATCCGATGTCACCCATAACTGGCCGTCGGGTGCAAACTCCGCGCCGCCAATGGCGACATCCTTTTGATGGTCACCAATGGGTGTCATTTGTCCGCTCGCCAGATCAAGCAGGGACATGTCGACATTGGTGACTGACCGATATTGGGCAACGATCGCGGTCTTTTTATCTGGCGCAAAGTCGGAGATGGCCCAGCCGCCACCTTGCACCTGTGCCACCATCTTGTTGGTGGATGGATCACGCGGGTTCATCACATATAGATCGCTGTCAGTGCCGTTCCGGCGGGTGGAGCTATAGGCGACCAGCTCGCCATCCTTGCTCCAGGCGTTGAACCCGTTGCGGCTCTTGCCATCGGTCAAAAGAGTGAGCTTGCCGTCTTTCAAGGCATAAAGCTGAAAGAACTCACCGCCGCCTACATCTTTCTGGACAAGCAAAATGTCAGCGGTTTTAGGAGCCCAGCGGGCGTTGCCGACTGGCTCTGCCTCAAAACTGATTTGCTTGCGTGCCATCATCGGGCCAGCAACGCGATGAATTTGCGTGGTGTTGGCAAATCGCGTCGCTACCAGCATGGATTTGTCGACAGGATGCCAACCTGCAAAACTTGCGGTGCGAAACTCCATATATGGACGCGTCTGCACGGGAAGCTCATCGGGGATCGGCGGCATGCCATCGGCGATCAACGCGTCCGGCTTTGGCGCATCTGCAAACAGAGGTGTGACAGGCAGGGCCAAAGCCGCGAGCAAAAGCAGTTTCTTCATGTGTATCCCCTTTTTCGTGTTCTGGACGGAGGCTAAAGCAAAGGGTGGGATGCAACAATCGCCTTTATCCCGGCTTCGACAAAGCGCTGATATTCTTCGACCGGCCCTCCCTTGTCGCTTGGCGTAAACAGGCGTATCATGTTCCGACAGGAGAATTTTAAGATGCGATACGTCGCCTTTGGGTTCATTGGGTTTATGTCCGCCGTGTCGGCGATCGCCCAGGATGTGCCCGACGCCGAAGCCGATCCCGGTGATGATGTGCCAGCCATCACCGAACAATTTGATATCGACCGCAGCGACCGGATGACGGTTCAGGTTAGCGTCAACGGTGGTGACGCCGTGCCTTTCATTGTCGACACAGGCGCCGAACGCACGGTCATCGCCAACGACCTTGCCCGCAAACTCGCCTTGGAAGCAGGCCCGATACTGACGCTTGCGACCATTTCCGGCCGGTATCAGGTCAATAGCTTTTTCATTGATTCCATTTCCACAGCATCGGTCAACCTGCTGGGGATTGAGGCGCCGGGCCTCGATCGATCCAATCTTGGCGCTTATGGTTTATTGGGCATCGACAGCCTTGAGGACAGCCGCGTCCACCTTGATTTTGCCCAACAGACGATGGACGTCCTGCCTTCGCGCAAATCGCGTGGAAAAACGAAACTGGAAAACGGAATGATCGTTGTGCAGGCCCGGCGCAAAGCCGGCCGAATGATCCTGTCGAGCGCCAAAATCGATGGTATCAAGGTCGACATCATATTGGATACCGGCGCACAAAGCAGCATGGCTAATCTCGCTTTGCGCGACAAGCTGCGACGACGCCATCGCAATTTCGATTTCATTCCCGTGAAGATGAAAAGCGTAACAGGCACCATGTTAAATGGCGATTACACGCAGATCCGCGAAATAGATGTGGGCGGCTTAACGATTCGGGACATGCCCATGACCTTTGCCAATAATTATGCGTTTACGGCACTCAACCTGGAGGACCGTCCGGCAATATTGCTTGGTATGGATGCGCTTAAACTTTTTGACCGAGTGCTGATTGATTTCAGTAACCGCCGTGTTGGCTTTGACCCGCCCAAGGGCGTCGCAATTCAGCCAAAACTTCGCCTTGCCCTCGCGCAATAAGCGTTAATTGCACAGATCGACTTGCGCGCAGAAGGCACAGTGCGCATAGGCCCATGCAATGACGCAAGGTTTCCAGTTTGGTGGCGAGGTTTTTGAGGTGGCGGGAGAGGCCGCGCTATATTGGCCTGCGCAGGATGCGTTGCTGGTGTCCGATATGCATCTCGAAAAAGCCAGCGCCTTTGCATTAAGCGGGCAGATGCTGCCGCCTTATGACAGCGTTGCAACCCTGGGGGATATCGCAGAACTTTGTGCCAAATACCGGCCCGCCAAGATCATATCGCTTGGTGACAATTTCCACGATGATGACGGTGAACACCGTTTGGCAGAGTCGGCGGCGGCGTTGCTGGTCGACTTGGCATGCGACACGGAATGGATATGGATTACCGGAAATCATGACCGGGCGGTGTCAGGCATTTGGGGCGGGAAAGCCCTTGAAGAATTGACACTGTCAGGGATCACGCTTCGGCATGAGGCGAAACGCGGTGACCCCAATCCGGAAATTTCGGGCCATTTTCATCCGAAGTTCCGGCAAGTGCTGCGTGGGCGCTTGGTAAAACGGCGCTGCTTCGTTGTAACCCCGCGCAAGATGATCATGCCCGCGTTTGGCGCCCTGACCGGTGGCCTTGATGTGCAGGACGTCGCCATACGCAATGCCTGCGATCTCGCAGACGGCGAAATGGTCGAAGCATTGGTCGCCACGCGAGCCGGTTTTGCGCGATTTACCCTAGATTGCGCTGGCACGTTCGCCAAATAACGCAGTGCCGACGCGGATATGCGTCGCACCCAACATGATCGCTGTTTCGAAGTCGTCGGACATGCCCATGCTCAATTGCGGCAAGCCATGGCGTTCTGCCAGTTCTGCCAAAAGCGCAAAAAATGGTGCAGCTTCGACATGAGCAGGCGGAATACACATGAGCCCGGCGAGCGGAATTTCAGCAACTTGCGCGGCCATTATCAGGTCGGGAAGCTCCGCCACTGAACAACCGCCCTTATGCTCTTCAGCGCCGATGTTCACTTGAATGAAACATGGCACCGCGCGCTGCAGCTTCTGCATCGCCTTTCCGAGAGCCGTGATAAGCGACAGCCGGTCTACCGAATGGATGACATCAAACAAGGCGGCTGCTTCTTCGGCTTTGTTGGATTGCAACTGGCCAATCAAGTGCAGTTCTACGCCCGGATGCCGTTCTTTCAGCGCCGGCCATTTGCTAGCTGCCTCCTGAACACGGTTTTC
>NZ_JBKBQV010000084.1:0-7167 GCF_046292425.1 Sphingorhabdus sp.
ACGGAGGGATCGTCGCTTCACCTACGCCGACAGTACCGATTTCCTCGGATTCGATGAGTGTGATCTCAACCACACGGCCTGCGCGAATACGCGACAACGCTGCAGCCGCCATCCAGCCTGCCGTTCCGCCACCTACTATGATTATATGTTCGATTGCCATTGGCCTCTCCCTTGCACATCCCCATAACAACATAGCGTTCAACTGCAAATTGTGAACGTTCATTTTTATTGCTTGTGAACGCTCTCAATTGTAGATATACATGTAACAAAGGTGGGATGAATACCCTCCGACTCAATCATCAGGGAGGATCATTTGGCACGCAAATCTTTATTCGGAGCATCGCGATTACAGCGACTTACTGTTTTGACGACAGCGTCCAGTATTGCTCTATGTTCAACACAGCCAGTGTTCGCACAAAGCGCTGACCAACCGGATGAAGCAGCCGCAATTAGCGAGGCTGAAGATGCCATCATCGTCACCGGCTTCAAAAAATCGCTCGAAAGCGCCCAGAATATAAAACGTGACGCTGACACTTTTGTCGACGTCATTACGGCTGAAGACATTGGCGCGCTTGCTGACCGGTCGGTCGCCGAAGCACTTCAGCGCGTCCCCGGCGTTAACATTTCGCGTTTCGAACAACGTAATGACCCTGACCGTTTTTCGGTCGAAGGTTCAGGCGTTATCATCCGCGGACTGCCCTTTGTACGTTCGGAGCTGAACGGCCGTGATATCTTTTCTGCCAATGGTGGCCGTGAACTGTCATTCAACGACGTATCGCCCGAATTGCTTGGCAGGGTCGAGGTATTCAAAAACAACACTGCAGACATGATCGATGGCGGTATTTCGGGGACAGTGAACCTCGTTACCCGCAAGCCGCTTGATAAGCCTGGTTTCCACATCGCCGGCACCGTTGAAGGCAATTATGGTGATCTCGCCAAAGAATGGTCGCCCGGTTTTTCCATCCTTGGTTCAAACACCTTTGAAACCGGTATCGGTACCTTTGGCATTCAACTGGCTTATGCGCAATCGGAGCTCATAACGCGGACGGACGCATCTCAAATCACCGACCCTTGCTACCGGGCGCCTTCGCTCGATGCCCCATGTATTCGCGTGCGTCCGGTAGGTTCCGGAGGTTTTTCAGGCGATCAGCAACTGAATGAGTCCAATTTTCCGCCAGCAGGCGCGTTGTTCGTGCCAAAGGGTGCGGGCGTCCGCACCACGGACCTCACGCGTGATCGCAATGCTTATTCGGCGGTCGGTCAATGGGAAAGCAATGATGGCCGCGCCCAAGTCACGCTTGAATATTTGCGGGCAGAAACCGAAGCCACTCTAAATGAATTTGCCGTTCTGGCGCTGGTTAATGATGACGCTTTGTTCCCTGTTATTGCACCGGGGACGACCCCGACGTTTAATGGCAATCAGTTTGCCACTGGCACGCTTACCCAGTTGCAACCCTTTACTGGCGGACGTGGAATCCCGACCGAGCTACTGCGTTTCCAGCGTGAGGATGCAGCTAAGACAGAGGATTATTCCGCTCAGATCAAACTGACGCCAACCGACCGCTTGCGGTTTAATTTCGAAGTACAGCACATCAAGTCGGACCGGACCGAAGACGGCTTCATTTCCGCGATGCAAACCTACTCGGATGTGTTTATCGATAACACGGGCAGCACGCCGCTTGTTCAGTTTCTTGAACCGGGCACATCGAATTCCCCGGCATCCTATTTTAATGACCCTGCGCGGACTTTTTACTGGTTTCTCATCGACAATCAGGTGAAGAACGAAGGTGAACTTACCAGCATGCGCTTCGACGGCGAATATGACGTCAGCGAAGACGGATTTTTCAAAAAGGCACGCTTTGGCGCACGTTGGGGTGATCGCAACCGCGTAACCCGCAGCGCCAATTTCTCCAACTGGGGCAATTTGGGCGCACCATGGACGGGTCGCGGCGGCAACTGGAACTGCGGTGATTTCCAAGCCTTTGGTTGCGGCGGTGCTTATGCAAAGGACTTCCCGAATTCCTCGCAGGTACGCAATCCTTTTGGCGACAATTTCCAGCGCGGAAACGCGCCAGTGCCCTTAGGCAACGGCTCGGCCTTCTTCTTTGGCGGCGATAACCTTGTTGCCGACTATCTTAGCGGCGCGATCCAGCAACAGGCATCGGCTATTACAGCTTATACGCTAACGCCAAATGCTTGGTTTCCGATTTCTGCCCGCACCAACGCATTGCCCGGCGGCCCATGGACTGCAGGCGAAGTCTCGGACGTCGAAGAAAGCACGTTTGGGGCCTATGCCCGCGCCGACTTCGGTGCCGACTTCGGCGGAAACATCTCGCTGAACGGCAACATTGGTCTGCGTTATGTCGAAACGATTGTTCGCAGCGGCGGGTCAATCGGTTTCCCGACTGGCCAATTTTTCGACACACCTCCTGGTGGCAATGGCGACGGTCGCGTGAGCGTAGCCGAGCTGCAGGCTTCATGCGGCGCAACTCAGCCCGGACAGGTCTTGCCAGGCTATTGCAGCCTTTCACCCACGCGCCTTGCGCAATTCGCATCTGTTTTCAGCGGCGAAGTGATTGATGATAGTTCCAACATCAAATTCGATCACTGGCTGCCGAGTTTCAACGCCAGGTTAGACTTCGGCAATGGCATGCTCGTGCGTGGCGCGGTATCCAAAAGCATTTCCCGGCCTGATCTGTCGTCTTTTGCTACAGGTGGCGGAATTTCCGACAACACGACAAACTTGCGTGCAGCCGGAACGCTCGAAACAGGACCATTATTCCAGATTTTCACTGGTAACCGCCTGCTTCGGCCAACGGAATCGTGGAATTACGACCTATCATTCGAATGGTATTTCGACCGCGTCGGCTCGTTGTCCATATCTGGATTTTACAAGGACATTAAGGGCATCGTGAATGGCGGCGCTGTTGAACGTAATTTTACCAGCCCGAGCGGCGTGACCACCAGCGTACTGGTCAACGGTCCTGTAAACAGTGACGGCGGCAAATTGAAGGGCGTCGAAGTTGCCTACCAGCAAACTTACGACTTCCTGCCAAGCTTCCTGAGCGGTCTGGGGTCGCAATTAACGTACACTTATGTCGACGCAGGTGATTTCAATAACTCGAACCTTGGCGCGGAACAAAGCCCGTTTGTTGGCGGATTGCCGCTCGCAGGCGTGTCAAAGCACACCATCAACGCAGTGGCATTTTATGAAAAAGGCCCGTTGTCAGCGCGCCTTGCCTATAACTGGCGGTCCGACTTCCTGCAGACGCCGCGCGACGTGATCTTCCCGTTCTCGCCCATTTACGGCGAGGCAACGGGGCAGTTGGATGGATCGATATTCGTCTCTGTGTCCAAGCAGCTTAAGCTTGGCATTCAGGGTGTGAACTTGCTTGATGAAGTAACGCAGACATCACAGGTCATAGATTTTGACGGAACCCGTGCCACCCGCTCGGCCTTCCGCAATGACCGGCGCTTTACTTTCCTTGCCAGATTTGAATTCTGACGTTCATAATTGATGTTTTTTGAAAACGGGCCTTCGTCGTATGACTTGGGCCCGTTTTTGTTTCATTCACGTCCGAGGAGACATTTCATGCGGTCTAAACTGGTTTTACTTTTCGCTATGGCCGGAATGTCCGCCTGCACAACCGTAAATACTGGTCCGCCAGTTCCGCAGGCTGGATGGAGCCTCGTCTGGTCAGACGAATTCAGCGGCACAGAACTCAACCGTGAAAAATGGAGACCTGAAGAATCCTGCTGGGGCGGCGGGAACCATGAAAGGCAATGTTATACCGACCGGCCCCAGAATATCCGCGTAGCCGAAGGCTTTCTGCACCTCATGGCGCGAAAGGAGCCGTTCACAGGTCCCGACCGGCCGCCTGAAATTGCAGACAACCCCAATGGACAAAAGACGCAGGAATACACATCAGGGAAAATTCGAACCTTGGGGCTTGCGAGCTGGAAATATGGCAAAATTGAATTTCGTGCAAAGCCACCCAAAGGGCAAGGAACATGGCCTGCGGTCTGGATGATGCCTGCTGACAACAAATATGGCGGGTGGCCACGCTCGGGCGAAATCGACATATTGGAAGGCGTTAACCTCGGCGCGAGCTGCGAAACATGTAAGGGCGATGTCGGCGAAAACCGGATGATCAGTGCGCTGCATTTCGGTGATTATGCGCCAAATAACAGATTTAAAGATACCCGTGTCGCACTGCCATCCAACGCACTGCCTTCCGATGATTTTCATATCTGGACGCTCGAATGGGGTGAAGGATTGATGCGCTTTTATCTGGATGGCCGCAAATATTGGGAACTAACCCATGCAGATTGGGACTCAGCTTCGCCGCTGGCAAAGTCAAATCCCGTTGCGCCATTCGACCAGCCATTCTACATCATGGCCAACCTTGCCATTGGGGGCGGCCTGTCAGAAAAGAACAACGATAAAGGCGTTGCGCCAGACGTGACGCCTGCTGCGTTGTTGATTGACTGGATCCGCATCTATCAATGTAGCGAGGACAAGGACAAAGGACTGGCCTGCATGCAGGGCGTCAACAAGGGTAATTAAAACATGGCGAGACGCCGCCAAGCAGTCACGATCAAACATGTTGCGGCCGATGCAGGGGTATCCCTGCAGACGGTGAGCCGGGTCATTAACAATGAACCGAACGTGCGCCAGGTCATGAAAGAACGGGTGCAGGCATCCATTGACCGGCTTGGCTATGTCCCGTCGATTGCAGCGCAGCGAATGAGCGGGTCGCGTTCGTACCTGATCCTTGCGATAAACGACCGCGAACGCACGATTGCCGACTGGCAATCGCGGCAAGGCACGGATTGGGTGGACCAGATGTTGCTGGGCGGCATGTTGAAATGCGCCGAGCACGGCTATCGTATGATATTCGAACTGGTCGACACACATAACGACCATGTAGAGCGCGAGTTGGGTGCCACAATTGCAGCACTTCAACCTGACGGAGTCATTCTTACCCCGCCGCACTCGGACAATCCGTTGATCACTGGCTTTCTGGCCAAGCAAAAAATACCGTTTGCGCGGATCGGGTCGATTGCCTCGGGCCCCGGCATCGCCATGACGATGGACGACGAAGGATCGGCACGCCGCGCGACAGAACATCTGATCGCATTGGGCCATCGCCGCATCGGCTGTATCGCGGGACCGGAGGAATATGACCTTTCCAACTGGCGAATCGATGGTTGGCGCGAGGCGATGTCTGCGGCCGGGCTTGTCACCGAAGACCTCTGCACAAGAGGGGATTTCAGTTATGAAAGCGGTGTGAAGGCGACGAATCTGTTGCTTGACCTGAAATCGCCTCCGACTGCCATCATCGCGAGCAACGACCAGATGACGCTTGCCGCTTTGGATACCGCAAACCAGCGTGGATTGAATGTTCCGGAAGATTTGTCGCTGATCAGTTTTGACAACACCCCTGTCGTGCGTTTCACGGTGCCGCAGCTTACTGCTGTCGATCAACCGATCGCCGCCACTTTTTCCAAGGCTGTAGAGCTGCTCATTACAAATGGTGACGCCATCGTGGAAAATCAGCCTGTGGTGACAGGGGGTAGTTTGGTTGAGCGCAGCAGCACCGCCCCACCCCGCGGCGGAGCCAGGCATTAGCACAGCTGGTCCTGACCGGCAGTCGGCGCGCTTCATGTATATGTATGCGCTGGCGGTGTCTGGCGGGGCAGTTGCCTATATACCGTTCCTGACGATATTGTTGCCCCTGCGCGCGACTTCCTTGGCAGGTGATGATGCTTTGGATGTCCTCGCTATTGCCGCGTTTGCCGGCGCAATTGCAGCAAGTGTCGCCAATATCGGTTTCGGTTGGGCAAGCGACGTTACTGGAACACGGCGTCCGTGGATAATGGCTGGCTTGTTCCTGTCGACGTCAATGCTGCTCGCCATGCCGCTGGCGACATCGGTGCCGTTGCTCATATCTATGATTGTTATCTGGCAGGTTAGCCTCAATATGATGCTTGCGCCGCTTGCCGCCTGGGCAGGCGACAGCATACCGGACTCGCAAAAGGGTCTGCTCGGTGGCCTATTGGCGCTCGCGCCTGCCTTGGGGGCCTTGTCAGGCGCTGTGGTCACACTGGAGTGGCTGGTGCCCTTTGAAAATCGGGAAGTGCTAGTAGGCATATTTGTAATGCTGTTGGTCTGCCCCTTGCTTTTTGCAGGAAGGCCAGTGGCGATGCCACATTTGATGCACCCGAACGGTACCGGAATTGATCAAAAGAGTCGCATCACGACCCACAAACGGGGAACCGTGCAAATGTGGCTCGCCCGTCTGCTGGTTCAGATCGCCGAAGCATCATTATTTGCATTTTTATTATTATGGTTTCGTAGCCTTAAGCCAGATTTTACCGCCAATACTGCGGCAACTATCTTTGCGTTTGTTCTGGGGTTTGCAGTGTTTCTCGCTTTAGCCGTCGGCCGTTGGTCCGACCGCGCCAGTCGTCCCATTCTTCCGCTTATTTGGGGATCGGCCATTGCGGCGGCCGGATTGGTCATAATGGCGTTTGCCCCCAATCTGACAATCGCAATTATTGGCTATGTTGCGTTCGGCTTATCAAGCAGCATATTCCTTGCGCTGCATTCCAGCCAGACTCTGCGTGTGCTTCCCCGTCCCCACACACGCGGACGTGACCTTGGCATTTTCAATCTGACAAACACGTTTCCGTCATTAATTATGCCATGGCTGACGCTTGCTTTGGTGCCAAAATACGGTTTCTACGCCTTATTCCTGCTGCTGGCGGCGCTTGCTATGGTCGCAACGTTATTGCTGCTCAATATGCGGCGCCGCGGCACCGCCGACTAGGCCGGTCTACGTGCGTAGAACCCAAATCCAGCAATGACGGCATAACACGCCATCGGCAGCATGAACGCCAATGCAAGGCTAGAGGTCAAATCCGCAATGATGCCGGTCAATAGTGGGATGACTGCACCGCCGACAATCGCAACGTTGATAATGCCGGAGCCATCAGCGGCGCGTGAACCGAGTTTCTCACATGCCAACGTGAAAATAGTCGGAAACATGATGGCATTGGTGAGCCCGACGGCGAGCAGCGTGTAGCCCGACACGTCCCCGGTCGTGTGGGGTGTAATGATAAAAAAAATGATAGCCGCCAATTCCACGCACGCCAGCCCCGTCC
>NZ_JBKBQV010000085.1:0-6240 GCF_046292425.1 Sphingorhabdus sp.
TGTGAGCTTCAGGATCAGTTGCGCCTTCAACGTTGGCAGATCCTGCTTGGTCGTGGGGGGCGCAGCCGGCAGCGCGCCGCCCTTCACCGATGCGCGGTGCGCGTTTAACAGCGCAATCGCCAGGCGATGCTTCTGCGCCCGCGCCTTCAACGTCCCATCGGCGGTCCGCGCGCTCGCCACCTGCAACGCCTCGGCCAGCAAATCGGTTTCGAGCCGCGCATAGCCTTCCGTCAGTGCTTGAGCCCAGGCCTCACGAAAGGCAGGCGACCGCCGTCGTTCGGCATAGACGGAAATGGAACTGACCCCCGCCGCCCGCGCCGACGCCGATACATTGGCCGTCTCCGCCAAATGGTCCAGAAACCGGGCACGGATTTTCACATTCAACCGCGCGTCCGGCACGGTTGCTTTATTGATGGCCATATCCAGCCCTCCTGAGCGCAAAGAAAAAGGGCCGAAGCGCGTGCCTCAGCCCATGGGATGATGATGAAAGCGGGTCACTGCGCGACTCGCAATTTTCGACTATGCCCAACCCTAACCAAATAGGGTTACGATGTCAACATATTTTTACCTATTTGGTTATATCTTTTGTGAAATTTGGATGTTGGGAGCGCGCACGATGAAGGGCATGCCCGTCGAGCAAAAAGGCGACGAGGTAATTAAGGACTTTTTTGTCGCAGTTTAGTACCGTGCTCTAGAGATAAGGTAAGATTGTACGTTCAAGTTCAAACGCAATTTGGCGCATAGTCGCCAGATGAGCATTTTGAATGGGTTTAGGAGGGTTTTCGCTGCCATCGTGGAATACAAATCCCAAACCCTCGTTCTTCATTTCTAAGTAAGGACTTGACGGCAACTCAGCATCGAAATGGCTTCCGCCATCTTTCGATCTGAGCGAAAATGTTAGGTTCATGCGACTGAGTTTTTTTCCGAGTCGATTCTCAAAAATCGGCTCGTTCCACCAATCAGCGAACGATAACTGTTTAGCTAACTTCGTGGACGGACCTTGATCGAGAATAGGGACGTGAAGGCAGTTTTCTGCCGTCATCTGCATCATGCACAACGGAGCCCAACTTATCAAATTGCCAGGCATTTGGGGCGTCGCATAAGATAGGAACTGCATCTTCCTACGAAGGCCCAATTGAGTAAGGACGGATTTACTTCTATTATTGCCGTCGTTGACAACGGTATAAACCGTGGTGGCTAGCCTTGGGCCTTCCCAAAAATTGCCGGCGTCATATCCGGCACAACTTGCTCTAAGAGCGAGTATCTGATGATTTAGCTGCTCTGTTAGTTCCTCATGAGTTCTTTTGTGCACCGCTATATTCATCACTTTAGTGTTTTACGTCTCCGCATACGATTCAGTCTAGTGCTTTATTTAGTTCCACGGAGAAAATTCCCACATGGACAATAGACCAAGTAGTTTTTACAAGTCCGCTCTTAACTTCTGCGAACTAAATATTTTTTAACGCCTAAATGAGCCGTTGTTACATGCACAAAATATACCTGCAATATTAGGTTACAAAATTTCACCCTACCGCAACTGACTATCCTTGCTCCCGCGCCGGTTAAAGCTGGAATGCTTCACGGACACATCCCGCGCGGCTTGGCAGGTTATACAGGTCCGCACGCCCGGCACAGCGGCACGGCGGCGTTCGGGAATAAGTTCGCCGCAGTCGTCGCAATATTCGGCGCTTTCGCCCGCTGGCATCCGCGCCCGTGCGCCGGAGACGGCGTCCTTGACGCTATCGTCGATCTGGTCCTGCACCGCGCCGTCGCGGGTCCAGCCGCCGGCCATCACCCATTCTCCGCATGTGGGCCAAGCGCGGACTGGATCACCAACCCCCACAGCGCCACATCATTCTCGTTCGACAAAGCCGGCGGCGGGGCGCGCAGGGTTTTTAGGACAGCAATCGCGTCCTCCTGAAAATCGGGCCAGTTGGCATCGACAAGGACAGATGCATCGTCATCGCCCGCCGCGCCTGCCGCATTGCGACTGAAATACTGGCCAGCGAGTACACGCGAAATCCGTTCGATAATCTCCATTATCGCGTCCCTCCATGTGGTTCGTCCGCGCCGCCCTCGCCTTCCTTGGGCGTGACAGGTGGAAAGCTGCCGCCACCGCCTACGGGGTCCGCGTCATAATCCTCCGCTGCGCCTGATCCGCCAGCACCTGCGCCTGCGCCCGTGACTTCGCCATTGCCATAGCCGGGCGGCATGCCGCGATTTTCATTTGCGTCATTAGGCTCTGATCCGGGGGCTTGGGGTTGAGCTTGAGGTTGGGGCGTCTGCGTGGTCGGGGTTTGCGTATTCGGGGCCTCAGGTTGGGCTGGGGGTTGGGCCGGGGTCTGGGGGTCAGTCATGTGTCAATCTCCTGTCCCACATCAACGGGCCTGCGCCGCTTGAAGTTCCCGCCCACACGCCAAAGCGAACACTGCCGCTGACAAGATGATATCCGTATGCTCGTCCTTCGGCTAAGGCAGGCAGATGTCCCGCATCATCCTGTTCAACAAACCCTATGGCGTCCTGCCGCAATTCACTGACAAGGGCACCGAAGGATCGCCGCGGCCTACGCTGTCGCAATTCGTCGATGTGCCGGGCGTGTACCCAGCCGGCCGGCTTGACATGGACAGTGAGGGACTAATGCTGCTGACCGACGACGGGCGATTGCAAGCGCGGGTTTCCGACCCAAAGTACAAATTGCCCAAAAGCTACCTCGTTCAGATTGAGGGCGAAGTGACTGACGCGGCGCTGGCGAACTTGCGGCGTGGCGTAAACCTCAAAGACGGGGTGACGTTGCCGTGCGAGGCCGAGCGGATTGCCGACCCCGAACTATGGCCGCGCGATCCACCAATTCGTGTGCGGCTGTCCGTGCCCGATAGCTGGATAGAACTCACCATCCGCGAAGGCCGCAACCGGCAGGTACGCCGTATGACTGCTGGTGTCGGGCACCCGACGCTTCGCCTCGTGCGGCGCGCCATCGGGCACTGGACGCTGGACGACCTTGCGCCGGGCACATGGCGCGAGGTTGAAGGCTAGGGCGTCACGGGACGCGCGATGCGCTTGCCCTTCGTCCGGCTGGTCAGGTGAAACTGGCCACAGCGGTCGCATGCATAATGCCGCAGCGTTATTGTCGCTGTGGCCACCGCCGCAAGCGCCTCTGCCTCCGATGCATAACGCGATTTCTTCTGGCAGATGCTCAGCCGGGTACGCAGATCATTCCTCGCTTTCGAACGCGACGCAGCCCATGTTGCATAGCTGCGTCACAAGATCGATGGCGGCTGAAGTGGTTGCCAGTCCGCTGTCCAGCACGATCCTGTCATGCGCGCAGATGTTTCGCGCCAGCTCCGCCAAGTCGCCGGTGCAGTCGAAGCATTCTCCATCGGCAAACAATGTCAGCGCGTCTGTTCCATTGGCGATGAAGACCATGCGGCTTGCCGGATTGCGCAGCAACGGTGATCCTTCGCTCATGGCAAGGCGGACATCGTCGGCTTCCAACGGCTCTTCGGGTCGCCAGTCCATATCGGCATATTTGGGCGTGCTGTTGAACGCGCCGAACCAGCGGGCGAAGCTGACGGGGTCCGACAAGGACTCCAACATCATTTGCTGCAACCGGGCCAGCGCCTCGGGCGAGATCTCGCCGGGATTGTCCTGCCGTTTCAGATCGGGGTCGCGGTACAAATCATCGTCCGGGATGCTCTCCAGAACATCGTCGACAAAATGCCCCAGAAGGTCCGACCGCGACGGCGCGCGAAATCCGACAGAGTAGGTCATGCAATCGGGTCCGACCGCAACGCCGTTATGCGCGATGCCGGGCGGGACGTAAAGTATATCGCCCGGCTCAAGCACCCATTCCTCAAGCGGTTCGAATTCCGCGAGCAGTTTCAGATCGTCGTGCGGCAGCAAAGTCGTTTCGGCGTCGCAATGCGGCCCGATCTGCCACCGGCGGCGCCCAAGCCCCTGAATCAGGAAAACATCATATTGGTCAAAATGCGGCCCGACCCCGCCCTCGTCGGCAGCAAGGCTGACCATCACATCGTCGATGCGCCAGTTGGGAATGAAACGGAATGGCGCGATAAGATCAGCGACTGCGGGAACATGTTGGTCAACCGCTTGCACCAGCAAAGTCCAATGTGACTCTCCAAGTCCGGCCAGTCGCTCTTCGCCTTGCGGCCCCTGCTCCATATCCCATCCGCTCGATGACTGACAGATCAGTCGCGACTCCACTTCTTCCTCGCACGCCAGTCCGGCCAGCTCATCCGGCTCAAGCGGGTTTTGCCAATGGCCCCAAGGGCTGCGGATCAGCAGCGGTTTTTTCTGCCAATATTCGCGCAGAAAGAGGTCGATGTCGAAATTTTGAAAGTCCATAATTCTTCGCTGTGCATAAAGGCTGCGAAATGCAAGCCTTGCCGCTCGTCACTTGCCCGGCGGACGGAACAAAAGCCTCCGTTCACCATTAGTCCTGTTTCAAGAGGAGGAGCCAAAAAATGGTACAGGAACGAATAGTAGAAACCACAGACGCACAGGGTACAGTCGTGGAGCGCGCCTATGAGCGCGATACCGGACCAGCATCAGTCACAGTAAACACTGCGCCGAACGGCGGAAGCGGTTTTGGCGCAATTATCGGTATTTTGCTTTTGGCAGTGCTTGCCGTCGGCGGCTATCTGCTTTTCACCAAAAGCAGTTCTGAAGAACGTAAAGATAATGCGGTGGCGGAAGCCGCCGATGATGTTGGTGCGGCTGCCCAAAAAGCTGGCGCTGCGGTCGAAAAGGCAGCGGACAAGATCGCAAATTGACGGGCATTGCCATCCCGCATGACACGTTGCTGCTTGTCGCGGATGGCGAGAAAATGATGTTCCTGCGCAACCACGGAAATGGTGCGCAGCCTGAATTCGCGCTCGAAACGCGGCAGGACCGCCCGGACCTTTCCGATAGTGAGGGAAAGACAGACACGGCGACGGGGGGCGGTGATCAGGAATATCACAAGGATGAGGAAAACCGCTTTGCCGCGCATCTTGCTGACCAGTTGCGGATGCGGGCGCTGGCGCATGACTTTGAAGCACTGATCATTGTTGCGCCACCCCGCACGCTTGGAGAACTGCGAAAAAATCTGCACGGCGAAGTCGAAAAGCGCATCATCATGGAACTGGCCAAGGAAATGACTGATCGGCCAATTCCTGACATAACTGCCATGTTGATGACTCGAAGTGGTACAACCGACTGATCCGGCACGTCGCCGTTTTCCGTTTGCCGTACAGTCAAAGCGCGCCATAAAGGCCCCTTATTCAGCCTAGGGGGCCTTTTGCTCGTTGTTGTTCTTTTTGTCGCCGTCATTGGTCTGGCTTTTTATGTCTACCTGATGCGTGCCGACGTACGGTATCTTCGCCGTCGGATCGAGAGGCTTGAGGATCTTGATTGGTCCAACAGCGCTGTCGGCGAGCAACCCAAAGTGCATGCCCCGCCAGCGCGCGTCGTTGTCGCGAAACAGGCTGCCCAGCCTCCTGTCCAGACGCAGAAACCGGAAGCGGAGCAAACTCCGACACCACTCGACGAACCGACACAGTCGCCTCCCGCGTCAGCGCGGATCAATTTCGAAAATGTTGTTGGCGGGAAACTTCCCATTTGGGTTGGCGGCATTGCGTTGGTCTTCTCCGGGTTTTTCCTTGTCCGTTATACGATTGAGGCTGGTCTGTTCGGGCCAGCCGCCAGATCCGTTACCGCAACAATTTTCGCTGCACTGCTAATTGCGTTCAGCCTGTTTGGCGCCAGGCTGCCGAAAATCGGCGAATCCTTTGCTTCTGACCCGCGTGTCGGCCAAAGCCTTGCGGGTGCAGGCATCGCTACACTTTATGGCACGCTGTACATGGCGGCGGAGATTTACGGGCTGTTCGGCATCGGCGCTGCGTTCGTAGCGGTTGTCGTCACCACCATGATCGCCTTCGCGCTCGCACTGCGCCATGGTCCACCCACGGCGTTGATGGGTCTGTTTGGCGGTTTCGTCGCGCCATGGGTCGCGGGCATGGGCGCGAGCAATTTGCCAAGCCTGTTGCTTTACCTTGCTGTGTTCATTGCGGCTCTGTTCGGCCTTGCGGTTTGGCGCCGCTGGCTTTGGTTGCTGGTACTGGCATCAGGCGGCGGATTGTTGTGGAGCCTCGCGATGCTGTTCGCCGCCAACAGCAATTTGGCGCTGCTCGGCGGGTTCATCGCAATCACGGGCGCAGGTGCAATTTTTGCAGCGAAGCGTTT
>NZ_JBKBQV010000085.1:6250-6575 GCF_046292425.1 Sphingorhabdus sp.
GCGTTTCGAGCATGAAAAAGGGGTGTGGTCGGAACTTGCGCGTTTTGCGCCCATGACGCTCGCGCTCGTGCAACTCGCCATGCTTTTGCCAAAGATGGAATTTTCCATGATTGGCTGGATATTTTATTTTGCACTGTCGACCGTGGCAATCGCGCTGGCTTGGCGTGACAAGTTGCTCCTGCCATTGGTCGCAGGTGCATTGCTCGTGGTGATGGGTCCACTGGCCGTGGCATGGCAAACGGATGGCGCGAGCCAGCGCAATATTGCTGCCACCTTGGCCGTCATTTCGCTGTTCGGCCTTTCCGGTCATATCCGCGCACGCCAG
>NZ_JBKBQV010000086.1:0-6073 GCF_046292425.1 Sphingorhabdus sp.
GCCCCCCCGGGACGGTGGCGGCCGGCCGGAAGGACGACTTGGGTGACACAGCACTTCGCATCTTCCTCCATTAAATCAACCACGGTCACACAAGCTACAAACAACCCTTACAAGTTCGCGGTTATCCACCGGCTTTTGCAACCGCTTGACGTCAAGCATTTCATTAGGAATGGCTGATGCGTCGTAGCCGGTCACGAGAACGAACGGAATATGTTTGGCTTTGAGGGCAGCAGCGAGCTTAAAGGTTGGTCCTGCTCCTAAATTCAGGTCCAGATGGAACGTGTGTAGGAAAGCTAGAAGATCTAGCGCGCGAGACACCTTCGCTTTGGCGGATTGGAAACTTGAAAAGCTGGAAAACTGTTGCGGACAGATTGCGTCAGTTTCCCAGTTTTCCAGTTCCGCACCTTGGCGGCCCTTTTCTTCGCCGCGACGCCCTGCAGATGTACAATGCCCGCGTCATATGTCAAACCACGGCCGCAGAAGCGGGTAACTCTCCGGCCGGTGGCGGTGACCCTGCATCCTTGCGGAACAGCGGCTTCTTTCCATAGGTAAGGTAACGCCACAGCCACTCGACAGGGCCGAAATGGAAATTACGCAGCCAAATTGGGCTTAGCATAAACTGTACTGCCCAGATCGCAGCGACAATGAAATAAAGCTGGTGTCGTTCAAGCGCGCCCCACCATCCGAGGAACACAAAGATGATCAGCGCGACAACCGAATGCGTAAGGTAGTTGGTTAACGCCATCCGCCCCACGGCGGCCATGGACTGACGCACGAATGGGAGGACGCCCGAACGCAGGAATAGCATCAGGGCACCCAGGTGACCGACCGTCATCGCCAGTCGGCTAAGGTCATAACTAATCCCCGCCTGCATATAAGCTAGTGCGCTGAAACCGTGATCCATAATCCAGCGGGCCTCCAGGATATTGGCAGTAAGCCCGACAGCGTAACCGCCTCCCATCATGGCCAGATAGGCCCGGGTACGAACCTCGAGCGTCAAAACGCCCAACCGGAAGAACGCCATACCAAGCATCATCATCCCAAAAATGTCGAAGAAATAGCGATAGAGGTACCAAGACTGGCTATGCTTGATACGGTCCGCTCTGGAAAATAGCGCACTCGTGTATGAAGCAGTGTTGGCCTCGCGCAATTCGGCATAAGCTGCTGGCGGGAGCCCTGCGCGGGACTTCTCTTTCCACTCTTCTAAGGTCTTGGTTTGTTTTTCCGTGCGCGCGGAAGGGGCAACTTGCTCCGCTGCCCTTGCCTCGTCGTGAAGGTTAAGCAATCGCTGAGTGTCGATCCCACTCCAAGCTGCTCCTAGGAGCAGGGCTCCGGCCCCCAACGCAAGCAGCGTGCGGCCAGGCAATTTCCGGAAGGCATATAGAAATAGCGCAGTTATCCCGTAATAATAAAGAATATCACCATCCCAAAGCAGTACCCAGCTGTTGACCAGTCCAAAGCCGATCAACCACAGATTGCGGCGGAAGAATATGTCACCGCTGTCCTGCCGCCCCGCAGCTTCCAACCGGCTCGATAGGAGGATCACACCGGCTCCGAACAGCATTGAGAACAACGCGCGCTGTGTTCCCTCAAAGCCGACATTAATAACCAGCCATGTCCAAAGATTAACACCCGTGTCGCCGCCAGCTATCGTCGGATTATCATAGGCCGGACCGAGCCCCATGCCGTTAATGTTCATTAGAAGTATGCCAAAAAGCGCGACACCGCGAACGAAGTCCAACGCCTCAATACGCGCCGATGTAGGCGCCACTGCAGTCTCCGTCATTGCTCTGTCCCCCCGAAAAGCCAGTTATGCTATGCGCCCTGTGAATATTATGAAAGTTGATGACTCAAAATTGTCGATTGCGGACCAAACGAACGGGCAATTCTCGATCTTTCGACAACGTAACCATGAGTGTCCCCCCAACAGCCAATCAAAGCTGTATTGCACAGCTCCGGAACCGAGTAAAGCCAAGGACAAATTTCCAGTAAGCCATTGCGAATGTTAATGTCGTAGATCCTCAGTTTGGCAGACTGGAAAGCTGAAAAGCTGGCGCGGTCAGGCGATTACGTCAGCACCCCAGTTTTCCAGTTCCTCAGGTTGATCACCCGACCGGTGCCCCGGAGGCGCTGACATGCTGGAAAATTGAAAAGCCGGAATGGTGCCAAGATCTTCTTAGCTGTCGTTCTGGTTACGACAACATGAGGACGTTCGCGCCATTAATCGAGAGAACTGTCGGGTTGGTCCCTGAAAACGCTAGGCATCGCCGCATCTATCCTTGCTGCAATTCTGGCCGCGGTTGCTATCGCGTTGAGCCTGCAGAGCTGACCTGTATAGTAGAACCTAGAAGCAATTTGCCGCTACGTCCCTTAGCAGAAGTTCGGTGCACGAATGGTTACAGTGCCATCAGTCCGCTAAAAATGCCATGCACGAATGCCCCTGCAAGCAGGAACAGCAGCATTATGTAACATAATTTGTGATGTTCGTTGTCCATGCAGCCAAATTACGCCGATGGATCCTGTGTAGGAAACCTGTAAATGTTAGTGAGCCAAATTTCCGCGGTCTGGCGGGACTGTAACACTGAAAGGCTGCCCGGGGGTGATACAGCTTCAGTTTCTCAGGGTTCGTCCCCCCCGTTACGCCGCGCCTTACGCGCACGGTTATCTCATAAACGAGCGAGCAAGCGCAAACGGTCGAGCGCCAAACCTAAAATCGGTATCGACCAGCAAAGATAATGTTGCAGTTTCGCATCAGATAATACGGCGTGTCATCTTTTGTTATCTTTGAATATTGGAACGATGTTTCGTTATGATATGTTGGCTCGAATGACCCTAGTGTCATATCCATTGCTTTACTCCCCCGCAGTGGATGGGGCGGCCAGCTAATGCAGTAAGCCGCCCCGCTTCTTGCGATGAATCCCGGACAATAACTCGCACGCGTTTTTATGTAGGCAGGTTTCAGATAGTCATGACCGTTGGATCAATTCCAGGCAAGGTCGGTTAGCCATTGCCACTGTCGCCCAGTGGAAGGGACGGCTATCGTCCAATAGCCGTCCCAAATGTTGCAGATAAGCACGCACGAGGTCGTCACAAATCGTCAGATTTAGTGACGGGCGGTAAAAACTTAGATGGCAATTTGTAGCGCAGGCCCTGCTAGTAAAATGTTAGCTTTAGACGTAGCGAGGACAAAGTCGCTATCCTTCCCGTTGCCAGAAACCCGTGGTCGGCCAAGGAACATTCAGAATGACTGAAAGCGCAGGCGCAATGGACGAGCAACCAGGCAATGCAGCAAACGCTCGTATTCTGGTGGTAGAAGATGAAATCCTCATTCGGATGATGTTATCTGAGCAGCTTCGTGAAACGGTTATGATGTAACCGAAGCAAGAGACGCGGATAAAGCGATATTGATGATAACCGAGTGTGTGCCAGAACTCATTGTAACCGACATCCGCATGCCCGGCTCAATGGATGGTCTGACCTTACTTAAGGTGGTAAGAGCAGATCACCCCACGCTACCTGTAATTGTGGTTTCTGGACACATTGCTTTTATGGGCAAAATATATGCCCAAACTGAGTTTATTACTAAACCATACTCATTTGACAGAGTTCACCAGTCTATAAAAATGCTTTTGTATGCGAGTGCGGAAGATGCAAAAAAATATTGATTTCTTAATAACATAACAAAGAGAAAGCGCAACGTAAGCGCTCGTTCTTCCTTAGCGTGAATTAATGCGCAATTTCGTGCGATCGCCCTCGTGCCGCATTGGCTTGTTGCAGAAATCCTTCAATTTGTTTGTGAACGAAAATACTAGGGACGAGATACTCCATTGACCAGTCCGCGTAGCATCGCTGAATAATCGGGCCGTCCGCTGAAACTGTCAAATTATGGAGGCGCGCGTTCTTTTCCTGAGCATCCTCAATAATCTGAGCCACAACAGTTTCTTCATCATCATCCTGTTTGATATGACTTTCGCTTATATACAGCAGTCGCTTCATAATTGCTCCGCGAGAGGTGGGAATAAATGTTGTTATAGCCCAATTTGCAATATTCATGAACGATTTACCAAACGACAATCAACAAAATGGTCAGAGTGCCAGTAATGTCTTTGCGCTTGTTGTTAAGTACACTTTTATGGCGGATTGGATGAACTTTCTGGTTCGACAGCTCATGTGCGGTCCGGTTGTAGCTTAGATTTAAAAGAGAACGCATAACAGTACGTCTTTTTTTTCGTCGAACCAATCAAAGTAAAGACGGCCAAGCGACCCATTAGCCGCCCCTGCCGCTGGCTGAAAATGGTTTTATCCCCAGTGGTAGTCGAGATTGTATTGGAACTGGTAATTGTAGGTAACCTCGTTATTACCAAATAGCTTCGGGAAGTTATTTGCAAAAAGTGCTCGCACGCCAAAGGATTGATGCAATATCACAGTCTCCGTTTAGACAGATTGTATGCAATAGCTACCCACTCGGACGCGATACCATCGCGTACGAACTGCAACAAACTTCTATCACGGCCGTCTAAACTCTTGCATGCTGGTGTAGTTTCGTCGTCAATGACCGGGGAGGGTTGCATGCATGGGTTGAAAATGGCGATAGGCATCGGTGTAACTTTGCTCATGGGCATTTCGCCAGCAAAAGCTGAGCAACGGTGGGTGGTCATCCAAAAGGACACCGATGAAACGGTGTATCTTGCAGACAGTGATCAAATTACCGATGATTTGTCTGAAACCAAAACTTTTTGGACCCACGCTATTTATGAAATACCGCGATACGGCATGAAGAGCCTTAAAGTAGAAAATACGGTCCACTGCCACAATCGGACATTGAAAGAATTGCGCTATATCGAATACGATACACAAGACAATGTGGTTTTCTCAGGTACCTACAGTATCGATAGCTCGCCAAAACCCGTATTGGCCAATTCGGTTGCGGACCAATTACTGACATTTGCTTGTTCAAGCGGTTCTGTTCGTAAACAGGCTTACATCGAGAACAAGAAAAGCGGTGGTAACCGAGAGCCAGGCTCAGCCGCTGCCAAACCGCCGGAAATTGTGTCCTTCCCTTTGCCTCGTCCTGCGACCCAAGCGGGGGGCCGTATATCTGACGCTCCTGAAATAACCCCAAGTGTTTATCGATACCGGGAATGCGTACTTAATTCCGTGCGGAAATTTGCTAAGCTTCAAGAAACGGATCTTGCTGTGGTGGTAGCTGCAATGTCCAATTGTCGAGTTAACCGCATGCAAGTTGTTTCCACATACGCAATTTCTATGGGCGGGTCATCGGAAGAACGAAGTCAATTTATCCTACAGATCGACGAGCGAATGAAGTCGCTGGCTGAGCGCGAGGTCGTAAACCTAAGGCCAAGGTAGGGCGACGTGCTGGCATTGCACGAATATGTGCTCATGGGCGGTCGTGGCCAAACAGACGAGGTGGAAAACTAGAGTGCTGCAGCAGTCCAGTTCACTAGTTTTTCAGTTCCCCCAAAAGTTCCGCCCCCGGCCGGGGGCCGTCTACGCTGCAAAACTGAAAAGCTGGAAAGCTGACGCCCTTCCAACCATCTTTAGCGCTGCCCGGGCACAGCTCAACGACCGTCCGACTTTCGCCCCTATTGCACCAACAGAGGACTTTCCGGTAGCGGCGACATCGTTGACGTGCACACCATTCCAATCACACATCGAAAACAGACAATTGTCCAGCTTACTACTGAGATAAAATGATCGGATGAAGAGAACTACTGAATAACCGGGGCGGCCAAACGGGGAGAGAGGCCACCCCATTCCACTGCAGCTAGGAGTGCAATGAAAACGTTAATAACGTTCAATGACGCGAGCCCAAATTTGTTCCCAATACCACGAGCTCAAATAGGTTCGCCATCAATGAATACCTTCGCAGTTGTCCGCGGATCGAACGGTATCATTACATCAACCAGTTTGCCGGACTTTGTGTGGACGATCACATTTAGTCAGCGCGGTTGCACTTCAAAATCATTGCCGAGCAATGATCGAACTGCCTCCCGACGGCTTTCCCCTTTGTTGTGGTAATGTGTGAAGCTTCCATCGACTAATGGAGTCAATA
>NZ_JBKBQV010000087.1:0-5362 GCF_046292425.1 Sphingorhabdus sp.
TGCCTGCTGCAGTCCATCTGACTGGCCAATATGGCGTCGACAATCTTTATGTCGGCGTGCCGGTCATGATCGGTGCAGGCGGTGTTGAAAAGGTCGTGGAAATCGCGCTGGACGACGAAGCCAAATCCAACCTCGCCGTAAGCGTGGATGCCGTTAAAGAATTGCTGGTGGCGTGTAAGGCCATCGACCCGTCGCTGAATTAAGCGCACCCAAGATTTCAGGAGACCTATGTGAGCATCCTCGTAAACAAACACACAAAGATCATTACGCAAGGCATGACTGGCGCCACAGGCACTTTTCATACCGAGCAAGCGCTGGCTTATGGCTCGCAAATGGTTGGCGGGGTCACACCCGGCAAGGGGGGAACGACGCATATCGGCCTGCCGATGTTCGACACCGTGCTTGAGGCAAAGCAAGCGACCGGAGCAGATGCCTCGGTCGTTTACGTCCCGCCACCCTTTGCGGCAGACTCCATCCTTGAGGCCATTGACGCGGAAATCCCGTTGATCGTTTGTATCACTGAAGGCATTCCAGTGCTCGACATGGTCAAGGTAAAGCGCGCGCTTTCGGGTTCAAAGTCGCGCCTGATCGGTCCGAACTGCCCCGGTGTTTTGACACCTAACGAATGTAAGATCGGCATCATGCCCGGTAGCATTTTCTCGGCTGGCTCCGTGGGCGTTGTTTCGCGCTCGGGCACGCTTACTTATGAAGCCGTGTTCCAGACCACAGCCGAAGGCCTGGGTCAAACGACTGCGGTCGGCATTGGCGGCGACCCGGTTAACGGCACGAACTTTATCGATTGCCTCGAGCTTTTCCTTGCTGACGACGCCACCAAGTCCATCATCATGATCGGCGAAATCGGCGGCAGCGCAGAAGAGGAAGCGGCGCAGTTCCTGATCGACGAAGCCAAGAAAGGCCGCAAAAAGCCGATGGCTGGCTTCATCGCCGGACGCACCGCACCTCCGGGCCGCCGCATGGGCCATGCAGGCGCTATCGTATCAGGGGGCAAGGGCGATGCTGAAAGCAAGATCGCCGCGATGGAAGCCGCGGGCATCCGTGTTTCGCCATCACCCTCATTGCTCGGCAAGACCTTGGTCGAGGTATTGAAGGGTTAGTGTTTATCCTCCCCTCGTGGGGAGGCGCAACTGGCGCGCAAGCGCCATGACGGAGGGGGTCTCCGTCTAACGCTTCGTTAGAACGGCGCACCCCCTCCTCCATCCATTGGATGGCCCCTCCCCGCAGCCGGGGCGGATTTGGAGAAGTAGGATGGGTGTAGAGAACCAGGATTTCGAAGCAGAGCGCGGCCCAAGCTGGGAACGGGCCAACTGGCCATTGTCGGCGACTGACGATCTGACCGCATCACTTGACCCCACTCAGATGGCGGTTGAGGTAAAGGCTGCGGCAAAGGCTGCTGGCAAACCGATGGCTGAGGCCGATGCAGTTGCTGCTGCAAGCGATTCCATCCGCGCAATGATGCTGGTGCGCACTTATCGCGTACGTGGGCACTTGGCCGCCAACCTCGATCCACTCGGTCTGTCGAAGCAGGATATTCCTGCCGACCTGACCCCCGAATATCATGGCTTTTCCGGAGCCGACCTTGACAAGCGCGTCTATGTGGGCGGGACGCTTGGGCTTGAATGGACGACTGTCCGCGAGCTCGTCGATACGTTGCGCGCCAATTATTGCGGACCTGTTGGCCTGGAGTATATGCATATTTCCGATGTCGAAGAGCGACGGTTTTTGCAAGAGCGGATGGAAGGCAAGGATGCCGCTATCCAATTCACGCCAGAGGGTAAGAAAGCCATTTTGGGCAAGGTCATCGAAGCCGAACAGTATGAGAAATTTCTCGGCCGTAAATATGTAGGCACAAAGCGCTTTGGTCTTGATGGGGGCGAATCGATGATTCCCGCGCTTGAAGCTGTCATCAAATATGGCGGCCAGCTTGGTGTGCGTGAAATTGTGTATGGGATGCCGCACCGTGGCCGCCTGAACGTGCTCGCCAATGTGATGGCCAAACCCTATCGCATCATCTTCCACGAATTTTCGGGCGGCAGCGCCAACCCGGATGATGTCGGCGGTTCAGGAGATGTGAAATATCATTTGGGCACCAGCACCGACCGCGAATTTGACGGTATCAAGGTGCATATGAGCCTTGTTCCAAACCCGTCGCATCTTGAAGCCGTGAACCCGGTCGTTCTAGGCAAAGTGCGCGCCAACCAGACCGCGCGCGACGACCTTGCAAAGCATGAACAGGTTTTGCCTGTCTTGTTGCACGGTGACGCCGCTTTTGCCGGCCAGGGTATCGTATGGGAATGCCTCAGCTTCTCCGGCATTCGTGGGTATAACACTGGCGGCTGTCTGCACTTCATCGTCAACAATCAGGTCGGCTTTACCACCAGCCCGCAATATGCGCGGTCTTCGCCTTACCCTTCCGATGTCGCAAAGGGGGTTCAGGCGCCGATTTTCCACGTCAACGGTGACGACCCCGAAGCCGTGACATTTGCATGCAAGATTGCGATCGAATTCCGCCAGACATTCCACCGCGACATCGTCATCGACATGTGGTGCTACCGCCGATTTGGCCACAATGAAGGTGATGAGCCCAGCTTCACCCAGCCATTGATGTACAAGGTTATCAAAGGCCATCCCGCCGTCAGCGCGCTTTATGCCAAGAGGCTTCAAGCCGAAGGCGTCATTGATGCCGATTGGTCGAACGAACATGCCATGCGCTTTGTCCAGGCGCTTGAGCAGGAATTTGCCAGCGCAGCCGATTATAAGGCAAACGCCGCCGACTGGTTTGGTGGCCGTTGGTCCGGGCTGTCGAAGCCTGCGGATCCAGAAACTGCCCGGCGCAATGTGCCGACCGGAATCGCACGCAAATTGTTCGATAGCCTTGGGCGCACGCTCACAACTGTGCCCGAAGGGCACAACATACACCCCACTTTAAGCCGTGTGCTGGACGCCAAGAAAGCGATGTTCACGTCCGGAGAGAATTTCGATTGGGCAACGGGCGAAGCGCTTGCATTCGGGTCGCTGCTTTCGGAAGGTTATGGTGTGCGATTGTCGGGCCAAGATTCGGGTCGTGGAACATTCAGCCAGCGCCACGGCGTCTGGGTCGACCAGACCACTGAAGACAAATATGTGCCTCTTGGCACCCTGCCGCATGGCCGGTTCGAAATTCTCGACAGTCCGTTGTCTGAATTTGGCGTGCTCGGTTTCGAATATGGTTATGCCGGTGCTGAGCCAAAAACTTTAGTTCTGTGGGAAGCGCAATTTGGTGACTTCGTAAACGGCGCGCAGACGATGATTGACCAGTTCATAGCGTCGGGTGAGGCCAAATGGCTTCGGGCAAATGGGCTCGTGATGCTGTTGCCGCATGGTTATGAAGGTCAAGGTCCGGAGCATAGTTCGGCACGACTTGAACGCTTCTTGCAACTGTGTGCTGAAGACAATATCCAAGTCGCCAACTGCACGACCCCGGCCAATTATTTCCATTTGCTGCGTCGGCAGATGGCACGCCCGTTCCGCAAACCGCTTGTCGTCATGACGCCAAAGTCTTTGTTGCGGCATAAATTGGCAGTTTCAAAGGCCGAGGACTTCCAAGGCGAAAGCCACTTCATGCGGATTTTGTCTGACACCAACGCGCCAGCAGACGAGGACATCAAGCGCCTCGTATTGTGCTCCGGCAAGATCGCTTATGACCTGATGGAAGCACGCGACGCATCGGGCGATAAGAATACAAGCATAGTGCGTATTGAGCAGCTTTACCCATTCCCGTCCGAACCGTTAATCGTCCGCCTAAAACGCATGACCAATTTGGAAAATGTCGTTTGGGCGCAGGAAGAACCACGCAACGCCGGTAGCTGGTCCTTTGTGGACCCTTATCTGGAAGAATGCCTGACAGAGGCCAATGTCGGCCCAACCCGGGCACGTTATGCCGGTCGAAGGGCCGCTGCAGCAACAGCGACTGGCCTTGCAAAGCGCCATCAGGCCGAACAAGCCGCACTGGTTGCGGAAGCGTTGGGCCACAATGTTCGTGAAGAAATCCGACGCCAGCGCACTGGCGGAACCAAGCCAATTACCCCTCCATCCTCGTGAGGATAAAATTATGAGCACTGAAGTTAAAGTCCCTGTCTTGGGCGAATCAATTACTGAAGCGACACTTGGCCAGTGGTTGAAAAAACCAGGTGAAGCTGTTGCTGTGGATGAGCCAATTGCCAGCCTCGAAACTGACAAGGTGGCAGTTGAAGTGCCGTCGCCAGTCGCTGGCATAATGGGCGCATATGCCGTTGAAGAAGGCGCGACGGTAAACGTCGGCGCAGTCATTGGCTCAATCGACGCCGGAACCGCTGCTTCCACTCCCCCACCGGCCGCCGCTGCAGCGGTAGCCCAGCCGGTCGCGACAACAGCAGCCCCGGCACCTGCTACCCAAGCGGAAAACAGCGATCTGCCGCTTTCGCCATCTGTGCGCCGTTTGGTGCTTGAGCTTGGCATCGACCCGAGCAAGATCAAGGGCACTGGAAAGGATGGTCGGCTCACCAAGGAAGACGTAGTTGCCGCAGCTAAAGGTGCACCTGCACCGTCTGCAGACCCAGTTGCGACTGCCGTACCGACAGTCCAAGCAACAGGAACGCGCCAAGAAGAACGCGTAAAGATGACGCGTCTGCGCCAGACCATTGCCAAACGCCTGAAGTCAGCGCAGGACACCGCCGCATTGCTGACCACGTTTAACGATGTCGACATGTCGGCCGTAATGGAAGCCCGCGCAACGTACAAAGACCTGTTTGAAAAGAAGCACGGCGTCCGCTTGGGCTTCATGGGCTTCTTCACAAAGGCCGTCGCCTTGGCCACACGCGATGTTCCTTCGGTCAATGCACAAATCGATGGCGATGAAATCGTCTATCACAATTATCTCGACGTATCGGTTGCAGTTAGTGCACCCAATGGGCTTGTGGTTCCTGTCGTGCGCAACGCCGATGCAATGAGCTTTGCGCAAATTGAGAAAGCGATTGGCGATTTTGGTGCCAAGGCAAAAGCTGGCACGTTGACGATGGACGATATGTCCGGCGGCACGTTCACTATTTCCAACGGCGGCGTGTTCGGCAGCCTGATGTCGACCCCCATCATCAACCCGCCGCAATCGGCCGTGCTTGGTCTACACCGCATTGAAGACCGTGCTGTGGTCCGTGAAGGACAGGTCGTGGTGCGGCCTATGATGTATCTGGCCCTAAGCTACGACCATCGCCTGATCGACGGCCGCGAGGCCGTTACCTTCCTGAAGATCGTCAAAGAGGCGATTGAAGACCCTACCCGGTTGTTAATCGACCTTTAAGGAGCCTGAGCCATGGCAGAACAAGATTAT
>NZ_JBKBQV010000088.1:0-4643 GCF_046292425.1 Sphingorhabdus sp.
AGGACGAGCGCTATGATGAGCGCCGAGACCCCTGCAGTAGTGTGGACAACGATGCCTCCAGCAAAATCAACGACGCCCTGCTCCGCCAACATGCCGCCGCCCCAGACCCAGCGTGCTACGGGGACATATACCAAAAGCGACCATAAGGCGCTGAAAGCAACCACCCAGCCAAATCGCGCCCGCTCCGCCCATGCGCCGACGACAAGGGCAGGGGTGATGATCGCAAATGTCATCTGGAACAAAGCGAAGGTCAGTTCTCCTGTTGTCTGGCCCTCGCGAACCGAGTCCAACAGTCCGTTGAACATAAAGTTCTCAGATGACCCCAAATAGCTATTTCCATTGACTGAAAAGGCTAGACTGTAGCCAATTACGATCCAGATGATGGAGGCAAGTGCAGCCACCGTCCCACATTGCACGAGTACGGAAAGAAAATTTTTGGCACGGACCAATCCGCCGTAGAAAAGAGCGAGACCAGGCAGTGTCATCATGAGCACAAAGGCCGATGCGGTCAAAAGCCAAGCGCTATCGCCGCTATCGACCTCGGGTAAAGTGACTACAGCGCCCTGCGCCCATGCAGGGGCGGCTACCAAAGCGCCTGTACATAGCGTCGTTTTTAGAAGCTTATATATCATGATATCGGACGCCCCTCTACTAGGGGGCTCTAAGCCCGCTTGCGCAATGGCTCAATACTTAAATATCTGTTAAACTTAAGTAATCATAGGAAGCTGCTTATTGCCAGCCCTCCAGGACTTGGTCCGGCGGTCGATGGCCATCTGCCCACACGCGGATATTGGTGATAACCCGCTCGCCCGACGCTTCCCGTCCTTCAAAGGTTGCGCTGCCCAAATGGGGGAGAAGGACCACGTTGGGAATTTCGAATAAGCGGGAGTCGACGGCCGGTTCATGGGTGTAAACGTCCAGCCCTGCACCAGCAATACGACCTTGTTGTAAGGCATTAATCAACGCGTCTTCATCAATCAATTCACCGCGCGAGCTGTTAATAATATATGCGTCCGCCTTCATTTGGCCGATGCGGCTGGCATTTATAATCTTGTCTGTTTCTGCCGTCAGCGGGCAATGCAGGCTGATGATGTCAGAGCGTGCAACCAATCGGTCGATGTCTGGCTCAAAGATGATACCTAACGAATCCTCGACGCTCGCAGGAAGACGGCTGCGTTTGTTATAAATAATCTTGAGCCCAAAGGATTTTGCACGGATTGCAACAGCCTCCCCAATTCGACCAAGCCCTATTATACCCAGCGTCTTTCCGCCAATGCGGTGACCGAGCATGCCCGTGGGGCTCCAGCCGCGCCATTCGCCGTTACGCATGGCATTTTGCCCTTCGCCAAGCCGACGCGGGACATTGAGGATCAAGGCCATTGTGAGATCCGCCGTGTCATCGGTGAACACACCGGGGGTATTGGTTACCATGATACCTTTGGCCTTCGCAGCAGCCAGGTCGATGTGATTAACACCCGCGCCGTAGCTGGCGATCAGCTTAAGGCGCGCAGGAGCCGCGGCGATTATCTCTGCATCGATGCTGTCTGTAACAGTTGGTACCAAAACGTCACAATCGGCCATTGCTGCGACCAGCTCTTCGCGTGTCAGTGGCGCGTCTGCGGTATTGAAACTTGCGTCGAACAATTCGGCCATACGATTTTCGACAGCAGGCAACAATGTGCGCGTGACACGGACGGATGGACGTTCGATGCGACTAAGTTCTGGCATGAAAGTGACTAAAGCTGATTTCACGGCAAGGTCAAGACTGGATGGTTGCGCAGCGCGTCAGCCATACCGTATAGAGCAATTCGGTGGTACCTAATTATGGCAGATGAGCAGCGATCAATATTGGTGGGTGGGGTGATTGCACTTGCACTTTTCGGCTCAGCGTCTGCGGCTGGACAAGCGCAGCGTAAGCCGCCTTACTGGGCCTCGATTGAAGAGCCTGAGGCGCGAATGCGCACGGGACCGAGCACGGAATTTCCAGTAACCTGGGTATATAAGCGGCAAAACTTGCCAGTTAAGGTCGTGGCTGTGCACAGCGTGTGGCGTAAGGTCCAAGACCCTGATGGCGATCAAGGATGGCTGCATGTTCGGCTGTTAAGTCCCAAGCGGACGGCCATCGTAGTCGGTAAAGAGGTTGGCGCATTGCGCGACGCGCCGGATCCCTCCGCACATATTTCCTGGCGAGTCGAGCCCGGCGTTGTCGGCGTGATCGAAGAATGCGATAAAGGCTATTGCCGTTTCGAAACTGAAGGACGTTACGGCTATATCGAAACGTCACGTATATGGGGTGACGAAGCGCCTTGAGACCCCACGGCTGAAGCTTATACTTCGACGCGCTCCGCCAGAACGGTGAGGCCCTTTGCGTTCACTTCGGCAAAGCCACCAGCGATCATCAGGCGCTCTGGCGTTGCGCCTTGCGTCTTGTAGATCTCAAGCGCAGCATCATTGCGTAAAGTGCTCATCATCGGGCTATGGCCCTCTAGCACGCCGAAATCGCCCTCAGTGCCCGGAACGACGACCATATAGACGTCGTCCGAGCGATAGAGCTTCTCAGGGGTTACGAGTTCGAAGAGGAGCGGCATGATGGCTTACGCCGCTTCCGCAGCCATTTTGGCTGCCTTTGCAACCGCTTCCTCGATGCCGCCGACCATGTAGAAAGCAGCTTCTGGAAGATGGTCATATTCGCCGTCCACGACTGCCTTGAACGACTTAACCGTGTCCTCGACCTGAACGAACTTGCCGGAAATGCCCGTGAAGACTTCAGCAACATGGAATGGCTGAGACAAAAAGCGCTGGATTTTACGCGCACGGGTCACGGTCAATTTATCGTCTTCGGACAATTCATCCATGCCCAAAATTGCAATGATGTCCTGCAGCGACTTGTACTTCTGCAGCGTTTCCTGAACGCGGCGGGCAGTGTCATAATGCTCCTGGCCAACAACCGCTGGTGTCAACACGCGGCTGACCGAGTCAAGCGGGTCAACAGCTGGATAAATCCCAAGCTCCGAAATCGCACGGTTCAGCGTGGTCGTTGCGTCCAAGTGGGCAAATGACGTGGCTGGTGCAGGGTCGGTTAAGTCATCTGCGGGAACGTAAATAGCCTGAACCGAGGTAATCGATCCCTTGGTTGTAGAAGTAATACGCTCTTGCAACTGGCCCATGTCGGTTGCCAGCGTTGGCTGATAACCCACAGCCGAAGGAATACGGCCAAGAAGTGCGGACACTTCAGAACCAGCCTGCGTGAAGCGGAAGATGTTGTCGACGAAGAACAGAACGTCCTGGCCTTCTTCATCGCGGAAATATTCCGCCATGGTCAGACCCGACAGAGCAACACGTGCACGCGCACCGGGAGGCTCGTTCATCTGACCGAACACCAGCGCAACCTTCGAACCTTCTGGAGTTGGGTTGCCGTCGGCGTCTTTGGCGATAACGCCAGCGTCGAGGAATTCGTGATATAGATCGTTACCTTCGCGGGTACGCTCACCCACGCCAGCAAATACAGAAACGCCGCCATGGCCTTTCGCGATGTTGTTGATCAGTTCCTGAATAAGTACGGTCTTGCCAACGCCGGCACCGCCGAACAGGCCGATCTTGCCGCCCTTTGCATAAGGCGCAAGCAAGTCGATAACCTTGATGCCGGTGACGAGGATTTCAGCTTCGGTTGACTGGTCAGTGAACAAAGGCGCTTCTGCGTGGATCGGGTTGGACTTTGCAGCGCCAACAGGACCACGCTCGTCAATTGGTTCACCAATGACGTTCATGATGCGGCCGAGGGTCATTGGACCGACTGGAACCGAAATCTGCGCGCCTGTGTCGCGAACTGGCTGACCACGGGTCAGACCTTCGGTTGCGTCCATGGCGATCGTACGGACGGTGTTTTCGCCGAGATGCTGAGCAACTTCGAGGACCAAGCGGTTGCCGTTATTGTCGGTTTCAAGCGCTGACAAAATCGATGGCAATTGGCCAGTGAAGGTTACGTCGACAACAGCGCCGATGACCTGGCTGATACGGCCAGTTGCGCCAACCACATTGGTTGCGGTCTGGCCTGAGCCAGCCTTAGGGGCAGGGGCCTTGCTTGCGGCCTTTGGTGCAGCAGCCTTCGGAGCGGCGGTCTTCTTAGGGGCGGTAGCCATGTGTTTCTTCCTTGCCTTTGGATGTCGTTAGAGCGCTTCGGCGCCCGCAATAATTTCGATGAGTTCAGTTGTAATCGCCGCCTGACGCGTGCGGTTATATTGAATGGTCAGCTTGTTAATCATGTCGCCCGCGTTGCGCGTTGCGTTGTCCATAGCCGTCATTTTCGAACCCTGCTCCGATGCTGCGTTCTCGCGGTTCGCGCGCAACAGTTGGACGGCCACATTGCGTGGCAGCAATTCGGCGAGAATTTCTTCTTCGTCGGGTTCATATTCGACTGTGGCCGACAAGCCGACCGTATCGCCTTCACCTGCGCTTACCGCCACAGGCATCAACTGGATCTGCGTTGGTGTTTGCGTCAGCACATTTTCAAACTTGCTGAAAAACAAATGCGCGATGTCGAAATCGCCAGCTTCAAAGCGCGCAGACAAATCCTCGCCCCAGGCTTGCACATCGGCAAAGGTCAGCTTGCCCAGATCACCGGGTTCAATGCTGTGGATGATATC
>NZ_JBKBQV010000089.1:0-3610 GCF_046292425.1 Sphingorhabdus sp.
CGGCGACGGGACATCGCGGTTTCCCTTTCATAGGGCTGGAAACAATCGACCCCGGCGGGCGCGTGACTCGCGCGGCCGGGGTGTTCGGCGCGCATTAGGCAAAAGCGCCTCGCAACGCAAACGGGACTCACGTTGTCAGGTTTCACGGAAGTCGATTCAAATTCCATATACTTGAATCAACCGCATTCTCCAGAGCACTGCGCCTTTCCGTTTTATTCCAACATCAACGCCGAGAAGGTCTACCGAACTCAGGGAAGCCACATGGGGTTCGCGCGCTTGCGTAAGCAAGACTACGTGTGTGGCCGCGCGACTTCACTTAGCATTCCGTCGTAAGCAAACCTCGAAATGGCCGGTCGCTTCATCAAGATGGGTTACCTGCCAATGCGTTCCTGAACGCGCGCCTTCAGCAATCCAGGGCTGGGCGCTGCCGTAACTCACACCTGGCTCCCCGCTTACGATTATTACATCGACGCGTCCGTCTAACTCGTCGATCGCGCGATGAAGGAGCCTGATCCGCTTACGGTTCCAGGCTTGCCCGCAAGTTCGTGGGTCTTGTAGTTAGCGTGTTGCTGTACTGTTAGGTCGAGCTTTTCGGCGATGCAGTCGTCGCAAATGCCATGTGGCGCGAGGCGCATCACCAGTGCAGCAACGTCGTCGTTCACTGTCATATCGCCTCCGTGCCTCCGCTAAGCATCTAGGGCGAGCGCCGGATGTGACAGGTTAAACAACTAAATTCGAAGCCAGACACCACCGGCCTGCCGCGTTGCTTTACCGCTGTAATTCCCGCCGTGAGATTGAAGCCCTTCAATCCAAATGAAGCGTCGTCACTCGCATCGCGTTCAAACATTGAAATAGAAAGGGAGCGGAGAAGGTGCCTCGGCCAACCTTGTTCCGAACGTTCATTTCCGTTTCCGGCACGCCGATGTCATTCAACGCTCTCGCAAGATCAGCGTAGCTCATGCCCCTTCGGAGCATCTCTGCCCGCAACACTCCCTTTGCGTAAGCCGTCCAGTCCTTCACGAAAACACCCTCACTCGCGCAAAAACACTAAATGTGTCGCAAAAACATCAAATCTGATGCATTTCTCCCTTGTAGGCATTGGCTTTGAGGGGTACTGCGAACTCAGCTTGGTGTTTTGGACAGAAGGCTGTGCAATGGCAACTTTCCGCATCTGTTTGTCGACGGGTAGCCCGCAGCTCCTTGTCGACCTGCCTGCGGCCGATATCCACGAACTGCTCCAGGACGCGGCAGCATCTCGGTTCATAACGGGTAACATGGCTGAGCCTGACGAGCACGGTTGCTGTCCCGCTGTCATGATACAGACCAGCCGTATCCACTGCGCATTCGAGGCGGGTTAGCCAGCTGTTCCATACCACCATGACAGCACTGAGGTAGGTACCGAGGTCAGTCGGGGAGCAGCACGCGTGATCTCAGTAATCAAGCCCGGGAAGCTTCAGCTCACTCCGAATTGGTCTTCCGTGCATTTATTGGGGAAAAGGCGAAGGCCGCGTGTTGCATTAATTGGCCAGCCTTGTCTCGGGCGCCTAGGATCAGCGGGCCACCACTTAGCTGTATTTGGGAGCCGTTTGTGACGCTTGTGATCACCGCCTGCACAAGTCGTAAGCGCAAGACGGTATCGGGCGCCCTGCGCATGGCTAATCTTCGTGCAGCGGATCTTCCTGAGTTGGCGTCTGAGTGGTCACGCCGGCTAACGGCGGCGCCAGAGCGCTTTCCTGGTGCGGAAATTTACGGCGGACGCGGCTTCCGAGAAGCGGTACATGCTGCCAAATTACTCCACGCACGACTGCTAGTCGTCTCGGCCGGCCTGGGGCTGATTGATGCTAAGGCCGAGGTACCGCCCTATGCCTCTACCGTACTGGTCAACTCAAGCGACAGTGTGTGCGCCCGGGTCCAAGGAGATTTTAGCGTTTCATCATGGTGGAAGGCGCTGAGCAAGGGCTCGCCCTTCGCCATCTCACTCCATGAAGCCACGCAAGAAAAGAATGGTTTGATCTGCGCGGCCCTGTCCGAAGCCTACATCGAGATGATTGCGGGGGACCTTCTCTCGCTAGGCCAGACACCCTCGACGATCTCCTCACACGTACTATTCGTGCACGGCTTCACCTGACGGAGCGTAGGCTCGTGCTCGGCACCTTCTATCGTTTTTGCGGAGCTAAATCGTAGTCTGTCATTGCCGCCCAGGTACAAGACCGCGTGGCGGAGGCAGTCGCTGTTGCCCGTGTTCCGTTCAAGCAGGCAGGCACACCGTCGGTATTAGAGCCTAAGCGAACCAATGACATAACTCTTTGGGATGCAATGGAGGAGTTCGGTGTAGGCGATAAGTTACTTCGACAGATTGCCGATAAAGGCGATTGTCTCGTTGGCCGGATGCGAGGTGAAACCGGGATTTATCTATTCGATCGGGTTCGGTTGACGGAAGCGGTTGCGAGATACAAGACTGGTATTCCCCTGTTCGACGTATCAAAAGAACTCGGCGCGCCAGGGTATACTATAAAAGATTTTATAGAAAATGGACTTTTAGAAACTATACCTGAACATCGACTGGATGAATTTTCTCGGGATACGCTTATTGAAAAAGGATCGGTTGATGTCCTTTTTGGAGCTTTAAGGAAGTTACCCAGTTTTAAAATCCCAACACAACAGAGCTTGTCTCTCTCCGATGCTCTGAGTGCTGTGCTTTCGCCCTTCGCGTGGTGCGACGCATTTGCCATGGTGCTGACTGGCAGAATCCACGCTGAGTTAGCAACAGGTCAAGGAAGTTGGGCGTCGCGTCTTTACGTCAACAAGGCTGAGTTTAAGAAGCTCCTAAGTCGCGTCGCCTCCCGGCCTCTCCCATCGATTGGCGTCCCCGCAAATTCAGCAGCTTCGATCGTGGGAGTGAACGATGTGGTTTTGGGCAAGGCAGCTAAGGCCGGGCTGATAAGGCGCCATAAGAACGGGCTGGACTTGCCAAGCCTGGCGGCGTTTCGAGCCGAGCATGCCTTTCCTGCGGAGATCACCAAGCGCTTAGGCATCTCGGGACGGGTTCTGGCAAACACGATGCTAGCTCGCGTATACGAACCGATCGCGAACCTGCATAAGGTGAACATTTGGCGGCGCGCTGACATTGTCGAAGTATTCGGAGAATCAGCCTGCGAGGAATTACCGCCGGTTTGACTCAATCAACGTGAAATCTTGAATCGCTATTCTCATCCACCGCCTTTCGAATAAATGTTGAAAATCAGTCAGATACCTACACTGACGTGAATCGCCCCTGATGAAATCTGACACACGTAGCGGGGAGTGGTGCCTCGGGGCGGATTCGAACCACCGACACTGCGATTTTCAGTCGCATGCTCTACCAACTGAGCTATCCGGGCACGGGATGAAGGCGCGCTCTTAATCGCGGGGTTGGCCGCTGTCCAGCCCGCTTTGCAATTCTTCCGGATCAACCGCGCGCCCGGGGATGCGATAGCCCTCGCCCAGCCATTGCAGCAGGTCGCGATCCTTGCAGCCGCGGCTGCAGAAGGGAGCATGTTCCTTGCTCGCCGGCTTGGCGCACAATGGGCAGGGTTTAAGCTTTGCTGACATGGCCTGCGGAGATGGCGAG
>NZ_JBKBQV010000090.1:0-2862 GCF_046292425.1 Sphingorhabdus sp.
CTACGCGGCGAGAGAAGGAAGGCACTCATGGCCGCACGCAGACGGTGTCATCCAGACCAATATTAGCGGAGCAAACGCACGTGCTTACAGCATAGCTCTTGAATTCAAACGGCCCAATGAGGGTTTGCATGGTGTTCTAACCGCTATCGGACAAGCGCATGCATATCTGCGTAAGGGGTATGCTGGTGCGGTGATTGTGATACCCCAAAACTATAACGGCTTCACTGGGGCGGGCGATTATGTCCGAGATGTACTCGACTTAACAAGCAAGAATCTAGCGATCGGCGTTTATGGATATCGGCCTCCTGATCTAACTAAAACATCACCGTTTGCGGGCCGATTAATCCAGGCTCGGGCCTTAGCTGTGGATGCGGCTCCCGCGATAGCTGCTCCCATGCCTCCACAGGTGACAGAAACCCAGTGGGCTCATGTTCGAGAAGGCAGCACAGATCCGGACGCGTTTTTTCGGTATCTACAAGCCGTAAAGCTATTCAGTGGCGACGAAACGCCCGCTGTCGATGTGCAGATAACTAACGATTTGGCAGTCGCTATCCAATCCGCGCGTCCCGGCGTTGATCCAATTCGCTACCTGAGTAACGCCATGGGCGATTCTATGCCGGATCGAGCCTGGAGATATTTTTGGTTCAAATACATACTGTTCAACGACAACATTGCCGGGTGGCAGCTGCAGAACGGAATTCTTACTCCTAACAGTCGGGCCGCAAAAATAAGGCGGTCAGATAACGGGGCATTCAAGTACTTTTTTGCGGGAAAGTCGAACTCAGTAAGAAACAAACTCGTCCTGGAAATAAACTCCGGCCAGACAACCGTTGCTGAAGCCAATGAGGTATTGGTAAGGAACTATTTCAGCCGTGCGCACTCATATCGCGAAGATGTAGACTCTGGCGTGGAACATCTGGGATTCGTTGACCAAGAGGGGCGGCTTACTGACGCCGGATACCGTTTTGTGGACGCTTGCGAGAGAACAGGTGACGCAAACACCGGCGTGCCCCTGTCGATATTTGTGAATGCTGCCCTGACGGAGGGCGGGCTCGGCGCGTTTTTACATTACGTGTACAAACTGTCTGATGAGGCTTTCAGCTCAGATCCGCTCCGGTTCACGCACAAAAACGGAAATCAACTCATCTTCGATTCGTCAGCCTACTTGATTTGGCTGGAAAAGGAGCTCGTCGATCGCTTGCGAGTTATGCGCAAAGTCAGCGCACGTGGCGGCGTGGCACGTAAACCCTTCCAAGCTGAACTAGCGGTCCTAAGAGGGCTAGGGATTGTTCGAAAGGGCTTCAGGGTTGGTGTCGGCTTAGTTATTAACTGGCCCGAACTCCATGAAGCGTTAGAAGCACCTGGTGGCTTTGCGTCGGCATCGCAATAATTTGAGGAAATTGAGATCCTCTGAACTCGGGATGCGCAGCCCGACGCACCCTTAGCTCCGCATAGCCACGATCGCTTTCACTATCGCCTCCAAAGTCCCGCTGCGGTGCCCCGCCTCGGCGGCTTGAGACAGAACATAGGACATAGCGGCGGGGTTCTTAATCGCCTCTTTGCGCCGTATTCCAAACCGCTCCTGCGCCTGGACAATCGCTGCCTCAAACACTTCTTGCGTTAGCTCTTCAGCGAGCACCTGCTCCGACTTTTCGCAAAAGCAGGCGTAGTTTTCTGTCACTCTCGTTTCTGCGTCAAACAGCTGTTGCACACCGAGAATCCGTTGGATGGCGTGGTTGTTCGGGACTTCCGCCGGCTTTGATTGGTCGCAATCGAAGACCACGTAGGTCGGTATTCCGAGCTCGGTAAAGATGGCTGCGGGCTTGTCGATCTTGGTCTTGCCTTCAGCGTTGAGCAACGCGATGCCCATACCTTCAAGGTCAATGTTCATGACATGAGCCGCAGCGGAAAGCGCGGCGCGGTCGCTGACGCCCTCAACTATCACCGCGACTTCAGCAAAGAAGCCTTCCGCAACTTCGGGATCGATCACATGGAGGCGGCTCCGAAGGCCATGAACGGTGTAGTTGCCCAATGGCTCTTGGCGTGAATGTGCCAACCTCGCGATTATGGGATCGAAGCCAGTGGCTTGGATACGGCATTCGCGATTTTCCCCATCGGCGCTGATGCAGCGGCGCGCTAGGCGGAGTTCGTCGAAACGCTCTACGGAAACGAATAGCGAGGAGTGTGATGCGAAGATCACCTGGGTTTGCGTCGCCACACCCGGCAATGTCCCATCGCTCAGGCGGCGGAGTACGTTTGCGAAATGCCTCTGTTTCGTTGGGTGTTGGTAGAGTTCCGGCTCTTCAACCGCGAGAATGATGCCAGGCAAAACGTAGGGCGCAGCCTCGATCACCGCTTCGCCCACCTCATTTATCGTTTGAGTGATGTGCTCTTGGCTATCAGCGGAACTTGCACGTGCCAAATGCTGCAACAAGGTCACTACGAACGCTCTCTGCAAGCCATGGCCCTTGCGATCAACAGGGCCTTCAAATCCGTCTTCATCCAGAAGAACGTCCGCGTTTGGGAGGGGCACGTTGAAATTGTTAGCTGGCTGCCATCGAAGCGCGACCCCCGCTTCAGAATAGAAATCGCGAAGAGTGCCAGTTAGGCTATCGGCAAGACCGCCAAGTTCGGGCATTCGCTCCGGGCTGACCAGCTGTTGGTATTCGGCTGTTGAGCGCTCCTGGAATTCGCGGAAGTCCGGTCGTTTTTGGACCGCGCTGCGCACGACAAGCTCCATGAGGCGCGCGACGACTGCACCCTTTGCGTCAACACTATCAGCAGACGCATCGCGGACTGCGGGTATAAAAACGAAACTCGTGCTCCGCTGCAGGCTTCCGCGACCCACATTTTGGAATCCAA
>NZ_JBKBQV010000091.1:0-1298 GCF_046292425.1 Sphingorhabdus sp.
TTTTGTCCCGGCCCTTGCCAGCACGCTTGCGATCAAAACCCATAACTTCTTGCTTGCCTTCTCATCGCCCTGAACCATTATGTTATGCAGTCGAGGGCGACTGTACTGCACGTCACAAGCGCAATCGTTCGTGATTGCGCGATAAATATCTATATCGTAATAAAATGTGACGCGATAGCAAATATTGTGGCGGACAATCGCTGAACTATAGCTGTACTTTCATTTGCCTTGCACAGCACTGTCGGGCAAGGGGCTTGCATGAGCGTATATCTGCATGAAGAAGACCTGCCCGCTGGCGTATTGGCCGAAGGCCCCGTCGCCGTTGACACCGAAACCATGGGGTTGATCACCCCGCGTGACCGGCTTTGCCTGTTGCAGATTTCCGATGGCCGAGGGGACGAACATCTGGTCCGTTTCGGCCTTGGTAGCGATTATAGCGCACCAAATTTACGCGCCGTTCTTGCTGACCCTGCACGCGTGAAGCTCTTTCATTATGCGCGTTTTGACCTGGCCGCGATTTCGCATTATCTGAACGTCGTCGCAACGCCGTTATTCTGCACGAAAATCGCGTCTCGATTGACCCGCACCTATACCGATCGCCATGGCCTGAAAGAGCTGGTGAAAGAAATGCTCGGCACCGACATTTCAAAGCAACAGCAGTCAAGTGACTGGGGCGGTCCAGTGCTGTCCGAAGCGCAAAAGGATTATGCCGCAAGCGATGTGCGGTATTTGCATCGGCTTCACGCCGAGTTCGTGATTCGTCTCGAACGCGAAGGCCGGACAAAGTTAGCGCAGGCGTGCTTCGACTTTCTGCCGCACCGCGCCGATCTTGATCTTGCTGGCTGGCCTGAAACCGACATATTCGGGCACAGTTAAGGTTCGATCTGGTTAGGCATAGATAATGTCCGCACAAGCCGAACTTGAACGCACACACAGACAACGCTGGGCGCTGCCCGGCGGGCGACATGATCGGCTGATCCGCACGTTGCGTGTCGTCTTGCCCAGTGTGATTGGGTTGCTGGTCGCATTATTGGCGTTCAGCCCCTTTACCGGCCAGCAGGAACTCAGTTTTGTTCTCAACAAGGATGAGGTGGACTTGTCACGCGAACGCCTGCGCGTGGTCGAAGCACTGTATCGCGGCGATGACAGTAAGGGCCGCCCTTTTTCCTTGCGCGCCGGCAGCGCTGTTCAAAAAACATCGGCTGAGCCAGTGCTTGACATGACAGCACTGTCGGGCAGGATCACGTTGAATGATGGTCCTGCCTTGATCATCGCGCAGCGCGGCGTTTACGACCTTG
>NZ_JBKBQV010000092.1:0-1156 GCF_046292425.1 Sphingorhabdus sp.
ATGCGGGCGCTGGCGGAGGCGCTCCGCCGCATAGCCGAGGAACACGGCGCACGCTTTCGGCTCGGAACGGCGGTTCGCAGCATCGAAGTCTCTCATGGCCGCGCGTCAGCGATCATTCTCGACGATGGCGAACGCCTGTCTGCAGACGCGATAGTCGTGAACGCCGACCCGGCAACCATGGCCGGCGGTTACCTGGGAGACGCGGTGCGGAAGTCCGTGCCGAACCAGATCGGCGCGAAGCGGTCTCTGTCCGCGATGGTCTGGCTCGCTCACGCCAGGACAAGCGACTTTCCGCTCTCGCGTCACAACGTCTTTTTCTCGCCCGATTACCCGCGAGAGTTTCGCGATATCGCCGGTGGCGGCTCGCCGCGCGACCCCAGCGTTTACGTCTGCGCGCAGGACAGGTCCGCAGGAGAAAGCGATCACGCGAAGGGGCGGGAGCGATTGCAGATCATCGTCAATGCCCCGCCCAACGGCGACAGCCATTCCTACACAATCGAGGAGACCGAGCAATGCACACTGGCCATGAGCCGCAGCTTGCGGCGCTGCGGGCTGGAGCTGGAGGACCCGTTTCCTCACCGACTGCTCACGCCGAACGAGTTCGAAGCCTTTTCGCCCGGGACCGGCGGAGCGATCTATGGACGGGCCTCGCACGGCTGGGCGGCGTCCTTCCTCCGGCAGGGAACGCGGACACGGATCCCTGGGCTCTATTGCGCGGGTGGAAGCACCCACCCGGGGGCGGGTGTGCCGATGGCCGCCTTGTCCGGGCAACTGGCAGCGCGGACAGTGATGCAAGACCGCGCTTCGACGCGGCGATTCCATCCGGTGGCTACGGCTGGTGGTACATCGACGCGACGAGCGACGCCGACGGTCCCGATGGAGGGCAATACGGCCTGACGATCATCGCCTTCCTCGGCAGCGTCTTCTCGCCCTACTATCGCAGAAGCGGGCGCGGCGATCCTATCGATCACGCGGCGCTCAATGTGGCGCTCTACGGACCCAAGGCACGCTGGACGATGACCGAGCGATCGCGTTCCTCCGTCGATCGCGATGCCGATACGATCACGATCGGCCCGAGCGCGATGCGCTGGACGGGAGATGCGCTCGAGATCGAGATCGAGGAACGCGACAAACGCGTCGGTGTGCCGTGGCAACG
>NZ_JBKBQV010000093.1:0-1111 GCF_046292425.1 Sphingorhabdus sp.
CTGGTCAATCACTTCAAGGGAACCCAGGTGCTGCGCGCGCCCGAGCCCGGCCCGCTGGCCAGCGGCAAGGCCGTGCCCGACCTGCGCGAGGTCAAGGGCCAGGAAAGCGCCAAGCGCGCGTTGGAGATCGCGGCGGCTGGCGGACATAATCTGGCAATGATTGGTCCGCCCGGCGCAGGTAAATCGTTATTGGCTTCATGTATGCCCGGTATATTGCCTGAGCTTTCCCCTGCCGAAGCCTTGGAGGTTTCCATGATTGCCTCGGTGGCAGGGTTATTGGAAGGTGGCCGATTATTGCGAACTCGGCCATTTCGGGCCCCGCATCACAGCGCATCCATGCCTGCCCTGGTTGGCGGCGGTTTGCGCATCCGCCCCGGCGAGGTAAGCCTTGCGCATCTTGGTGTATTGTTTCTTGACGAACTGCCCGAGTTTCAGCGCGGTGTCCTCGATAGCTTGCGCCAGCCGCTTGAAACAGGTGAGGTGAGCATCGCGCGCGCGAACAGCCATGTGACATTCCCTGCCAATGTGCAGTTGGTTGCCGCGATGAACCCGTGCCGCTGCGGGCATCTGGGCGATGCCGCACTTGCATGTAGTCGCGCGCCACGTTGCGCGGCTGATTATCAAGCGAAAATATCGGGACCGTTGCTTGACCGAATTGATCTGCACGTCGACGTGCAAGCGGTACGTGCCGCAGACTTGGTCCTGCCGCCGCCAACGGAAGGTTCGGCCGAGGTTGCTGCGCGCGTCGAGGCCGCACGCCAATTGCAGAGCAAGCGCCTAAATGGCGCGCACCTGCGTACCAATTCAGAGCTCGACGGAGACATGCTTACGGCTTTCGCCACACCCGATGCTGCTGGGCAGAAATTGCTGGCTCAGGCGGCGGAAGCGATGCGGCTTTCTGCGCGTGGCTACACCCGCATATTGCGTGTGGCCCGCACGATTGCCGATTTGGCGAATGCGCAGGACATCAGCCGAATCCACATTGCCGAGGCACTCAGCTATCGTCGTCAGCCGCCACGCAATTAGGCAAAGCTCGGGTACGCGGCGGTCTTTCTATTCAGCGGACGCATTTGACGAGAGCAGCAAAGCGCGTGTCCAAGATCTGCCATGC
>NZ_JBKBQV010000094.1:0-966 GCF_046292425.1 Sphingorhabdus sp.
TTTTCCGTTTTGGATGATTTTTTGGTGATTCAAAATACTTTTGCTATTCTGAGTTCGCAAAAAACGTTCAAATCCGAAATGCTTGCAGATCATGCTGTGCAATCAGGGAGAATCCGAATGACCGATATGATTTTTGTCAACTTTCCTGTCGCTAACCTCCCTCGTGCCATGGCATTTTATACGGCACTTGGTTTCAGCAATAATCCATCCTTCACGGACAACACCGCTGCTTGCATGGTGTGGAACGAAGCCATTAATGTCATGCTTCTGACCTATGAAAAATGGGGTAGTTTCACCACGCGTCCCTTGCCGCCGGTGGGCAGCAGCGAGGTCATGGTCGCTTTATCACTCTCCAGCAAAAAAGCCGTAGACGCGATGAATGATGCGGCCGCTGCGCATGGCGGGGTTGCCGATGTCAACCCTGTGCAGGACCATGGTTTCATGTATGGCCGCGATTTCACTGACCCCGACGGACATGTCTGGGGTCCGTTTTGGATGGATATAACGGCAATGGGGCAAATCGAATAATCGACATTCTACCCGTCAATTAGCCAAAAAGCAGACTTTAGAAATCAACCTGCTCATAATGTTTGGGTGGCGCGATGACTTCCATGCGTTCGGACAATAACGGCCTGAAGCTGGGTCGCGATTTGAACATGGCGTACCACGCCTTCGTTTGTTCGTGTCCGTTCCAGTCAATACCACCTAGATAATCTGCAACCGAAATTTGCGCCGCTGCAGCAAGATCAGCCATGGTCATGGTCGAACCCGCCAGCCATGCGCGATGATCAATCAAATAATCGATGTAATCCAAATGCCCGTTTGCCAGTTTCATGGCTTCGCGTAACACTTTGGATTCAGGTGGCTGCCGGTCAAACAATCGCTTTTTCATGCGTTCATGCAAAAGCGGCTGCGTGACATCGCCGTAAAATTGCTCATCGAACCACGACACCAACCGGCGGATTT
>NZ_JBKBQV010000095.1:0-876 GCF_046292425.1 Sphingorhabdus sp.
GCGCTCAAGCTGACCACCGCGCGCTATTTCACGCCCCGCGGGCACTCGGTTCAGGAAGGCGGGATCGAACCCGACATCATCGTCCCGCAGTTGAGCGACCCCGATCTCGCCAAGCGCGAGAAATTCCGCCTGCGTGAATCGGACCTTCGGGGCCACCTGGTCAACGAGGCGGCGATCAAGGACGAGGAGCTCGAACGCGACCGCAAGGACGATCCGCGCTTCCAGCTGACCGCCGAACAGCTCAAGGCCAAGGGTATCGACGACTTCCAGCTGACCTATGCGCTCGACACCCTGCGCCGGACCGCGCCCAATGCGATGGCCCGCCGCAACTGATGAGATCGCTCCGGTCGACGTCATTGGCGCAGCGCCTTGCGCTGGGCGTGCCGCTGGCGCTGCTGGGCGGAGCTTATCTCAGCGAATACGGGTTCGCCCTCTATCCTTGCGAAATGTGCTGGTGGCAGCGTTATCCGCACTTCGCGGCGCTCGCGTTCGCTGTGCTGTCACTCGTGGTTGTGCGGAAAAGTCTGTGGACCGCGCTCGCCGGGATCGCGATCCTCGTTTCGGGAGCGATCGGCGGCTTTCACGCAGGCGTAGAGTACGGTTGGTGGGAAGGGATCACCGCCTGCACGACGGTCGCGGCAGAGGGCGGCAATGCGCTCGACGCGATCATGAACGCGCCGCTGATCCGCTGCGATCGCGCGCCCTGGACGCTTGCGGGCATTTCGCTCGCAGGATTCAATTTTCTGATCTCGACCGCCGCCGGCCTCGCGATCCTTTTTTTGCTGGGACGAAGCCGTGAAGCCTGACACCGACCGCATGATCCGCGTCGACCAGGCCGGGGAATATGGCGCGCAGCGAATTTATGCGGGCCAGCTT
>NZ_JBKBQV010000096.1:0-866 GCF_046292425.1 Sphingorhabdus sp.
CCGCCTATTCGATCAATACGGCGGCGGCCCTGCAGAACCGCTTCATGCGCGCCGACCCGCAACGACCGACCTCGCCCTTGGGCCATATCGCCCACGCCTTCCATTTCGACGCCGGCCTCTACGCCAAATATCTGCGCGGTATGTCCGAGGCGGCGGGCGTGCGACGTCGCGAGGGCAAGGTCGTCTCGGTGCAACTCAGGCCCGAGGACGGGTTTGTGGACTCTGTCACGCTTGAGGATGGAGAGGTGGTATCGGCCGACCTGTTCATCGACTGCTCGGGGTTCCGCGGCCTGATCATCGAGCAGGCGATGAAGACCGGTTACGAGGACTGGTCCCATTGGCTGTCGTGCGACCGGGCCATGGCCGTGCCCTGCGCGCGGACCGAACCCTTTACACCCTACACCCGTTCGACGGCGCGGCCGGCAGGCTGGCAGTGGCGTATTCCGCTTCAGCACCGCACAGGCAACGGGCACGTCTATTCCAGCCGTCATATGGACGATGGGGAGGCGGAGCGGATCCTGCTGTCGAACCTGGACGGCGCCCAGATGGCCGAACCGAACCGCATCCGGTTCGTCGCCGGTAAGCGTCGCCAGATCTGGAACCGCAACTGCGTGGCGGCGGGCCTAGCCTCGGGCTTTCTCGAGCCGTTGGAATCGACCAGCCTGCACCTGATCCAGTCGGTCTTGATCCGATTGGTGCGCATGATGCCGGACGCTGGTTTCGATCCGGCCACCATCGCCGAGTTCAACCGCCAAACCGACTTCGAATACGAGCGGATCCGCGACTTCATCATCCTGCACTACAAGGCTACAAAACGGGACGACACGCCGTTCTGGCGCTATTGCCGCGACATGGACGTGCCGCCG
>NZ_JBKBQV010000097.1:0-774 GCF_046292425.1 Sphingorhabdus sp.
AGCGCCGCGCCAACAGCATCGCCGACAAGGCGGAACTGGCCAAGGCCGAACGATCCATCTCCGGCATTCTCGACGCCATCGAGGACGGACGGCGCACACCGGCCCTGATGGCCCGTCTCTACGACCTGGAGGACCGCGTCGCCGTCCTGCGCGCGCAGCAGGCGGACACGGCCACCTCGCCCGTCGACCTCCACCCCAACATCGCCGAGACCTATCGCAAGAAGGTCACGCGTCTGGCGGAGGCCCTGAACCATCCCGCCGAACGCGACGAGGCCGCCACGGCCCTTCGCGGCCTGATCGAGAAGGTGGTGCTGACGCCGGGGGCCCAGCGCGGCGAGATGCATGCGACCCTGTATGGCGAGTTCGGCGTGATCCTGGACTGGCTGAACGAGCGTCCCAAGACCCTGAACGACAACACCCCCGGCGCTTTCGCGACGGGGGTGTCGTTATCGTTGGGTGCGGGAGTAGGATTTGAACCTACGACCTTCAGGTTATGAGAACGATATCTACTGTTTTCGTTTCGTGCGATTGCACTTCTTACTACCGCTCAAAGCCCTACTACGCCTGACTTTCTGTTGACGACCTCGCCAATCTGAATCACCGTTCCTGCGATCTATTTCGACCTGCTTTTCCGCCGAACGCTTCCGTCTCGCTTCCATGGATCGACTGGCCTGAGAGGCGGCGGATATGCTGGGAAAGGACTTGGAGATGGCTGGCGAGAAGTTGAGCAAGCGCGTGGTGGACCGGCTGGAGGCGCGTTCGAAAGACTACATC
>NZ_JBKBQV010000098.1:0-769 GCF_046292425.1 Sphingorhabdus sp.
CGAACTCAGCCCGTCGCGGCTGTGGCGCATGAAGCGCGACATTTTCGGCTTCGGCCTGCTTCAGGTCGTCCTGTGCGGCGTCGCGCTCAGCGTGGTGATCGGATACGGCGCGAACTTCTCGCTCGCCGCCGCGCTCGCCCTCGGCCTCCCGCTCGCTTTGTCCTCGACCGCGCAGGTGCTGCCGATGCTGCAAAGCGCCGGGCGCATGCGCACCCCGTTTGGCGAGCGCGCCTTCTCGACGCTGCTGTTTCAGGACATCTCGATCGTCCCGCTGATCACGATCATTGCGATCCTCAGCCGCAATCCGGCGGATGCGCAGGGCCCTCCCGGCTGGCTGCTCGCCATCTACACCGTCGCTGCGATCACCGGGCTGGTGTTGGCCGGCCGCTATCTGCTGCGCCCGCTGTTCCGCCTGATCGGCAATTGGGGCGAGCGTGAGCTGTTCGTCTTCGCCGGCCTGTTCACCGTCGTCGGCGCCGCCGCGCTGATGCAGTCGATCGGGCTGTCCACCGCCCTTGGCGCATTCATCGCCGGCGTGATGCTCGCCGACAGCCCGTACCGGCATGAGATCGAGGCGGATATCGAACCCTTCCGTTCGATCCTGCTCGGCCTGTTCTTCCTCTCGGTCGGCATGATGCTCGACCTGTCCGCGATCGCCGAGCGCCCGGTGTTCGTGCTCGGCATGGCCGCCGCGCTGATCGCGACCAAGACGGTCGTCATCACCGGCCTCGCCATGGCGTTCCGCATGCCGTGGCGTCAGGCGCTGGGC
>NZ_JBKBQV010000099.1:0-510 GCF_046292425.1 Sphingorhabdus sp.
CAGCAGCACCATCAGCGCAAAAATGATGCCGCCGACACGGTGCAGGAAAATCTCCACACGTTGCCACAGGCCCAGCAGCAGGTTGCGCAGATTCGGCAGGCGGTAGGGCGGCAGCTCCAGCATCAGCGGCTGGTAGCTGCTTTTCGACCAGGTGCGCTTGAACACCCAGGCCACCGCCATCGCCGACACGATGCCCGCCAGGTACAGCGCAAACAGCGTCAGGCCCTGCAGGTTGAAGACACCGACCTTGCGGTCCGGGATGAAGGCGCCGATCAGCAAGGCATACAGCGGCAGCCGCGCCGAACAGGTCATCAGCGGCGCAATCATGATGGTGGCCAGCCGGTCGCGCCAATGCGGAATCGTGCGGGTCGCCATGATGCCGGGAATCGCGCAGGCAAAACTCGACAGCAGCGGGATGAAGGCGCGGCCCGACAGCCCGACCTTGCCCATCACGTTGTCCAGCAAAAACGCGGCGCGCGGCAAATAGCCCGAATCTTCCAGCAGCAGGAT
>NZ_JBKBQV010000099.1:520-768 GCF_046292425.1 Sphingorhabdus sp.
CGCCGGCGACGATGCCGTCCACCAGCAGGCTTTGCAGCAGCCCGGGCGCCATGTTGTCATTGATCGCGGTGCCGGTCCATGCGACCGCGTCCTTGATGATGTCCATCGGCAAATTGGCCCAGGCAAACACCGCCTGGAAGATCAGGAACAGCACGGTGGCCAGCAGCAGCAGGCCAGCGATCGGGTGCATCACGACAGCGTCGATACGGTGATTGAAACGTTTGACCTGGCCGGCATTGGGGACCGCT
>NZ_JBKBQV010000100.1:0-748 GCF_046292425.1 Sphingorhabdus sp.
AAACTCTCAAGTTTGTGTCACATACAAAGCCGGCACGATCCGAGGATCGCTAGCCAGCCAAGCATGAGCTTCAAGGAGCCGATACCTGCACTGTCAAACGTAATGGATACGAATGAACATGCATCATCGAGACCGCCGTGGAGGCGATCAGGATGTGGCAATCGGCTTAATTTAACAGGTATCCGGAGCCTTAAAACCCCCGGACCTGGCGCCGTCGCCCACATGTCCCTTCATCAAAAACCAACGATGTCAAAGAGCCACTCAACATTATAAGGCGGACAGCGAAGGTATCCCCGATTTACACCGGGGGACCGGCTATCCGACTATGTTGGCGACCGAAGCGGTAGGAGGCAGTCCGAAGACCGTCAGCACCGCGTCGGTGAGGGGCATATATGGGGGGGGTTGATTCGGGTCAACCGGGTTTTTGCAATTTTATTGCGCGACCGCTTGTCACCTTTGTTTTCAAAGGCATTTTTCGGAGAAATCGGGGTTTTCCGCGTGGATCGCAGCCCCGCTGATTGCTCGAATCAGTCAACATTATGGGCGTGAATCGGTTCCGGACCGCCCGAAATCGCAGAGTATGCGTCCCGCGTATGTCTCTGAACTCGGCAAATTTTCACGATTGGGGTTTAGTGCCACGCCTATGGATTCGCCCGCGACGATCATCGACCCGCTCGGGGCGCAGCCGCGCACGCTCGGCTCCCGGGTGCGGAGCGGGCTCGCTTGGCGCTGGGGAACGCAAGTCCTC
>NZ_JBKBQV010000101.1:0-468 GCF_046292425.1 Sphingorhabdus sp.
CCGATCGAACGGTCGTTGTGGATCAGTTCTTCGAGAATGTGGCCGGGCAGCACCCGTTCGGGGCAGTAAGCGATGGCAACGTCTGCGGTGCCCGCGGTCAAACCTGGCATCGCCAGATCAGGACGCAATGCTGCCAGTCGGTCGCGCAGCACCTCGGTCGTCCCCACCGGCGAGGTCGATTCGAGGATGACGAGATCACCGCGCTTGAGCACCGGGGCGATGGTCTCACCCGCTTTCAGCACATAGCTGATGTCCGGGCGATGGTCGTCGTCGAACGGCGTCGGGACGGCGATCACGAACACGTCGCACGGCTCGGCGGCGAGCGACGCGGCGAGGTGCCCCGACGTCACCACCTGATGCACCAGCGCGTCGAGATTGGCTTCCTCGATATGAATCTGACCGCGGTTGATCGTCTCGACGACATGCGGGTTCACATCGATACCGACGACGCGCGCGCCGGTGCGGGCG
>NZ_JBKBQV010000101.1:478-726 GCF_046292425.1 Sphingorhabdus sp.
ACTGCCGCCGTGGGCAGGCCGATATAGCCAAGGCCGACGACCCCGACGCGGAGCTGGGCTTCAGCGGGCATCGATGATGGTCCGTGCGATTCGGTCACTGCTCTTCCCATCTCCGAACGGATTGTGCGCGCGCGCCATGGCGGCATAGGCTTCGGCGTCATCGAGCAGCTCCAGCGTGGCCGCGACAATGGTTTCCTCGTCGCTGCCGACCAGCCGGGCGGTGCCTGCGGCGACGCCTTCGGGCCGCT
>NZ_JBKBQV010000102.1:0-723 GCF_046292425.1 Sphingorhabdus sp.
GGTCAGGTTCCGGACCCAGGCCAGATTCTGACGCACGAGGCCAGCGGGTGGAAACTGGAAATATTGGAAGCCGACGAAAAGCGTGTCACACGGATCCGGCTCTACGCGCCAATGCATGACAGGGACGAAGCGGGCGAATAAAGGTTGGATCAGCCGCGAACGCGCTTCACTAAAATACTTTCTCCGATACTACCCTCCCCCGCCACCCCGGAGCCGAAGGCGTAGTGGGCACAATTTGTTTCAGGGTGACGGTTGAGCGCAAGGGCGAACCCGCAACTTGCAATGTAGGATTTGACCTGTCAGCAGGGCACAGCAACATTGATAACCGCCCAGTGGCTGCAGGGGCGTGAAATCAGCCATAAGCTATGTCAGCGACCGTTTAGGTGAGACCTTAGTGTGACTTTCCAAAGCCAGCGGCCCGCCGACCCTCCCGCCACGCGTCACTCTGACAGCTTGGCTGCCCTGCTCCGCCAGGTTTCGGCCAGTGTTTCCAGCGCGGCCAGGGCCCGCAATTGGTCGTGCGCACCTTCCGCGCGATGACCGCCGCCGATAAGAAGCTTGAACGTATGCGCCACTGTCCAGTCATGCTGGGCCTGGTGCACTTGCTGGATCCGGTCACCTGCTGCAACCTCACCTTCTTCGATAACGCGAAAATAGCCACCGCAGCGTCCGGTTCTGATGACCATCCCGGATAGTCCGTGCACGGCAAAATGATGGTCGAGT
>NZ_JBKBQV010000103.1:0-684 GCF_046292425.1 Sphingorhabdus sp.
CGATCTTCATCGCCTGTTCTTGAAAAAGCGGCACGCCCAGGGTCGCCTTCAGCACGTCCTTCAGCTCATCGGCATGTCCGAACTCTGCACCCGGAGAAGGATAGTCGACGGCTTCCAGACCCTGCCGGCGGCGCAGATAGGGATGGACCATATTGCCCTGAATCGGCCCGGGACGAACGATCGCCACCTGAATGGCCAGATCATAGAACCGCTTCGGCTTCAGCCTCGGCAGCATGTTGATCTGCGCCCGACTCTCCACCTGGAAGACCCCGATTGAGCGCCCCTGTTGCAGCATCTTGTAGGTCGGCTCGTCGGCGTCAGGAACCGTGTCCAGCCTGAGATTCAGCGCCCCGTGCTCAACCAGCAGGTCGAACGCCTTTCGGATACAGGTCAGCATCCCCAGAGCCAGCACATCGACCTTCATCAGCCGCAGCGCGTCGATATCGTCCTTGTCCCATTCGATGAAGGTTCGGTCCGGCATGGCCGCATTGCCGATGGGAACCAGTTCGTCCAACCGATCCTGGGTCAGGACGAAGCCCCCGACGTGCTGCGACAGATGTCGGGGAAACTCCAGCAGCCGCCGGGTCATGGCGACCGCCCGGGTTACGGTTAGATTGCCGACCTCGAGCCCGGCCTGCTCCAGATGCCGATCCGGGATGTCCGACCCGAAACTGCCCCACTGGC
>NZ_JBKBQV010000104.1:0-669 GCF_046292425.1 Sphingorhabdus sp.
ATGGAGTTCGCCCGCGCCGAGGGCGCAGCGTTCGTCAACGGCACCGGCGCGAACATGCCCGCCGGCTTCCTCACCTCGCCGGTATCGGTCATCGGCGACGGCGCGCGGCCGTTCGGCACGATGCAATACATCGGCACGGGCGACGACACCGGTTTCGGCAGCGCGCCCGAGGCAAAGCTGATCGACCTGGTCCACACGCTGAAGGCGGGGCATCGCCAGGGCGCAAGCTGGGTGATGAACTCCGCCACGCTGAGCGAAGTCCGCAAGCTCAAGACCGCCGACGGAGCGTTCCTGTGGCAGCCGGGCCTGGTCGAAGGCCAGCCCGATCGCCTGCTCGGCTACCCGGTGGTCGAGGCCGAGGACATGCCCGACGTGGCGGCTGGCGCGTTCCCGATCGCGTTCGGCAACTTCCGCGCCGGCTACTTGATCGCCGAACGATCGGCCACGGCGATCCTGCGTGATCCGTTCACCCACAAGCCGTTCGTCCATTTCTACGCGACCAAGCGCGTGGGCGGCCAGGTGCTCGACAGCGCGGCGATCAAGCTGCTGCGTATCGAATTGTAGGCCTCCTCCCCGGCACGGGGAGGGGGACCGCCGCCGAAGACGGGGGTGGAGGGGCACCTACGCCTTGGCGAGCCCTCTCAAAGGTCCGCCATCGGACCGTGCCCC
>NZ_JBKBQV010000105.1:0-667 GCF_046292425.1 Sphingorhabdus sp.
GATGCCGAAGGCCTCGGCATAGACCCAGTCGTGCCACATGCGCGACGGCGTGCCCCGGAACAGGTGATAGTTCTCGGCGAAGCGGCGCCAGATCGTGCGCGGATCGGTCTCAAACGGGCCGCCGTCGGCGCGCGGAACGCCTAAGTCCTCCATCGCCATCCCCTGCGAATGCAGCATGCGAAAGACATAGTGGTCGGGCGTGATCAGCAGTTCGGCCGGATTGGCGAAGGCTTGGTTCGTGGCGAACCAGCTGGGATCCGTATGGCCATGCGGGCTGATGATCGGCAGGCCCTTGATCTCGGCATAGAGGCGTCGCGCGACCGCGCGGGTGTCGGCGTCGGCCGGGAACAGACGGTTGGGATTGAGCTTGAGCGGATGAGCCATGACGTCCTTCACTGGTCCTCAATACGGAGACGTTGGATCGCCTCGCGAATCTGGTCTTACCAAATAATCTACCGAAGAGAAAAAGACACCGGTTACCTGGGCTATGTCAAAATCGCTACCGACAAGACAGACCAGATGGTGCGTTTTGTCTGCCACCGCATGCAAGGTCGTCTTGCGTCCCGGCGCGAGGCTGGACATAAGGGCCGGACACCGCACACGCGGGCCGGCTTAGCTCAGTTGGTAGAGCGCCAGTTTTGTAAACTGGATGTCGCGGGTTCGATTC
>NZ_JBKBQV010000106.1:0-653 GCF_046292425.1 Sphingorhabdus sp.
AGCGATCCGGTGATGACGATTTCGGATTCCTCGCCGCTGTCCTGCGCGAAGGCCGGCGCTGTTCCGCCGAGGACGAGCGCCGAAAATCCGCACGCCGCCAAAAGCTGCTTCTTCATAGATCCCACTCCCGTTCGGCCGGAACGCTGTGCGGCTCCATACCGTAAACTCGAATAGAACGAGTTCCGCACTTCGGGTCAAGGCGAGAAAAGCGTTGCGAAACGCCACCTATCCTTGGGTGTATCAGGAAAAGCACGCCGCATTGGGTAGTGTAGAAATACCCGTGGGTATGCTGAACCGATCTTCTAAACGAACGATTTTATACCGCAGATGCGAAAAGGGCGCCGCCGTCGATTCAGGAACCAGTCCCCCTCCCGCTTGCGGGAGGGGTTAGGGGAGGGCCTGTCAACACGTCGCAAAGTTAGCGGAAGAGGACAGGCCCTCCCCCGCCCCCTCCCGCAAGCGGGAGGGGAGAATGGACCGCCGCGGGCCCCGATCCTAGAGCGTCCAGCGTTCAATCTGGATCGCTCTACAGCCGTTTGCCCTGAGCTTGTCGAAGGGCAGTAGACTACCCTCTTTGAGCGCAGGAAAGGTGCCTCGACACGCTCAGCACAAACGGCAAAGTGAGTCTGATTTAACGCGCGCCCCTAAAACCC
>NZ_JBKBQV010000108.1:0-647 GCF_046292425.1 Sphingorhabdus sp.
ATCGACTATAACCAGCGCCATCAGGTCGAACTGGCCGCGGCGCGGCGCATCGCTGCTGTTCTGGGGGCGGAGCGGCACATCGTCCTGCCGCTCGACCTGTCGCTGTTCGGTGGATCGGCGCTGACCGCCGATATCGACGTGCCCAAGGACGGCGTCGGCCCGGACATTCCGGTCACTTATGTCCCCGCGCGCAACACCATCTTCCTCAGCCTCGCGCTCGGCTGGGCCGAAGCGATGGGCGCGCGCGACCTGTATCTCGGCGTCAATGCGCTCGATTATTCGGGCTATCCCGATTGCCGCCCGGAATTCATCGACGGGTTCGAAAAGCTCGCCGAACTCGCCACCAAGGCGGGGGTCGAGGGGCATCCGTTCCGCATTCAGGCGCCGCTCGTGTCGATGAGCAAGGCGGACATCGTGCGCAAGGGCACCGAATTGGGCCTCGACCTCGGGCTTAGCTGGTCGTGCTACGACCCGGCACCGGGCGGGGTGCATTGTGGTCGCTGCGACAGCTGTCGCCTGCGCGCCAAGGGGTTCGAGGAAGCGGGCCTGCCCGATCCGACCCGCTACGCAAAGCGATGAGCTACGCGGTCAAGGAAATCTTCCTGACGATCCAGGGGGAAGGGGTGCAGACCGGCAGGCGTGCCGTG
>NZ_JBKBQV010000109.1:0-646 GCF_046292425.1 Sphingorhabdus sp.
GTGCCTCTTACCCCCCGGGGGGTGGGGGTCAAGCCCTGGCGAGACGGACCAATGCCTCGTCCAGCGCGGACAGAAAGCGCGAGCGGTCCTGCTTGCCGAACGGGGCGGGGCCGCCAATCTGGTCGCCGCCCGCGCGCAGGTCGGCCATGATCGCGCGGGTGGCGATGGCCGCGCCGATCGAGCTGGTGGTGAAGGGCTTGCCGGCGGGGGAGAGGACGACTGCGCCCGCCTTGAGGCAGCGGTCGGCGAGCAGGATGTCGGCGGTGATGACGACAGTTTTTGGCCCGGCGCGTTCGGCGATCCAGTCGTCCGCCGCATCGAAGCCGTCCGAGACGATCTCCCGCGCGATCAGCGGGTGGTCGGGGATGCGGATCAAGCTGTTGGCGACGATCGTGACCGCCACCGCGCGCCGCCACGCGACCTTGTAGATCTCGTCCTTGACCGGGCAGGCATCGGCATCGACCAGAATCCGCGGTTTCGGCAAGTGTCGAACTCCTTTGAAGCCAATGCATTAGGCGATTGCCGATCATCATGCTATGTCGCTCGCGCTGACGTCCTAAGCATGACTGACTTCGCACGCCCGGCGCGGGAAACCGCACCGAACCGACGACTTCCTTTCACAGACGACCTCTCGCACTCCCCCGGT
>NZ_JBKBQV010000110.1:0-646 GCF_046292425.1 Sphingorhabdus sp.
AGATCAACGTGACGTCGCCGACGGGGATCGTCGCGATCGACAAGTTCAACGGGACGGATACCGCCGCGATGATCTGGGATGCGATCGAGCGCCGCGTTGCTGCGCGCGCGTGAATCTCCCCTCCCGCTTGCGGGAGGGGTCGGGGGAGGGCCTGTCGTCTCTTCCGGTTCGCCTGCTGACAAGCCCTCCCCTAACCCCTCCCGCAAGCGGGAGGGGGATTTGAGCGTTTCAACCCTATGACCGAATTCATCCTCAACCTGATCGCCTGGGGCGGCTATATCGGGATCTTCATCCTGATGACGCTTGAGAACGTGTTTCCGCCATTGCCGTCGGAGGTCATCATGGGCCTGGGCGGAATGGCGGTGGCGCGCGGCGACATGGACATGACCCCGTTGCTGATCGTCGCGACGCTGGGCACCACGTTCGGCAACATGTTCTGGTACGGGGTCGGGCGCTGGATCGGGATTGCCCGGCTGAAGCCGTTCGTCGATCGCTATGGGCGCTGGCTGACGATGACCTGGGACGAGGTCGAGCAGCTCAACCGCTTCTTCAACCGCCATGGCCTGTGGGTCGTGTTCGTATTCCGCTTCCTGCCGACCTTCCGCACGATGATCTCGCTGCCCGCGGGGATGGCGAAGATGGGGAT
>NZ_JBKBQV010000111.1:0-642 GCF_046292425.1 Sphingorhabdus sp.
AGATCGTGGAAGCGCAGCGCCGCGGCAACGACAAGGATGACGAACAAAGCGGTCGGGTGAAGGTATCGCCGTAAAGGGGCGCGCCGGTCGCTTGAGGAAGTGGGGCTTGCTTCGGAGGTCGCGGCCTCGGTCAACTCCGCAGACATCGCTGCGCGATTATATCGAGCAGGCGGCGGCCAGGATCACAAAGGCCGAACAATCGGGCAGACGCCAAAAATAAGAACCCGAAGCCCGTCAAGGCTTCGGGTTTTACAAAATAGCGGGAGTAGGATTCGAACCTACGACCTTCAGGTTATGAGCCTGACGAGCTGCCACTGCTCTATCCCGCATCGGCATTTGTGATTATATGCACAACTGCATTTTGGTCAAGGGCATCCGGCTGGGGTTTTCTGAGCTGAGGGGCTGGGGGCTCTCACAGGTGTAGGTTTTTATGGGCCGGACGTGCTGGGGAAGGTTGGCCAGGGCTGAGGGACAAAACTGCCCGGCGGGAGCGAGCGTCCGGCAACCATCGCCGCCACAATCAGGAGCACGCCCCGCCGTGCGCAACTCAGTAGCCGCCGGCGTGCGCAGCGGGTTGGCCGACGGCGCGCCACGTGGGTCTCCGGCAGATGTTCTAAGCCGCTCAGCGGCTGATTTGCTTCT
>NZ_JBKBQV010000112.1:0-628 GCF_046292425.1 Sphingorhabdus sp.
GATAGCCGGGGCTGCCGGCTGCACCCGAGCCGTGACATTGGACGCAATTGACGAGAAACGCAGCGCGGCCGCCCGCTACGGCCTGCGCCATCAAAGGGCTGTTGTCGGGGAGGCGCTCAATCGGAATTTGGGACAGCGCCTCACGTACCGTCTGTCGGGACTGATCGGCGACGCGCATCTCTTGGGCGAGCTGGCCGCGGCTGGACCAGCCAAGGACACCTTCCGTGCCTCTTTCTATCAACGGCCAAGCCGGATAGAGGACAATGTAGACCACACCCCAGATGATCGTGAGGTACAAGGTCCATAGCCACCACCGCGGCATGGGCGTGTCGAGTTCCTCGATACCGTCCCACTCGTGGCCGACGGTCTCGGTCCCGGTGGGCAGGTCGATGCGTTTGCCGCTCGGGCGCTCATTCACCATCGTCTTGATCCTTGAAGATCGAATGCGCAGCATTGTGGTTGTGCGTGCGGGCCCCGGGCCGAAAGGGCCAGGCACACAGGCCAAGGAAGACGACGAAGATAGCCACCAGCGCGTAGCTGTCAGCGAAGTGCCGAAGCTGCTCGTACAAGCTCATCGCCCCTTCTCCTCGGCCAGTTCCTCGAGTGGTGCGGCACTGTCGAAGTCCAC
>NZ_JBKBQV010000113.1:0-314 GCF_046292425.1 Sphingorhabdus sp.
GAACGGGCGGAAGTTGCGGATCATGTCGACGACCCACAGCAGGACCGCCAGGCCGAACATGAAGGAGCCGACGGTCGAGATCATATTGGGCAGGTCCCAACCTCGCTCCGGCAGATAGGTATAGACCCGGCGCGGCATGCCCATCAGTCCGGTCAGGTGCATGGGCATGAAGGTCACGTTGTGGCCCACGAACATCAGCCAGAAGATCCACTTGCCCCATCGCTCGCTTAGCGGCCGGCTGCTGGACATCGGGGTCCAGTAGTAGATGGCCGCAAACAGGGGGAAGACCATCCCGCCAATAAGGACATAGTGCA
>NZ_JBKBQV010000113.1:324-607 GCF_046292425.1 Sphingorhabdus sp.
GGGCGTGTTGAACCGCATTTTTCCCGCCGCCAGGGTGGCGATCCAGGCGAAGACCTGCACCCCCGCCGGCACGCTGACGGCCATGGAGGCGGCGCTGAAATAGTTGATCGAAATCTGCGGCATGCCCGTGGTGAACATGTGGTGCGCCCAGACGCCGAAGCTGATGAAGCCCGTCGCCAGCATGGCCAGCACCACCAGCCGATAGCCGACCAGCTTGGTCTGGGCGACCGCCGGGATTAAGGTCGACATCGCCCCCGCCGCCGGCAGGAAGATGATGTAGACC
>NZ_JBKBQV010000114.1:0-588 GCF_046292425.1 Sphingorhabdus sp.
GAGGGCAAGTAGTGAGACGTTCCTCTCCAGTCGCTTGTTGCCGGTGACCGGGACCCGAACCTCGGTCGGCTCGTCGGCCATGCCCCGCTCGCCGGGAAGGTTCGAATGCGTGCTCATGCTTGAGGCTCTCTGATCGCGGTGGCGAGGATGGGGCGGTCTGCGGCTGGATCGTAGGTGGCATCGGACATCGGCGCCTCGCTCCGAAGCCGTCCCGCCAGCGTCATCCAGACGTTGTAGGTCATCACGCCAGCGCCGATCAGGTATAGGATCCCTCCGAACGCGCGCATCAGGTACATCGGGTGAAGCGCTGCGACCGTGTCGACGAAGCTGTTCACAAGATAGCCGTCCGGTCCGTACTCGCGCCACATCAGGCCTTGGGTGATCCCGGCCACCCACATGCTCGCGGCGTAGAAGACGATACCGATGGTCGCGAGCCAGAAGTGCCAGTTGATCATCCGCAGCGAGTACATTCGATCGCGCTTCCACAGTCTCGGCACGAGGTAGTAGACCGCAGCGAACGTAATCAGCCCGTTCCACCCCAGAGCGCCGGCGTGAACGTGACCGATCGTCCAGTCAGTATAGTGGGAT
>NZ_JBKBQV010000115.1:0-575 GCF_046292425.1 Sphingorhabdus sp.
GCGCCCGAAGAGTGCACCTTCGTCGCCGAAAGCGGCCTCACCGCCCGCGCCGACCTCGACGCGATGGCCGAACGGGGCGTGCGCTGTTTCCTGATCGGCGAGTCGCTGATGCGGCAGGACGATGTCGAGGCGGCGACGCGGGCGATGATCGGCTAACCTCCCTTCCGCTTGCAGCGGCGGGCACTTCTTCTCCCCTCCCGCTTGCGGGAGGGGTCGGGGGAGGGCATGTCAAACCAATGTCCGCCCCCGAGAACACGCCCTCCCCTAACCCCTCCCGCGAGCGGGAGGGGAATTTGACCCATCTCGACGACACCGGCGCGGCGCGCATGGTTGATGTCGGCGGGAAGGCCGAGACGCAGCGCACCGCCGTCGCCACCGGCCGCATCACCATGTCGGCCGAGGCCGCGACCGCGATCCGCGACGGGCTGGTCAAGAAGGGTGATGTCCTAGCAGTTGCGCGCATTGCCGGGATCATGGCGGCGAAGAAGACCAGCGAGCTGATCCCGCTCTGCCACCCGCTCGCACTGAGCAAGGTCACCCTCGACCTCGCCCCCGATGACGGCGGCGTCACCGCC
>NZ_JBKBQV010000116.1:0-571 GCF_046292425.1 Sphingorhabdus sp.
GGGTTCGTCGTCCATCCAGACCACGGTGGCCTCGAATTGATCAGCGGCCTCGGGTGGGGCGTCTGCCGAGGCCAGAACGTCGCCGCGCGAGACGTCGATTTCGTCGGTCAGGGTCAGGGTGATCGACTGGCCCGCGACCGCCTGGGACAAGTCGCCGTCGGCGGTGACGATGCGGGCGACGGTAGAGGTGCGGCCCGACGGCAGGACGCGGACGGGATCGCCGGGGCGCACGGTCCCGGCGGCGATCTGGCCCGAGAAGCCGCGGAAGTCGAGATTGGGCCGGTTGACCCACTGAACCGGCAGGCGGAACGGATCGGCCTGCAGATCGTCGCCGACCTCCAGCGTTTCCAGCAGGCTCATCAGCGGCGGGCCGGCGTACCAGGGCGAATGGGCGCTGGCCTCGGTGATGTTGTCGCCGCGCAGGGCGGACATCGGAATGGCGTCAAAGGACTTGAGCCCGATCTGGTCGGCGAAGGCGGAGAAGTCGGCGACGATGGCGTCGAACACATCCTGGGACCAGCCCATCAGGTCCATCTTGTTCACCGCCAGGACGACGTGGCGGATGCCCAGC
>NZ_JBKBQV010000117.1:0-280 GCF_046292425.1 Sphingorhabdus sp.
GTGTTTAGCTTCGTAGCAGACGATCCTGCTGTCTCTGAGGAGCCCTGGGTTAGAATCGCTGCCGAGCATACTCAAGCCGTTGTGCACGCGGTTCAGGTTCATCCGAGTGAAATGGTCCGGGAGATCGACGACCTTATCCAAGCTCAGGGCGAACCTTTCGGAAGTACATCCATATACGCACAGTACAGGGTTTTTCGTGCAGTGAAGGAAACAGGTTTTAAGGTCGTGTTGGATGGCCAGGGAGCCGATGAGATTTTGGCTGGTTACGATGGATATATAT
>NZ_JBKBQV010000117.1:290-570 GCF_046292425.1 Sphingorhabdus sp.
GTGTTTAGCTTCATAGCAGACGATCCCGCTGTCTCTGAGGAGCCCTGGGTTAGAATCGCTGCCGAGCACACTCAAGCCGTTGTGCACGCGGTTCGGGTTCATCCGAGTGAAATGGTCCGGGAGATCGACGACCTTATCCAAGCTCAGGGCGAACCTTTCGGAAGTACATCCATATACGCACAGTACAGGGTTTTTCGAGCAGCGAAGGAAACAGGTTTTAAGGTCGTGTTGGATGGCCAGGGAGCCGATGAGATTTTGGCTGGTTACGATGGATATATAT
>NZ_JBKBQV010000118.1:0-558 GCF_046292425.1 Sphingorhabdus sp.
GCAAGGGCCGGGTCGTGCGCGAAGGCAGCAAGGTGGCCATCCTCAGCCTGGGCACCCGGCTGGCCGAAGCACTCAAGGCCGCTGACGCACTCGACGCCAAGGGCCTCAGCACGACGGTTGCCGACATGCGCTTCGCCAAGCCGCTCGACACCGGGTTGATCGATCGGCTGATGCGGACTCACGAAGTGGTGGTGACCGTGGAGGAAGCAGCGATCGGCGGTCTGGGCGCACACGTGCTCACCCATGCTAGCGACGCCGGGCTGCTCGATTCCGATGGCGTAAGCGGTGGCCTCAAGATCCGCACCATGCGCCTGCCCGACGTTTTCCAGGACCACGACGATCCGGTGAAGCAGTACGACGCGGCGGGCCTCAACGCGCCGCATATCGTGGAGACGGTGCTGAAAGCGCTACGCCACAACAGCGCGGGGGTGGAAGAGGCGCGAGCCTAATCCAGTCCAGCGGCCATCGCGGCGGCGATCAGGGTGTCCAGGTCGCTTTCCGGCACCGGTTTCCCAGGCTTGAAGTTGAGGCAGGACTTGCCGTGCATGTGCGGGCGCA
>NZ_JBKBQV010000119.1:0-556 GCF_046292425.1 Sphingorhabdus sp.
ACACCCTCCCCGGCCTTTTGCGCTGCCGACTCCGATCCGCTGATCGCCGCCGATGTCACGCGCGGCGTGTGCCGGATGCTTCTGCGCCACGATTGCATCGCGATGGCAGAGGTGCCGCTGGGCGATGGCCGGCGCGCCGACCTGATGGCGCTCAATGTGCGTGGCGAGATCGTGATCGTCGAGGTCAAGGTGTCGCGCGCCGACCTGATCGGTGACGGCAAATGGACCGACTATCTGGCGCATTGCGACCGCTATTTCTGGGCGGTGCCGGCGGGGTTCGACCTGGCGCCGCTCGAGCGCCCCGATTTCCTGCCCGAACGCGCCGGCCTGATCGTCGCCGACCGCTACGACGCGGCGATCGTGCGGGAGGCGCGGACGGTGCCGCTCGCGAGTGCGACGCGGCGCAAATGCACGCTGGCGTTCGCCCGCCGCGCGGCGCGGCGGGTGATTACGCTGACCGATCCCGATGCCGAAGTCCCCGGTCGGGGATAAGGTTTAGAAGCTGGGGCCCGAGACGGCGCGCTTCTTGATCTTGGGCGCGTTTTTGAGCGCTTCG
>NZ_JBKBQV010000120.1:0-553 GCF_046292425.1 Sphingorhabdus sp.
AGAATTTGTGGAGCTATTGTGTAACACCTTTGTGTAACAGGCACGCTTTTTGGACCGTCGAGAGGACGATTTGTTAGGATTTTCAGTGGTTTGTGGGAAAGTGGTGCCGCCTATAGGATTCGAACCTACGGCCCCCGCATTACGAATGCGATGCTCTACCAACTGAGCTAAGGCGGCATGGGGGTGGCAGATAGCGCTGACGGGGCGTTTGTTCAAGCGCCAATTGTGCCATAATGTCCGACACTGTGCGAATTATCGGGGTCTCCTTTACGACAATTTTACCATATCGCGGCACATTCCCTGGGGAAGCTGCTTTATCCGCCTTGCGCGGGTGGGGCTATGCAAGGGAAATGGGACCTTTATGGACAGTTTGCGCGGGATAGACAGTCACGTCACGCATCAGGGGGAGGGCGATTCGGATCGCACCTCGCATGATGCCCAAGACCACGGTCACGATCACGGCTTAGAACGGCCGCCGGAAATTGGCGTCAACGAACGCCGGATGCAAGTGCGCGCCTATAATTTCTGGACGCAGTTGCTGCGCAATGCGCCC
>NZ_JBKBQV010000121.1:0-547 GCF_046292425.1 Sphingorhabdus sp.
GCTGTTGGAGGCCAATGACCTCACCGCGCTCGTGTGACTGTCGGAATTCTTTACAAAACGAGGCGTCGTTAACCATCGTAACCGACGCAAATGCTGACTTGGCACGGGCATTGCAGCTTATCCAATTAACTATGAAAAGCATTTTACGCCTGTTTACGATCAAGACCAAGTTGGAGGTGTTCCTCATCACCTACGCGCTTGGGCTTGGCGCGGTGAAGCGGGGACAGGAATATATGATCCAATATCCTGGCGCGATCGGGAAGGTGTTTTTTCTGCTGTGCACGTGCGCCGTATTCATTGCCGCCGCCAAAATGCTTGAGGCCGTAGAACTGGACACAGCGTTCGGTTCCGACTGACGCGAAGTCGTCGGTTCAACACTTACAGCAAAAGGCAAAAGGTCCCGGATTCTGTTGCCGGCGACCCAAATGCGGACGCATTTTTTAACCGAAAAACCGGTTCCCACTTTTCCTGAAAATGCTGGGGAAGTGGGGGGTTTCTGTTGCCCGGCACCCCCCAAGCCGCTGTAACCTTTCTGTTGCCCGGCCGG
>NZ_JBKBQV010000122.1:0-541 GCF_046292425.1 Sphingorhabdus sp.
AATGGTCGCGGGCGAGCTTGACCGAGGTGTTTCTGTATTTGCCGGCGGCGTATGTGATCCGGCCGAAGCAATAATCTCCCCTCCCGCTTGCGATTGCCGGGTCGGCCATGCCCCCGGCATGGCCTGAACAGCGCGGGGCGCTGTTCACCCGGCAATGGGCCGGGGGAGGGCCTGTCACAGTCACGGACGGCCCGCTTGGACAGGCCCTCCCCTAACCCCTCCCGCGAGCGGGAGGGGGACTTGCAGACCTCACCCCTCCCGCATCCGCATCAGCCCTTCCTGCGCGACGCTCGCCACCAGTCGGCCGTCGCGGCTGTAGATGCGCCCGCGGTTGAACCCGCGCGCATGGCCGGCCCAGGGGCTGTCGGTGGTGTAGAGCAGCCAGTCGTCGGCGCGCAGCGGCGCGTGCAGCCATACGGCGTGGTCGAGGCTCGCGCTCTGCAATCCGCGCGTCATCCAGTTGACGCCATGCGGCAGCGTCGCGGTGCCGAGCAGCATCATGTCGCTGGCGTAGGAGAGGATCGCGCGGTGCAGCGCCGGA
>NZ_JBKBQV010000123.1:0-536 GCF_046292425.1 Sphingorhabdus sp.
ACTTTTCGTTTAATTCTGTGTAATTCTGTTTACGCAAAATCGGGCTTGAACACGCAAATGTTAAAAGCCGATCTTCGACCGAACCTGAAATAACTACTTTCGCAGAGTTGTCATTGTTGTTCTTTCCCGAAAAAACAACATTGTCTTCGGTGTCATATTCGAAATAACTTTGTTTAACTATAGTTCGATTAGAGCAATGAACGGTATATTCTACTTTAAGGCTCTTCATGCCGTATCGTGGCATCTCGTAAAATGCATGTGTCCAAAAAGTTTTTGTTGGAGAGGAGTCATCGGTCGGGAAATCACTGTTTGCGAGATATGTTGTTCCGTCGGTGTCCTTTTGTATGACCACCGACCATCGCTCGGCTTTCGCCGGAGTAATGCAGACGAATAGCGCCACGCCGCTAATCAACGCAAATTTTACCCCATGCACGATACGAACTCCGTTGTCTGAAGCCGAAGGCTGCTGCTTTGAGTCGACCTATTTCAGTGTCCAAAGGCAAAGTGTGTTATTTCATCGATCAAAGCAATGATAA
>NZ_JBKBQV010000124.1:0-536 GCF_046292425.1 Sphingorhabdus sp.
TCGTTGCCATCGCCGAGCTGAAGCGATTGTTACTCGGACGCGCTTTCTCGGGTGAGTTGATCGTACCGCGACTCCTCGTGGCATGAATGAAGCGGAAACCCGCGCCGAACTGATCGACCCCGCGCTTCGCCTGGCGGGATGGGGCGTGGTGGCGGATAGCCGGGTGCGGCGCGAGCAGATTTGCCCTGGACGATTGCAAGGTGCTGGCAAGCGCGGCGAGCCAACGACTGCCGACTATGTGCTGACCTTCCGCAATCGCAAACTCGCGGTGATCGAGGCGAAGCGACGCGATCTTGGCGATACCGAGGGTGTCGGGCAGGCGAAGATTTACGCCGAGAAACTACAAACTCGATTTGCCTATTCGACGAATGGGCGGGGCATCTGGCAGATCGATATGGCGGGGAAGGAAGGCTACGTCGATTCCTACCCCTCGCCACAGCAGTTATGGGACGCGACTTTCGCGAAGCAGAACGCGTGGCGCGACCGCTTTGCCGCTGTCCCCTATGATACGCGCGGTGGCACGTACGAACCGCGAT
>NZ_JBKBQV010000125.1:0-531 GCF_046292425.1 Sphingorhabdus sp.
GTCAGAAGGTCCGCGATCCAGGCCAGCAGCAGGCCGCCCACAACGGCGGCGGCGATATCGGCGTATTGCAACCCTGATCTCCTGCGGCGTCAGCGCCGTTAACTCAATCCGACTCGATCTTGTCGCTCCAGGCGGGCATACCGCATCGGTCGCGATTTGCTCATCGTCGAGCGCGACACCATATCCGGGTCAGTGTCGGGCGTCGAATGAACCGTTTCGGAAATCCAGATCGCAATCGCGCCGTCGCCGTGTGGCTGTTCGCCACGGCGACCATCGTCTTCCTGATGGTGGTTGTCGGCGGCATTACGCGCCTGACGGGCTCGGGCCTGTCGATTACGGAATGGCAGCCTATCATGGGCGCCATCCCGCCTCGGAACGACGCCCAGTGGGCCGAGGCCTTCGACAAATACAAGCAGATCCCCCAATACGCCCAGATCAACGCCGGCATGAGCCTGGGCGAGTTTCAGGGCATCTTCTGGTGGGAATGGCTGCACCGGCTGATCGGCCGTCTGATCGGGCTGGTGTTCGCCC
>NZ_JBKBQV010000126.1:0-530 GCF_046292425.1 Sphingorhabdus sp.
CCCCAGACCGACCTGCGCATCCGCAGCGCCTTCGGACTAGAGGGCGACGAAGCCTTGAGGCGGCTAGGCTATGATCAGGGCGCGGCGACGCCCCACCGCGCGACGGAGTCCACGCCGCCGCCCCTCAGGTCCAGCGCCAACGACGCAGCCGACGACGTCATGTCGGCCGCCGAAGGCGAAAACGGGCTGGAGCCCGCGCCCCAAACGCCGCCGGACCGGCTGGGCGGCTAGACGGCGGCCTTGGCCCTCAGCCGGAAGGCGTGGAGCAGGGGTTCGGTATAGCCGTTCGGCTGGGCTGCCCCCTCGAACACCAGGGCGCGGGCGGCCTGATAGGCCAGGCTGGCGTCTGGGTCGGGCGCCATGGGCCGGTACAGGGGATCGCCGGCGTTCTGGCCGTCCACCTTGGCCGCCATGCGCCGGAAGGCGGCGTCCACCTGATCGGGGGTGCAGACCCCGTGCAGCAGCCAGTTGGCGATATGCTGCGAGCTGATCCGCAGCGTCGCCCGGTCTTCCATCAGGCCGATGTCGTG
>NZ_JBKBQV010000127.1:0-530 GCF_046292425.1 Sphingorhabdus sp.
GAGCGTCAAGGCGGCAAGCGATGTCTATGCGCCGGTTTCCGGCACCGTGGTCGAGGGCAATCCGGCGCTTGAGGACAATCCCGCGCTGGTGAACGAAGATCCCGAGGGCGATGGCTGGTTCTTCAAGATGACGTTGGCCGACACCAGCGAGCTTGATGGACTGATGAACGAGAGCGCTTACGCGGATTTCGTGAGCAAGCTCTAAGTCCCCCTCCCGCTTGCGGGAGGGGCTAGGGGAGGGCGTGTCCATGGCCTCACGCGCTCCGCTTTAGGATCTGACAGGCCCTCCCCCGACCCCTCCCGCAAGCGGGAGGGGAGAAGGAAGATTGATGCGCTACCTTCCCCTTACCCCGTCCGACCGGCAGGCGATGCTCGCCGCGGTCAATGCCGCGACGATCGATGATCTGTTCGCCGATGTTCCCGAAAGTGCGCGGCTGTCCGGGCCGGTCGCGGACCTGCCGATGCATGCCAGCGAGCTGGCGGTCGAACGGCATATGTCCAAACTGGCAGCGAAAAACCTGTCGGCGGGG
>NZ_JBKBQV010000128.1:0-529 GCF_046292425.1 Sphingorhabdus sp.
GGGCTTTGTGGGACGTGCTTTGCCGCTCATCCGTCCCCCTCCCGCTGGCGGGAGGGGTTAGGGGAGGGCCTGTCCGCCAGCACACGCTCGATTTCAGCGACCACGCCGTCGAGATTTCCGAGAACGTCGTTGTTCCAGAATCGGATGACGCGATATCCAAGCGCTTCGAGAAATCGGGTCCGCGCCTCATCCGACGCATCCCCATGCTGGCCGCCGTCGACTTCGATGACCAGTTTGATGGACCGTGCGACGAAATCGCAGAAATAGGGGCCGATCTGGACCTGGCGGTTGAAGCGGATTCCGGCTGTCTTGCGGGCGCTCAGGGCGGCCCAGAGGTGTTTTTCGGCTTGCGTGGGGTTGTTGCGAAGGGTGCGGGCGCGGGGGGTGTTTCGCTTTGAGCCTTTATCGACCGGGTTGCTCATCTGACAGGCCCTCCCCCGACCCCTCCCGCAAGCGGGAGGGGAGATTATGGCGTGCTGCGCCTCGCCGCCATCCCTCAGCTCAGCGCCGCCTTCACCGCCGCGCTTGC
>NZ_JBKBQV010000129.1:0-527 GCF_046292425.1 Sphingorhabdus sp.
CGAAGTTCACCAGGTCGTGGTGCTCGAAGGCGGCGTCGAATACCGCGGCGCGAGATACTCCTCGCTCAGCGCCGTTGCCCGCGAGATTACCGGCGCGCACTGGTCGGGTCCGCGCTTCTTCGGTTTACAGTCTCCACGTCTCGGCAAGCTCGGGGTCACTACCGATGCGCAGTAACACGATGACGCTGCGCTGCGCGGTCTACACCCGCAAGTCGACAGACGAGGGACTCGAGAAGGACTTCAACAGCCTCGATGCCCAGCGCGAGGCGTGCGAAGCGTACATCCTGAGCCAGCAGCACGAGGGCTGGTCGCCGATCGCCGAGCATTACGATGATGGCGGGTTCTCGGGAGGTGACATGGAGCGCCCTGCCCTGCGGCGGCTTCTTGCCGCGGTGAAGGCCGGACAGATCGACGTTATCGTCGTGTACAAGATCGACCGCCTGACCCGGAGCCTTTCCGACTTTGCCAGGATCGTTGACATCCTCGACGCCGCCGATTGCTCATTCGTCAGCGTGACCCAGTCGTTC
>NZ_JBKBQV010000130.1:0-521 GCF_046292425.1 Sphingorhabdus sp.
GCAGAAGGTCGTTCCAGACGGACAGATTATGGGGTTCATGGAAAAAATCGCCCAGTGCTTCGGCCACAGCGCTCCCCACCCCATCAATCGCAGTGACATCGGCGACAGCGGCTTGATCGGCTTGCGCTAGCCTCTGGCCGACATTGCCAATCTCCTCAACCGACCCGAACGCCTTGAATAAATCACGCGCCGTCACAGTGCCGATATGCCGGATACCAAGTCCAAAGAGCAGTCTGGCACCATCGGGCGCGCGTTTAGCCTCAATGGCTGCCAACAGGTTATCCACAGACTTATCCTGCCAACCTTCGCGCGACAAAATGTCGGCGCGGCGATGGCGCAACCGGAATATGTCAGCGGGGCTTTCCAGCCAGCCCAGATCAAAAAATTCCTGAATGGTTTTCTCGCCAAGTCCCTCAATATCGAGCGCACCTCGGCTGACGAAATGAATGAGCCGTTGCACCCGCTGCGCAGGGCAGATCAAGCCTGCGGTGCAGCGGACATCGACTTCACCTTCTTCAGCC
>NZ_JBKBQV010000131.1:0-239 GCF_046292425.1 Sphingorhabdus sp.
CAATAGTGCAGGATCACGAAGTCGCGGATCTCCTCATAGTCCGCGATCATGCGCCGATTGTATTCGTCGACCAGATGCCGGTCGCAGTCCGTATCCGGCAGATAGCGGAAGAAGAACTCCATGCCGCGGTAGATCAGATGGATGGCGGTGGATTCGAGCGGCTCGATGAACCCGCTGGCGAGGCCCAGCGACAGGACGTTGCGGCTCCAGATCTGTTTGCGCACCCCGGTCTTGAACCC
>NZ_JBKBQV010000131.1:249-517 GCF_046292425.1 Sphingorhabdus sp.
TGCGCCATCAGCACGGCGGTCGCCTCGTCGTCGCTCAGATAGCGGCTGCAGAAGACGTGGCCATTGCCCGTCCGGTGCTGCAGCGGAATCCGCCAGCGCCAGCCGAAATCCTGGGCATGGGCCAGGGTATAGGGCGCCGGCGGACCGACATTCTCGGTCTGCACCGCGATGGCGCGATCGCACAGCAGCCAGTGCGACCAGTCCTCATGCTCGACGCCCAGCGCCTTGCCGATCAGCAGGGACCGGAAGCCGGAGCAGTCGATGAAGA
>NZ_JBKBQV010000132.1:0-516 GCF_046292425.1 Sphingorhabdus sp.
TTCGGCTACATCATGACCGGCGCGGATTGCGTCCGCAGCTTGCCGCAGGGCATGCGGCAAAGCGAGCGCTGAGCCGCGTTCTCCAGCCGTCAAATAGGCGTTGCGCGATGACAAAGCGAGACCGTCCGCATCCCGCACAATAGGAACACCCAATATCTCCAACGCAAAGTCGAGATCGCGCGCCATTTGCCGGATTACCGCCAGTTGCTGAAAATCCTTTTCTCCGAAAAGCGCGACATCCGGCTGAACCTGATTGAACAGTTTCGCTACGACCAACGCAACACCGTCAAAATGCCCCGGCCGCGCGCCACCGCAATAGCCGTTACTTGGTCCATCGACATGGACCTTTGTGGCAAACCCCGGCGGATAGACCGTCGCGGCATTCGGTGCCCACAATATGTCCACACCAGCGGCATGCAGCAGCTGCGAATCACGCTCCAGCATTCGCGGATAGGCATCGAGATCTTCATTCGGGCCAAACTGGGTTGGATTAACGAATACCGATACGACCACCAC
>NZ_JBKBQV010000133.1:0-514 GCF_046292425.1 Sphingorhabdus sp.
CGCATCATTGCCGATGACGACCGTAATCGTCCGGCCAATAAGCGTGCTGCCAAGGCAGCGATATCAGACGAGTCGGCAGAAGAAGTTCTTGAGTTGACTGAAGCAGACGAGAACAATGGCAGTGATGATGTCCTGCTAGATGACAACAAGGCCCAAAGCCTGCGGCACAGCTTTTCTGCGTTGCAGACCTTGTCCGAACCGGGTGTGGCGCCGCAGATCGTCCGGTCGGGTGAAACCTCGCTTGAGGGGCTGACACGCGATTTGCTTCGTCCGATGCTGAAGGATTGGCTCGATACGCATTTGCCACCTATCGTTGAAGCGATGGTCGAGCGCGAAATCATGCGCATCACCAAAAAAGGGTGATGAAACACCGCGGTATTGGATGTGTTACCCGTCCAGTTCTTGCCTCATTGGCGGCGGCCTTATCCCTCGCGCCAGCGCCGGTACTCGCTACCAATCTCTACGTAGAAGCTGGCAGGCTTGTTGATGTTCAATCTGGCACCGTGCTCACGGG
>NZ_JBKBQV010000134.1:0-513 GCF_046292425.1 Sphingorhabdus sp.
AAGTTCCACAGCATCATGTCCGGGCGTCCCCACGGCCCGTAGACGGTGAAGAAGCGCAGGCCCGACTGGGGGAAGCCGTACAGTTTGGCGTAGCTCTGGCTCAGCAGTTCGCACGACCGCTTGGTCGCCGCATAGAGCGACACGGGCTCCACCGTCGGATCGTCCTCGCGGAAGCCCGCTCCCTCCAGCGGCCGGTCGCCATAGACCGAGCTGGACGAGGCGTAGACCAGATGGGTCACGCCGTTGTGGCGCGCGGCCTCCAGCATCGACAGATGGCCCGCCAGATTGGACCGCTCATAGGCGAAGGGGTTCTCGATCGAGTAGCGAACCCCGGCCTGGGCGGCGAGGTGGACGATCCGCTCCACGCCGTTGTCGCGCACCAGGGCCAGCATCTGTTCGTGGTCGGCGATGTCGGCCCGCACCATGGTGAAGCCCTCGCGCGCCTCCAGCCGGGCGGCGCGGGCCTCCTTCAGGGCCGGGTCGTAGTAGTCGTTGAAATTATCGACCCCGATC
>NZ_JBKBQV010000135.1:0-237 GCF_046292425.1 Sphingorhabdus sp.
CCGCCCACCACGACCACGTCCTTGCCCGAGGCGTTCAGCGTGCCGTTCTCATACTCGGGAACGACGTCGCCCAGGCCCGTGCGGTTCGAGGCGATCAGATAGTCGAGGGCCGGCACAACGCCTTGGCTGCCGGCGCCGGGGGCCACCAGATCGCGCGCCGCATAGACGCCGACGGCGATCAGCACGGCGTCGTGCTGGGCGCGCAGGTCTTCCAGGGTGGCGTCCTTGCCGACCTCG
>NZ_JBKBQV010000135.1:247-512 GCF_046292425.1 Sphingorhabdus sp.
TCTTGAAGGTGACGCCGCCCTCGGCCAGGCGCCGGGTGCGGCGCTCGACGACATCCTTTTCCAGCTTGAAACCGGGAATGCCGTAGATCAGCAGGCCGCCGGCCCGGTCATGACGGTCATAGACCACCACCTCGTGGCCCTGCTCGCGCAGCAGCTCGGCGGCGGCGAGACCGGCGGGGCCCGCCCCGATGATTCCAACCGATTGACCGGTAGCGGGACCAGCGACCAGCGGCTTGACCCAGCCCATCTCCCAGGCCTTGTCGGT
>NZ_JBKBQV010000136.1:0-510 GCF_046292425.1 Sphingorhabdus sp.
CCTCAGCGGGCCGCTGCCGTTCCCGCGCGTGCCCCGCCCGCGCCGCGCCCGAGCCGGTGCGGGGATCACGCAGCTTCAGGCGGCGCGGCGCGGCGAGATCACCCCGGAGATGGAGTTCGTCGCGCTGCGCGAGGCGCTGCGGCAGGAGACGGACTTCGACCTGACCCACCAGCATCCCGGTCAGGGGTTCGGGGCCGCCATCCCGCGCGAGATCACGCCGGAATTCGTGCGCGCCGAGGTCGCGCGGGGCCGCGCGGTGATCCCCGCGAACATCAACCACCCGGAACTGGAACCCACCGTGATCGGGCGGAACTTCCGGGTGAAGATCAACGCGAACCTCGGCACCAGCATCGTGACCAGCTCCATCGAGGAGGAGGTCGGGAAGATGATCTGGGCGACCCGCTGGGGCGCGGACACGGTCATGGACCTCTCGACCGGGCGGCACATCCACCCCACCCGCGAGTGGATCGTGCGGAACAGCGCCGTGCCGGTTGGGACCGTGCCGATCTA